>CP011209.1 GCA_001029635.1 Candidatus Wolfebacteria bacterium GW2011_GWB1_47_1
TATTCGTTTTTCGTTATTTCTGCGTTTCACGTCAGGAATTCAACGTTGCGATATCGTCTTCGAACTTCGTTGCCTTGTTGATTACGCGCGCTCCATAGCTCGACAGATACTTCGCCCAATTACCTCCCGCGTAATAGCGGGCGGCGGCAACCTTTTCTTGGTAGAGCGTCGCGTTCGCAGCTCCCGCTCCCTTGAGGTACAGTGCTGTCGCCATAAAGGCATCCTGCATATTCCATGGATTTGGCGGATTATGCCCCGTTACCGATGCGATTTGCGCCTCGAATCGCACCCAGGTCGATGGGATGAACTGCGCTGGGCCCATCGCTCCTCCATATGCGCCATCGCTCTTGATCGCACACGATACCAATGTAGTATCCGGGTTGATGTTCAGCTTCTTCGTAATCTCTAAGAATGCCGGCATGTCACGCGTCGGGTGCATTGCACCTTTATAGTTACACTTTCCCACATTCTTCCCTAGTGCTGATTCATTGTCTAGCACTGCCAAGATCAAAGCAGCTCGCACGCCTGTTGCGCTTTCTGCTGCCTTTGCATACTTATACGCATCACCGAAGCTGATCTGCCCTCCTCCCAGCATATCGAACAACCGACTCCTGATCTGTGCAGCAGTCTTTTGCCGCTCGGCAAGCACCTTTTGATATTCGGTCTCCTTCCCCTTGGTCACCTTGAGCAGGCTGTCCTTTTCCGCCTTGGTCTGTTGGATCTCCTTGCGTTGCTCTTCTTGGTAGGCGCGCAATGTTTCGATATCATTCTTTTGCATTGCCAACGATTCCTTTTGGTCAGATAGATCCACCTTTAGCCCGATCAACTCGCTCAGATTGACCTGCAGTTGGTCGCTTACGCTTGCCATATTATTCAGATCGGTAAAGAAGTTTGAGAGGTCATTATTCGCAAGCAAGGTCAACAACACGCCCTGATTTTCATTGCGATATATTTCCTGTACCATTTCACCGATAATGCGGCGCTTCTTTTCAATTTTTGTTTCCGTCGCCCCAATCTGTGTCGTGGTCGAATCGATCTCGCGGTTCACCTTCTGCAACGTCAGCATGATCGATTTAATCTGCGCGTTGAGCTTGGCAACCTGCGTATTCATACGATTAATCTCTGATTGCAGTGTGTTGCCCTTTTTCTTATAATCGGCAATCTGCTTTTCGTAATCCGCCATCTCCTTTTCTAGTTGCGCCAGCTCCGCCTCAAGCTGCTTGCGATCTTCTAGCTTATCAACGGCGGCATACACATCTCCACTCGTCGGAGCCGCAACAAAATTAAATACAAAAGAAGCGATGAAAAATAGTACCGCAAAAACACTCGCAATTCCCTTTACCGGGACTCTGATCGTTCGCTCATACGCGAGATTGACCTGTGGCGTCGCCCGATAGAATGAATGCTTTTTTCTCTTGATATCAACCAGCATCTTCCGTCTCATATCCCTTTTAGGGTAGCACAAATGGAGCAAATTTTAAAGCTAGCTTAGGGGCTCACCACCCCATACCCTGCAGATACAGTACTCCATAACCTGTGTCATTCCCGCGGATCCTGCCACGTGAAAAGTGACAGGATCCGCACACGCATAAAAAATCCGCCAAAAAGGCGGATTTTTGTTTATTCTGCAGATTCTTCCTTCTTTTTCTCTCCTTCAACCTTCACGTCAGCAACGGTCATTGGAGCAGCTTCCTCCTCGGCCTCCTGTTCAATCACGGTTGCAACAACCGCATCCGGATCCGCAAGCAACGTAACGTTACCCTTTACCTTTAGATCCTTTACGTGGATCGTGTCGTGCACGTTTGCGAGTACGCTCAGATCGACTTCGATTGAGTGTGGCAGGTCTCCCGGCAATGCTCGTACTTCGATTTCGTGCATTGACTTTACCAACACACCGCCCTCCGCCTTTACAGCCATGGATTCTCCGACGAATTCAAGCTCTACCTCGGTCTCGGTCTCTTCGTTCATGTTTACTGCGTAAAAATCAACGTGTAATACCGCATCCGAGATCGAATCGATCTCCACATCATGGATCAATGCCGGAGTCTTTTCCTTACCGACGTTCAACGTGATGACCGTGCTTTCTCCTGCTGCCTTGAGCACCTTTGCAAATTCCTTTGCGTTTACGGTCAAGTGCACATTTTCCTTACCTCGTCCATATAATTCGGCAGGAATAAAACCCTCCTTACGAAGCGTATGCACCTTACTACCCAATAATTCTCTTTTTTCTGCTTTCAGTTCCATAATAATAGATTGATGTTATCGATAATATCCGAGTTCCGATGCGTCCCTGGTATCGGTTGTTGGATTTGTATGTTCCTCACTATACCATTTTATCCGCTTTTTGCAAGTATCAGCTACCCATTGCGGCTGTCGCCACCTTATTGTCCTGCGGAATCTCTGCCGAGAAGGTGCTGCCGGAGCCCTCGCCTTCGGATGAGGCCCAGATGCGGCCACCATGGGCTTCTACGATCTGCTTGGCGATGAAGAGGCCGAGGCCGGTACCCTTGGTGTCCTGCGCCAATGCCGGGTCACGGGCGAATTGGGTGAACATCTTCGCAGCGAAATCCTTTGAAATTCCTCGGCCGGAATCGGACACAGTAAACAATACCTTACCATCAACCAAAGATACTCCAACTTTAACCCAACCCGTATCCGTATATTTTACCGCGTTGTCAATCAAGTTTTGGATCACCTGCGTAAACTTCTGGATATCCATATTCAACAAGATCTCCTCTTGGGACGATTCAAAGGTTAAGGCAAGGCCCTTATCCTTTGCAATCGTTTCCAGATCGGTCACGATGGTGCGGATCGGCGGGACCACGTTTAATTCTTCAAATACATATGACATTCTCCCCTCTTCGATCTTGCGCATGTCGAGTAGGTTGTTTACCATCGCCAGCGTGCGACTCGCGGCTGCGCCGATCTTTTTTGCGATCTCGACGATCTTTTCCTGTGGCACGCCCGCCAATGTTCCGTCCCCGATCAATGTTGCATACCCTTTGATAACCGCCATAGGCGATTTTACCTGATGCGCTGCAAATGAGAAAAATTCTGCCTTGAGCTTTTCTGTTCGTTTCAGCTCTTCGTTTACCTTTTCAAGATCTTCGGAAAGTTTTTGAAGCTCTTCTTTTTGCTTCACTTCCCTGATCTGTCCGCGGATCAACAGCACCGCGAACCACGTTAGTAATATCAAAATCAAACCACGGGTCACTATCTGCGTTATAGTGACCGAAAATATGACTTCGAAAAATGACAACGCCACAAGCAAAAACGTAAAGATCTCGGTTGCAATTACCTTAATATTAAGGAGATGGTGCCGGACGATCGCATAGAACATGAATCCAATAAATGGGATAACTGCGATCATTGCGAATGGATAGAACTTCGCATTTTCCAAAATAACCGGAAATATAAAATTAAATGTACCAATTAAAACGAATGTGATCGCCGTTCCCAGTAGCACAAAGCGAAATTGGGTTCGCTCTATGCCCGTTGCCCTTCGCGTTTTACCGATCAATTTCCCAAGACCCGCGACGATCATGCCAAATACCACCAAACCAAATACGGCTATCCCGGGACCATTTTCAACCTTCGCAACTTGCCCAGTCGCGGACACCTCGGATACACGGGAAAATACCCATGGCGTAAGGGTTAGCAGTGATGTTGCAGCCGTCGCACCTACCAACCATTTATACCATTTCGGGAATGTCACGCTCTTTTCAGGAAAAACATAGAACAACGTAAAGAGCGAAAACGCATGCCATGTAGCGACAAAAATAACTCCACGAATCAGCCAGAGTGCCATTACCGTATCAACAACCTTATACGAGAAGTAATTGATCGTCCCCCAAACAACAGTAAACAGCGAGAACACGAGCAATGCTCTATTTGTACTGCTTGAGCGATCGCGGAAAAATACCGCAAAGCCCAAAATGCCGATGGCGGCAGCGGCTATTCCCGACAGCAACAAATCTATATTATATAAAAACCAAATACTCATATGTGTCTTATCATTCTATCTCCGGCGGCAACTTTAAGGAATAGGCACTCGGCTTCTCTCCCTTACCGATCCTAAAGAGCATCGCGATCGTATTGCTGTCTTTAATTCCCAATACCTCCCGAATCTTTTTTTCTGCCGACTGCACATCTTTTACCTGTGCCTGCAATAATCCTCCATTATTGCCTTCCTTGATGCGCTGTGCAAGATATGGGATTGCGGCAACCGGTTGGACAGAAAGCCCTAGATCCGTTGCGGTTAGCCATATTCGCTCGAACAATCTCCCCGCGTTCACAAAGCCATCTTCCTTCACTCCATCTATAACGATTGCAATTATTGCTCCCGACGCCGTATACAATTCAGCGCCCTCCTTCTGCATCGCCTTCGGAAATCCCATTTTCTTCGCGAGTAAAGCAACTGTGTCATTTTTGAACATTCGAAACGCCATCCGTTGCGGTGGTGCCAACTCGAGCGTCATGACATTCATCCCCGGCTTCGCCCGCTCTTCCTCCTTTGTCCATCGGATGATCGAGAATAAAAAGTCTCGAATTACCTTGCTTTCCAATATCAATCGCTCATTTAAACTTATCGCATTCGCGATATTCTTGATACCTTCGCGATCATTCATGATAATCGCCTTAGCGGTGCCGTATACTCCACTATATTCCATCAGTCCGCTTTTTTGATCTTCGGTCAGTGGCTTTTTTTCGTATGGCTTACGATTTGTTGCCCGGCTTTTGATTACTCCGTAAAGCGCACTCTTTCCGGTCTCGCCTTCGCTGAGCATGATCGTAGCGGTCGGTCCTTTTCCCACACCGGCAGGAAACAGTATACTATCCGCCCGAATTCCATATTCCGCCGCAACGATGGCAATATTCTCCATCAGCGCTCCATGCGCGATATAATCTCCACGGCTGTGGAAATTAAAAATTGTCCTATCCCGATCAATATTCAAAATATCGATCGCGTTTCCTCGCACCTCAAATCGCCACGGCTGAGAATTGTCCCCCGATGGTGCATTTACGGATTCCTGTATTATTTTTTCGATCAGTTCTCGTGTGATCATTCTATAAATCCTATTGCCTTATGTACTTCTCTTATATCCGCTTCTCTTTTTGCCCTTGCTTCTTCGGTGTGATAATCCGGATCAAGGATCGCGTCCAAGCTTACATCGAATTTGCCTGAAGCAACCTTTCCTCCTATCGCTAATCGCTTTACCAAATATGCTATCACCGGGCCGCACATGATCGCAGCATCACCCAATTGCGGCCAGGAATACAACGTTTTCCCCACCTCCAGAATAGACTGCTGCATACGTGGGACCACCATGTATGGTCCTGCGATCTGCGTCGCCAGCTTTGGTAGGTCTGCCGGTGACATCGCCTTAAGCGTATCCATGGATACATCCCCCGCAGCTCCATTAAACAACTGCGTGTTTGGATCAAGGTCATAGCGTTCAACATCCACGATCACCCCATCTCCGTTATCAGTTGCCATGATCAACGGCAACCCTTTCTTTTTTGCTGCCTCGCGGAGCATGATCTTCATCGGCAAAAAGTCTACTTCCTCGATTACCACATCAGCTCCCTCAAGGAAGGCGTCTATATTTTCGGGCGTAACTCCCATATCATACATCTCCACTTCGCCATACGGATTCAATTGCAAGATATGGTTTGCAACCAAGTGCGCCTTGTTCTTTCCAAGCGTCGAGCAATCATACCGCAAACGATTCAGGTTCGGGCCTGACACTTCATCTGCATCCGCAATCTTGATCTTTTTCGCACCGCCCATCGTGGCGATCGCAAGTGCGGGATGACTCCCGACACTCAACCCCGCAATGGCAACCGTGTAGTTATAAAATTTCTCCTGTTCTTCTTTGGTAATAAGGTTTTTATTACGGGCAGTCCGCAATTCCTGATGCACCGCATCCGGCAAATAATGGATCAGGTTTTTTGAATACGGGAAATAAAACCATTCCCCGTCTTCTTGCGTCGACTTTCCTGCTAAATATTCCTCCTTAAATTCCGCACAATCTTCCTTATGCTCGGGAATGAACTTATACTTCGGATTGCGGACCTGGAATAGCTCGTCGAGTAATGCATCATATGCGTCTATAATTTCTCGAATTTCCAGCTTTGCCTTAAAATCTTCCAACGACTCCGTCGCTTTATTCCACTGCATCGGTTTTATTTTTGTATCCATTTTTGCTTTGTTCCTGTCTTAAAATGAGTAGGGTGCTCTGCTGGCCAGAGATTTATCTTTGGCTTCGCCCGCTCCTTAAGATGATTCGAGAGCTCTCTAAATTCCGAATTATGCTGTCGCAGATACTCGAACACTTCACCTGCGATACTGTCGGACAATTCCGCGCTCTCCTCCTTATCCTTTTTCAATTCAATATGTATCTCAAGATATTGGTTCTGTTCCTCGTCAAACGATGTCGCCATTGAAAACTTTCCGGTAACATGCGGATGCAACGACTTCTTCAACAATGCCTCCCGCACCGTCTCTGGGTATATCTGCAATCCATAAAGCGTGGTTGAAAAATCGTTGCGCTCATATACATGCACGAACGGCAATTCATATACATTCCGAATCTTTGCCTTTTTAATTTCGCTATCCCATATCACCCCGCGATTCCCCATGTGCGCCATCATTTCCTTGTAACTCATCACTCCTCCATTGTCTCCAACCGCATATCTGATCAATGGCACCGCGCTGTCTCCTGTCAGTACCACATCTCCATTTAAAGATTCAAACATGATCTGCATGGGGTTAAATTGCGCAAGCGTTGGTGTTTTTTTAATATCAGTAAAAATATCATTAAATAACTCCCTATTTTTCATTGCCATTCGTCGGGCAAGAATCGCTGTCGGCGTCTCGAATGCCATCGCTCCAATATCAGCAGACCCATAGATGCTCATTACATCCTGAAAGAGATTTTTGATCCCCATCTTTTCAACAAGATAATCTCTGAAATTTTCAGTGTACGCTTCCGCGGCCGTCAATAACCGCATGTTCAATTTTTTAAAATCAATACCCTGCGCAATACCCTCATCAACAATATCTTTCACCATCGGAGGATACCCGGCTAAAATAACTTGTTTATATTGGGGCGCTATCCTTTGCAAGATGCTTATCACCTCTTTTTTGTTCAATCCTGGCGTTATGATCGACACGGGATACCCTTCTCTTTGGGCTGCAATTTCAAATGCCTTGTATGTGATTAGGCCTCCGATCCAGATCCCCATACCAAACGCCACGATGACCAACGTCGGCTTTTCACCGCCATATGAGCTATTTTTTAAGAAAGCCTCGTGAATGATGGATGCATTTCTATCCACCTCTGCCGTCCGGGGAAAATAAAATGGCTCCCCCGTTGAACCAGAGGTAGCCGTAAAAACAAGCGGCTTATTCAGCTTCCCATCCCAACACAACTGCTCAAGCGGGTACTTCCGCAAATAATCTTTCTTGCTCGTTAACGGAACCTTTTGAAAATCTACCCACGTTTGTATCTTTGTGTGATCTATCTTGTTCTTCTTTAGAAAATCCTTGTACGCAGGCACTCTTACTGCCGCATCGTGAAAAAGCGCGAGCGCGCGCTTTTGCCCCTCCTTTTCCCACCACTTGCCGTCCTTTTCTGAAAAAAATTGAATGATTTGCTCTGCCGAATAATCTTTCATATCTGCCATATTGGTCTTATTATAGGGGATTTTATTTTTTATTACAAAAAACAAGGGGCGCGTTTGCGCCCCTCATACTAATCCTTCTTCTTTCCGCCGAAAAATCCCAACAGGAAGTCCATGAAACTTTCGCTTTCGCGAACCCCATGGGTCTCGCCCTCCTTCTTCCCGTCCTCGCCATAGTTGTAGTAATCGACATGGCGATACGGATGCCCGGAACTTTCATGCGACTTGCTCGGCTCGGTGGTGTTCGGAGTATGCTTGCTCATCGCGACCTCCCTTTCGCTGTATTGCGCTTAGGATAACTGCCTTTCTACCTCTTCTACCTCGGATACAAGAACCTCCTTCCTCGTCGATTCAAGCAATGCGCCGGCGATATGCTCCTTGGGCGTGTCTTCCGGTTCGAACTTCACCCCATGTTTTTCGCAGAGCATTAAAAGTGCTTCATCCGATAATTTCTCCAATCGCTCCTCGAATTCAAGCCACTCTTCCCATTCCCATCCATTCATTTCCTTACCCGGCCCAAATGTTTGTTCAGTCATATCGTTCTCCTATTATGATGTAATTTTCTGAAATTAATATGAGCCTATTGCGACCTTTAGTCAATCTCTTTTACTTATGTTCGCTTTTGCCCCTCCTTTTCCCACCACTTGCCGTCCTTTTCTGAAAAAAAATCGAATGATTTGCTCTGCCGAATAATCTTTTATTATATCGTTCTCCTTATACTATTCTTTTAATAATGTTTCCCGGATCTTTTTTACCACATTGATTAGATCCGTCCCCTTTTCCATAAAATCTACTGCACCCAGTTCCTTCGCGATCGCATCGCGGTCCTTAAATACCGGCCAGGGATTGCTCATACTGGTAAAAAAGATAACTTTCACCTTTTTCATATCGGGGAGGTCCCGTAATTCGATGAGATATTCCGTACCGTTCATACCTGGCATATTAATATCCAACAATATCAGGTCCGGCTTATATTCCTTCACGGTTTCCAACGCAACCTCAGGATTGCTGACTGTTTTAATGTCAAAGCCTTCGGTTTGCAATTTCATTGAAATGATTGATGCCAAATCGACATCATCATCAACCATCAAAATTTTTGGTACGGTACTCATGGTTGTATTATATCACATTCCCGTTTTGGGGGCTGCAATAAGCTCCCCTACCTGCTCGACCAGCTTGTCTAGATCAATTGCCTTGTCGATGAATGCAATCGCACCCAGTTTTTCGGCAACGCTTTGAATATCACCATTTCCTTTCCATGGATCGATCATTGATGAAAAGAATGCAACCTTAGTCGTCTTCGCAGCCGGATTTTCCTTCAACTCGGTGATAAATTCAATCCCGCTCATCCCCGGCATATTGATATCAAGCAGCACCAGGTCCGGTTGTATTTCCTCGATCATTCGCATCCCCATCTGTGGCATATCCGCCACATGCACCGCAAACCCTTCACTTTCCAATTTCATCTTGATAATCGAATCGAATTCCCTATCCTCATCTACCAATACTACTATAGTATGTTCCATTTGTTATTCCATTCCATTAAATAATCTCATTCGCTCGGCAACCACCCGGCGCACCTCATCCTTCGAGTCGAGGAGTAGTTTATACGGAGTCACCTCCTCGGGTTTTTCCGCAAGCGCCCGCTCCATCCCCTTTCGCCATGCCAGACGTATCTCGGTATTGATATGCACGATCGAGATGCCATTTTGTATCGCTGCGATAAAATCCCCGTTCTTTATTCCCGATCCGCCATGCAATACCATCGGCACCTCCGCCGTATCACGCAAGGCCGCGATGCGATCGATATCAAGATCTGGGTTTGGCGCATTTTTGAACATACCATGCAGATTTCCTACCGCAGGGGCCAGCAGATCGACGCCCGTTTCCCGCACGAATCGCGCGGCAACCTCAGGATCGGTCAGCTCCTCCTTGTTCACCGCAGCTCCTTCGGGCACTTCGGTCATAATTGTCGAGCTGCTCCCGATGTAGCCCAGCTCTGCTTCGATCAATACTTCCGGCCTCGTTGCCCGCACCCAAGCAACAACTTCTTTTGTCTTTTCTATATTCTCCTCAAGCGACAATTTGCCTGCGTCAAACAGCACCGCATCAAATCCCGCCTCTACCGCTTCTTTGATCTTCTCAAGTGAATGCGTGTGATCCGCATTGATGAATATCGGATAGTCATATTGCTCACGCAAGTTCCGTACCAGATCAGCGGCATTCTTCGTACCCACAGCTTCCCGCTCCCCCTCCGAGACCCCAATGATGACGGGAAGCTCCAATTCCCTTGCAGCCTCGAAAATACCCCCCAGTCCCGCAAGGTCGGAAATATTAAAGTGCCCAATAGCAACCTTCCGCTTTCTTGCGTCTTCTATGTATTCGCGCAGTGTTTTCATTGGTATCAGTATACCCCGTTAGAAACCTTACTCCAAGTATCCATGTATATCATCTACTCTTTGCCGCATATTAAGCGCGTTGCATACCTAAAAGCCCTTGTGTGTTTTTATTTATAGGCATTATATATTGCCTGGATTTCCGGCGCAGTGAGCGCACGCCCGTAGATGCGCACATCGTCAATACGCCCATTCATAGGGTATTGCTCTCCAACCGGGACAGGTCTTCCTAAATATAACTTTGCAAAGCTAACCAAGCTCCCCGTTTTTGCCGCCGTCAAATCTTGCACCCCATTAATATAGCTTTTCATAGTACTGCCATCATAGGTAAGGACTAGGTGATACCATGAATTACTACTCAACGCAGCTCCATTTAAGAATGTCCACGCTCCGGTATGCACACCAATGCGGAACCGCGAACCACTAACTCGTAAAAAGAAGGGTCCATTACGAGAAACGATTGTCTGTTCTTGTGTGATGTCGTTCGACAACATCCAAGCTGAAACGGTGAATATATTACCGTTAAGGACTGATGTAGTTGGAATCTCAACGTAGTCATTCGTTGCCGCACTGAACTGCCCCGCGTATCCTTGCTTCCCCGCTCCGTAGTGCACTCCAGCCCCATTCCACGTTCCGTTATTTCCGTTTCCACTCGCATCCTGTGCGATTGCCCCACTCCCTTCGTTTAGCGGCCAATACCCTACCAACCCCTGTGCCGATGCTAACAGCTTAAGATCCGACCCTTGTTCAAATCTACCCGGATCGAATCCTTCATCTTTCGCAGCGCTTTCTTTAAGATATTTATCGGATTCCAGCATTGCGGATACCGAGTAACTCCCCCCAGGGATATATATATAATACAACCCCTTACTTGCATCATTTATCGGGTCTACGGGCAACGAGGTCAATGGACTTTTCACCGGAAGTGCGTCGAAATTAATCGGAATCCATCCTGCCCCATCCGTTTTTTTATTATTTGCCGATGTTGCACAATTATATGTCCACCCCGTCGGGAGCACCGGCAATACCACCGTAAGCGACGGACAATTTGCTGCTGTATCTGGGATCGATAGGTAAACTTTCTGCGCCGCCCCCTGCGCAATATTAGGACTATTTGCGATCGCCGCTAATATTGCGCCATCAATTGCTCGTACATCTCCCACCCTTCTCGTATCTCTTGATTGCCTCAAATATTCCATGGGATTTATGGTCAATACCGCAGTCACTGCGATAACCCCCAAAATGCCAATTGTAAGAATCAGTTCGATAAGGGTAAACCCCGTTACAAATTTATTCCCAGTACGAAAGGTTAGTATTTTCTTACAAATCCCTTCGTTTTTTATAATTCGTAATAAGGTAACTCCTTTTTTCATATCTTTAGTATATCATACAAAAAGACCGCCAGTGGCGGTCTTTTTGTATTACGAATGCAGAATCACCATAACATCGCCGTCAATAACGATGTATTCCTTTCCTTCCGTGCGGATCCATCCCTTCTGTTTTGCTTCCTTCCATCCGCCCGCTTCGAGCAACTTGTCCGTTGCAATTACTTCGGCTCGGATGAACTTCTTTTCAAAATCGCTGTGAATTTCTCCTGCCGCCTCTGGCGCCTTTGCCCCTTTACGAATCGTCCACGCACGCGTTTCTTCTTCTCCTGTCGTGAAGTAGCTGATCAATCCCAATATCTCATACGCCTTCGTAATTAGATCATTCACATCCAATGTGTCGTGCAGGTCGTAGATAACATAGTCAGCTCCCGATTCTTTGATCTTCGCCTTCAGCTCTTCGCTAACATACTCCGGCGCCCCGTTGAGTAGATAGATCATCTTCTTAGCCGTGAGCAGGGTCATTTCTTTTACTGCCGGTTCGGCGAGAACCTTCTCATCCATTGAGTTTACCATCTTCCCCTCGTCGAGTACCGTGCGCAAATTCTTGACGATATCCAGGTCGACCTGCTTCTTCTTATCCGCGCGCGCTTCGCTTTCGAGCTTACCGATGCGCTTATCAACCGTCTCCAGATCCTTAAGTATTAATTCGGTATTGATAATGTCCATGTCACGGATCGGGTCCACTCCCTGCTCTACGTGAATGATGTCTCCCGACGGGAAGCAGCGCAACACTTCAACAATCGCGTTTGTTTCGCGAATATGGGTCAAAAATTGGTTTCCCAAACCTTCTCCTGCGGATGCACCCTTTACCAATCCAGCGATGTCGTAAAATTCTACCACCGCAGGGATAATCTTTTTCGATCCGGTCAGGTTCGACAGTTGTTGCAACCGTTCATCCGGTACCGGCACAACGCCCACGTTCGGATCTATGGTCGCAAATGGATAATTTGCGATCGTAATATTGAGGTCGGTCAACAATTTAAAGAGGGTCGATTTGCCAACGTTTGGCAGCCCTACTATGCCTATCGATAGCATATAATAAGATATTTTTATTTGAGTTATCTACGGGAATGTACCCGCTCACTTGCAACTCTTGCTTAGTTGCTACGACTTTTTCTATGATGTTCCTTACTATCGCCTGTTTTGCCTCAAAATTCAAGTCTTGGAGAGTTATTCTTGTATTCTCACAGAATACCTCTGTCTCCTGCAATGAAGGTAATTCTGCATTACTCACACGCCGTTCCATAACGGCTACATTTGCAACCTGCCGCTCAAGCGCGTCGATCTTTTCCCTTAGGGGCGTTGTATATACCCCTAACTGCTCGACAGTAAACAGTCCTACCCCATATGCCTTATTATAGCGATCCTCCTCTTCTTTTGATTTCGCTATTTGCTTTTTTATTCCCGCAATATCAATAGCAGAGCTTTCCGCCTTATCTTCTCGATTGTCAGACCAATTCTTAATCTGCTCCTGCAATAATTCCGGCGAGCTCATCAACTCTGATATTTTTGACCACACCAGTTCGTCAGAAAGGCGTGCGTTAATCCCACTCTTAACACAAGGATTAGGTAACGGAAAACTGTGCACCCTCCCCGTGCACCGGTAATATAAGTGTTTCCCATGTTGAGGTCCTTCGCCAGCTCGACGATTTCCACAATCGCACCAAATCTTTCCCGAGAGTAAATAATCGTTTTTTCTATTTCTATTAGATAATGCAAAGTTTTCCTTAAGCTGCCTCTCTGCATCTGCAAACAATTCCGCGCTTATAATTACTGGGGTTGGTATCTTAATCCATTCTTCTTCTGGTCTCACTTTTCTGCTCGTCTTTATAACCCGTCTATATTTTTCCGTATTGATCCGCCTTTCGGGAACTACGGCGTATGACTTCCCCCAACACGCTTCCCCAATGTATGTGGTATTTCTCAATAGATGCCCGATCGTACTTGTATTCCACACTCCCCTTTTGCTTTTTCTTGGCTGTATACCCAACTCCTGCAATTTCAACACAATCCCTCGAATTGTTAGTTTGTCGTAGGTAACCCAATCGAAGATCATTTTTACTACCCTTGTCTCTTCCTCGTTGATCTCATAATAGCCGTGAACATTATCCACTCGTTTTATGTAGTTATATCCATATGGTGCTTCCGAAGTAAGGATATGTCCCTCTTTTACCTTCCGTAACTTACCAATCCTAAACCGTTCCTTTATTTTCATCTTCTCATACTCGGTAAACACGGCGCGCATACTCTGCATTACTTTGTCCTCTTCATTTTTTGAAGGTGGCACAGTAACAAACAACGTTTCTATACCAGCTTCTAATAGTTCATCCACGACCAGCTCTTGGTACGAGCGCTTTCTCGCTAACCGATCGGGGTCGTAAATTAACACCGCTTCCCACATTTTCGTTCGCGCATCTTGCCTTAGTTGGTCTAATTGCGGTCGAGCCAATATATCGGCGCTCCACCCGTCATCCAAATATTCTTTGACTATCGTATACCCGTTTTTCTCGGCAAAATCATGCACAGCCATTAACTGAGTGTGGATGGTTTCTTCCTCCTCCTGCGCTACTGTCGATACCCGTGCGTATACTGCGATTAGTTTTGTAATTTTATTTATTTCTTGTGTCATATTTGTATTCAAAAAGGGATAACCCCGTTGGACACAATTACCTTTGCAGGATCTTGTACGGAGTTACCCCTTTTTAAATACAAACTCCTGCATCATACCATAGTTAATTGTGTCCAAATTTATTTTATCATTGAAAGAAACTTTCTACAACTTCATCAAGCAACCTTACGGTCACTATCTTTCTCATTTTCGCTTCCGCCCTTAACCGTGCGTGAAGATCTGACCGTATGCGCACCAGTGTTGTCTTCCTCTTGATGGCCTCTTCTTTTATCGCCTTTTTAGTGCGTTTTCTAAGTTCTTTTTCTGCCTGTATTTCTTGCGTAGTGAAGTTAATCATATATTTTGTTAACAATTTTTTGTTATAGCACTTTTATATCCTTCATATGGAGTTGAGGAGGTAAAAATGGAAGTAGTATAAACCAAGAGGAAACAAGAAAATTTCGGCCAGCCAGGGCTATCCGACGACCCTGAATATTTGTCTGACAAATCTCTTATTCAGTTATCTCTACCGGCCAAATGAAGTCCCCCGTTGAGAAGTGCTCACTCAGAGCGGGGAATTGATATTTGGCCACTAAAGATCTGGCGATGTTTTATTTTTCAAGAGGAACAACGATAAACCTCTTTCCTTTTGGATTGTTAGGGTTAAGAACCCCGACTTACCCCGTTATTTTCGGAGCAAGTCGCGATCTTCAACTTCGGCGCTGTCGCCTTATTTAACGACGAGATGTATTCCGTATCATTTAATCTCTTTCTCCCCCTCACAGGAGATATTTACCCTCGGTTTTGGCTGTCCTCAAGCCCTTTTGCAACATCCTGTAGCTCGTCAATAATTTTCTTTTTCTCATTTTCGCTATAGTCACGTTTATCGATATACCGGTTAAACGCTTCTCGTACCGAACGATCGGTATATCCCCTTCCCCGAATTACTTCCCTAAAGCAAACATACGCACCCCACTGTGGATTTTTCTTTTGAATGGCTTCGAAATTACTCCCTATTGATTTCATGTTTTTGTTTTATGATTTTATTACTTATTTTTTGTTCCTTCGTAGGGGCTTTGCTATTTAACCTTCCCGTCTTTTCCATCTCATCAAAAAGTATTTCAAAGGCTCGTCTTACCCTTCTTTCAATATCTATTGGATCTTCCTGCGCCAAAGAGTATTTTATATTGAGCTTGTTTGCTCGTTTTGTATTTTTGGCGTTCTCCATACCCTACACACTGAAAAATCAGCCAAACAAAAAAATCCCTCATAAATAAAGGATTTAATTATTTTTTATCGCTGAGAAATTACCCTGATTATTCAGCGCCTATTCCCTCGAAATCTTCTTTGAACCTACTCCTATTATCTTTGTTATTTTTGCTATCCGTCATAACACCTCCCGTCATCCAAACATCCTCTCTCCGTAACTCTTTTTCCGGTAATACCTTAAATTTTGGTAGATAATAGCCGTCAGTTTTTTCAAACGGCTCTTTTTGGGTCTCAAAAATTTCTTTTAGGCGCTTTGTGAATGCCCTCTTAATTTGATGTACTCCTTCTGCAGAAATAACTTTTTTATTCTCAGAGCGTGCGGTGATCATTAGCCCAATAGAAGCTGGCGTCGCCCAGTCTTTATTTTTACCCGAGAATACAGCCAATGCGCATAAAAATCCCCATTGGCGATCCGGCTTTTCCTGCACCTTCCCTACAAAAAACCCAAGATCAGCATAGCTGACTTTTTTAATATATTTACCATCATAAAATATTTCTACATCGCGCAGCTCCTCTTTCATTTTCAACATCACATTTTCCCAAAGCATATCCGCTGGTAATTCTAATTTAACAATGCTTTTTTTATTAACCCTGCGCGCTTCATTATATAAATTCTTATCCTTAGGCACCTCGCCTTCTTCCTTTTCTTGAAATTCAGTCTTTTTAAAATTTCTTAAAAATACCAACTTATCTTTTGTTTCTTTTCTAATTTTTTTGAGCAAACTCTGGCTCTCAGGACTATCCGCATATGAATATGCAATCCCGCCTTTCATCATAGGAACGTCATCTGCCTCAAAAAAGAAATTTTCCTCATTTTCATAATTATACTTAAGGAAAAAATCTCTCGCATCCATTTTCCAGAGATGATAATCGTTAAATACTTTTCCCAGCATGTCCGCTGGATCTTCTGCAGATAAAATATCCTCCTCTTGCGCATCGTAGGATATATGAATGCCGCGCTTAAGAAGCTCGTCAAGTTGCTCTTCTTTGCTTAGGTTTTTCTTTTTTTTGGCCTTTTCTATGATTAATTCCATTATCAACTCTTTTACAATAAGTTTTACTCTCAGTCTCAGTGAAAAGCATTTTTAATCCCATCCAAAATTACATTTATTGGCACTGAGAATAATGCCGCTAAATACAGCGAGGAATACGCTACGACAGCGATGACTAATATTTTTAAAGCTTTTTGAAATCTGTTTTTTTCTTTTCCTATGCCAAATACATATCTTATAATCTTCCACTCACGAATAGGTTGGATCGTTGATATAATCACATACATAAAAAGGATCGTAAGGGGCACAAAAAGAAAAACATGCCATATATCCCTAAACTCTAAGAGCCAATAGAAAATGAGCGCCCCTAATCCCCAAAGAAGGATATAGCGAAATATAAATAACTTCGGGCTCATCTTCTCAGGAAGCTGACTTTTTATTTCATGCCAAATTATTACTATTCCCGCTATTGAAATAAAGGACAACACTATACCCATCCATCGGATTGGCAGATTTCCTAAAAGAGCTGCTATGGTAGCAAAAATTGCCATTGCCGAAAGCAGGCTATGATTTTCATTAATAAACTCTTTCAACGACATGCCGTCCTTATCTATGCTCATATTTGATAATAGTACCCCTTTTAGCTTACCCAGTCATCTGCAAATAACTCCGCCTGCTTAAGAATAGTTTCGGTTGCTATAAGCTGTTTATCGGGCGGGTAACCAAACTTTGTAAGCGTGCGCCTTACTAACACGCGTAACTTTGCTTTTACATTTTCCCTAATCGTCCAATCAACTGTTGCGCCACTACGCACCTTCTCTACTAATACCCGCGCAATCTCTCGAAGTGTTGCGTCATCCATTACCTCTCGAGCACTCTCATTATTAGCGAGTGCATCATAAAACGCGAGCTCGTCATCACTCAACCCTAAATCCTCCCCTCGTGCGTCTGCTATTCTTATTTCCTTTGCGAGCTCAATAAGCTCCTGTATTACTTCCGCCGCGGTAAGGAGGTTATTCTGATACTTCTTAATTGTCTTCTCCAGCATTTCTGATAACTTCTTCCCTTGAATGAAGTTCTTTCGCAAACGGCCTTTAATCTCGTCATTTAAAATGCGCTTCAAAAGCTCCATTGCTACATTTTGGTGCTTCATCCCCTTAACTTCTGCAAGGAAGTCGTCCGAGAGAACAGAGAGATCCGGTTTTTGAATACCGGCTGCCGCAAAAATATCTACTACTCCTTCTGCCACAATCGCCTTGTCCACTATCTGTCGTATAGCTGTTTCGATATCTTCCTGCCGATTTTCAGGATTTGGATCAAACTTTATAAGTCGTGCTTTTATCGCTTGAAAAAATGCTACCTCTCCTCGTATAGCAAGTGCCTCCTCGTGAGGTACTGCAATTGCAAAAATCTTTGATAATACTGTAACCTCGTGTGTAAACCGTTCCTGCGCGCTCTGTGGTTTTTGCGCCTTCTTTTTAGGGCTTCCCGTTTCTTTCCCTTGATCCTTCGCGAGAATATGTTCCTGCGCCTCTAAAATAACCCCCAGCTTGCCGTAGGTATCTAATGTAAAGTAACGGCCATAATCAAAGCCGTGGAACATTTGCTTCACCACCTCATACTTCTCCAGCATTACTTCAACCGCTTTTTCCTGTGTTATAGTTGGGTCTCCCGTTCCTCCACTTTGGGTATATACTGCAAGCGCCTTTTGTAAATCAGACGCAAAGCCGATATAGTCCACAATCAATCCTCCCGACTTATCTCGGAATACTCGGTTTACGCGCGCTATCGCCTGCATAAGATTATGCCCGCGCATCAGCTTGTCTATATACATCGTATGGAGACACGGAATATCAAATCCCGTGAGCCACATATCACAAACAACTACCAGCTTAAGTGTATTGTTCGGGTCTTTGAAACGATCAGCGACACGGCGTCGCATTTCTTTATTTGTATTGTGTGGTTGAAACTCTTTCGGATCGGAAGAATTGGCAGTCATTACTACCTTTATCGCGCCCTTATCCAAATCATCACTATGCCACTCTGGACGAATAGCGACTATTTCTTCATACAGCTGTACTGCAATTCTTCGGCTCATCGCCACAACCATCGCTTTACCAACATTCACTTCTTGTCGCGCTTCAAAATGAGCTACGAGGTCTTTTGCAATCTCCTTCATTCGCTCTCTATTACCGACAATTGCTTCCAGTTGTGCCCATTTTGCCTTCGCCTTTTCTTTCGCAGTAAACTCCACCCCTTCGGCTACGGCTTCAACTTCTGCATCTATCTCTCTGCTCTTCTCTTCCGGTAGATGCACTTTCACTAATCGGCTTTCGTAATAAATAGGGACGGTCGCTCCGTCTTTTACTGCATCTTGAATATCATATACATCAAGATACCCTCCAAAGACCGCCGGCGTTGATTTATCCTCGCTTTCGATTGGCGTACCGGTAAATCCTATAAATGACGCGTTGGGAAGCGCATCTCTCAGATATTTCGCATTGCCGTATCGAGTAATTGCTTCCTCGTCTTTAAATACCGTTCGCGCTGCAAATCCATATTGACTACGATGTGCTTCATCAGCAATAACAACAATGTTTTTCCTTTCAGTTAGCTGATCATATACCTCTCCCCCATCCTCGGGGAAAAACTTTTGAATAGTCGTAAACACAATTCCGCCTCCTGCCGTCTGTAATAGTTCTTTAAGATGTGTTCTGCTTTCTGCTTGTACGGGGTCTTGGCGAAGCAATCCACGGCTCCCCGCAAATGTCTCAAACAGTTGATCATCTAAATCATTTCTATCGGTAATTACCACTATGGTTGGGTTGTTAAGCGCAAGCACTACTTTCCCTGTATAGAAAACCATCGAGAGCGACTTCCCCGATCCTTGCGTATGCCAAACAACGCCGATTTTTCGCTCGCCGTTTTCTTCTGTCGCTTGCACTGTTGAGGCAATCGCTTTATTCACCACATAGTACTGATGATAGGCGGCGACTTTCTTAATACTTTCAACAACGACTAATCCCGTCTCTTTGTTTTCCTTTTTTGCCTTTTCAAATACCGTAAAGTTTCGGATCAAATCAAGAAGTACTGCCGGCTTGAGCATCTCCGTAACGATCGTTTCCATCTGTGGCTTTATGTTCTCGCCCTTACGCTTCTCATCCGGTGCGCGCCATACTACAAACCGTTCCCACGGCGCCGTGAGTGAACCTACGCGCGCATCTAAGCCGTCAGAAGCTATGAGGATGCCATTATAAACAAACAGCTGAGGTACAGCATCCTTATAGTTTTGCAGTTGGGTAAACGCCTTATGTACTGTCGCATTCTCGTCGGTTGCATTCTTAAGTTCTATGATTACGAGCGGAAGCCCGTTTACGAGGAGGACCACATCGGGACGCTTACTCGTATGGTCATAGGGAATGGTAAATTGATTGGCGACCACTAAGTCGTTATTTGTTATGGTATCAAAATCAATAAGATGTACTACTTCTCCCCGAGTACCCCCGTGTTCCGAGGCGACTTCCACGGTTACTCCATCGGTAAGCATTTTCTGAAACTCCTCATTACTCTCCACTAAGTGCTGTGGCAAAAGGTTAAACACCTTCTTAATGGCATCCTCCCGCGCTTCTGCGGATACAGAAGGGTTGATGCGAGCCACCGCCTGTTCCAAGCGACCACGTAAAATGACCTCTCGTAAGTCAGGGCGTTCAATCTCCTGATCGTCAGGCGATAAATAGGCATAGCCCTGCTTTTCCAGTATTTCTATAACCCACAGCTCTATGTCGTTTTCGTATATTTTGGTCATAGTTAACTTTCAGTAATTGATTGCTTCAGTATATCAAAATGCTCAGGAAATGTTGCATCCATCATCTCAAGTAAATATTTAACATTTTTTTGAGTTTCAGGTACTAAGGATGGGTCAAATCCGCCTCCCGTAATATGCGATTGATCATTTGTAAATTTATATATTGCAGTTTTCTTAATTTCATCAAAATTCAATCTTTTAAGCTTGCTGAATGTTTTCTCACTATTAGGAACCCTAAACATTAAGAATGTTTCCAAGACCTTTCTTGCAACATTCGGTATATGATAGACAGAGACAATACTGCCGTCTATTTCTAGTTCAAGTAAAATCTTACAAAGGTAGTGATACTCACTTTCATGATCAATCAGCAGCGGATCTATTTTTTTAATTTCTGCTATTCTTTCATTGTTTAAAACTTTATTTCCTATCATAAAATAGGGCTTACTTTGCTTTTGATAAAAATAATTAAGCCAATTTATTAACAATCTAAGAAAATCAAAATTATGTGTAAATATAAATACCTGCTTTGCATTTTCCACACTATTCTTTAAAAATGCGAATGCCTGAAATAGAGAGTTTGCATCCATACTAGAGACGGGATCGTCTATTACTATTATCCCATCTTTAACATTAAATCCCTGATCGTTTAGATGGACTGTAAAATATACAAATGCAATCGCCGTCTTCTCTCCTTCGCTTAAATTTTTTGCAATCTTACCACTTCTTTTAATTTCATATCCCCCATGTGGAGATACTTCAAAAGTAATTTCCTTCCTCCCTAAAAATATTTCCAGTTTTCTATTTAATTCTTCGCATGCTTTATGCTCAGAAGATATAGTTGCCTTATTTTTTTCTATCTTTTGAGATAATTCTATTATCCCTAATACTTGTTCATCACCATCAATTATCTTCTTTATTTTTGTATCACAATTTTCAATACCCTTTTCTAAATCTTTTACTGTTTGAAAAATTTCACTCAAGTAATGGTTTTCTAGTTTCTTTTGAGCTTCATCTCGTTGGTTTTGGAAATTAGCAGTTTTTCCATTATGCCCTTGGATTGTTTTGTTTATTTCCTCAATACTCTTCTCAAGTTTGTTACTTATGGTAAACTCTAAATCAATCCTTTCGGTCGTTTTCGTTTTTTTGTCTTCGAGTATTCTAATTAAATCACCCAGCTCTCCCAATAAATTTATTCTTTCTTTGTTAAAAGTTGTAAGCCTAGATACATACTCTGTTTGAAATTCCGTATATAAATTTGCCTTATCAACAGGAACTATCTCCTCTATAAATCTAAAAAATCCCTTTATTTGTTCTATGCTCCTATTTAAGGAAGCCTTAAGCTCCTGGTCTTCTTTATTAAAATAATTGACCAATTCCTGCATTCGGCTCTCGGGCATGAATTGACCGCAAAATTCACAACTACCATTACCATGCTTTAAATGCAATGCAAGTCCATCTTCAACCCATCGCGAGATGTCGATGTTTTGTTTTAATCTTTCAATAACTAGAATTTCAACTGTTTGCGCACATAGATTTTTACTTTCCTGAATAATAGGATTTAGTGCCTGAAGAAAGCTAAATGTGTCTATTTCTGGGATGCTCACTTTTTCTTCTTGCTTTAATGCAAGAAGACATCCATTTATATCTTCGTCGCCTAAGAGTTCCGGCTTAATAAGGGCGGCAAATGCCTTTTCAGCATCCGGCTTTCGATAATTTCTCAACGAAGATCCACTTGTGTTCGCACCAATAACCTTTGCGACGTCGGTAAACTTATTACCTTTTTCGGTTTCTTTTTTCTCCTTTAGCTTTTCCTGTTCGTTTTTACTATTATTCAGCTCCTTTAATAAGGTTTCGTCCTTTTCTATCTGCTCAGCTATATCTTTGTTTTCTTCTCCTAAAATAAAGATGGGCTTTGTCTTAGATCCCGCAATTTCAATATTATTTTCAATATAATCCTGATTAAAAACCCTAATTTTTTTATCAAACTTTTCACCGTTCTTAAACGTCGCCGTTTCTGAACTAATTTCATATTCTAAATTTGGAAACTCTGATAATGATCCACTTTCTATGGCGGCAAATAATTTAGTTAGCGTTGTCTTTCCTGTTCCGTTCCACCCATAAAATATATTGTATCTCTCAAAATCAGCTAAAACCCCGCTATCCCATTGATAGTTCGAAAAAATGCCGAGATTTTTTATTTTTTTAATCTTTTTAATCATGCCCATCCTTTTATAATCAAAATTCCTTTACTCGCACTTCTCCACTTATCAGCTTTGGTAATAATACATCCCTAATATCGCCAAGCTGTTCCATTTGCAATGAGTTGCTTGCTATAGACCTAAAGCAAGTTTCGACAAATCCAGCGAATATATCTAAAGTTTTCTTATCTGGCACAACTACTGGATAACCTCTGAGCATCTCTACTTGTACGCGCTGTCTACCCGATGTACCACTCATCATTTTTATTGCGAAATTGCGAAAAGAAGTATTGCGAGCAAGTAAATATCCATATTCCGAAGGAAGGGGCTTCTTTACTCTTATAACAATGAATTCGGTAGAACCCCATGCACTCACTCCCTCTGGCAAACACTGGATAAAAGCTGTTTTCCCATTTTCTAAACAGGGAGTGATCCGCGCAAAAAGAGTATCTCCATTACGAAATCTTGATCCCGAAGAAAATTTGCGCATCAATGGCTTCTCCGTCCAACTCCCTTGTATGGGCAATGCAGACATATCAAGATAAGGAATTTCCCCGTCCTTTTGAACCACTTCTGATGGATTTAGCTCAATAACATCTTTAAGTTGAGTTAAGTGCCACCCCTTTGGTAATTCTTTGCCTTTCTCAAACCATTCGTTAAAAATTGCTTGTGCGGTAGCTTCGAGAGTTTTGTTCTGTTTTCGTAGTAATTCTATTTTGTTATCCAAGCTTAAAAGTACTCCTGCTATTTCTTTTTGTTCTGTTATTGGAGGGAGTTTAATTTCTAAACTCCTCATTAAAGAAGCGGACGCCTCACTAAAAGTAGATCCTGATGAAAGTTTTTCTATACGATTGCTATTATTTTTTAGCCAATAGTAGATAAAAAGATAGTGCGTATTCTTTTCATCGCATATTATATTTTTAAACCCCTGATTTGTAGTTAGCTCATTACCCGCAATTGCTACGTATCCTATGGGCGCACGAGACGAAAATAAAACCGTATTTTTAGGAAGCATTTGCGCTGAGGAGTTTCTAATACCCTCTTCAGTTATATTCCTTTCTCCACGAGTAATATAAACGCCTTTAAAGCTTGAGAGATCTTTAGGCGTTATCCATGCGATATCTCCTCCCCAATATGTTACCTCTTTTGTAGAGGGCGTAGCCCCACTAGCAATTTTAGCAACGTCCCCAAGTGTAGTTTCGACCCAATCGCCAATAGCTGCATTCTTCATATTTCAAATCCAACCTTTTTTAATTGGTTTTTTATCTCCATATTTATATCCTCCTCCTCGGCAATTTGTCCCTTAAGAGTAGTGGTGAGGCGTTTCATTTTCTCTTCAAACGGCTCACTGTCTATTTTTCCGTCTGCAATGCCCGCATATCTTCCGGGGGTAAGGACATAGCCGTGCTTCTGCACATCCGCAAACGTTGCTGACTTACAAAATCCTTTTATGTCTTCGTATTTATTGTCCTTCTGTCGCCATTCGTGATATGTTCCCGCGATCTTTTGTATATCTTCTTCAGTAAATTCCTTATGCGTACTGTCTGCCATAAAGCCCATTTCCGACGCGTCAATAAAGAGAAGCTCTCCAGTTCGCTTTCTATCTCCGTTCCCTAAACGCTTGCGCGAAATAAACCAAAGACACGCAGGAATACCCGTATTATAAAATAGTTGCTTTGGAAGTGATACGATACAATCCACTAAATCCTCATCGACAAGTTTCTGGCGTATTTCCCCCTCCCCGCTTTGATTGGACGACAAAGAGCCGTTCGAGAGAACGGTTGCCATTACTCCTTTTGGTGCGAGGTGGTGGATCATATGCTCTATCCACGCAAAGTTTGCATTGCCGTCTGGAGGAAGCCCATATTTCCATCGCGCATCTCCTTTTAGAATATCCCATCCCCAGTCGCTTTGATTAAATGGTGGATTGGCGAGAATATAATCTGCTTTTAAGTCCGGATGTGCATCTTTTAAGAATGATCCCTCACTATTCCAAGCTACTTGCGATCCATCTATACCACGCAAGGCGAGGTTCATTCGGCATAAGCGGTATGTGGTGTGGTTACTTTCCTGTCCGTAAATAGAAATATCTTCCATTCGTCCACGGTGTGCGACCACAAACTTTTCACTCATTACAAACATACCTCCCGAGCCACACGCAGGGTCATATACGCGCCCTGAAAGAGGCTCTATCATTTCAACCATAAGCTCAACGATGCTTCGTGGGGTATAGAACTGCCCGCCCTTTTTGCCTTCAAGAGATGCAAATTCACCAAGAAAATACTCATATACGCGACCGATAAGGTCTTTTGATTTCTCGCTTTCGATACCGAGCGCAACATCCGCGATAAGATCAACCAGTCCACCGAGTGCTGCTTTATCCAAATTCGGTTTTGCGTATTCCTTTGGCAATATCCCTTTCAGCGTTGGGTTTACCTTCTCGATAGCTTCCATTGCCGCGTCCAAGTCCTTACCGATACTCGGAAGCTTTGCCCGTGAGTGGAGATGCGTCCATCGCGCTTCTACTGGTACATAAAATACATTTTCTGCTTTGTATTCATCCTGATCTTCGGGGTCTGCTCCTTCGTATTCACCTTTACCTTCTGAGAGTTTTTCGTAATGCACATCAAACGCATCCGATATGTACTTTAAAAAAATAAGTCCAAGCACGATATGCTTGTACTCTGCTGCATCTATATTCTTTCTGAGCTTGTCGGCCGCCTTAAAAAGTTGGGCCTCAAAGTGCCCACTTCCTTGATTTGCATTCTTTTTAGTCTTCTTCTGTTCTTCCATAAGGGTCTGAGCCCTTCTCTATTGGGGCTTAAAGTTCCTACTATTTTACCACATTTTGCTTATTTTTTCCAGTGAAATATGGGGTGTGTTCACCTTTTCACTTCCCATCCTTTCCTCCTGTAGCACTCTCTCATCTCCTCAATAAATTCACCCGTAGGGCGAATATGTCCTCCCATCTCTAAGGTTTTAATAGTACTGTATGCTTTCAATTCTTCGAGGCAATATTTTGCCTTTTCGGGTAATTCTCTTTTTTCTATTTTGGGTAGTTGAAGAAGAAACAATTCATATATAAGAAACCCCATCATTATAACAACCAACGCCAAAAGCCACATGACTGGGGCGCTCTTTACTCCCCCGCCTTCCTCTTCTGTGTTTTGTGGCTCTTTTGATGTCATTATCTATCCCTTTAGGTCTTTTACATCGATGAATATTGATCGTCATTAGGAATTGGCTGATGTTGCTCCTGAGTTCCTTCAAAAATATCCGCTCCGCCCCCGTAAGGTATATATGCCGATGATACTCGCTCCTCATCCTCCTTTGATCTTTGAGATGGTGCACTTGGGATTTCCGCAAGTTGCTCCTTGAGCCGCTGGAAAACTTCTTTCGGTGTATTCTTAATATCCCAAAATATAGGCTTTTGCTCCGGCTTTATCTGAGTTAACTCCTCCGATGTCATAGGTCTACGCCTACCCCACTCATCAAATCCTCGTAATTCGAGCTCTCTAATGACCGCAGGACTACTAAAAACCTTATGTGGGGCATCAACAACACTTTCCCTATATCCTGCCTCTCTTAAGGCCTTTGCCTTGCTTTTAAAGCCACCTACTTGCCAGCAATCTAATGCTTTTATTTGCATTGGGCTTATTTTTCGTACGATCTTCTCCATATCATATATAGTACCACCTTTCGCTAAATATGCCTTTATCGTGTCGCGCTCTGCCCATTTTCCTACCATTTCCTACCTAATACCCCCCCTATCTACTCCTCGATATTGCATAATTTAACCTCATAGGGTAGCGCCCTATCATGCGTTAAATCCGCTGTTAATATATTCGTACCCTTCAATCCTTCGCGCGTCAGTTATTGATGTGTGTGATTTTTCGAAGATTTTAGTAAGTGAATTGAGTATCAGCCATTCTGGATCCTTATTTTCCTGCTTATAAATATATATGAGGGATTTGTATATATCCTGCTTCCACTCGCTTATCGCAGTCCATATATCTTGCAATCCTATACTATTCCCTTCTTTAAGAAACGTCAGCCGATATTGCGTAATGTCTTCCCCGAGAAAACCGCGTATTTGTTCAAACTCCATATCTAATAAGCCAAGGTCTATCTCTGTTTCTTCGGAGAAGTAGTCATTGTATGCATGTTTTGCAAACTCACCCACAATAACTGCCGTAGCAACAGCATACATAAAACTCGAAGCGCTTTCGGCTCCTCCTTGTATCAAGAACTGCTCGTTCTCTGAGAGCTTTTGCTCTACTTCGTAGCCCCATTTGGCACATCGACCAATAAGCTCCCCGTCAGAATAATCAAGGATTTCCCTGTATACCTTTTTGTATAATTCTTGTCCTTCCATAAAAGTGCATATTTACTCACATCTAACGCTTGTTTGCGCTGTGCCATTCACAATACCACCGCTATATTGGGTGGTAGACCAACATTGAGTAGCCTTTTGTGGTGCTGGGATTTGTTGTGACTGCTGCTCAATTTGAAGCAACTGCTGACTTACAGACAAAAAAATACTCTTTGTAGCAACTAAACTGTCAATGTATTTCAATGACTGAGAAAAACTATCGGCTTTTTGCTGCTCAAATTTCTGCGCAGCAGTGTTAAACTTTATTACCAACCCCAAGAAACGATTTATCTCCTCATTCCCCATAGACAGAACCTTTGATAAATTAGCAGGAGTAGTCCCCTGATCTATTATCCCTTTTATTTCTGAAGTCATTTCGTATTGCTTCTTTACCTCCGTCTCTAATGGCTCATACAGCGTATTGTAATCCGTTTGCGCACTTTGTATGTATTTTGTGAATTTATTTGCATCACTTAGGGCGAAGTTCTTTATCCCTATATCACTTGCCGTATCCGCAAAATCATTTAACAAATCGGCTCTGGCTTGAGCGGAGCTTTTTGCATACGAGATATAATTATTCTTAGTTGTTCGAATTGCCCTTAAGAGGGTGCCGAAGTCTTCAATCTGCTGATCTAATTGGCTCAATTTGTCCATATCAGACATCACTTCCTTTACCAAATCGTCTGCTTTTTTAGTATTAGTGCTCTCCTGCTTTGTGGGTGCGATAATTTTCTGCGTTCCCTGTTCTTTTATTATTCCTTCTCCGCTTTTGATTTCTTGTACAGCACCGGAAGTTGAGACCTCTTCGCGATTTAAGGGAACCGTGCTCAAAGCTGTCTTTTTATTTATTTCTTCTTGCTTACTATTCTTTGCCCCTACAAAATAATAGCTCGTTCCCAGTATGGCCAAAATGCCCACAGCCATAAGCACTACTACCGGAACCTGTATAAAACCTTTTATTGATTTCATTATGGTGATTATTTGCTTACTATTACCGTTAATTTATTCCGGACGTGGGTAAACAAAAAACCCACCACCAGATAGGCCTTACGGCCATATGCAAGTTTCCCTGCATAACGCAACAAGCGATCCTGATGATGGGATCTTTAAGCTTGTTGCGATTTTGCACCATACCTATCGCCGAGGCGGTAGGGTTAGGCACTTGCCCTTGCGGGCTCTATTCGGTTGTTAGCTTGATTATACGGCAAAAAATACGCTTTGGGTATGTTTATAACTTTTTACACTAAACCTGCCTCTATTGGGCTTATTTTGCCCGTACATAGGTATTGGAATAAAAAGAGGGCCATTACTGATCCTCTCTTAAATCCCATAGCTTCCAATAGAGGTCGCTATTACCCCTTTCTAAACGCGGGTCTTTTTTTAATTTTTTATAAATTTGATCCTGTATATAATAAGCATCACTCCAAATATGCTCTTTTGATAATGTCTCATTATCTATCCCCTCCCGATATGGATTATCTATTTCAAACTCAATTTCTGACGTCTTTACGAGAAAATGTTCAATCCAGTGATAATCAGTATTTGTATGTTCTTGGTTCCAATATGTCTTTATTATTATAGGCAACTCATTAAGCACTACTTTTATCTCTGCTTTTTGATACTGCAAAAAATGCTTCATTCCGTCCTCATAAAGCTTTATCTGTTCAGGAGTTGGTTTTTCTTCAAAAGAAATTTTAGTCATGTATTATGTATATTTAATCAATATTCACATGATCCGTTCTGATGCAAACGACATTAAATATTTCTTGCGTAAAAAACCCGAAAATTCTCCCGCCTCCTGAATATTGAACCTCTAAAATCTCAACCTCAGGAGATAAATTTCTATACAAAAATTCATACTTGCCTGAATTCCCCACTTTATCTCTTATTAGTCCGGATTGTTGCGCGTCAGATTTTGTAGTCGCATTTATTTCAGAAAATTTACGGATTAGCGACTTCGCAGCTTCTTTCTGAATTTCATCGATTTGCCTATGCTCTAAGCTTTTTTGTTTTAAATGAATTGAGATGTTTTTCCCCTCGGGATCATCTCCGGTTGGAATAGTGATAGCGTCTGGTATTTTTCCTGCAAATAAAGTTTGTTCGATTGCCTTAACGGCATGTTCTAAATAAGGGGAAATCTCCTTATCCTTATTTTCTTTCCCAAATCTTTCGATCAATTCAAAAGCCTTAGCCTTAAACCATTTACTGTCCTTTTTTGATTTCTTCGAGCCTTCTCCCATAATATTCTTTCATAAGATCGGTGTTGATTTCGTTATTGCAATATTCATCAATTGCACAACCGCTTCTTGCCTTTTGCCACGGTTCTTCATTATGAGTGAGGAGTTCTAAATAGTCAGCATCAAACTTCCCGTAGGCACTCCATACATTATCAAGCAATTTCTCTTCTTTATCTGATAAGGCCTCAAAATCACTTTTATTTACAGTAATACTAATATTTCCAAATCCAAATTTTTTAAATTCAAAATATATCAATGGAATTGCTGGCCCATGAACCCATGCCTCGATTTGGTCGTCAAAAATCTTCTCCCCATTAAAAACAAGGCTCCATGCTTGCGCATAATATAACAACTTTTGTATTTTTTTGTTAGTAATCTCCTCACCAGCAATCTGACTTTTGCTGATAAAATATTCAGCAATCACTAAACTTTTTGATTTTTGCATCATATTTAAAATATATATGCCTCTAATTAATTATAGCATTAAAACAACTATTTAGAATGTGCATAACTTAATCCACTCTCTAACCTGATTTTAAGGCTAAATGGGATCCCTTTTATTTCTCCATTACCCCCATGGCCATGTCGGGTTGTGTCCCGACCATGCCTATGGATAGTTTCATAATTTCTACTGTAGCAACAAAAAAAAGAGGGTGCAAGCACCCTCTTCGATAGTTCTACGGGATCAGGTCGATCACCTCGTCGACAAATCCCCGTTCGAGCGCTTCATAGGCGCTCATGCACATCTCGAGCTTGGAAAACCTCGTAGCCTCCTCGATCGGCTTTCCGAGTTTTGATGCGATAATCCGATATAGCATCTGTTGTCGCTTACGGGCGCTTTTAAGCACCTCTGCAAGCTCCTCTTCGCTGTCGGTCACGCGCACCTCTGCTCGTGTATCATGAAACAGAATTTCAGCGCTTGAAAACGCTACCCGTTTATGACACGCCTGCAGCACGATCGCGGCCGTCGAGAATGCCCGCCGATACACTACTCCTCGCACCGAAATGCTGGAATTGCGTATTAGTTCGTACATCTGCAACCCCGCTACAACAGATCCTCCTTGGCTGTCGATGATCAGATTAACCGTTTCAAACCGCTTTACTGCATCGAGCCACATCATCGCCTTTCCAAGCTGTTCTGCCATTCTTGGCGTGACCTCTCCGCTCAGGTAGATCACACCCTTTTCGAGCATGTCTCTGAGCATTTCGCCCTCCAGTGCCGCCACGTGCAACCCCTCCTTTCTTTCTTCTGTTGTCTATGTGCATTGCCCGGTTGTACCCGAGGCTGTTTTGCTGTATAATGTATACAATAAATATTTAAAAATGTCAATGTCGTGACATTACAATCATTTCATTACCATGTTTGAAAAATTCTTTTCAAAACCGCGCGCCGAACATGAGGCCGCAAAAATGCAGGAAAAAATAAAGGATGCCGGCATCACTAAGCCCACTTCTGAGGATTACGACAAGGCCGAAGAGCAAGTCGAGCAGGATATCGCAAACCGCGAAGAAGCGGCGCACGGCGAGCGCAAATACTCCGTTGATGAAAAGGGTATGGTACTCACCGACGAGGAGCGCAAACAGCGTATTGAAGAGGGCCCCGAATCACATGCCAATCAGCGATAATCAACAAAAAAAGACCCATTCGGGTCTTTTTTTGTTGATTATCACAATCCCATTTTGCTTTTGATCATGTCGCTAACCGCCTTTGAATCGGCGCGTCCCTTGATCTGGGGATTGATCTCCGCCATGACCTTGCCCATATCCTTAATCTCCTTTGCCTCTGTCTTTTCAATCGCAGCCGTCACGATCGCATCGAGCTCTTCGGTCGAAATCTCTTCCGGCAAAAACTCCTTAAAGATCACTATTTCGGCAAGCTCTACGTCTGCCAACTCCTGCCGTCCCGCTTCGGCATATACCGTAGCCGATTCATTGCGGCGCTTTACCTCCTTCATCAATACATCGATCACATCCTCATCGCTCAACTCACCCTCGATCCCCTTTCCGCGATTCTCCACCTGTCGGTTGTTGATCGCGTTCATTGCGAGGCGCAAGATGTTTGTGCGCTCTGATGTCCCCGCCTTCATTGATTCCTTTATTTTTTCCATCAGTTGTTCTTTGATCATGCTTATGTAAGTCGTTAGTTTGAATACTTTATTATATCACCAAACAAAAATGGCACCATAGCGGCGCCATTTTTATTAGAAGGTTCCCAACTTCTTCGCTGTCTCTATCTCCGTACGCTTTTCATCGCGGTAGATCGCTGCGATCCTTCGTTTGTTCTTATTGACGGCGCGTCCACGAGTGCGTCGCTTCTTTGCCTCCTTCAAGACGCCACTTTGTTGCATCTTCTTGGAAAAGCGGTACAGAAACGCGCTTACCGACTCACCTTCTCGACGTTTTAACTCCATTTGGATTGGTTAATTAAATAGTTATTGATTACTTTGATACCTTAAACGTTAAGGATGCGATCCTTAATGACCTTCAGCGACTCCTTAGGAGGATTTCCAACAACGCTATGGAGCGAACCCCCGCCGTCATCACGCCACCGAGGCATGATATGAATATGCAGATGGTCTATCGCTTGCCCAGCAACTTTACCATGGTTGATGCCGATTGTAAAGCCATCCGGCCCCAATGCCTTCTGCAAGGTCGCCGTCACCTTCCTAACCGCCGCAAATACCGGTTCCAGCTCTTTCTCGGGCAGATCGAGGATCGTTTCGGCATGTATTTTTGGAATGATCATCGTGTGCCCCGGGGTGCGCGGGAAGACGTCTAATATCCCCACCACGTGGTCATCTTCATAGACGATTTCAGCCTCTCGGACCTTATTCGCAATAGCGCAAAATAGACACTCCATATTTGTTGAATTTCTAATTACTAATTTATAATTTTTAAATGATCACCCAGATATTAGGTCATCCATTAATAATCAAGCATTAGAAATTTTTATTTCAGTCGCTTTTTTACTTCTTCTACAATACGCTCCAAGGGTACGCTTTCTTGCGCACCCGTTTCCATATCTCTGACGATAATACTCCCTTCGAATACCTCGCGCTGCCCCAAGATCAGAGACAACTGCGCCTGCTCCTTATCCGCTACGCGCATTTGCGACTTCAAGGAATCCTTTCCAAATGATTCGTTAATACGCACTCCGCTTTTGCGAAATTCCTCGATCAACGCTAACCCTCGCTTCTTCGCCTCATCTCCGATATGCACCAAAAACACCCTTGCGGCTCCTCTCGGCACTATGATTTTTCCACTCGCCTTCATTACTTCGATGATGCGTTCTGTGCCAAGTGCACTCCCTACTGCCGACAACTTCCCCAGCTTTAGCGTTTCAGAAAGATAATCATACCGTCCTCCTCCGCCAAGCGCAACAGAAAATCCTTCGCCAAAGAACTCGAATACCGTACGGTTGTAGTAATCCAACCCGCGAACCAGGTACGAATCGATATAGTACGGAATCTTCACCTCATCGAGGTATTCCAATACCTTCGTGAAATGGGCTTTGCATTCCGAATCGAGATAATCGAGAATGATTGGCGCTTCAGCCTTTACGAGCTGACATTTTTCTTCTTTGCAATCAAGAACTCGCAATGGATTTGTACTTATGCGATTTTTGCAATCCTTACAAATCTTCAACGCATTCTTTTTATAATGCGCTTCCAGCTTTTTAATGTATGTCGCGCGACACTTGTGACATCCGATGCTATTGATATGCACCGTTACGTTTTTTATCTTCAACTCTTCAATGATCCTGAACGCGCTCATGATCGCCTGCGCATCATATACAGGATCACTTTCGGCTCCCAAAATTTCAAATCCTACCTGATTGAACTGCCTATATCTCCCCGCCTGTGGCTGCTCATATCGAAATACCGGTCCTTCATAATAGAGCTTCATTGGTTGTCCGAACTGGCTCAACCCGTGCTGATAATAGGCACGCATGACCGCCGAGGTGAATTCCGGTCGCATCACAAGCTTATCGCCCCCCCTCGTCTTTATGACAAACATCTCCTTTTCGACAATATCGGTCTTTGTTCCCAATCCCCGCTCGAATATGTCCGCACCTTCGAGTACCGGCGTATCGATGCGTTGGAAATTATAAAACTCACCGACGTGTTTTGTCGCTAAACGGACCTTATCCCACAATGGCTGCTCCTCCGGGAGAATGTCGTGCATCCCCTTTACGGTCTGATATGCCATCTTCTTCTCTCTCACCTTTTTTTCCTTTTTTGGAGCGGCTTCTTTTTCTGCCATAAATTCGAAATATGAAAAGTGGAATATGAAAAATAAAGAAATATAATCCGTAGATTCTTACCCTCTCTTTCCCTTTTTCATTTTCCGCTTTCCTTCATTCGTGTATTAGTATACCGGCTTTTCGAATGCCATTACCTGATTCAGTGGCCATAATCGAACCCATACCGATCCGACAACCTCCGATCTCTTTAATGGCCCCCATTGCCGCGAATCAAAGCTTGCGTCCCTGTTGTCTCCCATAACAAAAAACTCATTCTCACCCAATGTAATATCCTTTTCCCCCACGGTCACCAATTCGTTTGGCAAGTATACTTCACTCATCAATCTCCCCTCTTCGTGCTCAGGGTTATAGACATATAGGTTTCCCCCCGTCACTACTACTCGCTCGCCTGGCAAGCCAATAATGCGCTTGATAAAAAATGTCTTTTCATCCCCTGGGTAACGAAACACGACAACCTCTCCCCGCTCTGGCTCTCTGAACCGATACGAAAGTTCGTTGATCAGGATGTAATCACCTCCATGAAATGTCGGCTCCATACTCGCTCCACTTACTAAAAATGGCTGTACCAAAAAACTCCGGACGCCGAACACGACCAGCACTGCAACCAACACTATCTCTATAATCTCGCGAAGCGCGTAAAGGAATGATTTCATCAAGTTTGCTAATTTGTTAACTTCATTTTAGTATAAACGTAGGCAATGTCAAACAGACATTTTTCTTATTTTTTCTATGCAAAAGACCATTTCGTTCGCCGATCTCGATATCATTATTGCGCTCGGCAATCCCGGCCCCGAATATACCGACACCTACCATAATGCAGGCACTCTCTTTATACGATTTCTCCGAGAATCTTCTTTCGCTACCCCTCCCACCATTGAATCACTCGGTACATTCATGAATGTCTCCGGTCCCGCTGTTGCTAGATTTCTCAAAAAGGATGGTATCAAGCCCGATCACTTTATCTTGGTCCATGACGATGTTGATATTCCCCTTGGCGAATACAAATTTTCCTTTGGGAGCGGCGCTGCTGGACATCATGGCGTGGAATCAGTCATCAACTCGCTCGGGACTAAGGACTTTTGGCGATTGCGCATCGGCATTGCAAAGCATATTACAACGCCCGATGGTACTATAATCAAAAAGAAGGCGGATACGTATGTACTCAAGCCTATTTCTCAGAAAGATCTCGAACAAATGCAGATTGTATTTGAAGAAGCGGCGAAGCAACTACAAGAATAGACCGGGCTGTCATTCCCGCGGATGCGGGAATCCAGATATTATATAGATTCCCGCCTCCATGGGAATGACAATTTGATTTAAAATCCCCAGGGTTAGACCCTGGGGATTTTGCTCAACTTTTTACTAACCTCGCAGACCTGTCGGCCCGGGTCTACGCGAAGGCAGTGGTCCCGGCGAATAAGGCTCCCTGGTCAAAACTAGCGACAATGTCGCAGCCGGGGCTCTCCCGCCCTGCCGAATTAATGGTGCCGATGGCCCGTATCATGGTCCCGGTGGCGCCGGAGAATCTTTTCTCAATAGAAGACCCTGCCGATGCCGCAGCCACGGCCGTTATAGCCGGCACGTTAACTGTTGCCTCTCCCCTGCCGCCGATTGCGATGATGGCGGTGCCTTCGCTCTTGAAGTTCGCCAGGATGACGACCCCTACTTTGAGGGTCGATGCCTCCGTATGGTTGAGCTGCGCGCTCGCCATCGCCGGGCCGGACTCTCGCTGGTCCGCCTGCTTATAAGCGATCTCCTTCTTTGACCTCTGGTCGGTAGCCACCGACGCCCATGCCGCACTGGCGAAAGCAAGTGAAACCATAAAGCACAGTAGCATGAGTACTTTTCCCATAAATGCCTCCTCGCTTGATAACTTCTTCGGATAGGAATTTCTACAACCCAAAACCTCCTTTTATGTTAGTGGTCGCCTTGAGCGAGCGACTACTTTTGTAAAAGACCATAATTGAATGTATCTAATACTACATAATACATATTCCCCGGTCAAGCAAACAAAAGGCCCAGGTATCATACCTGGGCCTTTTCGCCGTTATGGCGAAATACTACTTAGACGCAAAAAGGTTGAGATCCACATACCCCGTAGACATATTGATCGCTTGAGCGACTGCCTCGACGATCTCGGATACCGGGACCATCCGTTGCGGTAACAGTTCCGTCGCAGCCCCTTCATAAAAGGGGCTTCCTTCCACCGATCCCGGTGCGATGCGATGCACGTGGATGTTCCTCGGCGTGGTGAACAACGTATCCGCCCGCATCCATTTGACGAGCACCTCCTGGGCCGCTATGGAAGCGCCATACAATCTGTCGCTCAGATAATACGGAGGCTTCTCCGTTCCATCCACCGAACTGATCACGACGATATGCCCGTCGTCGGTCATGTGCGGCACCAGCTTTGTCGCCACATGCAGAAGACCAAGACCATAAACTTCGGCGTTTTTCATGAATACCGCCGGGTCCGTATCTCGTTTTGACGTCTTCATCTCGGCCTTAAACCCTCCGGGCTCGCGATTGCCTGCCGCGTAGATGATGACGGAGGGGTTTATTTCGTTCTTCATTAACCACTCCGAGAAATCTTCTACGCTCGTTGCATCCGTTACGTCGAGTCGCAGATGTCCAAACCTCCCGCTCCTACTCGTGCCAAAGACCAGACTTCTCCGGTCCTCTTCCTTAAGCAGTCGGTGTGTAATCGCGGACCCGATAAACCCGCCAGCCCCAATAACCAAAATGTGTTTCATCTTTTACCTCCCTTTCAATACGTAATGATACTGATTTGTTTATAAACCATATTATTATATTAGTCAAAAAAAGCCCTTGTATTCGGCCTTCTGTTATTCCTGCGGATACGGGAATAACAATTCATAAAAAACCACTCACATATGAGTGACTTCTACTTCTCTACCTTCGATTGAATGTAATTGCGCATATCTTCATATTTCCCCGAGCCAAGTCGTGGAAGTAGTACATACGCCATAGCATTGCCGTATTCCACTTCTGAGCTTTGCAAAATTCCCGTCTTGAAATCAACAACGATTGTATTAAGCCGCACTCCGCCAAACTGCCGCAACGTCGGCAACAGCTCCTTGAAGTCGATGTTTGTATTTAAATTTCCCAACTCCGGAGTCATCTTAAACAAGAATGCCGTCTTTTCCATCGCACTCAATGTCTTAAATTCCTTCAAGACAGCACGGACCACCTCTTGCTGATTCTTTTCCCGGAAAAAGTCCCCCTCCGGCGCGTGTCTATTGCGAACCAACCAGATCGCCTGGTCGCCATTGATATGGTTCTCTCCCGCCGGGATAGTGTATCCGCTCACGCCATCTACTACCTTGTCTTTCAATGTCAGGTCTACACCCCCCATCTCATCGACAACTTTCTTTAATATGTCGACGTTTACCACAACATATTTGTCCGTCTTAAGTCCCGTCATCTGTGGCAATGCCTCCATAAACTCATTTAATTTCCCCCGTCGTAGCGCTTCATTTAGCTTAAACGACTCACCACCGAACGTTACAAATAGATCGCGAGGTAATGAGATCAGGTTCACCACGCCGAGCTTTGGACGATATTCGACCAAGATAATACTATCGGTCAGATCGGGCGCGTTACTCCATCCTAATGCCCTCCCCGTTTCTCCAAGCAATAAAAAACTAATCCGATCTTCGCTCATTGGGTTATCGTCGTTCTCCGCAAAGATTGATATCTTCTTTTGATAACTCATCAAAAATCCGACCCCCACGATTGCGGCGATTGTGACAAATACTTTTGCGATTGTTTTTACTTTTGATGGCATGCCGACTATTTTTATTGTTCCGTTTTTTTGGTTAACGCGTTGATGGGTTAACGCGTTAAATCCCTCTGTCATCCTCCCCGAAGACGCGCATCTATATACTCTGGATTCCGGCCTTCGCCGGAATGACATAAGTGGCGCTTATTTATTCAAGATGTAGTAATTTTCCATCAACTTTGCGATCAATATCGGGCCCGTTCCTCCGGGAGTTGGCGTGTAGAATGCATGAGGCACCAGAGATGCGGAATGAGGAATAAGAGCGTTATCGAAATCACCTTGGATCTTTCCTTCACTATCAAATGAATATCCAAAGTCTACGACACTTGCGAAATCCCTTATCATCTCCGGCGTAATGAGTCCCGCCTTGCCAACGCCGGTGATGATTATGTCCGCCCGTTTAAGTATTTCCAGGTCGCTCCCCTGGTCGAGTGCGTATACTTCCTTCGCCTTTTTCATCAACCAAAGCGCGATTGGCTTCCCTACTAATATGCCCAACCCCACAACTGCAACTTTTTTCTCGCGAAGGTCTATTCCCTTTCTTATGAACAATTCTTCGCACGTTGCCACCGATGGCGGCGCCACCGAACTCCTATTGTTATAGAATGCGCCGAGTGTCCGTTCGCTTAATGCATCCACATCCTTCTCTGGTGGGATCATATTTAAGACATAGTGCGCATTGCAATGCGCGGGCAGGGGTAGTTGCACTATTATTGCGCCGACGCGAGACATCCTAGCGATCCTCCCTATCTCTTTGCGTAATGAATCGTTTGTACTTGTTTCCGGAAATCGATAGATGCGAAAGTCGAGACCCAACTCCTTGGCCACTTTTTCCTTCTGCTTCACAAAACTCTCGCTCGCCGCGTTGTCGCCGACCAAAACAGCCGCAAATATCTTGTGCGGTGCTGGCTCGCTCTTGAGTCGTTCAATTATTTCTTTCGCAATCCCCTTTCCGTCGATCGCCTTCATTACTGTATTGTATCAGATTTTATTCTTCTTACTATATAACGACGCTAAGCGTGGCTTGTTTCCGTATTAGTATTCCTTGATTCCCATCATTATTATTCATAAGCCATTGACATGATCACTTTAAACTAGTATTCAATAATCAGCTATTATCACCTGTTTTGAGGAGGCTCTATGTTTAGCAAACTACGAGTGGATCCACACAAGAAATGCTTGGTCAACCTACCGGAAGGATGGGTCACGTTGTTCCTAGCAAGAACCCGCGAAAGTGCATTCCTTTTCGGAGCCGTTATTGGTCTCCGGGATAAATGCCTCCCGACAGACGAGGGCATACAACGCGAAATAGGAGGATTCGCTAAAGTTCTCCAGTTCACTGTGGAAAATATCCACGTCCTCGATGTTTATCATGGTCATAAATACCCTCAAGGTGGAGGCCTGGTTGACGTTAACCTTCTAGACAAATCTGTGATCTGGGCAGGCGTAGACGAATGCGGGCGCAACGAATTCTTCGGCGAACGCATTCCGCTTGCTGACGTTCTCGTTACCCTCTAAGCACTTCTCCGTTTCATCTGGAGCCCTCCTTCTCGGAGGGCTTTTTTTATTGACATGCATTCGATAACTTGGTATTCAATAATCAGCTGTTATCAAACGTTTACGGGGAGACTTTATGAACTTGCGCATCGTCAATGATACTATCGTCGGATTGCCTGACGGCAATACTGTTTTCTTCCTCGCCAAGGCGAACCTACACGGGGTTATCTACTGCTACGCCATATTCGGTCCCACCGCCACCTGTCTTCCAAAACCGGGAGAAACCTTTACCGAGCTGTTCGACGCAAAGGTTGCCGTCTTTCGCACCGATGGCAGCATGTACGCATTGTACTACGCACATCATGGGCACAAATACGCCCTTGGTGGCGGTATGGTCGAGATTATCTCCGGCCGTTCCATCGTCTGGACCACTCCTGATGAATGCGGCTGTACGCGAATCTTCGGCGAGCGCATCCACCCTCGCGATATCCTTATCGCACTCTAGCTCAAAGCCCCGCGTATGCGGGGCTTTTTTGTTGACATCGTTTTTATAATCTGGTATTCAATAATCAGCTATTATAAAACGCTTTGAGGAGGGTATATGTTTAAGCACCTACGCGTAAACGAACAAACAAAGTGTATCGATGGCTTGCCGAAAGAATGGGTTACTCTTTTCCTGGCAAAGGTCTCGGCTCGGTATGGTTTGCTCACCCATTGCGCCGTCATATGCCCCGACGTACTCCTCCCTGAAAAGAATCAGTTTTACTCCTCGATCGTAGGTGCTAAAGTCGTCCTATTTAACGGAAGAGCATTCAACTTGATCGACATCATCGAAGGATACAAGGTTCGGAAAGGCGGATGCCGCGTTCAGTATATAAAGAAAGGCCTCGTCGACTTTCCAGGAGAAATCCATAGTTATGACGGGGAGCATACCTTCGAAGATCGTCTTCTTCGCCCACAGGATGTTCTTGTCGCACTTTAATCTCCTCCCCGTTTCACCCAAAAGCCCCGCTTGCGCGGGGCCTTTTTGCTTCTCTTGATTTAATCTTGCATTTCATCTGCGAGCTGTAAAAATAGGGGGTTAAATAGGCGAAGAAAATCTCCTCAAAAATAGAGAATCTGGGTCCCGTCCGAAGTATGGGTGATTCTCGATTTTGTTAGAGATTTTTAAGCCTATTCCCTATTTTTAATTCGCTCGCGCTTTTTGGCCTACTTTTACTAAAAAAGTAGGGAAAAGAAAAGTTACATCTGTTCCAATGTTTTCAACCCAAGCAACTCCAGTCCTGTCTTCAGTGTCTGGGCCGCTGCGGCGATTAGCGCCAAGCGCGCGTTGCGCTCGGCTTCATCGGCCTTCAATATCTGTACCGCTTGGTACATCGTATTTACATCCTTTGCTAGTACATAGAGATAATCAGACAAGTGATGCGGAAAATAATTTTTTGTTATCCCCTCTATCACCTCTGGAAATTCTTGCAATCGCAAAATCACCTGCAATTCCGATTCATCCTTCAGCATATCGACGTTGAATGCCGCTACTTTTTCGCCCTTGCGTAAAATGCTCTTTAATCGCGCGTAGGCGTATTGCAAATACGGCCCTGAGTTTCCTTCGAAACTCAACATGCGATCCCAATTAAATGCGATGTCGGACTGTCTATTCTGCGACAGGTCGTTGTATTTTACCGCGCCTAATCCTACTGCCTCGGCTATCTGCTGGCGTTCTTCCTCTGACATGTCGGGTTGTTTTTCATCGACAACTTTTCGTGCCCGAAGTATAGCCTCCTGCAACAGATCAAAGAGTGATACAGTCTTACCCGCGCGAGTCGAAAACTTCTTCATATCCTCTCCGAGCATTAATCCAAATTTCACATGGACCAACGTTTGATCGTCAACGATCTCGAGTTTCTTTGCAGCCTTAAATAGTTGCTCGAAATGCAACGATTGTTCATTACCGACGACATACACGATTCTATCCGCATTCAGATCACTAACCCGATGACGCAGCGTTGCGAGGTCCGTGGTCGGATACAGATATGCTCCATCCGACTTCCTGATGATCATCGGCGCTTCGTATCCCTCGATCGGAATGACGATCGCCCCCTCGCTCTCTTTCGCAATCCCCTTTGTAAGCGCCTCCTCTACGATTCCGGGAAGTTGCTCGTTGTAAAAACTTTCACCCTGCACATGATCAAATGATACATTTAATAGCGCGTACATTCGATCGAACTCGGCAAGACTGACATCATAAAACTTCCTCCAAATGGCCAGGTTCTCTTCATCTCCATCTTGTAACTTTTTTACTTCCTTTCTTGCCACCTCACCTAAGGTCGGATCTTCTTTCATTCGTCCACTAAAGCCGACGTATAACTTCATCAAATAATCAATCGTCACCTCCTCTGGCATGCCATCTTCCTTGTATGCCGCGATCAATACGCCGAATTGCTTCCCCCAATCCCCAAGGTGATTATCGCCAATAGCGTTCCACCCATTGAACTTGAATATATTGTAGAGCGCTTGCCCGATAACAGTCGACCGTAAATGCCCCACCCCCATTGGCTTGGCGATGTTTGGAGCACTATAATCAACGACCACAGTCTTTAATCGTTCCGCAGCCTCGTGCATAGGACGACCCCAATTTTCCCCTGTTTCGTATATTTCTTTAAAGCTTGCTTGAATAGCCTCCGCAGTCAACCAGATATTCACAAATCCCGGGCTTACCGCTTCTATTTTTTCGAAGAACCCTTCGGGGGTAGCTGATCGGAGCTTTTCTGCAATATCCTCGGCAACTTCCATCGGACTCTTACCTCGCGCCTTTGCCAATCGCAACGCGACATTGGTCGAAAAATGTCCGAACTGTGCATGTTCGGGGATAGTAATCTCGATAATTTGTGCGTCTGAGATCGCAGACCGCAAATACTCTTCAATATTCTTCCGCATCATTGCATTGAGTGTATCGCAAACAGTTCAAAAACTCAAAAAATCCTTATTTTGTGGCATTGTACATCACCTCAATCTCATTGCCCGAAAGTGGCCTATTATATACCCGCACATCATCCACCTTCCCGGTTGTCCAATATGAACCACATCCGTGCGCACCCATGCACAAATTTGCACTTACCGTGTCCGCTCCCGTGATTGCTAACGTCCCATCTAATACGCCGTTTATGTAGACCTTTACGCCTGTATTGTCATATACTCCGACAATATGATACCAATTACCCATCGCGAGCGACGTTGCCCCATTTATGCTTTTCTGGGTACCTCCGACCGACGCAGAATGGAAAGCCCTATTCCCCGATACATGCGTTGATAAATAAGGCAACCCAAAACTAAGGAATATATTCGCGTTTACCGCAAGTGACCCAGGATTAAACCACGCCGCCATCGTGTGTCCTTTTGAAAAATCAACGCCCGTACTTACTCCCGGGGCATTCACGGCACTGCTTCCATTAAAGCTTATCGCTCCATCCACCTTACCGGCCGTCCACGTAGGCGATCCTATAGAAAGGATTCCATCATGCCCCCTGCCGCTACCGTCAGCTGCAACAGCGCCATTGGTTTCATCAAATGCCCAGTACCCAACAAGCCCAGACGCTTGCGCCAATAAGGATAAATTCGACCCCTGTTCGAACCGGGAAGGATCAACCCCTCCATCCTTCGCCCCATTTTGATTGAAGTATTTATCGGATTCCAAGGTCGCAGACAATGCATATCCGCTTCCGGCAACATATGTATAATACAGTCCTTTTGTTCCGCTATTTGTCGGGTCTATTGGCAATGTTCCTTGCGAAGCCCCCAAGCTCGCAATATCCACCGGAAGCCACCCACTTCCATCTGTCTTGAGGTAGTTTGCTGCTGTTTTACACGCATAGCTCCAAGTCGGAGGCAAGGTTGGAAGGCTCAAGTTTGCACATATCGCAGATGTATCCGGCGTTGAAACATAAACCACGTTCGCCGTCCCCATTGCCATATTTCTGTTTTTTGCCTCCGCCAACGAAAGGGATAGTATCTGGATGTCGACGACTCTTTTCCCGTCTCTCGACTGCCTCAGCTGCTCTACTGGATTAATAGACAGTACAGCTACGGTTGAGATGATCGCTATAATGCCAATCGAAATCAAAAGTTCCAATAATGTGAATCCGTTCCTACTCATATAACCTATTGTACCATATCTTCTTCTTATGAAGTGCATAGTAAGACCCCTCGTACCAAAACAAATATTGACAATATTTATATTATATGATATAAATATATCAGATTCTTTCACTCTTCAGTAGTTAAAAAAGGAGACTTTTATGAAATCGGAGCTCGTTATTTCGATCGACACAGGAACCCATACCAACGCAATCGGCATGAACCTTTCTCTGTTACTGATGGCCGCAGACGGCGTCGAATTCACCGACCCTAGCAACAAAGCAGAGGAAAAGGGTCTTTCGCAGGACCTGATCAACCTCAAAAACGACCTCTTCAGAATTGTAGGGGTCAAGCGGATCTTCTTCTCGCAGAAGTCGATCACTATCATAAAAACTGACGCACCCAACAGGAAGGGTATCATCTCCGCCGCTAAACGGCGCATCCACAAATATCCCTTCTAAGCCTCACCCCCAAGGGCCACGCACATGTGTGGCCCTTTTTTTTATCCCTTATTACCCATATACTCTACTTTATGGAGGCCATAACCAACAAACGTGCCTATTTTGACTATGAGATCCTCGAAACCTTCGAGGCGGGCTTGGAATTGCTCGGAACGGAGGTGAAATCGGTCAAGGGTGGACGTATAAACCTTTCGAGCACCTATGTACTCCTCCGGGACGGCCAGCCAACCCTTTTTAATGCCGATATCCCACCCTATCAACCCAAGAATGCGCCTAAAGATTACAACCCCACTCGCACCCGTCGGCTCTTACTTACAGCCAAAGAAATCCAGTATTTAACAGGCAAAATCGAGGAGCGAGGGTTGACATTAGTGCCTTTGAAAGTATATACTAAGCATCAGCGAATTAAGGTTCTCGTCGGTCTCGCAAAGAGCCGAAAGGAACACGACAAGCGCGAAGCCATCAAAAAGCGTGAAGATTGGAAGCAAATCCGCAAGGATATCTTCTAACCCATGGGGATGGCAGGCTTTGACAAAAGCGGCTCGTTGAAAAACTGCAGACCGGTCGTCATACCGCAACCTGACAAAAACCAATAACTGCCAACAAAACAGCAGTTCCTGCATTCGCTTTCGCGTAATGCAGTGTCGCCCCACCCTAAGCTTGTACGGTGGACGCGGCATCAACCCACAAGCTGGTTCAGTATCCGTGCCGTAGGCGCCTGAACGAGATTCAAATCGGCAAACTCAGTGGCGATTCGTCGGATTTTCTGCTTCTGTTTTACACTAACCCGACTATGTCTGTAGACGTCTTTCAATAACTCTTTTGGACGGGAGTTCAATTCTCCTCATCTCCACCATCATTCACACTAACCAAACACTGATTTGGAACAACCACTTCGACTTAACCATCAAATAAAGGCACCTGAATTACGCGTCGTTGACGAGCAGGGAGAATTCCTCGGTATATTCTCACTCTCGGAAGCATTGCGGATTGCGGACGAAAAGGAACTTGATCTCATCGAGATCGCCCCGAATGCAAAACCGCCAGTCGCAAAGATCATCGACTTCGATAAATTCCGGTATCAGCGTGAGAAGGAAATGAAGAAGCAGCGCGCTCAACAAAAGACGAGCGAGCTGAAACAGATCAGATTTGGAGCCCGCGCGGCAAAAAACGATATGGAGATCAAAATCAAGCAGATCGACAAATTCGTAAACGATGGCCATAAAGTAGAGATCATGCTCGTCCTCAAGGGACGCGAGAAGTACAACAGGGAATGGGCCTTCCAACGATTAAAGGAGTTCCTTGCCATGATCCCGTTTGAATATAAAACCATCGTCGAGCCGAAATTCGGCGGAAGAGGGCTATTGACCCAAATCACCAAGAAATAATAACCACCATGAAAAAGACCATCTCAAAGCGATTGCGCATCACATCGACCGGAAAGGTCCTCCGACGCGCCATGGGTCTCGGTCATAACCGATCCCGCAAAAGTTCAACCCAGCTCCGAAGAAAGGCCAATATGCGCCTCCTTGGTGGCGCAGCATCATTGATCAGACAAAACATGTAAATTCACGGATATCGAAGAATGGAAAACGGAATATAGGGGGTTCACTGGTTATATTTACAAACACTCCCCCCCTATTCCCTATTTCATAATTCATATTCCCTATTCTTATGACACGAGTAAAACGAGGCGTACTAGCCCACAAAAAAAGAGAGAAGTTGCTCACCTACGTAAAGGGATTTAAGTGGGGACGCAAGACAAAAGAACGCGCAGCCAAGGAAGCATTGCTCCACGCTTGGAGCCACGCATTCCAGGGGCGCAAGCAGAAGAAGCGTGATTACCGAGCCCTCTGGGTGGTGCAGATCAACGCAGCTCTCCGCAACCTCGGAACGACCTATAGCAAGTTCATCGACGGAACAAAGAAGGCAAATATCCAGATCGACCGCAAGGTTCTCTCTGAGATAGCCAAGACCGCTCCTAATACGTTTGCAAAGATCGTAGAGCAGGCAAAATAATAAAAATACCGACCGCTATTGTGGTCGGTATTTTTATTCATTTTATTCCCTCGGGAGAAAACTTGTATCTCCAAAATGTCTCAGCGCTTCATCGTTTAATATTCGCATCGCGTGAGGTTCTCTAGCTATCCATTCACCTATATACCGCTTTACTTTATCGGAAAATAAGAGGTTCCACTGTTTTTTTATCCTGTATGCCCGCACGATATTTAATACATGTGGCTGATCGGCCAATGACCCACCTTTTAGTGGTATATCGAGCTGCATCGTCCTCATTGCATCGTTAAATCCTTCGCATACAAAACTATTATCGGATAAATTTATACAAATGGCGTCTATGTTATAAAATGCACCATCAGCTATCTGTTCTTTCTCTTCGTTGATAATGCCCTTCTTAACTGGCCAGTGATCTTCGATACTCCATATATCAAATATGCGATCATCTATTCGCATCTTATATCCTCCAAATCTATTCTTTGTAGCGGAGCTACCCTTCATGCACTCCTGCAAATCAGCTCCTTTACAGCACACGATCATATCAAAATCCCTTGGCTGCTTATTCTTTAATGCAATATCGCGTACTGCACCGCCAATCAAGATCACATCGCCACGGTCTTCAATGCTCCTCATAACCGCATCTAGTCGCTCATTCTCTCTCATTTTTGCAATATATGCTACAACTTTCTTTGCGTGTTCCGATGTAAACATGCCCTATTATACAATTCCTTGCGCACATTACAACGTCATTTGTAAAAAATCTATATAGACACCCAAAGAGCTAATCCTCAAGACCTTTATTATTCCTCTTCTCCTTGATGATCAGAAACAATCAAATACTTTACCCTCTATACTAAGACGAAAAACGGCGCTTATGCGCCATTTTGTTTTCGTTCTATCGGTTGTCCTTCGGATTGAGATCGATACCCTCCCCCTTGCTGTGGACGTCCCTGGTCTCGTCGTTGAGGAAACCGAGGTTGTTGCAAGGGCTGTCGTTGTAGCGGCCTTCGCTGGTCGCCTCCGCGCTGCTGTGACCCTTCCGCACGTGGACGTGGCGTCTGCGCATCTTGTTTTGGCGACGCCTCGCGCACTGGTTGCTCTCCATCTTCTTTACGCACTCCTCCTCCGATGCGCGCCGCCCGTACTCCCTGCTGTGGTCGCCGTGGGCGAATTGCCCCCTGCTTACGCAACTCGATGTTCCTCAAGAAATTATATGCCTGTTTCAAAACACGCTGACTATCTTCCTTGGTTAGTACTTTGAGCGCTTCCTTGTAGGTAAACCATCCATATCCTTCATGCTTCTCCCCTTGCGCATCGGTTTGCTCTGGTAGTTTTATCCGCTGCTGGGCCGTTTCGGCAAGATAAAATACGATCGTTTTATAGATCTTTTCCTTATTCCTCCAGAATGTGAAATTCTCCGATGTCTTGAAATTCTCATTGAATCGGAGGTCATTTCGCGTAAGGCCTGTTTCTTCCCTCACTTCGCGAACCGCTGTTTGGAAGCTTTTTTCTTCGCTTTCAATTTTCCCCTTCGGGAAGTTCCAATAGTTGTGTCCGTGATATAAAATCAGAAAACGAGGGCCCTCCGCAGTTGTTCGGTACGCTATGATACCCGCGGAAATTTCTCGCATATTGCACATACTATAGCATAGATCTGGCGGGGATACAAATTGTATAGGTTAGTCGGTTAACGCGTTAACGGGTTGGTAAATGCAGAAATACTGGATTCCGGAATGACACCGTGGGAACATAAAAAAGGGGCGGATTCTCCGCCCCTTACGTATTACCTGTGATTACCCAGTGCCAACTCGGTCTGTTTTTGGATCTCCTTGGAGGCTCCCAAAATATCGGACAGTTCGTTCTCGAGCCTTGTTCGCTCGAACCGAAGCGCCTCCTCTTCTCCCGCGATCTCTCCGAATCGCTGTTCTATTACAACCACCCTCGCCTGTATCCTTTTTACATCTTCATCCACTAGACTTACCATGTCGATTACCTCCCGCCTCTCCTGTGGTGCATTTTAAATTTCTATCGTTTGTATACCACTTTTCTATCACTTTTGCAAATCAAAAAAAGGCGGATACTCCGCCCCTTTGTCTTATGCCTGCGTCTCGAATATCTTATTCACCTGAATCCCTATCTGGGCAACGGACCTCCTTGTCTCCTCCAGCTCAAGTAAAAGATTGTCCCGCTCAGTGTTGCGTTGCCTTATTTCCTCTTCGATTCCTTTCAAACGAGATGCGATGGTCGTAATGCGATCTCTTACCGCTTGCGCCTCTACACTGGCGGGCGATCCAGGCCGTGTACTCGACATAAAAAATTCCTCCCCTAAGATTGGACCCCTAATTTAATTTACTATATTTTATATATCATTCCTTTGCCGATTTTGCAACAAAAAAAGGGCGGATCACTCCGCCCCCCCTGCTACCACCTAACGTATCCCGAAGGACGCAATCCTACTGAGATATAGGATCCCATAAACATCTTCGCGCATCTTTTTAGACCCCCTCCCAAGACGCACCTGCCTGAATCTTTTTTCAAATTCTTCAAGCTCAGCTACCAGCGTCCAGGTTTCGTTCCAAATCTTCCGCAGCTCGTCTTCCCCGTCATCATCGTCCCAGGTCCCTTCTACAATTCGTTCCCAATGAATAGTAACCCGCCTGTCTGTGAGCCTGTACCGTCTCGAGTTTATCGCCTGCAAGACTTGCACTAGCTCGTCGAACCCGCCACCACCCGGCTCCAGGTTGTTAGTGGCCCTTCTTAACAAGATTACACTGTCATATAATTCCGCCATAGCAGACTCCTCCTTTTCGCTTTTATTAATTTCTACCTTCTCTATACCAACTTTCTCCCTTTTTTGCAAATCAAAAAAAGGGCGGATCACTCCGCCCCGTTCCCTTACTTGCCCATGCGCCCCGCAAAGCAACTACGGACGTTCGCAATGGACTCGTCTACCGCCGCCTTTTCACTCTTGCGCGCGGCTATCTTTTCACCGAGCAATGCATACTCCCTTTCCAATTCCGGAATCAACCGGCACAGGGCCGTGTAGTAGTCCTCGGGGGTCTCCTCCTCCGCGACTACGGGCTCGATCGCGATAGGCTTCTTGCCCACCTTCCGAGGACGCTGCTTGATCGTGACAATCTCGTAGGAGATGAATATCCCCTGGTGCCATTGGTACAGCCCCGACTTCATGCGCTGGCCCGGAGCCTTGTTGAACTCGATCAACTCAAGCACCTTAGCCTCCGCAAGCACCTGGATCGTCGCCGTTACCAGACTATGGCACGGCCTGTTCTCCATCTTTGCATCCAGATGCGCATGGATCCCACGTATCCGCGATGTTGGCATTTCTTTTAGCAGTTCGATGATCATCGCCATAACGCGCTGCTGTTTCATCGTCATACCCAGTTGCTTCTTTGCTTCGGTCATCTATCCCTCCAATATTCCATAATGTGTAGTGCTTTTTCTTTTGTACAAATAAACAGCCCCTTTGTCAATCCAAACAAAAACACCCCGAAGGGTGTTTTTGAGCGATTATTTCATTTTGATCTCGATATCAACTCCCGAAGGCAGGTTGAGTGTGCTCAAAGATTCAATGATCTTTTGGCTCGGATTAACGATGTCGATAATCCGATTGTGCACACGCAGCTCGAACTGCTCACGCGCGGTCTTGTGGACGAACGTGGAGCGATTCACGGTGTACCGCTTGAATTCAGTCGGCAACGGAATCGGACCAACTATTTCTGCTCCGTTTCTGACCGCCGTATCGACGATCTGCTTGATCGAGTTATCGATCAGCTTGTGGTCGTACGATCGTACGCGTAATCGCAATTTAGATTGTGCTTCTTCTTTCTTGGCCATTGTCAAAATACTTTAATGAATTAATCGCTTTTCTATTTTTCTCTCCGAAAAACGGTTGCATTCGGATGAAGTGCGAGGCACGGGGAAATCGATGAGGAAGCTGTACAGAAGTACTGCGACCGAATCGATGGGGCCCCGTAACGAAGCAATTCGCCGAATGCAGACGTTTTTCTTATTTGATGATCTTAGTAACAACACCTGCCCCTACCGTTCGTCCACCCTCGCGAATAGCGAAACGGGTCTGGTCTTCCAATGCTACCGGAGCGATCAACTTAACCTTAAAGGTTACGGTGTCTCCCGGCATAACCATCTCCATGCCTTCCGGAAGCTCTACTTCTCCGGTCACGTCAGTGGTGCGGATGTAGAACTGCGGCTTGTAGCCCTTGAAGAATGGCGTGTGTCGCCCTCCTTCTTCCTTAGTCAGGATGAGAACTTCTGCTTCGAACTCGGTGTGCGGGGTGACCGATCCCGGCTTTGCCAGAACCTGTCCACGCTCCACATCCTCCTTCTTCAAGCCACGCAAGAGCAAGCCTACGTTGTCTCCTGCCATACCCGAATCCAGTAACTTATTGAACATTTCGATACCGGTAACAACAGTCTTCGCGGTCGGTCGGATACCAACAACTTCGATTTCCTCGTTTACCTTGAGTACACCGCGCTCGATACGTCCAGTTACAACAGTTCCACGACCTTCGATCGAGAAAATGTCTTCTACTGGCATAAGGAATGGCTTATCGGTTGCGCGCTGCGGCTCCGGAATGTAATCGTCGCATGCCTTTACCAAATCGTAGATCGGCTTCAATGCTTCATCATCGGCATTTGTTGCCTCTCCCGCCTTCAATGCAGATCCACGGATAACCGGGGTCTCATCTCCAGGGAAGTTGTACTTCTTCAGCAATTCGCGAACTTCAGCTTCGACGAGGTCGATCAATTCAGGATCGTCAACCATATCGCACTTGTTCAAGAACACTACGATTGCGGGAACGCCAACCTGGCGGGCCAACAAGATGTGTTCTCGCGTTTGTGGCATCGGGCCGTCAGTTGCGGATACTACGAGGATTGCACCGTCCATCTGCGCAGCACCGGTGATCATGTTCTTGATGTAGTCTGCGTGTCCCGGAGCGTCGATGTGCGCATAGTGGCGCTTCTCTGACTCGTATTCTGAGTGGTGCAAAGCGATCGTGATCCCACGAGCTTTTTCTTCCGGAGCGTTGTCGATCTGATCAACGTTCTCCTTTTTCTTAGACCATCCCTTCAAGAAGGTGGCGTTGGTGATAGCTGCCGTCAATGTGGTCTTGCCATGGTCAACGTGACCGATGGTGCCGATGTTCACGTGCGGCTTAGTTCGTTCAAATTTTTCTGCCATATGTTATGGGCGCAACATGGTCACAGATTACTGCGACATAGAAATACTGTTAAACGAATCGCTTAACTGCATTTCCCTGTCGCATGTCTCAGCTCCCTTGTCGCTTTTGATTGGTTAGTCGACTTGTTTGTTTAATATATAGTATTTTACCTCTTTTCGTCAATATGCCGATCTATTGTCATTCCGGCCTCCCACTACCATGCAAATGATGTGGGGATGTACTTTCGCAGGGATGACGCTCGAGGCGACGTTCATCAAGCAATGAACTCAATCGTTGCCATTGCTGAACCGTCTCGCATACGTGCTTCCGCAGACTTTACCACACGGAGATATCCACCTCGTCGCGCCTTATATTTCGGTGCAACTTCGTAGAAGATCTTTTCCGCGGCCTTCTTCGGAAGTCGGGCGATGAGCAAGCGCAAGCTTGCCGTATCCTGCTTCTTTGCGAGTGTGACCATCTTTTCCACTTCCGGCCTCAGCTCTTTCGCTTTTGCTTCCGTAGTTGTGATCTTCTCTTCAAGAATCAGGTTATTCGCCAGAGTCTTCATGAGCGCTGTGCGTTGACCAGTCTTCCTATGAAATTTTCGTCCTTTCGCTAAGTGTCTCATTGTAGTTCTTTATTTTTTCCCTTTCTTTTTCGGCTCTTCCTCTCCTTCTTCGTCTTCCGTTTCCACGGTAACGTCGGCGATCTCAGCGACCTTGGAAAAGTGATCCTTGAGAATATTCGATGCCTTATGCAACGCGAGGGAAGGCTTTGTACTTCCGTCGGTCTCGATGGTGAGCTTTATCTTATTGAAGTCAGTCCGCTCTCCTACGCGCATGTTCTCAACCACGAAGTTTACATTCGTGACGGGGGTGAAGATCGCGTCGATGGCAATGACGCCAACCGGCAACTTCTCAACCTTGCGCACTTCGACCGGTACGTATCCAAGACCTTTCTCGACAGTTATTTCCATTGAGAATTCGGTCTTCTTCTCCGTAAGGGTTGCGATGTGCGATTCCGGATTGATAACTTCAACCTGCGCATTCGCCTTGATGTCCCCTGCGGTCACCACCTTCTCTCCTTTTACGTCGAGGGTGAGGACTTGCGGTTCGTCAGCGTGGAATGCAAAACGTACTTTCTTCATATTCAACGCGATCTCTACGATGTCTTCCATGACTCCGTCGATCGTCGTGAATTCGTGTTTGACGTTCTTGATCTTGATCTGGGTTACACACGCACCCGGAAGCGATGACAGCAACACGCGGCGCAATGCGTTTCCGACGGTCAGGCCATAGCCCGAGTACAAACCGTCGATCTCGAACACTCCTTCAGTCGCAGTTTCCGAAATTGTTTTGATTTTTACCGACTCGCTTAATCGTGTATATTCCATAGAAAAAGAAATTTAGATTATTTTGAGTAGAAATCGACAACCAGGTTAATGTCATACGGAATCTCGACATCGAACGGAAGGGATTTTACCTTGCCTTCGAGTTTTTCCCGTTCGATCTGGAGCCAGACCGGAGTTTCGTATTTCTTCAGGTTCTCGGAAAGATCTTTGAACAACGGGGTTGTCTTTGATTTTTCCCGAACTGCGACGATATCACCTACCTTTACCTGAAATGACGATATTGTCACCTTCCGGCCGTTGACTAGGATATGACCATGACTAATAAACTGCTTTGCCATGATGCGCGACGGGGCAAACCCCATGCGAAACACCACGTTATCAAGACGTCGTTCAAGCAGGTTCACGATCGTTGTCGTAATAGCCTCCTTTTTATGCAACGCTTCCTTAAAGATGCGTTCCATCGCCTTCTCCCTTAGACCGTAGCTAAACATGATCTTCTGCTTTTCAGCAAGTTGGAGACCGTATTCAGACAACTGCTTTCTTCGGGACTTTCCGTGCACACCCGGACGATATGGTCGTCGGAGCAATGCGCACTTACCGGAGCTGCATCGTTCTGCCTTCAGGAAGAGATGCACTCCCAGCGCCCGTTCTTTTTTTTCTTTTGGACCCATCATATGAATGACTCAGAACTTATAACTCATAACTTATGACGAGATTCTTAGGGATAACCCTGCCCATCCGCCTTCTGTCATTAGTCAATAGTTATTGGTTAATAGTTATTTTAGATTCTTCGCGGCTTTTTCGGTCGCGGACCGTTATGCGGGATCGGCGTCACGTCCTTTACGGAAGTGATATTGAATCCCTGGTTTGCGAACGAGCGGATCGCTGAATCGCGTCCCGAGCCGACGCCTTTCACTACAACGTCAATTTCGCTCAAACCAACTTTCTTCAATTTTTCGACCAGTGCGGCCACTGCCTTTGATGCGGCAAACGGGGTTGCCTTCTTCGGACCAGCAAAACCAAGACTTCCTGCGGATACCCATGCGATAACATCGCCTCCTCTATTGGTGACGGTGATCATCGTGTTGTTATAGGTAGCGTTGATGAATACCTTCCCTTGTTCGATTTTACGCGATCCCCCTCCCTTGCCCGAGACCTTCGTCATGGTCTTCTCGAGGTTGTCGCTCTCCTTGAGCACCTGCGCTTCAGTTTGTTTTATGACTTTTTTCTTACCCATAGTTAAAGGAGGTTAGATTACTTCAATGATGTCTTACGTCGTCCGCTCGTAGCGGTCTTGCGTACGTTTCCGCGTACGGTGCGGGAATTGGTCTTCGTTCGCTGTCCGCGTGTCGGGAGCTTCTTCATGTGCCGAGTTCCTCGGTAGCAGTTGATCTCCTTCAAGCGCGCAATGTTCGTTTTGATAACCTGTCGCAATTCACCTTCGACCTTGCAGTTCTTTTCAACGTATTCTTGAATCTTTTTCATCTCATCCTGCGTGAGATCCTTTGCTTTCTTATCTACCGGAATCTTCGTGGCAGACAAAATAGCATCGGCAGTCGTCTTTCCGATGCCGTGTACGTATGTCAAGGCATACTCGATCCTTTTATTATCTGGAATGTTTACACCAACTAATCGCATGGTATTGAATGATTATTAACCCTGTCGCTGTTTATGCTTAGGATTTTTCTTGCAGATGATAAATACGCGGCCTTGTCGGCGTACGGATTTACAATCCTTACAAATTTTTTTAACTGAAGCTCGAACCTTCATAATAAATGACTTAGAACTTTTAACTTTTGACTTTTGACGGGTTGCGGGGAATTCTCCCCATAGTCCGCCTTCCGTCATTAGTTATCGGTCAATAGTTTATAGTTTATTTTACATTCTCCTCACAATCCTTCCCCGCGCACCATCTGGACTCAATTCAAGTGTGACCGTATCACCGGGCAGTATCTTGATGTAGTGCATCCGCATCTTACCTGACAAATATGCAAGAATCTCTTCGCCATTCTCAAGCTTCACTCGAAATGTCGTTGCCGGCAGCGATTCAACAACAATACCTCGTGCGAGTGGCTTACCTTGATCTTTTATTTGCCTCGGTTGTCTCCTTGGTCGCATGTAGGTTAGATAGTAGACTAAAATAGGTGAACAGTCAAGCCATGCACTACCAAACTTGCAAGTTTGGTGTGTAGGTAAAAGTAAATCACCGCGTTTGCGGCTTTTTCATGATTTGTTCACTTCGTGTGCAGCATTCCCGGCGGTATGCATATATAGTACACTGTTTCTCTATAAAAACAAGGCCGCTGCGCGCGTCCACGGTTAATAGTTCACGGGTCATAGAAATTCCGCATTGTCATTCCGAGCGGAGCGGTACTCCGCGTAGTCGAGGAATCTGCAGTCTATACACTTCCCTGCTACAGATCCTTCGACCCCACTCCGTTGCGCTCAGGATGACAATACAGGCGCTTTTCATTCCCAAACACAGGCTCCCATATCGTGATACGTGTCCGTCATCTGGCGAATCCGAAGGGAATCCACTTCATTTTTTCGTCTTACGATGACGGAAAATTGAAGACACCTATAAAAATCCGCCAAAATGGCGGATTTTTGTTTACATTCCCGTACCGTAACTATCCGGCTTATTTTTACTCATTTTATGCGGGTCCCTATTTTCGATACTTATGATATCTTCGGCGTTTATCTTAAAATCGGCGCCCCTATCTAAGGTTATTTCCGAACCAACCATTCGCTTAAACTCTCCGGCGATTGTTTCGGCGGCTCCCTCTTTTTTAAAATACACATGGACCATATCGCCCAGAGCAATATCCTGCTTTTTAATCTCATTGGCTATCCGCTCAACTTTTTCATCCACCTGCTCCTCCGTCCTCCTCGGCAATCCTTCCATATTTTATTTGGGTTTAATTTTTGCTGGATTCCGTCCGTTCCCTAGCAGTCCGGAATGACGGATTATTTAGGCTCGACAGCCATTTTATTCCCCTTATTTTACCCCCCCCCGAATCAAAACAGTCAACCCTCTAGTGGTTGACTGTTTTGATTGCTCTTGACACGCGCAAACGCACTGCTATACTTTCTTTATAAGAAATAAATCCTCTCGCGTTGGGATACCGTAAGGCGTCTCGTTAAAGCGAGGGGTTTTCTTTTTTATCAGGGGAATAACTGGTTCTCTTCGACAATGACGTCTTTTATTAGCTCATAATATCCGCGATCCTCCTGCTCATATTTTCTAAAGATCGCCCACGAAACAAAGTCTACGGCCTGCAAACATTTTTCCGTATGAGACGGCTTGATCTGTATGTTGACCCCGTCTCTCCTTCGCTTGATGAAACTTTCTTGCAAATATTTTTCAAAATTATCGCGCAGCGCTCGTTTCGTGTCCTTTTGGTCGATATAGAGATGGATCGGTTCGGTTATGCCTATTAGGCCATTATTATGCAGCCTGTCTAATAAAATATTGGCAGTATAATTGTACAGATAATTTTTCTGACCCCGAAGATCCACATACACCTTATCCTTATTCAAAACGATACACAGCACTTTCAGGTCTTCTTTAGCCAACAACTTCAAAACTTTTTTTCTAGTAGCTTCATCCGCATGATACGCGTGCAATTCACTGACTCTCTTATATTTCTTACTTAAACCTCTATGCACTTTCTTGATAACCTTTTCTATTCGACGATGATCTTCGGTCAAAACGATCGTAAAGATAAACCATTTACTAGACCCCTTCTTGAATCCCAAATCTCCGCTTTCATCCAAAAATATGTGCGCCATCCCGTAATTTTACCAAATTCTTATCCGCTTATAAAATAACCCCCGGCCTCCGCGCTCCGCGTGCCACCACTAAAGCTTCAGCGACACGCGGCTAGCCATAGCCCTTGGTGATGTGCGACCGGGGGGGGTGATAAATAAAAAAATCCATTCACCAGCTGGCGGCACTCAAATAAAACAGCCCATCTCTGTGAATGGGCTGTTTTATTTATCTGACCTCTTATCTCTTACTACTTGCCTCTATTTGAGCTCCACTTTTACACGATCCGGATCGCTCGGCACTCGCTTTACCCAAATAGGCCAAAGGGAAACATCCGCCTTTTCGATGTTTGATGAGCTAAAGATATAGGATTTCAACTCATTTTCATCCTTTCCAAAGGCATTTTTTTTGAATTCTTCGACATTGATCGGCTTCCAAAAGACTCCTTTGAAGTCAATTGGCAGCGATATCATCCCCGTCTTCTCGTCCACGGTTATGTCCCCGTAGGAAAGCGTGTGTTCACGTATCACATACCCATCTCCATTAACCTGCCGAGCTAATGCGGTCATCAGCTTTAATACATGTTCTTCCTTGAGTGTATCAACCCCTCCCTCTGCTTCTATATATATCGAGAAATTCCCTTGCTCGTCGACTGATTCGTTCACCGTTTCCTTGCTAATCGAAAACCGTCGGCTACTTTCTATCACTTTAAACCCTTCAGGCACTACCTGCGTTGCCAAGAATGATTCGATTACTTCCTTCATTTGTTTCCGGGCATCTTCCTTTGCGGTCGCTATGTCTTTTTCCGTTGGATATTTCCCTTCTCCGACAAATCCCCCTGTCATCGGATTCTTTGATTCGGCATAAAACTTTTCGAATTTTTCCGACCCTGCGAATCCCGGAATGGTGAATTTATTCACCGGGCTTATGTTATACGACTCTCCCGCCTTGTCGGCAACCACTTCTGCTTCGATACTAGCCGGAACCAACTCTCCTCCGTCTGTCTTGGCGCCCGGCACGACGATCCGCTCCTTAAGTCTAAAGATTTTACCATCGGGAGTTTCGAACCGGGTGCCTGCAATGAGCGGCTGAGAGCTACTGTTATATTCGTTGTATACGGTTATCTTACCCGTTGCCTTACGTTCGATACTTTTCCCCGACCCTGTCGCCGGATAGTGGAATGCATTTGTCTTCTTCTCGGAAAATACCGCAACCGGTATCTGCTTCGCCGTCGGATCGATATCCGCGATCTTCGTACTTGCCCCGATCACATTTGCATATGAATCAGATGCGGGCCAGGTGACCGTCTTAGGCACTAGCACTATTTCAGCGCGTGGCAACACTACCACAACGAGGTACGCCCCAAGCCCTAGTAATATGGACACTACGCTCCATGTGAATATTCCTCCTTTCTTTACCTTTATAATTTCTTTTTTCTGAGAACGCTCCCTTTTTTCGATCCGCTCCAGTACTCGCTTCTCCTCGCGGGTCGGCTTTTCCTTTGGTATGTATGCGATCGGCCGGTCCATTTCCAATGACGACACCTCGGGTATAGTCATTGGTCGCTCTTCCATTTTTACTTCCTGCGTCGGTCGATACGCCGTTTGCGGCAATGCGTCCAGACGTGGCTCCCTTTCATACATCGCAGATCGTTCTTGTGCTTGGGTTTCGATCACTCGGGGTGTTTCTTCCTTTACTACTGGCACATACCCTCTTTCCTCTTCCTGTCGCTGGGCACGCACATCCAGCTCGACTCGCTCCCGTACGGCTGCCGTTTTCATATCTCGCAGTATCGCCTCCCGCGCGACCTGCTGCGGAGAGGTCGCGTGCAAGGGTGTCGTTTCAACAACAACACTCTTTCGCATATCCTCTTTTGGAGCACTTACGATTTCTTCCCGATGCAGTTCCGGCTTTTTTTCTATCGTAAATTTCACCTGCTCCTCCTTCGCCTTCCATGATGTAGGTGCGGCCGCTGTCGGCTTTTTACGCACAATGTCCATCATTCTTATTTTTTTCATCGGTGTTTTATCCATGAGGTCGATATACTCCTTATACTTCATTTATCATAGCAAATTCTACATGAAATAAAAAATTTATATTTTTCGAATTCCTCCTGTCTGTCATTCTGCTTCGACAGACCTTTTGTTTTCTATTACAATACAACATATGCAAACACGCAGAACCGTAATTCTTGTCATTATCGACGGGTGGGGTGTCGGACGATCCGATTTTTCCAATCCCATCCATACCGTCAATCCGCAAACGTTCGATTTTTTAAAGCATAACTTCCCCAATGGCACGCTCCAGGCATCGGGCATCTCAGTCGGTCTTCCCTGGGGAGAAGAGGGCAATAGCGAAGTCGGACATATGAACATGGGTGCCGGGAAAGTTGTCTACCAAAACTATCCAAAGATTACGCTTGCCCTTCGTAACGGCACGTTTTATACCAACGCCGTACTTAAAGAGTCGTTCGACCATGCCATCGCGAATAATTCATCCGTAAATATCATTGGACTCCTTGGTGAAGCGAATGTCCATGCGTCTTTTGAGCATCTTGATGCTCTCTTACGATATGCTGATCAGATCGCATTTCCTTCCGATCGCATCAATCTCCACCTTATCTCCGATGGTCGCGATAGCGACCCTCATTCCGTAATGAAGCTTATCGGTCGACTCCCCCATGTTGAACAACTTGCCAGCATTGGCGGTCGCTACTACGGCATGGATCGTGATAAACACTGGGACCGAATCAAACCGGCCTACGACGTCATGACCGGCACATCCCCTTTGACGACTGATCTTTCATCATATGTCCAGCAATTTTATGACAAGAATCTCAATGATGAATATATCGCGCCAACGCTAGTCGGAGCGACGGCACGCCCCATTCAAGACAATGACTCTGTCATCTTTTTCAATTTCCGTGAAGATCGCATGAAGCAAATTGTACGTTCTTTCACCGACCCCACCTTCAAGGAATTCCCCACAAAACAGTTTGCCAATATCCTATTCAGTTCCTTCATCGAATACGACCCGTCATTCGCCATCCCCGTCATATTCCCTCCTGAAGAACTTGGTAATCCACTCGGCAAGGTTCTTGCTGATAATCACAGAACACAATGGCGTATTGCTGAAACGGAGAAGTACGCGCATATCACCTATTTCTTCAATGGGCTTCGAGAAAAACCATTTGACGCAGAATATCGTGTTCTCATTCCTTCAAAAAAAGAGTTCAACTATGCCGAGCATCCCGAGATGCAGGCAGCCGAAGTGACGTCTCGTCTTGTGGAAGCGATTGAGGAAAAGGCATACGACTTCATCTTATGCAATTATGCCAACGCTGACATCATCGCCCATACCGGTAATATGCAAGCATCTATTGAAGCAGTAAAAATCATTGATGCGTCCATCGACAAGGTGGTCAAAGCAGCACTCGACACCGATTCGATTCTCATCATCACAGCAGATCATGGCAATGTGGAGCGTCTTGCTAACCCAATGACCGGCGAACCGGAAACAAAACATGATGCCAACCCCGTTCCGATCTATCTTGTCGCCAATGAATATAAGCGACCCCGGAGCGAAGAGGAGGTCAAATCATCTGAGCAATCCTCTATCGGTGTACTGGCGGATATCGCGCCCACTATCCTCGATCTCATGCATCTACCCAGACCCGAAGAGATGACGGCGCAAAGTTTGATCGATCTAATGGCAGACTAAAAAACCACCCGCGATGCGGGTGGTTTTTTAGTCCTCCATAGAAATGATGTCTAACCCTAATTCTTTCAATTCTTCATCACACGTATTATTTTTTACTTCCACTCATCTACTTTGTAGACATATGTCTCTGTGTCTATGTCCGTATGGCTAATAGTCAGAATATCGTATCCGGTAGTATTTCGTATCAGTGCATAATACGCCCCAGACCCAGGCCAATACCCTTCACGCACCTGTCCGGTCGTAGAAGAGTATACGGAGACTCGGTAAAACCTGTGGCTTTTCGAAGCAGCTTGAATATTAGCTATACCAGATACTTCCGACCCACTATTTAAGGTGATAGATGATTCGGCAATAGTTACCCAAGTTTTACCCCCCAAGTTAGCAGCGGTTGTCTGTGTTGTCCCATCAGGGAATGTGAATCCTCCACTCGAAGACCGAATCTGTCCCGCGACATCCAATTTATAGGACGGACTTGTATTCCCTATACCAACATTACCCGAGAAATACGTATTACCACTCGTTCCTCCCGAAATAGTCAGATATGCCGCATTATCGTTATGAATTCCTCCTCGTGCTTGAAGCGCTGCTGCCATATATACCGTCCCGCTGTTAAAGTAGGCGCCTCCCGGAGCAATAAAGTAGGAGGATGCGCTTATCGTCGGGTTTGCCACGTTGAAGGTAAGATTTCCTCCCAAGGTAATTGCCCCTGTATTGTATTGATTTCCGCTATTATCCCAATACGACTGCCAGCTACCCGCTCCAGTAAGAAATCCAATTACATTGGAATTGGCGTGAATGGACTTTGCTCCCGACGTTGATTCATCGTCGCGGAGATAGATGCGCGTCGACGCTAAAGGTCCAAATATGACATCCCCAACCACATCCAACTTCGCTCCTGGAGCTGATGTACCGATGCCGACGTTGCCGGCGTTGTAATACGCAACTGTGCCACTTAATGAGAATGGCGACGCACCAGCAGGGCCGGTTGCTCCGGTAGGTCCTGCGGGGCCGGTCAAACCCGTCGCACCGGTAGCGCCCGTTGCACCAGTCGCGCCTGCGGGGCCGGCCGGCCAGCTCGCATAGCATGTTCCGCTAATACATAATGAAGATCCGTTAATCGAACCGTTTACATCAAGCTTGTATCCTGGAGTGGTCTTGCCGATACCGACGTTGCCGCCGTTAAAAAGAACACTTCCCGAGTTTGGAATATTGTTTGTTGCTGACGTATTGACGGATCCAATGACTGTTCCCCCTGCTCCACCGCAGGTGCCTGAAGCATTCCCTGTACAGATCGACCCGTATGAATAGATAGACGAACCCGCATTAAAGGTTGGTGCATTCACGCTTGCCCAATTCGAGCTTGATCCGCCATTGGCAACAATATTCCCGGCAGTCCAGATGCCGGTACCCAAGGCGGTCTGTGTAACGCCATTATTCATGACAAGGAGCTGATGATTGAGTCCCGCCTTTGATTGCGGGTTATTCCCAACCGAACCATAGTCGGGGTTGTATGACCAGCCAAGACCATACAATGTTCCATAGTTTGTCGTTCCACCTCCCGCAGGCAAAACATATGCGGGACCCATGGACCAAACTGCTTGCGTTTTGGTTGGATCGTATGTGCCGATCGTACCGAGCCCTACATTACTAAAGGTTAGGTTACCACTCATTGTATCGCCCGTTTTGAGCACTTTAGTGTCATCGGCACTACTTGGCCACGCAGTCTTATTAACGCCCCCCAGCGTAAGACCTCCCGTGCCGACGGTGATCGCAGGGCCTCCGCCTGCATTATTGAAATAGCCGGCAGGGCTTGTTGCGCTGTTGTTTTCTGCCTTGACGCCGCCACCGAACGTGGTGAGGCGATAGCTTACGTCGGGATTTGCCGTACCAATCCCAACATTGCCGGAAGTATTCGCAGTCAATAAATCTCCCGCAGAGGCATTCCACAAGCGAAATGTTACACCACTGGCATACCAAAGCCATGAAGATGAATCGTTCTTGAATCCGATCGCGGGGTAGTTATTCTTGAAGATACCGATACCTTGCGTTCCCGCCATTTGGGAAGTTGGATCTGTCGTACCGATACCGATATTGCCGCCATTCAAATAAGAGACGCCACTCTGCGCCAAATGATACGCATTGGAATAGTTGGTCAATGCGCCATCTATGGCTGTTGTTTTATTCAAATAGAATGAGGGTCGATCGGTCTGGAAATGCGCATAGCCTGCGTTCATCGCGCCAATATCAAGCACTCCGCTTCCGCTGTCGATGCGCAATGCGCCAGCCTGATCGCCTCGCACTGATCCGTTCACATGCAGCTTTACGGCAGGCGCGGATGTGCCGATGCCGACATTGCCCGTAACATACAGATTATTCGCAACACGTACGTGGTTGTCGCCATTGCCTACGGAAAGGATCTCCGTTGCGCCAGCGCGAGATGGATGGTCGTTATAAAAACGGGTTCCGCCATAGCTATAATATCCACCGATTTTAACACCGGTATGATAGCCAAAGATCAGATCAGGATACGGGAACGCCCACGCGCCTCCCTCCTGATAGCCGAACTGATAGGCACGGTCGCCGGTGAGACCCGAATCAAATCCAACCCCGTTCGGGGTCATAGTCCCACTCAGGGTTAGGTTACGCAATGCGGTAATATCATTGCCTGACATATTCAAGGCAGCGGTTGCGGTATGGTTGCCGAGATTGTCTCCACTCCCCCATGTTGTGCGATTCACACCTCCCAACGTAAGACCTCCCGTGCCGACGGTAATGGCAGGGCCTCCGCCTGCATTATTGAAATAGCCGGCAGGCTGGGTTGCGCTGTTGTTTTCTGCCTTAATACCGCCACCGCTGGTGGTGAGGCGATAGCTTGCATCAGGCGTTGCGGTGCCGATGCCGACATTGCCACCGGATACATTTATCGCGTTAATACTGAGTGGCGGATTACTGGACGGGTTTGTCCAGGCAAATCCTTGTTGCGCAAATACAACGAGTCCGAAAGCAAAAATACTGCCGGTAATGAGCAATAAAAATTTATAGGGAGAAATCTTCATTACTAATAAGTATATCATAAAAACAAATACACACTATGCCATACGCTAAAAAAATCGACCGAAGCCGATTTTTATCAAATACTTATTGCACAGGGGCAGGAGGAGCAATCGCCGGCAATGTCTGCACGGTAATAGTAGCAGCAACGAATTCCTTCGCCTCCTTGACGTTTTGCGTCGCACCCACCAAAATCTGGTCGCCCTTCTGTATTCCAGAGACTAGTATCTTTTCCTGCAAAAACATCTGCGGAGGAATTATGGCGCCTGCAGCAGGGCCACCGATGGACTGCTGTATTTTTTTATTATATTCCTGAACCTCTTTTTGATACGCAATTGGATCCTTTTGCACCGCACGATAAATTATGGTGTTTGCATCAATTTTCACAATACGCATATCCAGTTCTGGATCAGCAAGTGGCTCAAGTGGTCGAATTTTCAAAACAACCTCGTTCGAGCGCACTTCTATTACCTCACCGCCCATGTGTAAGACTTCAATAGCTGCGGGCACTGCGTATCCAGAATCGGCGAGGCGCTTCTTGGCGGCATCCCACCCCGCCTGATAGGTATTTTCGCCGGTCAACAATGGCCCTGTTGGATCAAATGCAACAGACCCGATCCAAATACCAATAGCTAGCGTAATCACGATGACTCCTCCAATAATAATTATTTTCTTTATTTGTTCATTCATTGATGTGTTGGGTTGTGTATTATTTACTTCTCTGCTCGCATATATATGCGGTAAGTATATCAAAAATAGCTGCGGAAGAATATGTAATTATATTCTTCATAATTCTTTTTTTGCCAACGCTTCAGAGATGTTTAGTACGGCTTTAATCGCCTCTCCGATAGCCGTATTAATCTGGTTGTATGAAGCGTCGGTAATATCCCCCGCAGCCCAAATGCCCTTGAGTGATGATTGGAATGTCGTCTTATCGACGATAATGTTTCCGTTCGGTGTAATATCGACAAGATCACTAACAATACCCGAGTTGGGCTGCATACCAATAGCAACAAACACGCCCTCAACAGCAAGGTTCTTTTCTTCGTTAGTCGTGCGATCGACATATGTCAATCCGCGCACAAATGTATCCCCAACGATTTCCTTCGTTTGCGCCTGCGTAACAATCGTTATTTTCGGGTCGCTGCGCAATAACTCTTGAGTAGTCATGTCTCCCTTTAACATTGGAGCAAATTCCAGGATGGTAATGTGCGAAGCGAAGGGCAATAAGTCACGTGCCGCCTCAAGTCCGCTATTCCCTCCACCAATGACCACAACGGCCTTATCCTGCATCAACGGTGCATCGCACGTCGCGCAGTAAAAAACACCCTTGCCGGAAAACGCACGTTCCCCGGGTATATTCAAATGTCTATAGATACTCCCTAATGTCACCAATATTGTTTTGGTATCATAGACCCGCCCTTTTGAATCAACAACTGAAAATCCTCCGTCAATCTTTGTTACACGCTCAACGGTTATGCCATCCGTGATTACGATGTGTTTCTGGGCACGAAGTTGGGTTTCAAGCACCTGAGCGAGTTCCAATCCGGAAATAGCGATGTGACCGATAAAGTTTTCGATCTTTGCCGAAGTAATCGCCTGCCCGCCGAAATCCTTGGTCAGTAGCAATGCATTCAATTTTTTCCGGGATGCGTACACACCCGCTGCAACACCCGCAGGCCCACCCCCAATAATAATGAGATCATACATGATATGCATAGTATAAATCTTTTCCTAAAAAAAATCCCTTTCGGGATTTTTTATTTTGCCAAGGCCTTATCTATTTCCTCACGATCGAATCCGATAATGATGGTTCCGTTCACATCAATGACAGGCACACCAAGCTGATGCGTCTTCTCGACCATCTCTTTTGCGGCATCATGATCGGTCTGTACGTTCTTTTCGACGAATTCGACACCCTGCTTTTCAAAATATTCCTTTGCCATTATGCAATAAGGACATGTGTTTGTAGAATAGATGATTACCATAATTGTATTAAAAATATATACGCTCTGTTTATTTTTTAATTCCGCCCTCCAGACCTTTACCAAACAGGCCCCATAGTGTCAGAACAACGATACAGGCACCGGCGATAACATTACTCCATAATGCGAATGCGTAGCCCGAAAACCCAAGCACCCAAGGGGAGACAAATACCCAAACCCCGAGGATAAGCTTCGCCCAACTTAAATAGTTCATTTCTATAGTATACCCCGTTACAAAATTTAACGCTATATCGCGCATAGGTATAGTAAAAACATGCGCCATACTAGCAAGCAGGGCATACATTTTGTAACGAGGTACGCCGCAAAGAAAAACCACCGATCTGTGGTTTTTCAAATGACTTATTTGAGATAGCTCTCGACCAATACGGTCAAAGCCTGCTTGTCATACAACACGCGCGGATCAACCTTCTTACCGTTGATGTATACGGTAGGAGTCGAAATGCCGTCAGTCATAACTTCCTGCGCCTCCCGCATATGGGCTGCGGTCACTTCGATCTTCTTCCCGGAATTGAAGCACTCGGTAAATGCGTTCTGATCGAGTCCAATTTCCTTGCCAATTTTCGTGAAGAGATTAAGGTTCAAGTTTCCATTGTTCTCGCTCGATTCAATCTTCCGCGCGATCATCTGCTCAACTTCTTTGTATTCCGCAGTAAAGATCCCATCGTGCATTTCCCAAAATTTCCCCTGCTCTTGAGCGCAAGCTACCGCGGTAGCGGAATTTTCCGATTCCTGCCCAAGAAATGCGAGTGGCTTATAAACCAATTTTGCCTTGCCGGTATCGACAAACGCGCTCTTAATGAAGGGTGCTACATCATTGAAGAACTTACCACAGTACGGGCACTGAAAATCGCCAAATTCGATGATAGTCACTTTCGCATCGGAATTGCCTCGTACAACATCTGCAGCAGTGATCTCCGGGGCCTTTCCGATGGCGCCCTGCTCAACAGTAGGAGCTGGATTATTTGCTGCACCACTTGAATAGACGAAAGCGGCGGCAATCACCACAGCGGCAAATACAATGCTCGCAGGGAGCATCCACTCCTTTTTCTCCTCTTTCTTAATAAACTGGGCAATTTCTTCCGCCTGGTTCATTTGGTTTTTCTCGTTAGTATGTTCCATAGTACACCTAGTTTACTACACCTAGTCCATCAAGTGCAACGTGAGTCTCTTGTCAAAACAACGGGTATGCATTTAACAAAATAGAATAAAAAATGAGGGGAACGAAATAAATCACCCCTCTCAGATATTTTACACATACGCGCGCGTTCCACCGCTACCACAGCGAAGAAAGGATGATTTACTCCACGCTATATACCGATCACATGATCATTGCTCATTTACAAAGACCGTTTTGATCGTCTTAAGGATAATCAAAATATCCAGTACGAACGACATATTCTTTAAATAGTAGATATCAAATTCAAGCTTGCGATACGCGTCCTCCACACTCGATCCATATCGATATCCTATCTGAGCCCACCCGGTAATCCCTGGCTGTACCAAGTGGCGAACCTCATAATACGGCACTTTCTTTTTGAGGTCGGCAACGAACTCAGGTCGCTCGGGTCGCGGACCAACGAACGACACCTCGCCCCGCAATACGTTAAAAAGTTGCGGAAATTCATCGATATGAGTCGCACGCAAAAACTTCCCCACTTTGGTCACTCGGTTATCCCCAGGCGCAGACCATTGCGCCCCATGTTTTTCCGCATCCACACGCATGCTTCGAAATTTATAAATTTCAAACAACTGCTCATTCTTCCCTACGCGCTCCTGTCGATAAATGACCGGCCCACGCGAAGTAAACTTCACCGCGACTGCCGCAAGAAGTATGATTGGGGAAAGAATAACCAGCATAACGATCGCCAAAACCTTTTCAAACACCGCGCGGATAAACGCATACAGTGGCCCCATCGGACGAATGTGTTCGATGAACCAATTTTCCTCGATCTCCTTCAATGGGATCTGCTTGAATGCCAATTCGTAGAAATCGACAAAGTCGAAGATGCGCACACCCATCGGCAACAATTGATACACGATTTTCACAGTCGATGATTTCTTGATGATGCTCGATTGGATGACGAGTGTGTTGATCCGTTCCCGCTCGATCATTTCCTTGAGATGGTCAAATCCGTCGTCTTCCTTTTGGATCCATTTGTTAACCGAATATCCCACTTGCGGATTCTGTCGGATAAATTCAATAGTCGTTGCCATCTCGGGAGAATCACCAATAAATAGAATGGTATTACGCATCCCCCGCTTCACAAAGATTTGTCCAAGTCCCAAGCGGAACACATAATCAAGGACGGCAAACAGCGCGACAAAGATGAGGAGGTTTGTTTTTGGCGAAATTCCAAACACCGGAAGAAAGAAATAAAAGAGTGCGATAGAAACGGCAACATTAGTCGCAAGTGCCTGGGCGAACAAGGTGAATGTAGCTATATTTGGCTTGAAGTTCTTCTCCCGATACAGCTCGAAGAGGTAGAAAACAAGCAGCCATGGTAAAAGAATGAACGAAAAGACTTGTAGGTGCTGATACACGAGGCTATATAGTGCGCTGATATATTCACCACGGTAGCGGATTAATAACGTCAAAAACAGGGATGTATAAAACAATACGACATCCCCCAACACTATGGCGGTAATTTTTGTCCGAGAAATGTTCATATCAGAACCAGTCTTTCTTCGAGAAGATGGCGAACGCAATGGCAGATACGACAACGATCAACCCCATGACGCCCAAAAATGCCATCGGATTACTCTGCATCGGAAGAGGCACATTCATACCAAACACGCTTGCAATCATCGTCGGCAAGGTGAGCAAAATCGTCACACCCGCCAAGAATTTCATGGTCTTATTTAAGTCGTTCGTCAAAATGGTCGAATACGCCTCGCGAATGTTCGAAATAGCCTTGATGCTCGTATTGCAGATGTCGACAGCCTCTTCGTTACTCAGCATAAGGTCCTCCACAACATCGCTATCCTCCTTGATGAACGCAAGATACTGCTTCCCCAAAAGGGTCTTGTAGATCTTCCCTGCCGGGACCAATGAAGTAACGAAATCGTTCATGACACGCTCTCGGTCAACGAACGCAATAATATCCTGGTTCGTGATCTTCGCAACGTTCGATTGCTTCACGCGAATGTCCTTATTAATGGCATGCAGGTAGCTTTGGTACAGCAAATTGATCTTGATAAAGAACAGTAACAAAAACTTTTCCTTCTGTGTGGTCGCGAATTCAATCTTCCCGGATAGGAAGTCATCGAAGATGGCCCTGCGTTCGCGCGCGACCGTGACAATAAAGTCTTCCGCGACGACAAAAAGAATCGGTGCGGTCTGGATAACCCCACGCTCTTCGTACGGGAACCGCAAAAAGATATACATCATACTGCCCTCGACCTCAAAACGAGGAACCTCAAACGGGTCGAGTGCATCCGAAATATGCCCATGCTCAAGCTTAAGGTCGTCGGTCAGGAATTCCATTTCATGTTCGGATGGGTCGGTCACAAAGACCCAGCTCCCCTTCTGAACCACGCTACCCTTTTGAATATGAGCATCCTTTAATGATTTTCGGTAGATTTCGATCATAGTAGTTCTATTTCCCCCCTCCTCCGTCTTGCTGTTGCGTATCTTTTTAGGAGACTGCGAAGATCGGCGGAGCAAGCACGAACCGAATATTCAACAGAATATTCGTGTGCTCCTAAAAAGACACGACAAAAGCAAATACTTCCCTTTAATTATGCCCTTAATTGCGGTAACATTCAATCAATGTTAAAACGGGTAAGATCACTTCTTCTGGAGAACAAAACAACCAGGCAAACAATAGCCAAAAACACCTTCTGGCTCTTTTTTGGTAACATCAGTTCGCGCCTCATCAAGGCGGGCATCATCATCTACGCGGCCCGCATTCTGGGCGCCGAAGACTGGGGCGTCTTTTCATATGCTCTTTCCCTCGCGGCCTTCTTCACCGTCTTCACCGATTTTGGGATGAGCACGGTCATCACACGCGAATCAGCAAAAGATCTTTCTGTGCAAGAAAAATACTTTGCAACTTCACTAGTACTCAAGATAGCCATGACGATCGTATCGATCGCCGTGTTTCTCGCCCTCGCCCCGCTTATCGTAAAGCAAAAAGCGGTCATGGCACTGCTCCCCATCATCATCCTGCTCGTAAGCCTCGATGGCATGCGCGACTTTGCCGCCTCGCTATCCCGCGCATGGGAGAAGATGGAGATCGAAGCCGCGATCCAAATCCTTACCAATATCGCCATAGTCATCGGCGGATTTGTTGCGCTGTACTATTATCAGACCTCGTACGCACTCTCCGTAGGCTACACGATCGGGGTTGGTATTGGTATGCTCGCAGCATTTTATCCATTCCACCACTATTTCAAGAATCTCAAGCAAACCTTCGATCCGAAGCTCATCAAGCCGATCCTGCACGCAAGTTGGCCGATCGGCATGCTCGGTCTCATGACGGCGACCATGCTCAACACCGACACAATTATGATCGGATGGTTCCGTGACATTTCAGAAGTTGGTTACTATTCGGCCGGTCAGCGCATTGCGCAGATCATATTCATGGTACCCGCATTACTGACAACGGCCCTCTTCCCCTCATTTGCAAAGTTCGCATTCGACAAAGAGCGCTTTGGCAAAGCAATCGAAAAGTCGCTCCTCATCCTCCTTATGGTCGGCATCCCCATGGCGATTGGCGGAGCCTTCCTTGCTAAGGACATCATGTACATTGTATACGGCGATCAATATCTCGCCGGTTCGCTCGCTTTTGCAATCATGTCGCTCACCTTCATCTCGGGGTTCATAGCCCCAGTCTTAGGCAATGCGATATTCGCGCTTAACAAAGAAAAGCAATTATTCACCTATATCGCCTTGGGGATCGGCGGGAACTTCCTATTTAATCTGATTTTTATTCCCGTCTTTGGTATAGCAGGCGCAGCACTTTCGACACTCCTTAACCAAACCATCATCACGATATATTTATCGCATAAGCTCAAAAAAGAAGTGACGATCTCCATTCGCAAAAAGCTTGCAAATATTCTTACGGCGTCATTCATCTTATTTGTCGCGGTATTTGGTCTATCACTCCTGGAGTTCAATGCGATTGTGATTATCATCGCCGCCGCAGCAGCATATGGATACGTCCTCCATCTCCTGCAAGAACCAATTTTTGTAGAAGTTGCCAATCCAATATTCCGCCGCATAAAAAGCACATAACGGCGCATTGTCATGCTAAACCTATATTGTTATTCTGACGAATATGGAAATCCAATATTTTTCTTAATTCTCTTATCGCATATCTCTATTCTATGAACATCCTCATTGTGATAACCAAAGGAGAAGTAGGCGGAGCGCAGATATTTGTTTCCACGCTCGCAAAAAACCTGCATCGGCAAGGACACAAAGTCACTGTCGCCTATGGAGAAGGAGACTACCTGCGCGATACGCTAGCGCCGGAAGGTATTGCGCTAGTGCGCTTCCACTGGCTTAGGCGCACGACCAACCTACTGTCCAACATCCGCTTTGGCCGGGAATTGCGTGCATACCTCGCAACACGTCATTTTGACGTGATCCATTTCAACAGTTCAAATGCGCTCTTCGGCGTACTAGCCGCGCGCTTGATGCGCTCACATGCAAAAATCATATTCACGCTCCATGGCCTTTCGGTCGTCGATCCAAACTACGCCGCATCGAACATCGCAAAACGCGCATATCGAGCATTATTTAAACTATTACTAATGCTTGTCGATGAGCCCGTATTTGTAAGTAAATTAAATTTCGAATACGCAAAGAAGATCGGGCTGATCAAACGCGGTACAGTAATCCCCAATGGCATCAACACGGAATCACTGGAATTTCTACCCCGTGAAGAAGCACGCATCACCTTGAGCGAAAAAATGGGGATAACCACCGCAGACTACTACATCATTGGATCCATTGGCCGCCTTGCCTATCCAAAGAATTATGAGTTTCTTATTAGAACATTTCCAAAAATCGTGAAGGAGATCCCAAACGCAATAGCCATTATTATTGGTGAAGGGCCAAAACGCGAACTATATGAACAAATGATCGAACAAAAAGAACTGACTAATAGGGTATTTCTCATTGGCGAACTCCCGGATGCCTATCGGTATATCAAAGCATTTGATCTCTTCACACTCCCCTCAGAATACGAAGGGATGTCCATGACGCTCATCGAAGCAATGTTTGCAGAAGTGCCCATCCTCGCATCACGCGTTGGAGGTACACCAGAATTGCTCAATGACCCTACTCAGACCTACGCGCTCAATGACGTGGATAACTTTATCAAAAAATTGAACGAGATCCGCTCTAAGGAAGGTTTTACCTATACTACGGAACAAAGGAACCATCACTCCCAATTCAAAGGCGAAGCGATGGCAGAAAAATATATCAAGGTTTACGGGGAAACCCATTTTTCTTGATCAGGGCATACGGAGAAGATAATCCGAGTACGCCATACCAAACCAGTCGCGCAACTCCGCGCACCAATGCCCGCATCACATACGGGTATTGTTTTTTATAATTCCAGATCAACCCCAATGTGATCAGATTCATCTTCCACTTCTTTTTGGCACTCACTGAGCCCGCACGCTGAGTCCAATTGATGCAAAATGTATCGAGATTGGCGAACTTTCCAACAGCACCCATGCGTAGCCATAAATCATAGTCTTCAGCCAATCGCATATCCTTATATCCACCCAACTGCTGAAATACATCCTTGCGATAGAGTGCTCCCGAATGAGCGAAGCAATTGCGCCCCAAAATACTGGCACGAATTTGCTCATCATTCTTCGGATACCGTTGTTCAAATAAAATATTCTCCAATTCATCAACAACTCGCACGCAACCAGATCCAACAAGTACATATTCGGGGTGCGCTTCCAAAAAACCAACCTGCTCGCGTAACTTATTTGTATCTGGCCATTCGTCATCATCATCAATGACCGCAACGTAACCACCCTTCGCCTGGGCAACTGCAAAATTACGCGCCCTCCCCGGCCCCTCATTCTTCGCTCGATAAAAATACCTCACCCGCGCATCCCTACTCGCAATCGCATGTACGATATTTGCAGTGCCGTCGGTCGATGCATCATCGACCACAACAACCTCAAAATCTACACCCTCCTGTCGCAAAACACTGCGGATTACACGCTCGATGAATCGCTCTCCGTTTTTAGTTGCAATGATAACGCTGATCATAATCGTATCCATTCGCTTGGCACCGCATCGCTCGTATCGACGCGCGAATCGCTCACCCATTGCCTCGGAGCAATGACGATCTTATGGGGATTAGCATTAAGCCAAGCGCCCCACCAACTGAAGCTACTATTGGCAATGATGGCGTGCTTGCACTTGCTCATCAATATAAGCTCTTCATAATCTCTAATACCGCCATCGGAAACATATGTCGCGTTAGGGATTTCAATATGCTCTTTTACCCACTCGATATCATCAGAGAACACAAAAAATTTTGGCAGGTCAATGCGCTTCAAGATCGTGTCGATTGCAGCTCGGTAATATGCAGGCGAACAAATGCCATGGAATGCGCTCGCATTTTTATTATTCACATAATCACCTCGGCGAACATGTAAAGAAACCGCATTGGATTGCTCGATATCTTCCAAGACAGCATGCGCATCTCGACCCATAACATCCTTTAATTGAAATTCGTTACGAACAATAAATTCAATATCCTTGAAATAGCGCTCGCTCTGAAAGAATCCTTCCATATACACGTCTCCCGTCTGCTCCAATATCTTTGGGTTAAATACATAACTCGTGATCGGCCGAAATTTATTAATGATCTTTTTGATCAACCTGCCAATAAGCGAATCACACATACGCCCCACCTCCTCCGCAGTGGCCGCTTGCGCAGAAATGGCAAAGTTGCTCAATGCGTACTGTCGCACAGTATCACTCGCAGGAATGCCACCAGGATCATACCAGCTCAAATCAAGACGCAATATATCATTGTTCCTTTCTGCCAAATGCTTCGCGCACGCATATTGGAACATCTGGTTCCCTAGCCCACCTTTAAGTTTGATGATAATCATATATCTGTCATCCCGGCGAAAGCCGGGATCCACTTCCCTATTCGCGCAGAACGCGCATATATAATATTCTGAATCATTTCTTCACAAACCAAAAGCATCCACATCCGTACACCTCCCCATTTGCCTGATCCGCAGTCGCATTCACGATCATGGGGCCACTTTTTTCAGGAATAAGCGAAAACTCCCTTAGCTCAAGTTCACTAAAATATTCCTTGATCATACCATATGAATAAATACGATGCGCATTAAATTGGATCTTTGGTTTACCGATTGGCACGACAAACAATAACGATCCACCAGACGCAAGTACGCGCTGCAATTCTTTGATCGCCTTCAAGTCACCGTCCGGGTCAATAGGGTCACCATACCTTCCAAGACCTACATGCTCAACGGTATGCATACATGAAAGCGACTTAATGCTATTGTCCGCAAAAGGCAGCTTCATAAGATCCCCCTTCTCACTCGCCAGGCCGCTCAATTGCAGGTCGGCAGGACGATAGTCATAAAATTTAACAGGTACAAAAGCCGAAACGATTGAGGAAAAATAAAGACTCGAGGAAATATCCGTATGAAATTCCGACTTGATCTCCGCAACTTTACGCGCCGCCCAAGCCGTGTGATACACATAATGCCGGTCGAATCCAGTCATCACAGTCTTATCAAGCGGGCACGGATACATATCTGAAACAGCCAATGAAAATCTCCCTCTTTTGCCCGCCAATTTTTTAAACGCAAAGTAATCCTTCAATACAAAAGGAGCGAGAAGATACTGTCGTATTTTTTTGATCGTTCGTTTCATTGTGAAATGATAGAGAGATACCGTTCCGCCGATTTTCTATCCGTAAAATGTTCCAAGGCATATGCACGAGTCCGGAATGATCCCAAGCTGGCCATAAAGTCGCTAAGCACCGCAAGATCTTCCGCGCCTTTGAAGCGCATCCCACACGCATCCACAAGGTACGGAGCGGAGCTTGCCCCGCTCCACTCGCGGCCACCTCCAGTAAACAGCCCCCTATCCCAGACCAGCGTAGGTACCCCTCGGATCCATGCCTCGGCAAGCGCGAGCCCCTGACTCTCTGATTCAGTTAAATATATCATGCCTGACACCGTTTCCAAAAGCGCAAAGTAATCGCGTTGATCAAATGATCCGTATTCCAAGACCACATAGGGAATATGCGTGTCAGCCAAATGTCTTACGACTGCATCGAAGATATACTTAGGCGCATGCTTTTTATAGATCAATAATCCGCTACGCGCACCCTGCGGCACTTCGCCCGGATCCTGCACGCCCGCGGCCCATACGGCGATCCGCGGAGCGAGCTCGGGGCGCAACGAGACCCATAGATCCTTTACCCATTGTGCCGGCACCACAATAACATCGATGGCATCGTCTCGCATAATGTCTTGTACATCATCCGGAAATACTACAATGTTCGGGCCTGCGACTATCTTTTTCACCAGCCCTTTTCGCTTCCATTCGATCACCCTCTGTAATGCGCATGTCCCGCTTAATACACAGGCGACATCGATCGGTTCCGCGGGTTTCTTGTCGATGGCGACCTGCATATCCAGTTCACGCAAACCACGCACAAGACTGTCGAACACCGCCCGCGGCCCACGACTTCCACGACCGATTAGATTTTTAATAAACGCCTTCACTCTGGAGATAGCGCACGATTGCTCAGTATAGATGTGGAGAGACTCGGGGGTATATTGCATATTACAGTGCACGTTTTCTAAAATACGCCTGCTTTGCTTTTTCTAATGTCTTGATTTGTTTAAATGGTTTGTATGCACGGGCAAAAAGCGCTCGCAACCGATTTCGTCGCGTGACATGTCTAACTATGACGAGTTCATTCTTCTCAAGCTCCTTCGCCCGTACAGGGTTAATCGTCCTTCGCTTCGCGGCGTCGAGCGGCTGATCAATAATGCGAATCAAAAAATTCTCAAATCCTTTTCGCACCAAATCAAAGTCATATCCTTTGGCAACGACGGGCTCGTTGATAATACTCAGATAGAGATCATTATCGCGGTCTATTTCCTCAACCCGCTTCACTGCCGCATCAAAATCCTTATACCTATGACAATTAATGAACCGCTTTTCATTGAACTCGCGCCCGATGTCGGGATTTCCCCAGTAGATCGGAATCGTCTTTGCCAAGAGAGAGCTGACAATCTTTTCCGTGGTATAACCGCTTCGAGAAGAATTTTCAAAGGCAATCGAAAATTTATGCTCCGCTTCGAATGCCAGTTTGTTAGCAACTTTGCCACCGACATTATTCAAATATCCGCCGCCTGCATGCACCTGCTTATACGCACTCAGCTTGTCAAAAAATGTCTTGCGCGCATCGCTCCCTAGATAATTCGAGTAGACAAAACTGCAAAACCCGGTCTTCTTCAGAAGATCTGTTTTGGTAAGAAAAACTTGCTTGGCAAAATCGGCATCCCCGATCATCTCCAACTCTTCCTTGCGGTAAAATATAGCCATCAAATACAGCGGCATCCGATAATACCGGTCCCCGAAATCCATATGATCAAATCCGAAGGCATAATCGCAAAGATTAAAATCGGGACTGATATTCTCGCCAGTATAGAATATACGAATGCAATCGTGATCCAAATATTCATAGGTTGATTCGTGATAAAAAAGATAATCGGGTCGATCCGACAATTCCACATCATAGTGCTTCGTCAGAAGGTCATAAATATACCACCCGCGCGAGTCCTTGTTGCTCTTATCAAATTCACAGATTTTGATGCGTATCTTTTTCATCGGTTACTATATAATGGTCGAGATGATCTGGCTTGCATAGAGCGGATCGTCACAATCTTCCGGATTTCGTTCACCTATCTCATTGAAATACTTGTACGGGACTTTTACAAGGGTCGCCTCTTTTCTTAAGAACATCTCGTACTCCATATCGATATGCCCCACATCAATGACCCGATATCCTGCCAAGAACAGGTCATAGGCAAGCACCTTAGCCGCAGGCCCAAGCGAAACAAGTATCATCCTATCCTTTCCGACCTTCATCGCTTCTGTCTTTATCGCATCATACCGTTCAAAGGCATTTTCAGGCGGGCATAGTATTCTGCCCAATGACGCAACATTATTGAACATATCATTACCAACTCCCAGCCGACTTTTTGATCCTTCGATCAATACAACATCTTTCCCTTCCCAAATGGAAAAAAGGTTTTTAAAAATATCCCCGCATTGAGACTTATCTACAGCCCCTAAGTAGGGGCGAGTTATGGATGCATTGCCGTATAGTTGATCACGAGATAGCAACCGCTCCCATACATGTCCATATCTAAACAAATGATGGATAGTGAACCAAAAAGCCTGCTTTGTGATCCCGTCAAGCTTTCCCCAGTAGGCGGGGACACATATCAGGAGTCCATCCTCATTCAACTGCAGGACAGATGTAAGCCGCAAAGCTAATGCATTATTTTTTCCCTGAAAAGCGAGATCTCCATTATTAATAAGGGACATTTCCCCATCGCCAAATCGGACAACCGAAAGATTGTCTTTTTTAATACGATTGATGGTGTCGTTCATCGAGAGCACAGTCGGTACCCGCCTATTCTTTCGGATATACACGTTAGAAAAATAAACAGCATATCCAATAAGCGGCCCAATAGATTTCCGCGCCCAAAGCGGAGTATATTCCCGCATCGTATCAATAATGACTCTGCTTAACGGTTTCTTCATAGACCTTTCAGCTTATAGTACGAATTATTTCCATCCCAAAAAACCTTCCGATATCCAAAGCGCTTCAGCAGACTGTAGTTATCACCCTCCAGGCAGATAACCCGCGCCTTGTATTTATTCCAGTCATTACTCCTCAAAACCTCGTTTTCAAACGTCTCGACATCGATCGAAATAAAGTCGACCAAATGCAAATCGTGTTCCTGAAAAACTTCTCGAAGCGGCTTGAGCGTAAGTCGCTTATGGGACTTCATTCCACGCAATTCGGCAAGCTCCCGCACGCATGTATTACCGGACGTATCATCGCCTCCTTCAAAATAGTCGATTTCCCCTTCGCCGATGGCGCAATTCAAATTCACATCCTCCGGCCTTTTTTCTACGAACAAGGCGTAGCCGGTTGGATCGGGCTCGATGTTTATTCCCCGCCATCCGCGCTCATAGAATAGTTTGGTATTGTTTATCCGATCGGGATGGTTCGCACCGATGTCGATATAGGTCCCCCTTTCCTTATGCCCGGTAAGCCAGTCGATAATCACATCTTCATTCAAGGAAGAGTAGGATGGCTTTTTATGCAGCCCCATGATTCGGACCATAATCCTGCCGAGGTAATATTTCAATTTCGTCATGTAATGATAGTGGTTATTTGAATTCTTTCAACAAATCTTCCTTTGCAGCTCCATACGCGTTCTCGATCGTCTCCAACGTGATGCCGTGTTCAAGCTCATACAATTTAGCATAGGCCATGAGTCTGAAGAAGACGTAATGCAATACAATAATAAGACCCAGGATGCCAAGACGGTAGCTCTGCTTGCCGTAAATCCAGCAATACCGCGCCATAGCGGCGATCATGCGCAATGCGCTGAACCGCTTTCCCGCCGCATGCTTTTCCGCAGCCTCTATTTCCGCATAGCGGAGATGGCCCGTCACGAACTTGTGTGTCTCATAGGTACTAAAGTGTCGCATGGCATACTTCTCTTTGTTCGGTAGTTGCAGCAACTGATCGGTACTGCCGGTAAACCTGCCCATCCCATGAATATGGTTGCCGGAGAAGTCGATAAAATCCTTATGGAAAAACATGGGGATATACGCCTTAAGCGCATAGTGTTCGGTATTGCCCCATAGGTAAGTATAGAGCGGGATCAACACCTGCTTCACCTTGTCTTCTTTTGCGATCGCAGTCATCCTCTCCAGAAGACTCTTGGGAGCAAGCGTATCCGCAAATCCCCAGTAGATCCAATCGGTCTTTACATATTCCTTCACAAACGCAAACATCTCCGGATTTTCCGCGAGGATATCCATTTTGGGGCGCACAACATATTGAGCCCCCAATTGCTCGACGATCTCCTTAGTCCGATCGGTACTGCTATCGTCCATAACGATAACCTCTCCATAGGGAATGAAGTTCCGAACGACATACTCGATTCGCTTTTCCTCATTATAGGTAAAAATGACAAATGTGATGGTGCTCATAGTTGATTATTTCATTAAGGCGATAATCCGTTTTCTGGTATCCCGAATCAGAACGACCACCGGATTGGGGACGAAATAGATCATAGTCACCAATAGTAAGTATGGGATACTTGCGCCGCGCAGATTATCGTAGATATACCTCAAATTTGCAATGGTACATTGTAATCCATGTCCCTTCGCCCGCAATAGGATAATAGGAATGCTTTTACTATTTACTCCCAAGGCATGTAAAATGCGATCCTTGTCAAAACCGAACGAGCTCATGCGTTGCAATAGAATGTTTGAACTTACATAAGTAAAAAGTTCGGTGCCTCCTTTTACCCACTGGCATTCCTGCCCCGTTGCTACTCCTGGCTGCCGTATATACAAACTTTTTTTATGTGATGCTATAAGCACTCTCAAAACGGTCTCGTAGTAGAACCAATGCTCAAGAGCATCCTCTCTATCTGCGCATGAAAGCCACATATCGCGATTAAACATGAGAACACTGAACCCTCCCTGACAATAACCGAGAAAATAAAATTCATTGGGGTCATCAACTGCAATAGCCTCATTGGATAGAAATTCCCGCCTACTCGTAAGGTCCGCGATCTGCGGGATCGGGGTCGCCTCTATCGTTACGACATCATACTGATGATCCTTTATTTTATCCAAAATAAACTCAATTGCGCCATTAATGATGACGTCATCGTCAGCCATATACCAGCAATAATATCCGTTTGCCCGTGTTACAGCATTGAATATATTTCCGTTACAGCCGATGTTTGTTTCATTCCGAAAATACCTGATATTTTCAAATCGTTCCTGAAAACTCCTTACAATGGCGGCAGTTTCATCATCATCACCGTTATCAGATATAACCACCTCGACTTGCTCACAAACTCGCTCATCATTAAATTGACGAACAATACTTTCTAGAGTCTCCTGTAGACCATGTGGACGCTTATAGGTAGTGAGGCAGATGCTTAATAATGGCTTGTTACTTTTCATACCTTTTTTTATTATTAATAATTATAGCAATAATCGGAATAGCGATATACGATATTAACGTAGCCAAGGCAGCACCACTAATCCCAAACTTAGGGATTAAATACAAGTTCAACAAAACATTCATCGCCATGGAAAAAAAGTTCACAAAAAATACGGAGCTTGTCCTATGTTCAATAATCAGATAATTATTGACGATAGCCGCCATACCGACGCCAATTCCTGCCCACACATAGATCCGTAGTACTCCAACGGCGGGCATATAGGCAACGCCGTACAACAACCTGATGATCAATGGGGCGAACAGATAGATCGGGAGCGCAACAGCGACCGAACCGAGGAATACATAGAGGGTTAATTTTATCAAACGATTCCGGTAAACCGCATGCCCGACTTTCTTGGCGTTCACAATCGCCGGGAAAACGGAGGAGATGATGATACTGGGAACAAAATACCATACTTCCGCGATCCGTACCGCGGCATCATACAATCCAACCGAGCGGATATCCATCAACTGCTTGATCATAACCTGATCGATACGACCGGCGATCGAAGCAAACGCGCTTGATAAAATAAGCGGCAAAGAAACGATAAACATAGACCTTGCAAGGTTGTGATCAAATTGCCATTGACTGATCTTCAATTGTTGCCGTTGGTAAACAAACCAATGCCCTAGAAAATATAAAATTGGCTCTAAGAATAATACAAGCGCAATAAACAGCAGCCCTTTGTGAAGCCAGATAACGGACAACTTCATCGTCGTCAGCAATGCGGTGACAGTCAAATAAACGACGGTGGTATGCTTGGAAAGCAGATTAGCCTGAAAAAAGTACTGAAAAACATTAAACGATTGGAATATAAGTGATGCGGCGATAATAATGATGATGAGATTAACGCGAGCATCATTATACATAAAAGGCAGCGCGGTAAAAATTGCTGCGATTGTAATAAGACTTCCGATTATTTTTAATCCAAGCGCCGTACCAAGTAGTTTATCTCGATCATGAGGACGATCAACCAGATCTCTGTATAAAATGGAATCAATCCCTAAGCTTGCCAAGAAGCCAAACAGGGCAACAAAGCTAAGGGCGTAGCTTAACGCACCATTATTCTCCGGGCCCAAATAGCGGACCAGGTAGACCGAAGAATAGAACGAGATGGCCATGCCGCCAAGTCTGCCTAAAAAGAGCCACCCAGTATTCTTAAAGTACCGCTTAAACCCCTCATGGGTTCGCATACGGCGAAAATCAGTCGTGAATAAATTCACCATTCCATAATATTGCAAAACAAGTTTTTCCTTGGCGCGGCGAATCATAACTATTACCAGTCTCGTGTTTTTTCCTTAGTCTTTGTCTTTACCTTCTGATATATCTCCGTCGCCTTCTCGTCAACAACTGGGGAAAGCAATCGTAATAGTTCATGCCCCAAAATCCGATATTGCCCTCCGACTTTATTAGCACGAATAAGCCCCTTCTTCAAAAGACGCTTCATCGTGCTATTACTCACTTTTAGCAATACCTCTGCCTCACCGGTGGTATATACTTCGTTCGCTTTTATTTCAGCCATAATCGTATTCCCCCTTAATCTCTTATCTCTAATCTCTGACCTCTAGCTCATGAATTGTATCAAAAGGTGTCACTAGGTGTCAAAAATAACAAAAACAGCGCGATAAGCACTGTTTTTTACTTACTCACTGGAAATCAACCGCCGGCCACTGTCCCTTTTCAACCATCTCTTTCATTAAAAGGGCATTCTTTGATTGTTCAGTGTCAATTACCGCAAGCCGTTCGGCCGCTATAATAAACCGTTCCTTATCTCTGTGCTCATACGCAGCTCTCAAAATGGCACGGTACAAGTTGCGCACAAATTCATCCCGCGAACCCGCAAGTGTCGACGACTGCATTGCGATCTCGAGCTCGCGTAAAGCCTCTTTGTAATCACCCCCGCTCCCCATAATGACAATTCCAAGATAATAATGTGTCTCGGGAGAAATCGAGTCCACGACCAGCTCATCGCGCAACAGCGTAATCGCCTCCTGGGCGCGTCCTTGGTACGAAAGATTGAGCGAATACGCATAAACGACATCCTGCCGCATTGGAGCAAGCCTAAGCGCAGTCTTATAATATTCTTCCGCCTTTTTCAGATATTGCTCATCCCCGGTTGTCTTTCCCATCCGGTCATACACACTGGCAATCGTAACAAGGAATCGCGGGTTCATGCCTTCTCGTTGAATCAACTCCTCCATCTTTAGGAGCGAGAGGTCAAAAAGTGATTTCGCCTGCGGGTTGCTATAATTTGCAACACCGACGGTCAAAAAGTGCGATCGAATATCCTGTTGGGCAAATGTATACGGCTCAAATATTGCGCCCGGCTGCTGAACGATAAGCCCGAACTTTTGATCCCTAATGGCGGCAAGGTAATTATTCATCTGCGACATCGGGACTAACGTCCAAAAGATAAGCCCCCACAAAAAGAATACTGTCGCGACCCCGGCAGCACCATAAGCGGCATAATCAACCGCTGAAGCTTCTTTATCAAAATGAGTCTTCTTTGGTGTGCTATGTGCGACAGCAGCCTTCTCCGGTTCAAGCGATGCTACGGTAACCGCAAACGCAAGAAATGCAAAAAACGGAATGATGGTTGAAATCTGATCGAATACGAACAACAGGTTAAAGAAGAATGCGGTGGCAAAGAAAAGAATTGCCATCATGTCGAACGAAAATCCTTTCTTGCGGAACACAAGCCAACCAACAGAGATCCAGATGCCAAGATACACAAGCAGCCCAAGTATACCGTTCATAACGGCAACGTCCATTAGCTTATTATGTGCGCGATCGAACCATGTATGTTCCAGATGGTAATAATCAGGATTATAATACTGGTTATAGGCAATGCTAAAGTTCTCCGGCCCCCAGCCGATCAAAAACTTCTGCAAACCATTCTTCTGTGGATCTATGGCATTTTTACTTACACCCAGCGAGATTAAGCGGGTCTGCACGGTAAAATCATTCAAGGTAAATGTGGCCGCACGGTTAAATCCAGGGATATTTTTCCAAAACGAATTACTACGCGTTGCATAAAATATTCCCCCGACCAATGTCATTACGATCAACACCCAGGCAGAAGCTGTGCGCAAAGAAATGTTCTTTCTTACGGTAATATCCTTCCCATGAAATACACCGTACACAACAAGTGCCAATGTACCCATAACAAGCCCAAGCATTGCTGCACGCGTTTGTGTTATGAATAAGCCAATAACACCAACGGGAATCATGGTTGTGGCAAACCATCTCCAGATCGGCTCTTTCTTTGCATAATAAAGTACTACGAGTGCGGCAAATACGACAAACAAGAGGTATCCACCAAGGAATGCCGGATTCCCGGTAAACGAACCAGGGCGACCACCCCAATTGCAGATCGTTAAGCCTGCTTCATTAGTGGGGCATAATTCAAACAATTCCTTAATAAAAAGAATGGCACCTGTAACAAGATTCAGCTTAAAAAACATCACCCAATCCTTCTTTTCAAAAAGCAGAAGCGAATAGACAAAGAATGCATAGAAATATAGGAACCCAAGCAATCCCTCTCCACGTTCAACGTCGCCAAAAAATGCCCGGAATGGGTTTACTGCAAAGTACGTACTGATTGCGAAGATCGCCATAAATGCGGTCGTCATTACAAAAACCGGACTCTTAAAGATCCTCTTGGCTCTTCCGTATGTTTCGCGACGAAATTCCTCATTTGCAACAAGGTGCACTGCAAAAAGAAGCGACGCAAGTGCGATGAATATGCGAATTATTAATATCTTTCCAAAAATAAAGGGGAAGAATACAGACGTATTGACGATGAGCGGCACAAAGGCAAGCGCCCACAGGGTAAGTTTGATTAAAAATGCCATAATTTTTTTGTCATTCCCGCGAAGGCGGGAATCCACTTCCTTTTGCCGTATATGGATTCCTATGTTCGCGAGAATAATCGAAGACCCACTTGAATAATGGTCTAATTGTACGCCACGAATAGGCCGATGACAAGAAAAAAAGTCCCCGGATTGCTCCGAGGACTACAGTCCTCCTATAGGATGACAAACAGGAATTCCTTAAACGAGCCGATCACATAATCGAGCATCTCGCGGGTCAGGCCCGGGTACACTCCGATCCAGAACGTATTGTTCATGATGGTATCGGTATTGGCTAGGTCGCCAACGATACGGTGCTCGATCGCATAGTTCTTGAAGTACGGTTGCCGCGTAGCATTGCCGGCAAACAGCAGTCGCGTGCCAATTTTCCGACTGTCCAGGAATTTCAGCAAATCGATCCGATTAAAGCCCGCATTCGGTTTGATCGTAAGCGGGAATCCAAACCAGCTCGGATCCGCACGGGGATCCCAGCTGGGCAGTATGAAGTGGTCAAAAATAGCTTCATCCTGCTCGAACATGCGATACAGATACCTAAAGTTCTCCTTCCGCTTCTGGATAAATTCCGGCAGGCGTTCCAACTGGGCCAATCCAAGCGCCGCTTGGATGTCGGTACCCTTCAGGTTGTATCCGATCTCGCTGTACACATACTTGTGATCGTACCCATGGGGCAAATCGCCATGTTGGTTGCCGAACCGGTTGCCGCAAAAATTGTCGACACCAGTCGGGCAGACGCAATCACGTCCCCAATCCCGCAACGATCGAACGATCGTATTGAGTAGTGGGTCGTCGGTCAGTACCGCTCCCCCTTCAGCCGTCGTAATGTGATGAGCCGGGTAAAAGCTGCAGGTCGACAGATGCCCGAACGACCCGGTATGTCGGGTATCGAGCTTTGATCCAAGTGCATCGCAGTTGTCCTCGATCAGCCACAGTCCACGGTTATAGCAAAACTCCCAAAGGGCTCTCACGTTAAACGGATTACCCAGCGTATGGGCGATGAAGACGACTTTGGTCTTGGGCGATACGGCACTTGCGATTGCCTCGATTGACGCGTTATACGTACTCAGTTCGACATCCACGAACACCGGCACCGCGCCGACCTGGATGATCGGGTTGATCGTGGTCGGAAACCCGGCCGCGACCGTGATCACCTCATCGCCCCGCTTAAGCCTACGCTTTTCCGGAATTCGGAACGATGTAAGCGCCGAAAGCGCCAACAGATTCGCGGATGAGCCGGAATTGACGAAGGAGCAGTAGCGCGTGCCGATAAACTCGGCGAGCCGCTCCTCAAACTGTTTTGCGAACTTGCCTTCCGTCCACCAGCCTTCCAGCACCGCATCGATCATCATTACTAGTTCGTTCCTGCCGAAAACCTTGCCGGAAACCGGCACAGGAGTTACCCCGGGGACAAACGCGTGAGCCCCTACACTTCTTTTTCTTACCGCCTCGTCAATCAGCCGACTGATGTCCATAGTGAACCTCCCCGTTCCCTTGATGGTAATGCGATGAAATTGACAAAAAGTTTCTGCCCCTAGCGTCGCCCATTTAAAAAATTTTGTCAATGTCGGGGAAGTGGGACGTTCGCTTTGTGTCCAATATCGCCTTTCGAACATTCTTCCATAAAATCCGATGTTCAGGAATAATATCTTTCGGCATCGTTTTAAAAAACGTCCCCTGTGCCGGACGATCGCTTTTACTTAAAAACACCAATGATACACCACTCCCCCGAGGGCTGTTCCAATAATTGAGCGGGAATAGGAATTTGTATTTTTTGATATGCAACCCTACTTCGGCAATAGCCATTTTCTTGATCCGCTCATCAACCGTTTCCCGATACCGCATCAACCCTCCCGGAAAATGCCACCCTTTCCACCATTGGTCTTCACGCCAAGTAAGGAGTATCTCTCCTTTTTCATTCATAACAACAAGCTCACACGCAATAAACGGTACTACATCACACAGGGCGTCAAATACCGGCTGAGGCAATCCGCTATGAGGATCTTCTATTTTCCCCAAGAGCGTAGCGAGCTGTTCTGTTTCTTTTTTGGTAAGCATGTATCTGTCATTCCCGCGAAGGCGGGAGTCTATTGCTGATCTAATTTTTATTCTGATAGTTTAATTATAAACAAAAAAAATGAGGGGGTCGAACCCCCTCATCGGATTGTATATTTTGCGCGATCAATTCCTATGCGAACTCGATTTTGTTGTCCCGGAGTACTGCAACGTCCGCTCCGAAATTCAACTGTCTCAACGTTTTCAGTACTTCGTCAGGATAGAGCCCGGGGACCATGACGATCACAAGATCGACCGGATTTTCCTCCAAGTGGCTCGGTGCCACGATATTAAAATGTGTGACCGGAGTGAATCTTCCCTGTTTGAACTTTGCGGAATCAATCACATAGGCAATATCGGTGATATTACTCAGTGCCAGCAGCGTTAATGTTCTATGACCCGCCCCCCACACCGCTATCTTCTGGTTATTTGTCACGTAGGTTGCGACGAGACGCTGCAGCTCGTTAATGAGCAAATGCATCGGACCGCGGCGACCAAAAAGGTTTAGAGCCTCTCGCTTTTTCACCGTTGCCGCAATGTCATTCTCTTCGTTGATGATCCGGCATTCCAGTACGTCAAACCCGTTTGCCTCAAAAGCATGGGTCAACGTCCTCGTCGTGAAGTACGAAATGTGATCGGGAACGAATTCGTAGAGACATTTCGTCTTAAGCAGGTATTCCAGGTTGGGGACAGTTACAAACCCCACGGCATTGGCCGCCAAGTTGCCGGATATGTTTTCGATAATCCTACCAGGATCGGGCAAATGCTCGAGATAGTTCAGACAGATGAACGCATCGAAGGGGCCTCCGGCTATCGCGCCCCTGTCTCCGATGTACCGCTGGACCATCGTCCTACCCAAAGCCGCTCCCCTCTCTACCGATTTTCCGGACGCTTCCACCCCTGTTGCTTGCATGCCGACTTCTTCCAAAACATCCAGCATCGCACCTTCGCCACAGCCGATATCCACTACCTTTTTACCTGCAAGTCCGAATCGCTCGACCAACTCTTGCATCTGGCCCAGCCGGGACAATCTTGCCTTCTCGGATAATGAAGCGGCGGTAATAACCTCCTTGAAGTAGTCCACTGGCTGCATCCCATGCTGCACCAGTCCGCAATGCGAACACTGCTTGATCGCCAGGGTAATGCCGGTGTCCTCGGCAAATTCATCGATTTCCGGATAATACTGGGCAGCTTTTGGCATCCCTTTCAAAAGAAGAATCTGACCTGCGGGTAGTGCGTGATTGCACAAATGACAGCGGTTGTTCGAATCCATGGTTCTCTCCTCCTCTGTATTCAATTTTTTAGCGCATAACCCAAAATATATGTGGATATATGCACTTTTATATACTGACTATCTTATACTGCTTCAAACAATACGTGTCAAGAAAATACTTACGCTTCCTCCTTTTTAAAATACTTACTGCGTAATTCTTTTGCGTAATTCAAATACAGGTCCTGTCCTACCGCGTCGACATCCAGATTGTCCTGAATGGTCCTGTAATATGCATACAGCTCGGCGATTGCTGCTTTAGATGAGGTGAATTTAAAATCACCCATCTCAGAAAGAAGTTTTTTATTGTCCCCGGAATATTCCACCCCGATCCCCGGATTCAATACCTGTATTTCAGTGGTGTTACCACTAAGCTCATTAATGATGTTTGCGATCGTCACCAGGTCGATCGATTCCGTCGGCGTAACATTGAATATCTTTTCTTTCGAATCGTTATGTATGAAATGCCCGATGATCTTATATAAGTCATTAATATAGAGATAATCGTAAACGACATTTTGATTGATCACGATAGGCATCCCCAATAGGCTTTTCACGATCGCATTAGCTATGAATTTATACCGATAATCCTCGTATTTTCCGAATATGCCAAATAGCCTGAGGCACACGAGCTGCTCGCTGTTTATATCGCGGACGTACTTGGAGATTAGGTATTTTGAGTAGCTATGGCTGTCCTCAGGAATATGCTCGTCAAAATATTCCTCTGCCATTTTTTTGTGCCAATGACTCCTTCCATATTCGGAACCGCTCCCTAGATTTATCAGCTTTATCGCCGGCGTCATATGCTTCTGCAAATTGAAGAACATGCGCAAATTATGTTCGCACACCTCCAGAGGATAGGTCTTACCGGATAGGGATGTCGTCGCGGAATGAATGATGACGTCTATATTATTTTTCTTTAAAAATACCCCGACAGCATCGTCGTCGATCAAATTCAACTCATTTCTCAATGGAGCAAATACAACATAATTATCCTGCGAAAACAACTCTGTCAAATTGCGCCCGACAAAACCCCTCGCGCCGGTCACTAGGATATGTATAGTTTTGTTGTCCTTATGCATTGATTCAGGATTGTAGGAAAATTATTGCACGCATGACGATACTACTTACAATATTGTCTAATGTAGACCATGCCCATATAAAAATCAAATAAAAAAAGGCCCGGGCATTACGCACCGGGCCTTCGCAATCCATCGCTAGACTACTGTAATCGCTTCTCAAGCATCTCGATCCTCTTCTCGTCCTCTGCCTTGACGCGAGAGTAGTACCGACGCTTGCTTTTGAGCCACAGGAGCTCGAATTCGACTGCCTTCAGGATCGCGGCATCGCCGTATTTCCAGGAACTGGCCGGGAACACAACCTTGCGCGTCTCGAACTTGTCCACAAGCCCCTCCTGCTCTAACCGCTGTATAACGGGGATTGCTTCCGTGGAAATACCTCCACCAAGGCCGGTTTTCAGACCGACCTTCTTCGCCTTTTCCATCGTCCCTTTGCAGATGTCATACACCTCCCCCGAGGTATTAATGACATCGCGACTCAGGCCCATCGACCCGACAAGGTCGACACGCCCAAGCGTAACTCCGCTCAACCTGGATACATCCGGCAACGCAAGCATCTCATCGAGATTGCGGTATGCCGTAATCGTTTCCATGTTGAAGGCGAACTCGATGTCACTTGCGTTATCTTCCGCGATCATGTCGCGGATGAGTATCAGAAATTTCGACAAAGCAAACGGCGTTTCCGCCATAGGGGCGATCAACCCCTTCACGCCGAGACTCAATGCGTTGTACACATCGGTCACCGCCTCAACGCCGCCGATCTTCAGGATGATCGGCAGGCCAACGGCCCCCGTAACATCCTTAAGCCGCATCATTTCTTCTATACGGCTTCCTTCGGCCTCGAATTCGGCTTTAATTTCGAATACACCGAAGTCATTTTTCAGCGACTTCAGCACCTCGATCATCTCGCGCTCTAATACGTTCATCGGTCTACCTCCTTTTCCTTGAGTGATGTCTGGGATCTACGATCACCAGTTGATGTCTTTCCAGCTTGCGGGATACTGCTTGGACTTCTCTATTTGCGGCAGGATCTTCTGATAAAACTCGGAGTCCCGGTTACCGCAGAGGCAACTCTGCTTGCAATCGTACGAGAACCACTGCATCGCCAGTCCGCGTTTGACGATCGTCTCAAGATCTTCTTCGAAGATATTCCCGAGACTGATCGGAATCCACGGGCAAGGCAATACGTCGCCGTATGCCGTGATTGAGAAGTGCTTTTTGAGACACAGGCAACCGAACTCGTGGCCATTGTTGACCGACAGATGCGTAGACGCATTATATATATCGGTCAACGACTGGATGTACTGCAGATCCTTGGTATCCAGGATCTCATCCTTGGAATCCTCGAACGCGCCGGTCGCCTTCGCATAGATCATGCTGACGTGCTGATTGAACTGTTTAACGAATTCCAGCTGCTCGATCAGCTCGCCCGACCCGACGAGACTCTTCGTGACTACGATGTTGATGATGACGCCCAAGCCATGCTTCCTGCACAACTCCAGGGCATCGATGCATTTTTGCCACGATCCTTCCACACCCCTGAATGCGGTATGGTTAGCTTCCAGGCCGTCGATGCTCAGGTGGATCCGGTCGACGCCGATGTCGACCAGCCACTTGATCGTTGCTTCATCCAGTCGGGACCCGTTCGTATCCATGCTGATCACAAACCGTTCCGGCCCGATCGCATCGACGATGTCCTTGAGGTTGGGGAAGATCAACGGCTCTCCGCCGGATATGCAGATGCTCGCCAGGCCCATTGCATCTGCCTGATCAGCAATTCGCTCGATGTCGGCGATAGCCAGAGACCTTCCGCCCCTTTGCTTAAACCGCTCGATGGCGCAATGCTTGCATTTGAAGTTGCACCGGTAATCGCACTGCAACTGGATCAGGGCAACGCTTTCCTTGTTCGCAATCTTCTCCGGATGCCTGATGATCTTTGCGTATGCAAGCGGCTTCCGCTCCTTCAATTCACCCCGTGTCTTTATTTCCCGTTCCGTCTGTCCATGCTGGTTAGCCATTTGTCTACCTCCCTTTCTTCAGTAATGAGATTATCTCGTTGAGTGCTCTTGCCTTCATATTCGAAAAATCCGAAAAGTTGCCGCCAGGATCAAACAGTATGCTTTGACAGTTGAAGTTGTTGGCCATCCTAATGTCGCTTTCGGGCATGTCCCCTACGACGCAAATTCTCTCCGGCGAAAGCCCGTGCTCTCTGCATAGCAGTTCGAGCATGTACGTATTGGGCTTTCCGACGTGAACATCTGGAGCATGACCCGTTGCGTTGACGATTGCGGCAACCAAAGCGCCGCAACCCGGCAATCTTCGATTATTCTCAATCGGATACGAAGAATCGCCATTTGCGACTATTAGCTTGGCTCCTCCATCGATCGCGTCCAGCGCCATTGCTATTTTTTGATAGCTGAATGCTGGGTCGATTCCTACGACCACGGCGGATACGCCCGGATCTTCCTTGATGACAATTTCATTAGACATCAGCTCTCTCCGCAGATCATTGGTGCCGATTAAGTAAATGGGTCCGATCTCTTCCTCTACTAGATAATGAGAAATGCCACGAGCAATGCAATACGTATTCCCGCTGTGTGCCGGAAAACCAAGGTTGTTCAACTTGTCGACGATCTGCTTCCGCATCTTCCCGGAATTATTCGTCAGGTAGAATATTCGATACCCCTCCGCTTCAAGAGCGGCAATGGTTTCGATTGCCCCTTCGACGACTTTTTCACCGAGATACAGAGTGCCGTCCAAATCAAAAACAATGCTATCGATCACTTTACCACCTCCCTATTTTTCTAGATTATAAAAGGCCTTTTGTACTGAAATCGGTATACAACAATTATAGGTTTAAAGCAAGTATTTTACCTAAAAATATCTATGCCCACACAACCACTGCATTTTAAAAAAAGAGCCCCGTAAAGTATAGGGACTCTTAAGACAGATCATTCGGGATCGTCAGCGACGATTATCATATTGGCACCGAATTCATTCCGCGGAAGTAACGGGCTCATATCTTCCAGCGGATTTGATATCATGCGACCGTCTGACTCCTTCCTCGATGCCAACCGTGGAGCAAAACCATAGTCGGCATCCAGAATAACTTCGCACAACGCCCCTCCCTTGCTCGACAGGACATTGATAATGCCTTGTCTCATATGCACGGTCGAATCTATCCTGAAATAGTTTAGACCGTACAGATCCGCAAGCTTTGCATTGTCCGGGAAGGAGACACCACAATCCTCGTCGCACCCGATGAAATTGCCCTCGAAGAATCCAGCTTGGGTCATTCTGATCGAGTGATACCCTTGATTGTTTAGGATAAATATCTTTATCGGCAGATCGTAATGCTTGATAACCTGCAGTTCCTGAAGATTCATCTGAATGCTACCGTCCCCTGCGAGGCAGATAACATCCCGATTACCCGCAAAAGCGGCGCCGATGGCGGCAGGTAGGTCGTACCCCATTGCCGCACAACCTGAGTTCCAGAAAATGCGCTGCCCTAGCTTAACAATACCCGCATGAAATAAACCGACACATGCCGTTCCATTCCCGGCGACTACGATGGCATTTTCATCCAGTGCGCCCGTCAGCTCCTCGATAAAATGATAGGGATGTACGGACCATTCATTCGGCTTCTTGTACTCGTCTAGAACAACAGGGTACTGCTTCTTGCGCGCCTGACACCATTCCAGCCATGGTTTATCAACCTGAAAACCTTTGGGAAGATTACCGAGAAGCTTGGTGATAAAAACGTTGGCATCGGAATGAATCAGGATGTCGCCTTTGACCGTCGGTTTGCGCAATTCAGCCTCGTCAATGTCGACGATAATCTTTTTTGCGCGGCTGGCGAATGAAGACCAGTTGTAACTTGCCTGCCTAATGTTATTTCTAGTGCCAAGAAAAACGACGAAATCGGAGTTTTGCAACGCGAAATTTCCCGCGCGACTCCCCAAGGTTCCTATCCTCCCGATAAAATGGTTAGATTCGGAAGCGATCAGATCGAAGCCATTGAACGTCGAGACAACGGGGATATTGATCAGGTCGACCAGTCCCAGAAATTCCTTCTGAGCCTTCGCGATCCTGATACCGTGGCCGGCGACGAGCAAAGGCCGCTTGGCCTTTTGCAATTCATCGACAACCTGGGAGATTGTTTCGTCTTCCGGAGCGATCACGACGTGCTCCATGCACTCGCCTTGCAGATTCTGCTCCTCGATCAATGCGCCTTGCACATTCAGCGGGATGTCCAGCCATACCGGACCAGGCCTCCCTGAGGTGGCGATGCGGATGGCCTTTTCTAATTCCGCTCGTATCCTCGTAGGGTCGGCGACCATTGTTGCATACTTGGTCATCGGCTTGACGATGTCAACGATGTTGATCTCCTGATCTCCGAGTTGACGCAATCCGATGTCCGAACAGGATGCGAGAGTAGTCTCGAATTTTACCTGACCGGATAAGTAGAGCACCGGGACGGAATCAAGCCACTGTCCCAAAACTCCCGTCAAGGCATTGGTCCCTCCAGGACCGGACGTGACGCTAACAACTGCCAGATTTCCCGATACACGGGAGTACCCTTCGGCGGCGATCGCAGAAGCCTGCTCGTGATGGTTGCAGATGTATTTGATACGCCGTTCGTTCTTCAAGGCGTCATTCAAATGCATCGCCCCTCCGCCCGTTATGACAAACACGTGCTCAACTCCATATTCGGCCAGATACTTAAAAATATAGTCAGCTACTCTCATCATCCCATCCTCCTTTTAGCTTTCGCCTAATGACAATCTTGTTATTTTTAGTAATGATTCTGATTCAGCAATACCATAGACTACGGTTTAAAGCAAGGATTTGCCTTAATCAAAATACGGAAGACCATATAAAAAAGAACGTTTAAATAACGAATGATTTAAAAAAGAGGGGCGTATTTCGCCCCCTCTGTTAAATCAGCTCATATATGCCGAATGTACTCGCATACCGTTGCCACGAGTGGTCCCGCTGTACTATCTGCTTTGCGATGCCCATATAACGACTTGCCCGTTCCACGTCGCCAAGTTTTCCATAACACTTCGACGCATAGTAATAGGCGAGCGCATGGTCGGCTCGTACCCGTATCGTGTTTTCAAACCCCTTCAGAGCAGTGGCGTAATTTCCCAATCGCAAGTCGTTATTCTCAACGAAATTCAACTCGAGATTAAGTAAGTACACCTTTTCCTGTATCCATTCCGGAGTGAACTCGTCGGTCTCGATAACCGCCCGCTTAAAATCACTCCCAATGTGACTGCCCTTCAAATAGTTCTTGTCGACGCAGATGTCGTACATCTCGCTTCCCACAAGAGGAGCTGCCGTGTAAATACAAAACCACGAAACATCGATGCTCCTTAAAAAGGATCGAGTATCCTCGATGTCCTGTTTCGTTTCCCCGGGAAGTCCGATGAGGATGTTCGCGTCCGTATTGATTCCCAGTTTGCGGCAATCCTCAATAACGCGTTTTATCATCGCCGTATTGATCGGTTTATGCATCACCTCCTTCAAGACCCTGTCGCTTCCCGATTCCATAGCCAACACAAGCTCATCAAGCCCGGCGCTTTTTATCGCCTCGAGCATTTCTTGATCAAGTGCGTACAAGGCCAATCCGCTGTTGAAGAAGATCTTTATCTTCAACTCCCTCGCAATCTGGATTATCTGCAAGGCCCGCTTCCGATTGATCATGAAACTGTCATCCTGGAATCCGATTGTCTTGGCTCCATATTCTTTTTGAAGCCGGGTAATATCTTCCTTGACCCGATCCACGGTGTGATAGCGCATCTTCCGTCCGTGCACCTTATGCGATGCGCAGAAACAGCACAGATGGGGGCATCCTCGTGATGTGGCGACATGAAAGATCCTTTTTTTATCCGGATCGAAAGAGGAATAGGCATTAACCGTAGGGCTTAATCCATAATCCTCAACTCTCAGGAGCTTGTAATCATAGAACGGTATTTCATCAAGATCGGAAATGAAATCGTATTGAAACTGGAATCCCGCCTCGCTTTTTCCTCGGGTGATCCACGACGGATGGGAATTCAAAAATCCCCTTTTGTCGACTGCGTTCACTAATCCCAGCAACGGCCTTTCGCCTTCGCCATAACACAACGCGTCGAAACACGAAGTGACGGCAAAGATCTCCCGGTGCATGATGGTGGGGACCCCGCCTCCGGCAATCATCATCGCATCCGGAAATGCGCGCCGCGCCACCTCGGAGATGGCGACCATGTTATGGTACGCGGGAGTGAACAGGGTCGATATCCCGATGATGGTCGGATCGAAATCCAACCATTCCTTTCCAGAAAGAACCTCAAGGAACATTTCCGAAAAAGATTTGTAGATGAAATTATCGGTCTTATTCAGAATAACATTGAAGTCGAGGAGTTTTACCTCGACCGAAGAATGTTTTTTTAAATAAGCACTGAGAGACAAGAGTCCGATGGGCATATCCGTGACTACGCTGCCGTAATCCCCCGATTTCTTGGAAACAATCCTTTCGCTCGGGAGCGGGTTCACGTAATTTTCATAGCTCACGTACGGTGGCACTACAAATAGAATTCGTTCCATCTCGCATCTCCTTTTCTATTGGTTTGGTAATGAACTCCTATCTGCCCATAAAGTACAACGACTTCTGATTTAATACAAGACCCAGAGGCAATATGGGCAACTTTATTAAATAGCGAATATTTTAATTAAAAAGTTTTACAGCTTATAAATATTGCCTGTAAATAGCGTCATGAAATTTCAATAAATTGTCGGGGCAAGTTTCATGCCACTGCAAGTAGCCAGGATCGGTTTCTTTCATCCCTTTATTTTCCGGAGCAAAATCAGGCGGTAACGAACATTTATACAAGATGGAGATAAAATGACCCCTGACATCGCGCTCCTCGTTTATTATTTGATTTATTGCCAGCGGGTTGGGGTCAAAGTCAACTTCCGTGCCTATTTCAGATTTCGCAACCTTTTTTATTCTTGTCTCGAATGTTTCTTTAAACCTGATAATTCCGCCTGGTATATGCCATCCTTTTCCGGCGTACTGATCATCTCTCCATGCCAGGAGCGTACGACCTTTTTCGTCCTGTATTAAAAGATCGACATTGATAAGTGGAGTTGTCTCGCTGATATAATAAAAAATTTCGTCCGGCAAGCCATAGGACGGATTCGGAACATGCTTTTTGAGAATTTCAATAGCATCTTTAATTTCCATATAAATAACTTACGCCCCCCAACAAGGCATGTCAATTTTATATTGTAGGCGATAAACCTAGCACGAGTTCATATTAAAGGTATATAAAAAAACCCGCAGCAAAGCCGCGGGGGATGAGGTAGAGATGTATTACCGTTCCATCTTGAAGTACTTGCGATACCACATAGACGTATACTCGATGCCCTCCTCGAACGTGTATTGCGATCTCCATCCGAGGATACTAGTCGCCTTCTCGAAGCTCAGGCTTTGAGAGGGGATCTCGTTCTTCTGTGTGCTGCGGATCACATACTCACACTTTCGCTTCAACGTCTTCGCGATCGCATCGATCAACTCGATAACGGTGAAGTTGTACCCGGTGCTGAAATTGAACGCTTCGCCTTTGGAGATATCCATCTGCTCCATAAGGGCAACGTACCCGTCGGCGACGTCCTTTACGTAGACATAGTCACGGACGAACTGTCCGTCGCTGCGAAGCTCGAGCGGCTCGCAACACCAGGTAGCCCGCATGATGCCGGGCACGATACGGTTGAGGTTGAGATCCCCGGGGCCGTAGATGTTCCCAAACCGACTGACTGCAACGGGCAGGCCATAGGTCTTCGCGTAGGTCCGCGCGATCAGGTCGGTGCATGACTTGGAGACATCATACGGATGATCTCCTGCCATCGGCGCATCCTCGGTCGCATTGTCGCACTTCTTTCCGTACGCCTTGTCGCTCGAAGCAACAACGACGCCTTTGACCATCGTCGAACGCCGAGCTGCTTCCAAGACATTCACCGTCCCCATGATGTTGGTTTCCAACGTCTCACGTGGATTGACGAATGCCGTGTTGACGATCGGCTGTGCGGCGACGTGAAAGATGTGTTCGATTTCATACCGGGTGACCACGTCAAGTACGCGTTGCGCATCCTTGATGTCGCACGTTGCGCTGACGACATGATCACCAAGCTTCTTGCCAGCGAAGTAGGACCACGGATTCGATGCTCGGCACGTGATGTGCACATGCGCACCCATGGCGATCAACTTCTCGGTCAGATGTCCTCCGACAAGTCCTGTCGCTCCGGTGACCAGAACGTTTCGGCCTCTTAAGTCGTGCTTTGTCACATGCCACCTCCTGTATGCGATTGTCTTAATGCATGGATATGCTATTAGTGTTCTGACTTTTGTATAGTGATTTTTAATGAAAAAGTCAACAAAAAGAGGGGCCGAAGCCCCTCTCACGTTTACCAGACCTTCCAAAACGGATCGCACTCCCACAGCTCATTCAGCTCAAGAACTTCCTTTTGAGTGTCCATGGGTTTCCACCTTCCCCCATGGGAAAAGACAGACAGCTCTCCGCGCTCCGCCAGCGGGATGAACACGTGTTCGATCATCGAATCGGGGTCAATCAGGTCGAGCGCCTCGTTCTTGAACACCATGAACCCGCCGTTTACGTAGTCGGCGTGTTCGCCGCCTATAAAGTCTTTGACCTTCGCCTGGTGAAAATCCCTAGCCTTACCGGTACTGTCATCGACGGAGATCAGGCCGAATCGCTCTTCCTTGTGTACGCCGGTGATCGTGCCGATCGTACCCTGCTTTTGATGGAACTCGACCAGCTTGATTACGTTGACATTGCCAACCCCGTCACCGTAAGTAAGCATAAAATCTTCACCACCGAGATGGCGCCGTAAGCGCCTGACGCGCTCGCCCGTAAGAGAATTCAGACCGGTTTCTACAAATGTGACTTTGAAGTCGTCGCAATCGTTGTTGTGAAACGTCAGCTCGGCGGTCTTCGTGTCGAGCGTGAAGTCGTTCAGGAATGTCCTCCAGTGCAGGAAGTATTCCTTGATCATATCGCCACGATACCCTAATGCGAGGATGAATTCGTTATATCCGTAGTGGGCGTAGATCTTCATGATGTGCCACAAGATCGGCTTACCGCCGACGAGCACCAACGGCTTCGGCTTAAACTCCGTTTCCTCCTTCATGCGAGTGCCTTGCCCTCCGCACAGAATCACCGTTTTCATATACCCCCCCTTATTCGGTTGTATCCGCTGTATGTACAGCTAGTTCTAGTTACTGTATAAAAATTTTCTCATTAAAAGTCAAACGGTTCTTTGTTGTCCTGCTGCACTTGTTAACGATTAACCAGCCCAAACACCACCACCCCGAACGCAACTCCGACATTCAAAGATTCCTTTTTTGCCACGCATTGGGATTTTCAAAAATAGTGTGCTTATTAATTTACCGCATAATTTCTCGCAGCAAAATCATATTGGGCAATAAAAATACTCTTGAACGGCGTCAGAATATTTAATTCATAGAATACAAGAACAGCCTCTCGATATTCCTGCTCGTTCACGCTGCGGTAAGAAAGTGGCGCCAAATCATATGCCAGCAAGATAGCATCAGCCAAAAGTCTACCAGTTCGCTTGTTTCCATCTTCGAATGGCTGTATATACGAAATGCCAATAACCGCCAAGAGTGCTTTTCCGTAAGGAGAATCACATTGCACTATTTTTTGAGTAAGTGCGTGTAATGCTTCAGATATCTGAAATTCATTGTCAAGAGGTCTATAAATAGAGCCAGTAACGCCAACTGCTCTTTTTCTTAAATTAAAACCCACATTAAGATCTTTTACTAAGATCTTATGCAGCTCCTCAATATCATTTTTTGAAAGACTCTTAAATCGATCAGCATTCTTGTGGACATATTCAAAGGCGCTCTTATGATTCAAGATCATCTGAGTTTCATCTTTTGTCTTCCCCGGTGCTGCAATGTGTCGGAGAATTAACATCTCAGTATCTAGGAGACTATACGTATTTCCTTCAATCTTTGACGACTTCCAAGAAAGCTCGATAATCAGCCGCTCTAGCTCCTTTCTTCGTATGCTTTCTGGCAGATCATTGATCCTCCGCCGATATTCATGAGTCGCTTCATCAAGAACCCGCTCTTCTGTCTCATTAAAAAGAACCGTGGGCATTTCAACAAATAGATCAAAGTTATATCGGGTCATCCCATATCGATTATCGGGGTCAACTGAACAATAAGCAGAAGCGTCTATATCTGCAAAAACTCTCCCGGTCGTACTTATTGCATACGCCGTGGATCGTCCCGACCCAGAAACCCTTAACACATTCAACTTGACCAATTCGGACAAGATTCTCTTTACAGTCACGAGAGAAATTTGCTCGCCAGATTCCTTTAAATCGGAGTATATCTGAGATGACGAAAAAGTCTCCCCTTTTAGTAAGGTTGTCACTATTAGTTGTTGTTTTTGATTCAATTGGGTCATATTCGTATCATTTATATATAATTATCGTATCATTATGATACGATAATTACAATACTTTGATACGAAAACACGCCCTGGTCTTATTCACTTGGCCCTATTCAGAATCCCAAACACCACCACCCCGAACGCAACTCCGACATTCAAAGATTCCTTTTTCCCGTGCATCGGAATTTCCAAAATATGGTCTGTGCGGGCCAGGATCCCCTTTGGCAGTCCTTCTACCTCATTGCCCATTATCAGGGCTAATTTGGCCGTTTTTGGGGCGTTAAAGCCTATATACGGCACCGAATCAGCAGATTGTTCGACTGCGCAAATGGTATACCCCTCCTTTTTTAATCTCCCTATGAGGCGAACAGCCGATTTTGAATATTCCCAAGGAATATAATCCTCCGCACCAAGCGATACCTTGGAAATATCTTGACGCTTACGCCCAAATTGGTCGACGGGTTGTGGCGTGATGCCACACAAAAACACCTTCTTTACACCCGCCGCATCGGCAGTCCGGAATATGGATCCGACATTATGCGTACTGCGAATGTCGGGCAAGATGACTACGATTTCCATTCGCAAAGTATATCATAAAAGACCCGCTTAAGCGGGTCTTTTATTAATTAATCTCGAAATACATATCATGAACACCAACATCACGTCCTTCGCTCCCCACGTATGTCGTCAATCCTCCGTTCACATATGCGCCATACTCAGCAGCACCATACACACTACTTAGAGCATCGGACGGCGGGATAAAGTACAAAACATAATTAATAGCAGGATCAAGTGCGATCAAATTGCCAAAATCAAACACCATCGACGTCTTTACATCCGCGACGTTATTTTCTTCACTTGAATAAACCTCTGCGATACTTGTCTTTGCACACGAAGCGAGGTCGGTACAAATGCCGACGCGCCATCGCCCGGCCCTTTCGCTTTCGCCATAGATCCGAACTATTTTTATTGATGAGATAGCATTCTTTCCAATTACCTGCTGATAACGCGCTTTTACGGTCGGGGTAGAGCGTATGGAATCATTCAGCTGGGAGAGCGTTGCGGGGCCGGAAGGGAACGCCACTACATCACTATCGACAAAATCGGTCGTTGTTGATTCTGTAGACGTGGGTTCAGGTTCGAGTACGACTACAGGCATAACATTTTCCATCCCTGGAGTTGATGATGCCGCTTGCCATACATCGCCGAACTTTTGCAATGAATTACCGTCGCCCTGTGCGCCGGTAGCCGATGCGTACATTGTTGTATCGATAACCAAGTCGCCATTCTTTAACACAAGAAATTCGCCCTCATTACTCAATGAGAACGTGCTATCAAAAAGCGTTCCAGTAAAACCGCTGTTATCAGCAAGAAACGCCGTACTATCATTTCCAATAACCGCATACCCCGCCGGAAGTAGCGAGGGACTGCCTTGTTTTAGAGTCAGCCCATGATGCGTTTCGTTCTCGTAGAATTTCCATTCGGCAATATCAACAGTTGTGGTCCCGTTATTATACAACTCAATCCACTCGCGACCCTCATCAGCCCCCGGGAGGTCATACATGGCCTCGTTAATAATAACCGGATAAAACTGCATTATAGTGGTTGTGGCAGTAGTGGTAGCAATATCTTCTGTCGAAGACTCAGTTACCTGCGTTGTTGTCGCAAGTGCAATAGAACTGATCGCAAAATACATATCCGCGAGACCCGTATCGATTGCCTCATTGATGTAATAGGGCTCATATTGTCCAAACGCATACAACTTTCCGCCGAGATATACATCAGCAGCAGATCCCCGAATATGCGATACTCTATCTTTGGCAGGAACGCTTCCCGTCGGTTCAACAAACAGCGCATATAGCATGCCAGCATCAAGCGCCACGGGTTCATTAAATCCAAACGTAAGCAACGTTTCAGTATCTCCACCAGGCATATCCCGATCAGCAAAGGCCTGAACCAAAACAGTTGAGCACTTGAGAGTCAACGGGTTGAATGCACAAACGCCACCTCTCCACTTACCCGCAACTCCCGAACCATATACCGAAAAAGATCCGACGGTATACGAAGTACTGGTCGCTAATGATTGATAATAGGTTATCACGCTCAACCCTCCCGAATCGGCACTGTGAATTGACTGCGAAGACGTTGCATACATATCCGCAGTCGTCGTGGCCACATTAACAATAGGCGCACTGTTTATGCGCCCGGGAGTCGAAGATGCGGCAACCCAAACGCCATCAATCAATTGCAGTGAAGCACCATCACCGTAGGCACCTGTACTCGACGCATAGGAAGTCGAGTCTATGGTCAACGTGCCATTTTTAAAAGAAAGCTGTTCTCCGTCATTGTTAAGCGAAAAGGAGCTTTCAAGAATACTCCCGGTAAACCCTGCGTTATCCTTTAAAAATTCATCTTTACTTCCCGTGATAATTACATAGCCATCAACCGACATAACGGAAGATCCCTGCACAGCAGCGAGTTCATGGTTCACCTCGCCCTCGAATAATTTCCAATCTAGAATATCAACAGTAGTCGAACCGGTATTGCGCAGCTCTATCCATTCCCGATTTGTATCAGCCCCCGGTAGATCATACATGATCTCGTTGATGGTAACCGGATAAAACTGCGGTTCGGCAATCGAAAGCGAATCGCCACCGCGCCCACTTTGCGCCGAACTCAAAGAAACGGAAATTCCCCCGCCATTTGAATACGTGACGCCGGCAGAATTTTCTTTCTTAGGTGTTCCTCCCACGCTCGAAGATGTGCGCCAGCCACCACCTGAGTTGCGCTCCATCGTCTGCTTGGAATCATTACTCCCTGCAGTCCAATGCGCCGCAACGGGGATCTCGTCAACAATACTGCACGAGGAATCAAACAAATGCAGTCCATCGCTGGAATTTCCGAGCGCACCCGAATAAATAAGATCTGCCGTGACGCCAACCGCAGAATTATTATCGGTTCGCTCCAGAAGCACGATCTGCCCTGCCTTAACGGTTGAATTTTTTAAATCATCTAATCGAATTTTAACGCCACCTCCTTTGTTTAATAATTGCCAACCCGAAACATCGACATCGTTTGAAGAAACGTTTTTGAGCTCGATCCACTCGTCACCTGCACTGCGCACACCGCCCATCCATGCCACCTCATTTATAACGACACCCCTCTGTATAGATTTAGTGGTAGACCCATATGGGCATAAAGGAGCATCTAATTGCTTTGACGAAGCACTCTTCACTAGCTCTACCTCCTGCGCATCAGACTCAACAACTTCGGGCTTTTTCTTCTCTAGGGCAAGTACCGTTTTATCTTGCACTTGCGCTTCCTTCTGCAATTGAGCTATCTGCAGCTTTAACGCAGCAATCTCATCATTCTTCTTTGTAGCCGCGTCTTTTTTAACCGTAGTCGTATTGGGACCGGCAGACGCATCCGCTTCGTCATTACTACCGGTATCAAGCTCACTGGATTCCAGTCCTACACTGCCCACATCAGTCAATCCATTGTCGTTAGTAAACAACCCTCCGACAAATTTTGCCGAAGAAGTAATGCCATTTCCGATAGCACCCAGTACGTTTCCAAAGAACGCTCCTGTCTTCACTGTAACACTCTTCACACCACCCCAAATAGAACTAACAACGTTAGAAGCCCTTGCGACAATACTCGGCTTCGGCGTTTCTTCTTTCAAAAAATCAGGATCTTGTCGAGCCTTTTCAACATCGTGGAAGAATAGGTCAATCACCCCAGCGCTATAGTGAACCGTACGGACGGAAAGAAGGGACCAGTAGGATTCCATAACTAAATCCTTAGTCACAGAAGTATTAGCACTATTCGTTCCATAAATATCATCTAGATTTCGCTGGGCAACTAAGAAATATTGACTCCCCTCATCATCCTTACTCTTAAAATAATACCATCCGTCATTTTTAGACTCAGCAGTCTTAAAATCAAGCTCCGGGAAATCGTACGCCCCTATAGATTCGGGACTATAGAAATATTTATTGGAATACTTTGCCAACCCATCGAAGTACTTATCGAGCGAACGAAGACTGACGGGCTTTTTATCTCCGATGCGACTCCTAAGCTGATCATCAGGACTATTTGAATCGTACCGGGCTGTGTATTCTTCATATTTACTACCCTTTACGTGACTGTCGTTTCTTGTATGCTCAGGTACCCCCATATCCTCCATAAGATGGAGAATGTGGCCGAGCACCTCCATGGCCATTGCTTCGTCGCCATTAAGCCAATAGCGAATCCCCTCATTCCATGCAAAGTTCGAGGTTGGATAAAATCCTTCTATTTTTTCTTTATCAACCGGAGCAAGAGAGGAATCCGAAAGGAGTGTGTATTCAACACCGCCCTGACTCACTAAGTCATTAGCCCATTCCTTCGCCGACTCACCGTCAAGAAGACCATCACTAAGCCCCGCATCATTAATGGGATCATAAAAATGATTCCGATACCGAGGATCGTCATCCTCGTGGATAGATCCGTCTATCAAGAAGCGCTTCAGATCAGCAGATATCTTATTCTCCGCCGTGTTTTTGTTATACAGCTCGATTGCTTCAGCAGTTAGATAGGCATGCGTATTGACTTCGTATCCATACACCAATTGCGCAGAAAAAAATAAACCAACCACCAGTAGAAGCGAGGGAATCAAAACGCCAAATTTTCTATTTTCCATACGCTTGAATATTTATCCTTAGTTATTTCAACACCTATCTGAGCTCTTCCATTCTCAAGATAAGAAAACCAGACATTATTATCCGAGGAGTTTGAATCTTTTTCCAACTTCGCCTTCCCTAAATAATCAAGCAGCGTCTCAAACTTTCCCTCCGCACGAATCCGATCGAGATTTGCTATCAGCATGTCCTGCCGCTTCTGCGGTTCAATCACAAAATATTTTTCCGCTTGCTCAATGTCGCCTTTTTTTAACGCCGCAGTAAATAACTGCAACGTTTCTTCCGGCGTTGCGCCGCCATCCTTGTCATTCTTCAACCGCTCTTGCAGTTCGCTCATCGCTTGCTGATTGCGCTCCATGCCCTCCACAAATTCCATATCCTCCTGCTTCTGTATGTACATACCAATGGCAGGGATGCCGATAAATCCGACCAATAACAATGCAAAAAATCCTCCAATAAACTTCCAATAATGGTTTTTGATCGAGCCTTGCTCACTGTTCCCATTAGTTCCCTTATCCCGTTGTTCCGTCCCCGCAATGCCGTTCTCCCCTAAAAGCTCTGCGTCCTTTTCCAAATATTGTGCAATAATACCTTCCTTTTGCTGTTCTTCCATAGTTTTCTTTGTCATTCCTGCGCATGCAGAAATCCATTACCCTAATTAATTTTTCCTAACCTTTTACGTCGTCATTCCGATCTCATTCGACAGGCTCAGGGCAAACTCCGAAGTACTCTTCGGAGTCGAGGAATTTGTTGCAGATTAGTCGACTGCACTCCCTTTCGCTCGGGATGACAGAGTGGGCAAGCTCACAAAATAAAAACGGGCGTCAAAGACCCCGCATTCCAAAAAAATTACTGAATAAAGTTGTTGTCGATCATCTTCTTCATCTGTCGATAACAAAGTGAAATAGAGAAACGACGCAAGTGGATACAGTATACCATACTTTTATTTTGTATGCACAAATATGTACGTCATCTGATGACGTACATACCGGAATATTATTTTTCCAGAAGAACATCATATATTTCTCCAATACTGATATCCTTCACCCATTGATCCAACGCCTGCGCATACCCCTTCTCTCCTCCAAAAAATTCGAGCAGCAATTCTCGCTGTGTAACCGATGGAAAGTTTTTCTTTCCTAAATAATCCAAGTGACTCGACCACCGATAATTCTCCAAGTAACTCATCGCATCAGCATGATTATGTACAGCACGCTCTCGCCACCCATAATCAAACATATCGAGTGGATTTAAGTGAATATAATATGGCAGATGAACAAAATGTGCATGCGCCGTAACTAATATCGACTTATATCTCCCTTCAAATAGTGTCCCTTTTCGTTCATATCGTTCATTAAAATATCGCGAATACCCCATATTTAATTTCTTCATAAACTTCGAGATGCCACCTTCGATCGCGGGACTAAGTAATAGATGATAATGATTTGGCATTAAACAGAAAGCATGAATATGAACCAAAAGCTTCCGGGTATGTCCTTCATCTATGGCGATATGTCCTTCGTCGGCTATTTGCTTGGCTTTTTCGAAAATGCGGTGACTCGTACCAACAGATTCAACGTCATTAAACTCATAAAGGTCATGAATAAATCTAAGATAATCAAAAGTATCCTTAAAAATTTCTCGCTTATCGACTCCCCGAGTCAACGCATGATAAAGATCTGCCATATAATACATCGTACTACAATACACGCGCCATCGCTACATATGTACGTCATCTGATGACGTGCATATGTAGATGAGAAGCGCCTTCAGAAGCTTTCCTACTCCGCGCTCATAGGTTTATCGTATATGTCATATATCATGGCTAATTTGACCCATTTTATGGCATTAAAGGGCACGACAAATACCTTATCACATCGCTTTATATACCTGTTAACTATTTTTCAGTCTAGCATAAGGGAATCCCACCTGATGCGGAATGTACGTCATCAGATGACGTACATATTTTTATAAAACAAAAGACCCACACATTGTGTGGGTCTTTTGAAAGTATTTTATTGCTTCGTGGTCATCATATACATAATCCTGCCTTCGCAGTCATGCACATGTCTTGCGTCAACCATGAAGTTTTTTGCTTATTCGCATCTGGCGAATAAGTACATGGGATTTGATTTGGTTGTCCCGACTCCCTTTTGTCAAAGACGAAAGGCTTGCGTGAATCGGAGCCAAACGATTGTTTAGTTCTTTTATCCTTTGCGATAAAAGATTCAAAGTTTTGTTCATATCGGTTTTCCCGGACCACCCTCCCCTAGACGAATCAAGGGGAGAATGACCTGGGTCACACACACCTATTACAGGAGTAGTGAGACCGATATTCAGAATTGGTTTCCTCAAGCCGCCGAAGCGACTTGAGGATAGAGTTCAGTCAAACGATAAGCAAGAAGCTTATTGTCGTACTGAGTAGCTCTGGGTTGGGAAGTTATACAAGTTGGCAGCAGTCAATCCAAGTCCGCCTCCTGTTACATCATCCCAAAGGAAATTCGTGGTTCCCTGCACCTGTGCAGAAACTGCAGCAGTTGCACCTGAAGATACTACGCCGCCAGTGTTGGTTGCGAAGAGGCTAAAGGTCTTCGAGGTTCCCGCCGGGATGGAATATCCATCGCTGGTGGTTGCGGTATCACCAAAGTCAACAGTGATGACCGGGGAAGTGGTCGAAGTGGTGGTTGTTGCGGTCGTTCCGCTGATGGTCGTTGAACCATCTGCGATGCGAACAGCCGAGAGAGCAGGACCAGTGCTGAATCCTGAGTATCCAATGTTGAATACCAACTTGTTCAGCTTGATGTCACCCTTTGCGTCAGCAATGACGGTGACTTCTCCGATCTTGTTCTCAGAACCAAGCAACAATCCGCCCTGCTGAGTTCCATTGACGGTCAAGCTCGGCTTAGAAGCAACGAGCTGCATCGCATTGGAAACAAGCGTGGTGGAAGCTGTGGTCAAAGTAGCAGAAGTGTTTCCACTGGTGTACTTAACAGCAGTAAGCGTGATGGTATCAACCGCAGCAGACTGCGAAGCGATTCCACCATTCGTGTTAACGTTACCAAAGGTTACGTCAACAGCAATGTTCAATCCAGAAGCACCGGCCGGAACAGCAATGTTCAAACCAGTTACTACATTACCTGAAGTTGCAGTGATCGTCTTGGTAACTCCACCAACCTTGAGCGCAGTGATTGCGTCGGTTGAAGTAGCTACGTCGAAGGTCAACTCAGTGATTGTTACCGGAGCAGTTGAAGCCTTTACGTTATAGGTAACGGTCGGCATAACGGTTCCAGAAACAACGAGCTGGCTCGGAGCAGACGACGAAAGCTTAGTTACATCAGCCGCTACGAGAGTTGCCGTGTTGGCAGTCATCGAAACGCCAGTTGCAGCTGCGGTCGTCGAAACACCTGAGCTGATTCCGCGGTATGAAGAAGTTGCGTTCGTAAGAACAGATGCTGTTGAAGAAGCAGAAGCTCCAAGATCAGCAGTAACTTCAAATACCTTGGTCGAATTCATCGGGACAACAACATCCATCGTGAAGTTGTTGGCCGCAGTCGGCTGAGCAACGATGGTTGCTGAGTCGGTTACGCGCAAGTTGGAGATGTTCGAAAGAGCCATCTGTCCTGCGGTAACAACCAAACCAACTGCCATGTTCGTGACTCGGACATCCTCGTAGTTAGAGTTCGAGATCGTGAACGATCCAAGCTTAACATTCGAGTTCGGAGTAACGGTCTGGCCCAAGAATCCTCCAGTCTTGCTAAAGGAAACAGTAGCAGAACCAATGGTCAAGTTCTTTCCGGTTGCAGAAGCGCTCGTGGCAGTAGCCTGAGACTGCTGTCCGCGTCCAACAAAGGAGGTTACGTCAACCTGCACAGATCCTGCGGTGTAGTTGTTGCCAGCTCCATCGCGCAAATCTCCGCGCACTTCAAGGGTAACAGTTCCAGCTGCCGGGATGATCATGTTTGCGCCCGGAGTGAATGTAAGGGTTCCAGAAGTCCAGTTCTGTGAAGAACCGACTGCTACGCCATTTACATACAACGTTGCATTCTGGATCTTAGCACCGGAAACATATCCAGTGAAGGTTCCAGACGGGGTCAAAACCAACGTTTCGATCTTAACATCTTCTCCGTATGCCTTGAAAGCAAACTTACCAAGGATAACATTTGAAGATCCACCCACTACCTGAGTAGCAGAGTAAGACTGATCCTGGTTAACCGTTACGGTCCCCTTCTGGATCTGGAAGTTGTAACCATAGACGTTAGCTCCACTGATCGGGGCGATAAACGCACCCATAACCTGTGAATCCTCAATCATATAGTCAGCCAAGTTCTGTATATAGAACTGAGCAGATCGATCTGAACCCTTTACGAAGTCGCCGCGCAACTCAATAGTGCGGTTGCCAGCAGCCATATTTACCGGAGATCCGGAGAAGTCGAAGGCAACAAGGCCATTCGCATTCACAGTCGCAGTAGAACCAACCTTTACACTATCAACAAAGACGGAAAGGTTTGCAACTGAATCAGATGAAGCAGAACCGACGTACTTGAAGGTGATTCCCTTCAATACAACGGCGCGAGTTCCAATAGTAAAGGTTGAATTCCAAACGCTCTGGTTAACTGCACCAGCATCTACGTTCAAGTTGGTGTTCCCTTGGCTGTTGGTCTGCAAGGTTACAGTAGCCAATGAAGCGGCCGAGATCTGCATCGTATTACCCTTTACGCCGGTAACTGCAGTTGCAGTTCCACCGCTCATGGTGTACGAAACAACTTCGATCGCAACAGTGGTCTGGCTTGTTGTAGCTGTCGAAGGAACATCTCCTCGGATCTCGATAGCCTTTGGAGAAGTGAACAATCCAGACGGATTGTTGAAGGTGATCATGCCTTCTGCATTGATGGAAGCTGCATCAGAGATGCGGGTATTTCCATCGTACAAGTAGACATTAGTCAACACATCATTGGTCGAAAGACCAGTGCGGCGGAGCTGCAAGTTGGTAACTGCACCGGTTCCTGAGAACTGGAGAGAAACCATACGAGCGGCTGCCTGTCCTGCTACGATGTATCCTGCTGCCGGGTTATTGGAAGCGAGAGATACCGGACCGGTTGCGGTCGGAGTAGTAGGAGTAGTAGGAGTAGTCGGAGTGGTCGGAGTGGTCGGAGTTGTGCTCGTCATCATTCCGTTTACTTTGCCGCGAGTCAACGCGCCAAAGTATCCAACTGCTGGGGAAATGCCGTTAGCTGCCTGGAACTTTGCCAAAGCTGCTTTAGTTGCATTACCGAAGTAAGCGGTCGGGGTTGCGAGAACCAGGTGTCCTTGTGCAACAAGGAACTTCTGGAGCTCAGTGACATCTGCTCCACGTGAACCAACAGTGAGGTTGCGGGTAAACGTGTACGACGATGTCATTGTCGTTGCCGGAGTTCCGGACAACTGAGTGTTGAGGGCATTGATCTGGGCCATCAAGGCTGCGATCTGTGCCTGCAACTCTTCAGTCGTCGCGGCCGAAGCCGGAGCTGCTACGCCTGCCAACAAGGCAAACGAGAGCACAACGATGGAAAGTTTTTTAAATACTTTACTCATTTTAATGTTTATTCTTTTTCAGCGGCAACGAGAGTAGTACTGGATTCCCATTTTCACGGGAATGACAAATAGTTCATTCGTTGTTCGCTTTTGTGTTTTTCAGTAATTCTGAATGGTTAATTTCAATTCTAATTCAATTCGGTCTCAGAAAGTAATCGCCCCATCAATCGACCAACAGCCGAACCGGTGTGAGGTAAGGTGGCGGTTTGATCAAGGGATACTCTGATTTCTTTCCTCGCACTCGCCGAACCGAAGTTCGGCAAGAACGCGAAAGCCTCGCCGGAGCGAGGCTAAATAAGATTCCAAAGAAACGCACAAAAACATCACAATGGATGCCTTTGTGCCTATCCCCCACCACCGTGTATGCACAAGGTGTGCGGGGAATTTTTAGAATCTTGGTTTAGCCTCACTCCAAACCAGTTATATACATTGTAAAGTATGCATGCACTTTGTCAACAACTGAGACCAGCCAGCGACTAGTATGCATCCATACTTAAGATAACGGTGCTGTCCTGTATTTGTTACACAAACACAGGACAGCGACAAATAACTTATAACGAATGACAGGAAATGCAGAAAAACAAAGGGTCCGCCGTAGGCGGACCCTTTGTTTTGTCATAAGTTATCAGTCACTAGTCGCTGGTTATTTCGCCCGATACGCAGCCCCCGGACCGGTAGATCCGATACGATCAATGGATCCGTTATCCACAAGCTTTTGCAGATAGAAACGAATGGTTCGCTCGCTGATCTCGGGGAAGTTTGCAGTCAGCTCTTTAGTGGTGGTCTGTCCAAGATCCTTCACCTTTTGCAGGATAACATTCTGCCATGAGCCAGTTGTGGCGACTTGCGCTTGCCTGGTCGGGGTAATGACCGGAGCAGTAGTCGCGACTGGTCGGGACTGCGCCGGGACTGCCGGACTCTGCGCGATGAACTCAGACTGCCGAGCTGATTGAGTAGGCTGAACAACCTCCTGTACTGCCGATTGCATGAATTGATTCAAAGGATTGGCATTTGCCGATATTGCCGAATTTGATCCTCCATCCGCCGTGATGCTTGGGCGAGTAGCTACGGAAAGCAATTGTTCAATACTGCCGAATTGGCTTGCCTTGTCCTGAGTTTGCCGAATGGCTGAATTATCAACGCCCTGTTTCTGAACGCTCTGAATTCCAGATTCCGCCGGAACAGCAAGAGAGGCGCTTAGGATAGTCGAGGCAATACTTGCCGAATTGGCATTCGGCAATCCGTTGTCGGTTGTGAGTTGTAGGTTATTTGTATATGCCGAATTGGTAAACATACTATCCAGCGATACAGAAATGTTCTTCTTGTCTCGACGCTCGGAAATCTCGAATCGAATGGCCTTCGACAAATTATCAAGTTCTCGGTACAGGACACTCGCATTCACGGATGCGATCTGCCCAACGGACTCTGCCAAACGAATCAAAGAAGTTAGCTTCTCGATACGGGGAGATTCGTTTTCCGCTACCTCTAATAGGGTTCCGGGGTCGACGGTGAGCTCAACAGCCGCAGCTTCAACCTCCTTGCGCAACTTGTCTTGAGTGAACAATTCAGTACATCGGAATACTGCCCACGAAAGTTCGAAGGTCTGCGTCTTAATAAACTCGTAGTTGCTGATCATGGGGGTATTGTATACGGCAGTTCGGCAAGGTGTCAACACCTATATCTGATTCGGCATTAAAGTAATGAAAAGGCCGGCATAAGCCGGCCATAATGAGAAGGAAGTGTGCATTAGACCAAAAAGCATCTATGCCGCACACGAAGAAAGGAAAGGGCCATATCGGTATCCTCCGACCAGCGCAAATCTCGCAAATACAGCTCGGGGGTTGCCCAGCACGCGATTGCCTTACGCAACGAAGGGAATGCCGCGACTAGACCAACGACGGCCATCGACCCGGCTTCGGACAGAAGGCCAAGCTTTTCGTCGCGCACGCAAATGGCGCGCAACGATACATACATATCCTTACTACACATTGGCGATGCTCCGATGTGTCGAGTAAGCACAGCCTCTCCCCTACTAAAGATGACTTTCAAAACCGAGGTTTGTGCCCCGACCTGAGTTACCAAATAATAAACTCCGTTCACGCATCCTCCTCTACAAATAGATAATAGCTGCCCGAAGGATACGGTAAATAACACACCTGGTCAACCCAGAAAAATTCGGCAAAGCGTATCGCATTATTCGGCAATATGTGAACTTGTACTGAGTCCGCCGAAATATTGCCGAATTCGGCAAAGCGCATAAATACTAGAGTATATACATGCCGAACAAAAAAAGAGCGGCCGAAGCCGCTCTGTGCGTAGTACTCGATCAGACCGTGAGTTCAACTACTCCGAAAGAGCACCGCTGACCAGGAGCTGTCTTAAAGAGTCCCAGAACCTCGGCGGTGAACCCAGCCCAACGGGAATCGCAGGGTCGAACATCCATGACGCCGTAACATTCCGTTGCCCTGGAGAAGGAGGTGAACGCGCCGATGAGCTTGCGTGTCACCTCTTCTGCATTTCCGTAGAACGTCATCCGGTCTGCCGAAAGGGTTACTTTACGTAACTCCTTTTCGGAGATCAGTGACGTCGCGCCGCTTCTCCCCCTGGCCATCTTCTCGCTCAGCATAAGAATGCCGTCGCGCTGGTCAACCGAGTACAGGATCCGATGTTCCGGAGCCTCCACCGCAACTGCAACGAAATACAACTTTCTGTCTGGCATATGATTCCTCCTTGGAAGGTGCGGTACATAGGTCAGATTGACCGTTGGTATACTATACTCACATATTGATAACGATGTCAAAAAAGACGCCTCACTAAGAGGCGCCTTTTGGCTAGCCATCCCCGTTCTTTAACTTAAGAAACACGGGGATTGTAATCGCAAGGGCGACACCCGAAACGATCCAAGCGGTCGAGATCGAGTAGTACTTTGCCAACCACCCGCCAACCACCAGGCCGATAAACGCACCTGCATTGTTGACCATCGAGTCGAAGGACAAAATTGTCGCACGCTGCTTGCTCGGGATACGCTTGTTCATGTACGCCCGCTTAAGTGGAACAATCATTCCCCGACCAATCTCGTGAACAAGAAATGCGGGCAGAACAATCCACGCTCCGACCATACATGCTGCGACAAGTACGCCAGCGGTGGTAATGGCCTGAGACAAAATGAGCGCCCGCTTTTCATTCCCAACACGCTCCATGAATTTGCGAGAGAGGAAGCTGCCAAGCATGACGAATATCGATATGCCCACATACCCCCAACTAAGCCCCATAGTGTTAAAAGAAAAATCCTGCACAAGACGCAACTGCCATTGCATATTCAATGGCTGCACGCACATCGTAATGAGGGATCCGAAGATAACCACATAGAGTACCGATTTGCGCCTAACCCCATAGCGAATACTTTCGACAATGACCGTTCGAATCACAGAGAGGCTAAACGTGAACTGTTTACGCTCAAAGTATTCCTCCCTCATGATGCAAAGCGCAACAATGCCAAGCACGAACAATCCAACGCTCGAATAGAGCCAGGGCAACGCCAAGTCGCCCTGGGCGATATACCCTCCCAGCAGGCTACCGATAATACTGCCAATGCGTACAACATACTGCTCGCGACGAAAGATGCTATGCAACTGTCCCCGCATACCAGTATGCTTTACCGAATCAACGGCCCACGCCTCGAGCGAACCCGAACAGAAGGCAGACCCTGCAGCTCCTATAAGCTCAGCAAGGACACACATCCAGAACGAATCAGCCATATAATAGATTCCCATGGCAGCAGAAAGCACGAAGCAAGCAGCGATGAACGAATTTCTTCGCCCCAAAACATCTGCATACGCTCCCGTAGGAATCTCCATGCAGAATACCCCTACCACAAAGAAACAATTGACGAGATTCATCTGCAGCAGATCGAATCCTTTTGCGATAAGGAATACGGAATAGGTAGAAAAGATAAATGAGAGTGCAGTGGTAAAACATCCCGAGAACAGGTAGTACTGCCAAACAATACTTCGCACCTTGTGCCGATCGATAGACTGCCGCATAACACACCTCCTTTGATTGGCTGCTTGCCTAGATATGCGCACAATGCGCCCTTCTACTACTGCCAACGCGTCATCACCTCCCCCGTTTGTTGTGCTTCCTATATAGTATTGTGAATGTTCTCCCCAGATGAGCACCGGATACAAAAAATCTCGGCTTTCTATCTGGCCGAGATCGTCTTATACGCACATGGTTATAGCGAAAAAGCTATAGATTGGGGTATGGAGATAGAACACTGCCTTGGCCAAACAGAAATGGGGTTTGCAAAATGAGGCCTCCCTTGGAGACGACAAATGCCTGCGAAATCGCGAAAGGATTCACTATTCCGCACATATTCTGTTGTTTGGTGGTATACCAAGACATATAAATGTTGTGTGTTATATCGCCTACTATATAGTGTAGGCTGTACTGAATATAACGACACAAATGGTGATTTGTTTCAAGTTTCGCCCTGCGATGTATACCGCTGCTGATTTTTGACAAATGGCATAAAATCTATACAATTATATATACGTTTAAATAAGCCCGGGTGGCGGAACTGGTAGACGCACACGACTCAAAATCGTGCGAGAAATCGTGGGAGTTCGAGTCTCCCCCTGGGCACATATATAAAAATACCCTTGCGGGTATTTTTTATTCAAACCTTACTTTCACCTTCTTCATCTTTTGCTTATTCACCTTAGGCAAGGTGATGCGCAAGACGCCGTTTTTAAATGTGGCAGTCGAATGATCCGGGTTGATCTCCTGCGGAAGGATGATCGAACGGGAAAACTTACCCCAATAGCACTCCTGATACAGATAGTCGTTATCTTCAACCTTTTCACGCTGTTCGCGCTTACCCCGAATGGCGACGGATTCCGGTGATATTTCCAGATCCAGGTCATCAATGCCTACGCCCGCGACAGGTGCTTCAATAATGATGTCATTCCCCGCCTGATACACATCAATGGCGAGCTGCCCCTCCCCTTCCTCAAAATCATCAGATTCGTCATCGTCCGATTCTATTTCATCAACTTTGGCCAATTTCGGTTCAAATTCTTCCTGCTCGGTTGCACCCGCGAGCTTCTCGAAGAATTTCTTGGTGTCATTGTTCATAGTGTAATGGTATCATTTTTCGCAAAACCTGTCCAAATGATCAGAGACTTGTAGACTGCTTAAGCTTTTCAAAATCATAAAACACAAAGAATGCCGCCAAGATTAATGCACCGATGGAATATAGCAGTCCGCCTTCAAATACGACAATGTAATAATTGAAGATCGTATGCAGCAGGGTCGCCATAATAAGTCCCCAGATCAAATAGATAAAGGTATGTTTTTTGATGATCCCGCGAGCCCAATAATACCCCATCACAGAAGAGCTCAATGCGTGAAGCAATGTAGCTCCCAAAAATCTAAACATCAGTGATCCAATAGTAATCGCGGCAAATCCGTTTTCGAAGGCAACTGCGATGTTTTCCACGGCAGCAAGTCCCATGGCAGCCGCCATCATATAGATCATTGCGTCGACAGGCTCATCAAAATACTTGCTATGCCGAATGACCGCATATGCGGCAAGGAATTTAATCAACTCCTCGATCGCGGCAAATGCCGTAGCATAGCGCAACGAGTCTTGGAAGATGCCGAAGGTAATGAGGTAACTACTAGTCCATACCTGGGCAAAATACGCCCCCAAGGCAGCAAGCGCGCCGACCACAAAGACGGAAAAGATCATCTTACGGGGCTCGGGGTGGAGGTCTTCCTGTAAAAAGAAACTGAGCCAGATGAAACTCGGAAGGAGCCCAAGAATAAGAACGAGAAAATTCATGTATCCAGTATAGCAAAAATGCCGCACAAAGCGCGACATTATTGCTGATCAGCTTAGAGCTCCATATAGCCCTTGATGATATATTCCTTCATCATAGCTTCCATTTCCTCTTGTCCAAAATATTCAAGGAATATCTTATTCCACATTGACTCCTGGTGATGGTAGAGATATTTGACCATCTCCTTCTGCTGTACCAGTGCCATGGCTGTGTCAACAAGGTTGAAGCTTACCAACACGTCGATCCCGGCATCACTCTTAAAGTAATCACCAACCCAGTTTAAGTTCTTCCAGAACGCAAGATCGGTAGAAAATCCATCAATCTGGCGGGCAACAACCATAAGGAGATGTTCTGCCTTTTCCCAGTGCAATGCCTCAGGGTTAATATGCGGAGCAAACAAGCGCCAGTCAAATTCATCATCCTTTGCGAGATAGCGTTGCACAACCATCCATGGCATCTTGCCTCCGTCGGCAGTAATTTGAGTATCAAGCACATCACCGCGGAGCAATGACTGCAGATTTCCCACGAATGTTTCCGGCTGGTTTGCAAACTTACGGATGATGTCCGAATAAAACGGAATTTCATTGAAGTAGTGGAGAAGCAATGCGAGATTACGCAACGTTTCACCGGAGATCTCGAGCGGTAACGGGATCACGTAAATGATACCCATTTCCTTCAAATGACTGATGTTATGGTACTTCTTCTTCATGAAGCCCTCGGCAAGCGTTCCCCACTTCTTTGGCAACGCGATCGGAGTGATGGGGCGCTCTTCAAAATCATCCGGAGTAACCTTCTCGTATTGCTTAAAGAATACGGTATTGAGCCATTCGCCACCCTGGAGGAAGCGCAACGCACAGTAGATTTCCATCAGGTCTTCATTTTCGAGTAACTGGTCGATATTGTCATACCCTAATGCTTCGATGACTTTCGTTGGCGGCTCAGCCTTCAAAAACTCGATTGCCTTTTCCTTCTTAAGGAAGAAGCCTGGCTTTGGATTAATAGAGGTTACGATTGTATCAAGTACACGCTGCCAATCGGCAGGTTCGGTGACCTGCGGACGACCAAACGCTTCATAGAACGATGCGTCATCTGCCTCGATCTTACTGATCAATGCATCATAAATCTCCTTAGCGGATGACTCGCGCGTCAACCCAAGAATATTGAGCCGCCCGTCGATAGAGGTCCAATTTTCCTCCATGATCTTATCCAGCACGCCGACCTTCCCCGTCAAAGCGGAGAGTCGTTCTTCTGCAACGCGGATCGTATCTTGGTCCGTGCGCAGTATCTTTGCGATCTTTTCATATGATTTCATAATGGTCTCATTATACAGCACCAGAGCCGGGATAACAAAATGGCGCCCGAGGGCGCCATTTTTATCTCATATCGCTTACTTCAAAATCTCTATTCTCTTATTGCGCCTCCGTGTGATCCCCGCAATGCGGGCAAAACGGTAACCCGACAAATCGATCCTTGCCACAGTGCGCACATACTGCACGCGTATGCGCACCGCAATTCGGGCAATACATCGCAGCGAGATCGAGATTCGTCTGACACTGCGGGCATTCCTTCGCGCGGAATCGCCTAATAATCACACGTCGCGGATCAAAGATCTTCTTTTGCAGGAAGTAGACCGCGCCTCCGAAGATGGCAAACGAAAGGAACATGCCGAAGTAGAAGAGTAATGATCGAAGAATATTATACTTCCCAAACCACTCAATCAGTACACGCAAGATCTCCGCAAGGAACAATCCCCAGAACCAGAAGAGGACCGTCTTAAGTAGTAATAATCCAAGAACCGCAACGATGGTCGTTATGATGACCGTATACGGACTGTTCTTGCGATGCAATTCGAGGTACTTGCGCAACGCAAGGAAGAAGAACGGGATAATCAAAAGAAATTGCAACAGGAACACTTTGAACTCATACCATCGCATCGCACGCTCATGCGCCTTGAATACTGGTTTGTATGCAGTAGTAAGATCCTTGTCGATCGCATCAAACGCAGGGCGAAATGCGTCAACCTGCATCCGAAGCTGGTTCAACCGTGAGACCAATGGCGCTTCTCGCTGACGCAACTGTACAATGGATTGCTGTGATGGGGTTGTGGGAAATATCGGCTTATCGATTTCTGCCTGTTTTTCCTGCAATCCAACACCATACTCGCCCGTCGCCCGCTCAATCTGTGAGCGGATTGATTGTAAATTGTTATCAAGCTGTATATATTCGGTCACAACCGGGTCGATCTGTTGCTCGATGGTGATACGTCGCTGATACAGGGCGGCAACGCCTCCAGCCTCCTCCAACGGGCTGAGCCGGATGGCGCAGTTATTCGAATCTTCATAGGCTAATGAACGAACCAAATCTTCCTCGTAATAAGTCGGTAGCTTATTTTCATACGGTCGCTCTCCCGCTGTATTAGTCTGATATCGATACGAACAACTTGAAAGTGCCTTTGGCCGATCAGGGATATTTGAGAGGTCGTCCATTGCATAGAGCCCAAAGTAGATGCCCGCAATAAACATCAAGATAAGCAATATAATACCGGTCTTCGGCGTTCGCCGCTCGGTTTCCTCATATCCCGGCGTTGTGCGGGATATCTCTTCTTGGTTTTTTTTAAATAGATTGAACATAGTTGTTTATCTGAAACTATTAGTTTAGGGTGTCATTCCCATAGAGGCGAGAATGGCACCCTCCCTTTCCGTATTTCGTATTTCTTTTTTCGCACTTAGTTATGTTCCGCTTCAATCTTCCCCCACAACGTGCGCAGCTCACGGATGGCATCCTTTGCCTGTTCCTTGTTGGGCGGCATGCCGTGCCAGGCATAATTGTTTTCCATGAAGCTAACTCCTTTGCCGGGGATTGTGTGGACGATAATAGCAGTCGGACGCTCGTAGATCGCCTGGGCTTCGACGACAGCCCCGGCGATGGCACGGAAGTTGTGCCCACCCACATCGATTACGTGCCAATTAAATGCTTCGTATTTATCGCGCAATGGCTCAAGCGGCATCACATCCTCCGTAAACCCACTGATCTGGATATTGTTTCGATCAATGATCGCAGTAATATTATTCATGCGATTCTTCCCCGCGTAGAGGATGGCCTCCCAAGTATTGCCCTCGTTATGCTCACCATCGGACATCAAGCAGTAAATACGATGTTTCTTATTGTCGAGCTTCGCCGCATGCGCCATGCCAATTGCTTGTGACAATCCCGATCCGAGCGGCCCCGATGTCGTCTCAATACCCGGCAATGCCGTGCGATGCGGGTGTCCCTGTAGTCGGGATCCGAGCTTACGTAGCGTCTTAAGCTCCTCGACCGGGAAGTATCCGGCATGAGCAAGTGTCGCGTAGAGCACGGGACAAATATGTCCGTTCGATAATACGACGCGATCCCGATCGGCCCAATGAGGGTTCTTCGGATCGTGGTTAAGCAAATGAAAATACAGCGTAGTAAACACATCAGCCATACCAAGCGGCCCGGCGCTATGCCCGGAGCCGGCCTCTTCGAGCATCGCAATAACGTCCTGCCGGATCACATTTGCCTTTTCTTCTAATAATTTCAACTTCCGTTCATGCAATTGGTCCATATAAATAAGCATACCATATTACACAATACTTCTGCACGCATAATTCAAAGCACAAATTACCTACTTCTAATACGGCGGGATGATGTAATATGTATAATTATACCATCATCGCAAAGCACACTATATTATTTAATCCGCCAATTGAGTATACTATATACCATAATTCACTTACTTAAAATATGGAGATAATAAATCAAATACTCGGCAGCATAAGTGTGCTCATAAGTGTCGTACTTGCCATCGTTTTAATTCGATCGAGTAAATCACTCACCGGTTCATTTTTTAAAAAATACTACCGGCTCATGACTATCGCTGCAGTTATGTTTGCCGCAGGCTTTTTAATCGAAGTCATTAGAAAACCGGCGGCATTGGATTACGAGATTATGGAATTTTTCCACCATATTTCACTCATAACCGGAGCAGTTGTTCTTGTGTATGCTTCCATCGTAATGCCAAAAGAAGCAGTAAAAATATCGGAAGTCGTTAACACGCTACAATAATAAAAGTTTCAAAATGTGGCAATCACCACACGCAATTTAAAGGGGCCGGTCATTTGACCAGCCCCTTTAAATTATTCCCCTTTCTTTTCTATATCAATCGGGGTCTTCATTTTCATAAATGTCGGGAATCGAAATGGAATAGTGATGGTTGCCTTGGGCATGACCAGGTCAGGAACCATCAACAATAACATGGCACTAAAGAACGAAAATACGCTCGCAAGAATGAATACGATATCGAATCCAAATGCATTTGCGAGTCCACCTCCAACAAATGCGGCAACCCCGGAGGCAAGCCCGATCGTCGTACTATCAAGCGACCAATCAAACGCATAATGTTCCTTGTCTAGATGGCGGGAAAAAATGCCAGACCATGCCGGCGCATACAACCCGAATGATAAACCCTGCAAAAATGCGACGATATACAATGTTGAGATATCTGTAACAAGCAGGTATGCAAGCGCAGTAAACCCGGCAAGCAACAAGGCGAGGATGAGCGTATAGAAATCATCACGCTCTCCCTCGTGGCGATCAAGCGTGATGGCGACCGGCAATTGAACCAACGACTTGGTGATCCAATAGGTTGCCACAACACCGCCAACAGTGGCGACCGTCGCTCCAGGGATGGATTCAACAAGGAAGATTGAGAAGATCGGCCCAATCAATCCCCATCCACCCCACAGCATAAGGTCGGACATGACAAAAAACTTGATAATGCGATTGATTTTCAATCCGGTCGTATCGATGTTTATTTTGATTCTCATATAATATAATTTTAAAATTGAAGGGATGCTTATTCTAAGGGACTTTTAATGTTCTTCAACATCGGGTTTGTCACTTTCGTATATATTTGCGTCGTCCTAATGTTAGCATGACCGAGTAATTCTTGCACATAGCGCACATCGACACCATTTTCCAATAAGTGTGTAGCAAAGCTGTGACGCAAAGAATGGAATGTCGCATCTTTTTGAATTCCCGCATTTTGTAATGCGCTTTCAAAAACCTTTTGTGCGGTCCGCTCAGTTAATTTTCCGCCACGTTCGCTCGCAAGTAAATATTCATTAAAATCACGCCCCGCTATCAATTTACTTATACCATTATTTAATATTTCCGGGAATACCGTAATGCGATCCTTATTTCCTTTTGCACCCTTGATATGGATTGTTAGCTCTGCCAAGTTTATGTCTTTGATCTTCATATTGACAACCTCACTAACTCGCAATCCTCCGGCATAAGCCAATGAAACCATCAGGTTATGTTTTTCATTAGCAATGCCATCTAATAGCGATTGAATTTCGGAGCGGGACAGCACTACTGGCAATTTGCTCGGTGTCTTGGCAAAACGGATATCTATTTTTCCGCGATAATTCAACACATTCCAGTAGAAGAAATTGATGGCCTGCAAAGCTTGGTTGGTTGTTTGTGAAGATTTACCGGCATCTACCTTAGACAGCAGATATGTTTTAATAAAATCCACATCGACTAAATTGAGATTCTCGCCTTTTGCGCGTAAATAGTCGGCAACACACACACGATAACTCTTGATCGTTTTAGGGCTATAATTCCGCAGCCGCAATTCGTCCTCCAGCTTTTTTAAATAGACGTCCATATAGACATGGTATATAATAATGAAGGTGTGTTCAAATTATATGTGATATTCGCCTAGTCAGCAATATTGAGTAGCATATACGAAAACACTTCGCATATAAATGAGTTACGCAAAATGTCGTTCGGCTTCACTCCATTTTTCGTAACGTGGAGCTTTGCGAGGGTTGGGCTTCCTCTCTTCCCTATCGGGACAAGTAAACAAGCCTCGCACCACATCGCCTAACAACCGCTTGGCGGCGTCCGCCCAAATCCCGCTCCGCGGGACTTCGCAAAGCTCCACGTTCAACGAAATAAATTTTTTATCTTGGTGAAAATTTAAAGTTTTGTGAGATAAATGGGGACAGAAAATTTGATTTTTTATTAATTTAAAGAGGGGGATACGGAGTTTTTCTGCTCTTTGGGGAGCAGAAAAAATTAATTCATTTATAATCAAAAATATGCTCGAAAAACCTTACATTCCATCGCAAGCTGAAATGGAAAAAGCTGAAACAATGGCAGCTGATTATCAAAAAACACCCGAACAAGTCAAGGAGGATGAAGAAAAAAAAGACAAAAACAATGAGGCTCTAATTTCAGATTTAGCTGGAATAGAGATTTACGGCTCTAATTCAGTGAGTGAGCAGATAAAACAAAATTATGCTGAAATGGCAATTAAAGTCATCACTGATATAAATAAAAGCGCAGGAAAAAAATTATCATGGACTTTTAGGTTATTTGGACCGAAATCAGATAAGGATATGAAATTCAAAATGGAGGAAACATTGAATAATATGGCAGCAGCTTTACGTCTTGAGCATGAGAAGGCAGCAAACGAGGTGGGCCTAATTCGCAAGAGAGGCGATAATACAGAAATGGATAAATTTATTGCGGAAAGAGAACTAGAAAGAAAAGGCCTCTTGAAAAGTTTAAAGGAAGGATATGCCGATTTTGTATTAAATAAAGACGAAGGAACAATTCAGATAGGTATGACATCGGATGGCTATAAACTTAAATCTGGAGAATTAATGAATTTTGATGAAATAACAAAATACATCAGAGAGAATATGTAATGCCGATGAGGAGTTTTGAAAAATGAAATTCACCCCTAGCCCCTCTTTCATTTTTCAAAAGAAAAAATCAAATTTTCTTATACGATAAACTAATGTATAATGAATTTAATAACGAGATAAAAAATTGACATCGTCGAACAACTCATATCTGGCTCAAGAAATTGACACTTTAATGTTTCAGATGAAAGCCAATTTCTTTCGACCCAAATTTTTTCGCAATTGCATTGCGCAAAAACTTCAGATATAAGTAACGTTACGCAAAATGTCGTTCGGCTTCACTCCATTTTTCGTAACGTGGAGCTTTGCGAGGGTTGGGCTTCCTCTCTTCCCTATCGGGACAAGTAAACAAGCCTCGCACCACATCGCCTAACAACCGCTTGGCGGCGTCCGCCCAAATCCCGCTCCGCGGGACTTCGCAAAGCTCCACGTTGGACGAAATGCCATAAGGAAATTAGGGGGATGGCACATCGTCCAACACTGTGTATCTGGTTTCATGAAAAGGGATTCAACAAATAATCTTTTACAATTCAAAATGCCATTTTTTGGGATAAAAAAATCCGCCAATCTTTCGAGAGGCGGAGGATGTGTTGTTTGCTGATTTATTATGTTCAGCTCATATTTTTCTTGACGACCTCGAGATTGCTTTCGAGCAGCTCTTCCTTGACGTCGTCGTCGATGTCATCCCATGCGTTGTCCAATCCTCTGCGGCCTGTCAGATCGCCGAGGATAGCAAACAGAATTTTTTTTGCCGGTTCGGTCGGCTTGGTTGTGTAGCGCTCCTGAAACTCCTCAAGTAACGTTGTCATAAAGTCCTCCTCATGATTTTGATATATTATCCAAATGTTGTTGAATAATATATTATGATAGCACATTATTCGTTGTATGTCAAATATAGAGGAGTAAAAATTCCAAAAATGGCTCAAGTTAAGGAAATTATTTGTTGAATTCCTTTTCATTCCACCCAAATTTTTGCTTCTTTTATCTATTTGAACTAATATTGAGGAAGCGAAGCAAAAACTTCAGATACACAGTAACGTTACGCAAAATGTCGTTCGGCTTCACTCCATTTTTCGTAACGTGGAGCTTTGCGAGGGTTGGGCTTCCTCTCTTCCCTATCGGGACAAGTAAACAAGCCTCGCACCACATCGCCTAACAACCGCTTGGCGGCGTCCGCCCAAATCCCGCTCCGCGGGACTTCGCAAAGCTCCACGCTATGCGAAGACGTTGTACGAAATTACTTCTTTATTAGGTACTATAAAAATCCCGCCGATACGATCGGCGGAATTTTTTATGCTTCCCACGCAAAACCCCGGGAGTGAGCCCATGAGGACTTCATTCTCCCATATTCACGAACCGCACCTCCTCGCCTTCGAGCGTTAGGTGTAAATGACTCCCCTTTCGCACCTCCCCCCGCAAGATCATCTCGGCAAGCTCACTCTTGATGCGATCGTTGATCACGGTGCGTAGCGGACGGGCGCCGAATACCGGATCATAGCCAACGTTCGCCAAATGTTCCACGACGGCATTGTCGATCTCCATCGCGATGCCTTGTTCTTCGCCGAGCGTCTTTGCCAACTTTTGTATCTGCATGCGCGCAATGGCGATTGTGTCGTCGACCGACAGATTCTTGAATATGATCACATCGGAAAAACGATTCAATAATTCAGGACGGAAATATCCAGTCAATTTCTTCTTAAATTCATCCTTAATATCTTCAATATTACGCCCCGCCTCGATAGATTCCTTAATGAAATCGGAATTTGCGTTGGACGTTGCGATGACGATAGTGTTCTGGAAATCAACCACGCGCCCCACGTTGTCGGTGATGCGCCCATCGTCGAGTACCTGCAGGAAAAGATTCAATACGTCCGGATGCGCCTTTTCGAATTCATCCAATAGAATTAGGCTATACGGCTTCTGAATCACCGACTCGGTAAGCGTGCCGCTCATCTTGCCGTCAGGGGTTCCGATAAATCGAAAGATGCTTTGCTTGTCCTGATATTCGGACATATCGAAGCGGAGCAGCAGCTGGTCAGACCCAAACTGCGTCTTTGCCAAAATCTTTGCAAGCTCCGTCTTACCGACGCCCGTAGGCCCAACAAAGAGAAATGTGGCAATCGGCCCGTTGGATCGGGCAAGTCCGCTGCGATACTGACGCAATGCGCGTGCGACTGCGGTGACCGCCTGTTCCTGGTCGATCAGATTCTGATGAATAATATCCTCGAGATTGAGTAGTTTCTCTGCTTCCTCCTTGGTCGTCTTATGGATCGGGATATTGATCTTCCGCTCGGCAACGGCGATGACGATCTCATCGGTAAGCATCTTTTCTCCCCGCTGGGTTGCGTCGGCAAGTGCCTCTTTAAGCAGATCTTCCGCACTCGCGGGAAGAAGCTTTTGTTTAAAATATTTATGAGCGATCGAAACGGCGGCTTTAATGGCTTCAAAGCTGATGACGACGTTGTATTGCCGTTCCAGGATGATGCCGGAATAGATCAAGACACGAATGGAATCATCCTCAGAAAGCTCTTCGACGCGAACCACTTCAAATGCATTGAGAAAATCGGTATGCGGTTCGATCTCGGTCTTCATTTCCTTTGCATAAGAAGACCCGATAACCTGAAACGCATCACTGGCAATGGCCGGCAACATAAGCGTGGCCACATCCATATACCCTTCCCCCGACGTCTTGAATAGATTATGAATATCGGGGATATAGAGGATGATATTCTTTGCCGCAATGATCTCCCGAACGACGGTATTGACCCGAGTAGAAATTTCTTCAGGCCCCGCGCCGGAAACAAGTTCTCCAATAGAAAGCGCAACAAGCCGCTTATCGAATAGCTCCTCAGGAACTTTGTCTTTGACGATATTAAATGCCAAATGGCTGACGATGGTCTCTTTTCCACTTCCCGGATCGCCCACTAAAAGAACATTCTGCTTTGCGGCGCGAGAAAGAACATTAACAATTGTTCCATATTCCTGTTCGTGGCCAATCAAAAACCCGACACGCTGTTCGCGAGCAAGATCGGTCAGGTCGTCGCTAAACATATCCAATGTCGGCGTAACGCGCGCAGTCCACGCACGATTCATAATACGATGTCGCCCTCCTTTGCGACCAAACCCGCCAAGCGTGGAAGGGATAGTCTTGAGCCACGCAAATCGCTGTCGATAACGGCTAAAGATGAGTGCCTTTTGTAGATCATTTGTATCAAGCGAGAAGAGATAGAACACGCGCCGCACGGCGGCATCGTCAACCGTACCCAATGCGGAAAAAAGATCATTGAGAGCAATATACTTTCCCCCGTTGTCATAGGCATCCATGAATGCGACCTTCACCAATATATGAATGCGCGAAAGCAGTTCGTCATGAGCATAAAGGTTCGTATTTTTGTACTTCTCGACTTCTTCATCAATCTTATGCTCAAACTCCTCCGGAGAAATCTCAAGCCGCCACAAAGCGCCACGAATGCCGTCATCCCGAATAAGCGTCTTCATGAGATGCAAATAATAGTTACCCCCGGCGATCGCGGTTTTATCAAGCGCACGGATAATTACGCGGAAACTCTTTGGTAAAAGATATTGGGTAATATTAACTCCTTCGATCTCATCTGCCTTCAGATCGGTGATCGCATGCAATGGAGTGTTAATATGTAAGGCTCGGTCGATCAGCACCAGGGTGCACAAGATGCCGAACCAATACAACCATTCGATATCGGACAATACCGCAAGGATAGTGCCTACGGTGAATATGGCATAAAACGCATACGTGATCAGCCCCCATAAGAAGCGCAATGATGCGGAGAATTCGAGACGCGGATCAGAGAAGGTGAGTTTTTCAACGGGAAAGTTCGTGTTCATACCAATCAAATGTTCACATTAAATACATGCGCTGCAGGCGTTTGTCCGGCGATCTTGAGTAGGACATAAATAGGAATACCCGCCCATGCGAGAAAAATAACCGCGGCAACCCCAATAACTACAGCATAGAGTACGCTGCCGATCACCAGACGGATCGCGCGAAAGATAAATCCCAGTACATACCCGAAGATGTTATACTCCTGATAGAGTGGTTGAAAGATATTACGCCAGGTAACCTTCAGAGCGATAGATTGATCCATTTCTTCCAAGCGCGCGATAATAAACCTACTATAGGACATAAAACTATCGACGTACCAATGTCGGATAAAATGGGAGATGCGATAAACGAACCGATCAAAAAGATAGACAAGAAAGATATCCATGATAGAGCCAATTGATCTATTACGAGTTACGGGTTGACTCACATTACAGATCCGTATTTTTCTAAATTCGCAATTCGTAATCGAGTAATTCTTCCAATAGTATATCCGATTTCCGCCCGCCGAACAAAAAAGACACCACGCAAGCGGATGTCTTTTTATTGAACATGTAAATTGTACAAATTTTGATGAGATGTGAGACGCGGGCATGGCGCAAGGAAGTCGTACTACCAGTACGCGACCGAAGCGCCAGGAGACCCGCAACAAAGCAGCTCGCAAAATATGTAGAGTTATTTACTTTTCGGAGGTCTCCCGCTTTAACTTCTCAATAAGAGAAGCTGCGTAGTCCTTTCCGCCGAGGCCGAAGGCAATACCACCTGCGAGGGCGAGCATAGCAACAACACCGGTAATGACCGTCTGGAGAACATAGACGTTGATTCCAAGCTGCATCAAAGCAGTAATGAGACCAAAAACGACAACAATCCACCAAACGAACGATCCGAGGAAGTTAGCTGCGTAAAGCTTCGCACTCGAAACGGAGGCCTTTACCAATGATTTTGAAAACTTCGCAACTACCAAGGTCGCGAGCATTATCAATGCAGCGGCAACGATATTTGGAAAATACAAGAGTACTTGTTTCAAGAAATCAGAAAAGACATCCAATCCCAAGAGACTGGAAACTGCCAAAATGGCAACGATCGCGAAGAACCAATAGACAGCCCGACCCAAGAATCGTCCTGAGTCAAGACGCATATCGCCGCGCTCAACATATTGAGCAACGCCGATTTTCTTCAACAATTCGTCCAATTTAATCGCTTTAATAATCTGTTCAACTACCGTTCCGAATACGGAAGCGATGACCAAACCGATAATCAACACGATAAGAGCTCCAAGAAACTTAGGCACGAACGCCATTACTCCAAGCCACACGTTTGCCAGCGAACCGTAAAGCGTGCTTGTTAAATTTTGTACGAACATTTGTTTGTTATCACCCGCCGATCGAAACCGACAGATGACACCATTATGTGTTTTCGACCTTTCAACTTGTTACCAGTATACCCCGTTAGAGAATTTATTCCAACACCCACTAATAAAATCAACGCTTATCGACTACAAATGGCACACCTTAGATATATCGTGGCGTTAAATTCTCTAACGGGTATATATATCAAAAAGTCATTTGATCGCATAGAGGACAATTAGCCAAGGTTCAAATCCATGATCCCCAGCGTATAAATACTACAAATACAAAAATCTCCATAATCTCGCAGAGGTACTGGCTCTGTGATATAATAGGGACAATGAAATTCTTATCTCGATTCCTGTTTTCAATATTCTCAAACCTCCTGGCGTTTCTGATCGCGATCAAATTCGTCGAAGGGTTTACGATCGCCGATGGGTCCACAACATTATTCGGCATCAGTGTGCCGGTCCTGGTCGCCGTAGTGGCGCTATTCACGGTCATTAACCTATTTATCCGACCGATTATCAAGCTTATCCTGAGTCCGATCATCATCCTAACCTTCGGGCTCGGCATCCTTGTTGTAAACGCATTAATGCTGTATCTGCTTGATTATTTCTCGAAAAATGTTACCATACAGGGACTTGAGCCACTCGCCTACGCGACACTCATCATTAGTGTCGTCAACCTCATTATAGGTGTGTCGGCGCGTAAAACCTACAAAGACTAACTACCATGGACTATTTATCAATTGCTCAGCTCGTTTTATCGATTGTATTGATTATCATCATTCTTCTACAGGAGCGTTCTTCGGGCCTTTCTGGCGCTTTTGGTGGCGGAACCGAGGGAGGAACCTACCAGACCCGTCGCGGATTTGAACGTATAATCTTCGGAGCAACCATTGTCATTGCGGTTGCATTTGCGGCGCTTTCCCTTGTCGACCTCATTAAATAAATTAGAGGCGTTCTTGTTTTACCGAACTGCTTCGCATGTTGTCGTTACTAACGATTCATTAGTAGCTGAAGCATATACGAAATACCCGAGTACCGACGAGACATCCGCGCGATAACGAAGCCCGGAGCATCTCCTCCTTACCCTTAAAATAAGGACGTCTTACTACTTTCTTGTTAAAGACAGCTCTCAATCTTTTCTTTTTATTCTCCCGCAAAGAACGCATCGCGTTCATTGCGGCATTTTTTGTATTGATCATCTCGTCATTACTCCTTCTAATCAGTATCATAAAAACGAATACGGTATTATCCCCTGTTGATGGTGGCGAATATGTCGAGGGTATCGTCGGTCAGCCGATCTATATCAACCCGATTTTCGCGGAAAACAACAATCCCGACAACGACCTTTCGCAGCTATTTTTCGCGAACATGCGGGCGATCGCAGAAAAGGTGGAAATGGGCGAAGACGGAAGAACGTTCACTATTCGCCTCAAGGGAGACATCGCATGGCAAGACAATCAGCCGCTTACGGCAGATGATATCATTTTTACCCTGCAGTTAATCCAAGACCCGGACGTGGGGTCTTCGCTTGCGGCGGCATGGAAAGGGGTCCAGATCAATCGCATCAGTGAACGCGAGTTACAAATCATCGCCCCCACGACCTATTCCTTCTTCGAAAACACACTTTTATCGCTACAGCCGATCCCAAAGCACCTCTTTGAAAGCATCCCGCCCGCGAACATACGCCTCTCGGACTACAACCGAGAACCGATCGGTAGCGGCCCGTACAAATTTGATTCCTTTGAAAAACGCCGGGACGGGTTCATCACGCAAATCACTGCAAAGAAGAACGACAAATACTTCGGAAATCACGCCTACATAGAAACGCTCATAGTGCGGTTCTATCAAAACGAACCAGACGCAGTGGAAGCGCTCAATGATGGAGATATCGACGGCATGGCTATTATCGATCCGAAGAATTTCGACGGGGTATCTATTCCCTCCCGTATTCATAAGCTCGAAATGCCAAGGTATTATGCGGTATTTCCGAATTCCTTTGCTAACCCGATTCTCACGCCGATGAGTATGCGAACTGCGCTCGATCTCGCGATAGACAAAGTGGCAATCACGCAGGAGATCTTTGGAGAAAATGCTGTCATGATAACCGATCCGATCCCTCCGTTTACGCCGGAAACGCAAGGCGTGCAGGAATATTCTCCGGAAAAGGCAAGTGCGATCCTCGAAGAGTATGGGTGGCGTATGACCGACTCAGGCATTCGAGAAAAAGATGGGGAACGACTCGAATTCATATTGACGGTATACCCAACACCATTTCTTGAACAAACAGCGGAAATACTTAAAAAACAATGGAAGGTGGTTGGCATTGACGTACAAGTCCATATCGCATCGGCACACAACTTCAACAGCGAAGTGATCAAGCCACGTAATTATGAGTTACTCCTCTTTGGGAACAATTACGGTAAAAACCTCGACCCCTATTCCTTCTGGCACTCAAGTCAAAAGCTAGCACCGGGACTAAATCTATCTGTCTATAGCAATAAGGATGTCGATAAATTCATTGATGTAGTTCGCACGGATTTCGACCCCGCGAGCAGAGCCATTGGTATGGGACAGATCGAACCGGTTATTATGGAAGATAAACCGGCGGTATTCCTCTACTCACCGTACTATCTCTACGTCAGTAATAAATCTCTTAAGGGATTTGATGTGCCGTCAATAGGAACACCAAGCGAACGCTTCACGCTCATCGATACATGGTATATCAAGACGGTGCGAACATTCAAAAAATAATCTTGGTCATAAAGGTTGTCATTCCGGCGGAGGCCGGAATCTAGAAGTCTTCTTTAAGGTAATATCTACTCATAAAACTCTGGATCCCGTGTCGTGGCACGGGATGACAGATACAAAAATGCTCAACCTCAAAAAACAAAGTGGGATCTCCGCAACATTCGAAGATAACATGATCGCATTCGGTAAGGATATCGTCTCCGAGCCCGTGCGCACACGCACGCTCGAAGACGTCCGCCCGTATTTAATGCACAAGGATGCAACGTCGCGCCGAAAGAATTTCTACTTGATGTACCGAGATCCACATCGCACACAGGACGAGGCAGTCTTTAGACAATACGGCATCCGTTATGACATCACCGTCCTCTTTCCCGGCACGATCGGTGGAAAGAAAGGCGAGTATGTTAAAACGATCGGACATACCCATTCGGCTGCCGAACTCTACGAGGTCCTTCACGGGACCGCCCTCTTCGTGCTTCAAGAAATAGCGGGAGAAAATCGAATATTCTTTATCAAGGCGACTAAAGGGGAGAAGGTCATCATCCCTCCGGAGTTTGGCCACATCACCACCAATATAAGCGATGAGCCGTTGATCCTCGCTGATCTATTCCAAGATAGCGTGAAGTCGGATTATTCGTTCTTTAAGGAGCACCAGGGGGCAGCATACTGGGTAAGCGCGCTTGGCCTAAGCTCAGATACAAAGGACAACGCATTGGCTACAGAGGGCATTACGCTCACTCAGAACACGAAACATAAGAACGTAGGTGAAGTAATCATGGGAACTCCTGCGGAATATACCGGACTCTCAAAGAAAACTCCTATCTACACCGCATTCGTGTCCGATCCGAAGCAATTCTCTTTTCTTCTGGATCCTAAAAAAGCATGGAAGATTCTCGATGAACAGGGCCTTTGTTATGCGGAATGGAAAGAGCAGCTTGCATAATACCCCTAATAAGGGTATTATGGGGTATTATTTCGGCGGCTGAACAAGCCCCGAACACCTTGCCGAGGTGGCGGAATTGGTAGACGCACTAGATTCAGGTTCTAGCGCTGGCAACAGCGTGGAGGTTCGAGTCCTCTCCCCGGCACATCTTTCAGCATTACTACATAAGAGAGTTGTGGTTCTGCCAGAAAAATATATAATCCGTCAACCGACGGACAAACAAACAATAATCATACGAACAACGTATTGGCGTAAAAATTGGCACCCATCCGTCCTAACGGACACGCGCCACTTTTTATAGTTTCCTATTATGCAGGGCGTATGTTTGCGAAATGTGTCAGATCACAATGCGTAAACATAGGCCCTCCATGAGAAGGCATCCAGACGTACTACGTATATATCTAAAGAAAAATGGAACAAAAAAACACACCATCTCGACGACCGTTCCGGCCACGCACCGCGCAGCCAGGAGCAGTACCAAAAACACACAACATAGGCGAAGGAGCCCCAAGCGTAAGGCCACAACGACCTGTAAAGCCGTTTGGTGAAGGAGCAAGACCACACCGACCCGCAGGTGCCCCGCGTGACGGCGGCACACCACAACGCACCGAAGGACCTCGCCCATTTGGAGCTCAGCGTGAAGGAGGACGCCGCCCACGCCCGCAAAGCATCGGAGGACAATATATCCCCCGCCGTGGACGTGAAAAGCACGACTACGACCCAAAGATGCTCCCGGTAACAACCGACCAACCGCTTAAGCCCGAACGCCCTATGGGTACCGTACGCCGCGCAGAGCATGGCAAGCGCGCGGGATTCCGCGAATCCGCAAAGGATATCGTTCGTTTTTGTGCACTCGGAGGACTCGAAGAAATCGGGCGCAATATGTCTTTCTTCGAATATGGAGATGAGATCGTCATCTTTGATGCCGGACTTGAATTCGCAGGAGAAGAAAACCCGGGAGTCGACTACATTATCCCGAACACAACCTACCTCGAGCAAAACAAGCATAAAATCCGCGCAATGGTGGTAACCCACGCACACTACGACCACATCGGTGCAATTCCACACATTATGGAAAAGTTAGGGAACCCGACCATCTATACAACCCCACTGACGAAGGAGATTATCAACAAGCGCCAAGGAGATTATCCCAACACGCCAAAGCTCGACTTCGAGATTGTGAAGAATCGCGACGTCATTAAAGTGTCTGACAACATAACGTTGGAATTCTTTAACATCATCCACAGTATCCCGGATTCCATTAGCATCCTAGTCAAGACACCGGTAGGAAATTTTGTATACGCGACCGATGTAAAGGTTGAATACGATACAAAGGGCAACGAACACGGACTGGATGAGTACAAGCGGGTTGCCGAACAAGGCATCCTTGGCCTCTTCCTCGAAAGTACCAATGCGGAAGTTCCCGGCAAATCGCTTGCAAGTGATTTGATCATGGACAACATCGAGAACATCTTCCTTAAGACCAAGGGGCGCATGGTTATTGCGATGTTTGCATCCATGCTGACTCGCGTTGGCGAAGTGATCACCCTTGCAGAAAAACACAACAAAAAAATCGCATTCTCGGGACTGTCAATGAAAACCAACGTGCAGATCGCGCAAAATCTTGGATATATCAAGATCAAACAAGGCACGGTCATCCCGCTCGATGATATTCATAAATATCCGGACGATAAGGTTGTTATTCTCTCAACAGGAGCACAGGGAGAAGAAAATGCAAGTCTCATGAAGATCGCAACGGGAGAAAATCGATCATTTCAGGTTCGCCCAGGAGATACGATCATGTTCTCGTCATCGATCATTCCAGGCAATGAGCGCGCCGTACAGACCGTCAAGGACGCACTAGCACGCCAAGGAGCAATCATTTATCACTCAAAGAACTCCGACATTTATTCCAGTGGTCATGCCACGGCAGATGAATTGAAGGCGATTATCAAAGCGGTCAAACCGAAGTACTACGTACCGATCCATGGATACTACTTCATGCGATCAACTAACGCGTTGCTCGCACAGGAATGTGGCGTTTTAAAGGAAAATACCATAGTAGCCGATAATGGATTGGTTGTTGAATTCTCAAAGACAGGGTTCCAGGTGGATATGGATCACCAGCTTCCCGCTCATTACGTCATGGTTGATGGATTGGGCGTCGGCGATGTCGGAGAGATCGTCATGCGCGACCGCAAAATGCTCGCAGAAGAAGGCATGGTCGTGATCGTTGCCACGATCGACAAGAAAACCGGAAACATCATCAAAAATCCGGATATCATATCTCGCGGATTCATCTATCTTAAGGAAAATGTTGGAATCGTTGAAGAAATGCGCAAGAAGATCAAGGGAATCATCGTGCAAATGCCGGTACACAAAGAAGTCGAGATGGACTATCTAAAGTCGCTCGTTCGTGACCAGATCGGCCAATTCCTGTATACTAAAACGAAGCGAAGACCAATGGTCCTCCCAGTCATTATATATGTGTGAGTTTTGAGTGGTGAGGTATAGGGCACGAAAAATGCAATTGTACTCAACACCTTACCTCTTACCTCAATCTCTAATATCTTATGCAAAAGCCAGTCCTCTTCTCCGGCATGCAGCCGACCGGAAAACTCCATATCGGAAACTACTTCGGCGCGTTAAAAAATTGGGTTGAGCTGCAAAACTCAGGGAGATACCAATGCTACTTCTTCGTCGCCGACCTGCATTCAATCACCGCGTCATTTGATCCGGCTGAAAAATATAGACAATCAGTAGAAGTGATCGCGGATTACATTGCCGCAGGTATCAGTCCGGAAAAATCCATTGTATTTATACAATCGCAGATTCCGGAACACAGCGAGCTCGCATGGGTACTTAATTGCATTACTCCATTCGGAGAATTACGTCGCATGACGCAATTCAAGGACAAATCGACGACACAAGCAGAAAACATCAATGTCGGACTATTCGACTATCCAGTCCTGATGGCAGCAGATGTCCTACTCTATGACACAGAAGTCGTACCGGTCGGAGAAGATCAGCTGCAGCACCTTGAACTTACCCGCACCATCGCGCGCAAGTTTAATGGACAATTCACAAAGATCATGCAAGAACCGGAGCCGCTATTGACTGAAGTTCCGCGTCTTATGAGCTTGAGCGATCCGCTCAAGAAGATGTCCAAGTCGATGCCAGAGGGGTGCCTTTTTCTCGACGACGAGCCCGATGTCATTCGCGATAAAGTAAAGCGCGCGGTGACCGACTCGGATGCGAAAGTGCTCTATAGTCCATCCAAAAAACCGGGCATTGCAAACCTAATGCGTATCTACCGCGGATTTACCAATCTACCAATCAAAGAAATCGAAAAGAAGTACGCAGGTGCAAACTACGGTGTGTTCAAGAAAGAGCTTGCCGAAGTGATTGTCGAAGGCTTGCGACCATTCCAGGTGCGTAAAAAGCTGCTCATGAAGAAGTCGGGTGAAATAGATCGGATCATTGAGAAAGGACGAAAAAAAGCTCAGAAAAAAGCGACTGAAAAGATGGACCAGGTAAAGGTAACGCTCGGCATCGCAAAAAAACCGATGAAGAAAACAGTCACAAAAAGCGCATAATGCGCTTTTTGTTTTTTAGTGAATTGCGCAACTCAACAAAGTCGCGCACTCCTGCCCATTAAAATTGCTGTCCAAATTGACGGTCGTCAATTTGGACAGCAACTACCAAGCCTTAATGTAATCAGTTTTTTCACATACATCTCTGCGTCCCCATCCTCTACTCACCAGGAAGTATCTAGGTACTGGGATTTTTAAGTGATGTATTTTACACGGTATGCGTGTTCGACAGCCCAATTCTTGCTTTTAGCGTAGCAAGGCGAAAATGGCAATATTCTATGACAGGTGGATCACACGTGGTTTTCTGATAAGGTGGTACCGAGATTGAATGGCCCACAATACAAAAGCCCCTCGAATAATCGAGGGGCCGTTTTTTTACCGGGGAAGATTTTTATTATCCTTTCCCGGGGAAGAAGGGGTCGAAGAGAAGCACGGGGCTACCCAACGCCTCCCCGTGCACGTGCAAGATCTTACCGCTCGTCGCTCCGCGGACGACGATATGGCTACCGATCCCGCCGGAAAACATACCCGTCCCCGCATCGGGAAGCGTGACCACGATCTGCTCAAGCAAGGACCATCCGATATCGGCAACAATCCGGAAGGTTACCACCTTTCCCTTGGGGATAAGAACCCCGCACGGGATGTACGCATAGGTCGTATCGACCCATCCGTTTTCCGGTGATGCCTGTCTGGGCATCACCGATGTCGCCGTGGGACTTGCCTGGATGTCATTTTGCGTAAGGCGGATGTTGTGCAAGACATTTTCCTGCAGTAGTTCCTGATACCGGGAACTGTAGATTTCCGGGATCACGAATTCCAGGATACCATCTTCGACATCGTCGACGGCAACTGCGAATTCATTGACAACGACACTTCGCTGTCCGTAATCCACACACTGTAGATAGCCATCGTTGAAGTTCGTCGAGGAAACGTATACGTTCCCCGAAGGCCCATTGTCGGGAAGCGTCGCGGTGGATACATATTGCGTATCCCCACATCCGGCAAACAACGCCACCAGAGCTCCCAAAACCACCGCCAAAAACATTCTCTTCATATATACCCCCTTAGTTTTTTAACTGCTGAATATATTGTATACTAAAAACATATTTATGTCAATAGGAAAGAAAACCCCGCTTTCGCGGAGGGTTATGTAGTATTCTCCTTTTCTTCATTCTCCGGGGCATCTTCTGCTTCTTCCGCAGATTCTCCAACAATGGGCCCAAGTTCAAGTTCCGTAATCTTGTCGATCCTTCGCTGGTGATGCTCGGCTCCGTCATATGCAGTTTCAATGAACGCATCAACGATTGCCTTTGCCGTATCTGCATCAAGAAAATCGGCAGCGAGTGCAAGCACATTCGCATCATCATCGTTCCGCGCAGCCTTTGCTTGATCTGAGTTAGAGATCAATGCCGAGCGAATATCGATAAACTTGTTCGCCACGATATCGACACCCACTCCCGAACCGCAAATCACGATCCCCCGATCCTCGACAGGATTATTCGAAACAGCATCGGCAACCGCAGCGGCGAAATCAGGATAATCATCCCCCTCCTCCTCTACTTCATTACCCATATCGACGACATCATACCCTCTATCAAACAAAAACGCCTTAAGCTCTTCCTTTAATGCGAACCCACGATGATCCGCGCCAAGATAAATAATCATATGTAAATAAATTTCTAATTTTTAACTTCTAAAAAATACGAATTTTAACATGCGCTCTTAGAAATTCGTAATTAGTAAATTCGCTATTCAAGTAAGCGCTACTGACTTCTCTACATGTTTTTCAAGCGTCGAAACATACCCCCACTCGTTATCATACCACGACAAGACCTTTACCAAATCGCCATCGACAACCTTGGTCATCCGCAAGTCGACAAGTGCTCCCGTTTCTTGTCCAAGCACATCACTTGATACGATCTGTTCATTCGTAACCGTCAAGATGCCCTTCCAGCGCGGAGATTGTGCCGCTTCCTTCAAAATAGTGTTCACTTCTTCGACAGTAGTCGGCCGAGATGCGACAAAGGTGATGTCGGCAACTGATCCGGACGCGACGGGGGTTCGCAAAGCAATGCCATCAAACTTCCCCTCAAGTGCCGTAAATGCGCGCGTTACCGCAATGGCTGCCCCCGTCGTAGAAGGCACGATATTCTGTGCGCCTGCCCGACCGCGACGAAAATCGCTTCCTTTGACAGGGCTGTCGACCATGGTCTGCGTATTGGTATACGCGTGTGCAGTGGTCATCATAGCTTTAAGAATACCAAGCTTCTCGGATAGTACCGCAACAACAGGCGATATGCCATTGGTCGTACATGACGCATTTGAAGTTACCGCGCATGAGCTCATGACGTCATCATTAATACCCATTAGTACTGTACGGCCAAGCTCGCCGTCCGCATCCTTTGCAGGGGCAGAAATGACAACTCGCTTCGCGCCCGCTTTGATATGTGCCTGGTTCTTCTCGAATGATTCGTAGACTCCGGTGGATTCGATAACAAGATCAACCCCCAAAGCACCCCACGGGAGCATGGTCGGATCCTTTTCGGATACAAACGCGATCTCCTTGTCATCGACAACAATGGCATTCTTGCCCTCACTCTTAATGAAGGAGACTTCTTTATCGTATTGGCTATAGACCGTATCATACTTCAAAAGATATGCGAGATTCTCGACATCTCCCAGGTCGTTAATGGCTACTATTTCGAAATTCGGATTACCGAACGCTTTACGGAAGAATAATCGTCCAATGCGTCCAAACCCATTGATGGCAACTTTTTTCATATCCTCATTATACCAATTGTTGTCATATTTAATAACCCTTGACGAAAGAGCCCAAGCCCTGTTATACAGTAATCTGCTGTTTATAGATCACAGGGCGTGGAGGCTGTATGAAAAAGTTATTAGTAGTAGGAAGGATCATCCCCCAAGAGTTGCTCGAACGCCTCAAGGGTGGCGGCGTACAAGCGAATGTAATGCGCTTTCCGGAGCAACACGACTTTCAGGAAACGCTCAGGACATTTGAGCCCGATGCGGCAGTGTTCCTATGGCCAAGCGGGCAAGAGGAAACAACGCTCCAAACGAAGCTTATCGATGACCATATGAAGAACATCCCGACGCTCGTGCTGAGCCCTGCCTTATGGCAGCGATACGCGCAAGCAGAAGAAATGGACATCCACATCGGAGCCATCTCAGAACCGCGCGCGATTCTGGAATGGGTGCATCAGGTATGCCCCGGACACACCTAGCAACCCATAGATACAAGCCGCCGGCACTACGCTGGCGGCTTTTTTGTCTTTATGCGTTTCTTGACACACTGTACCATCACTGCTATAAAAAGAGCAGAACCATATCACACACGATCGGAGGAAGTATGGGCCACAGAATATTGATCGTAGGACGAGCGATCTCATGCACTATGACCGAACATCTCGAAGCACATGGGATCGAGGTGAAACGCCTACAAGAGATCAAAAGGGAGCGGTTTGAAGAAGAGCTGGAGACGTTCAAGCCCGACGGGATCATCTTCACGCAAATGCCGTTTACCGCCGACGAGCGCCAAAGGCAACGCATGATACTCGAAACGAAAGTGATTCCCATCCTTGTCACCGGATCCTTCACATGGAGCGACTGCGTAATAGCGCGGTCACCTCATGTGTATTTCGCATCGATCGTAACGCCAGACCAAGCATTGGCCTGGTTCAAGTGCGCGTGCCAATAGCATCGGCGCTGCACTGCATACACAAAATCCGTGCGCCCTGGGCGCACGGATTTTTTCATCTACACACCTCTTTGTACGCGCCTCGCATCATGCCTTCGGCGCAGGAATCGGACACTTTGCAATGCCCTTTCCAAGAAACTCCTGAATGTTGCAAATATCCGTATCAAGAATGCGCTGCAATGCCTCCTGCGTATTGAACGCATTGTGCGGCGTAACGAGCACATTCGGCATATCGATCAGAACATGATTTTCAAGAACGGTCTTGAGATTATGCTCCTCTGGATGTCCATAGAGCACAAGGGTTTTTTCATCAGCAAGAACACCTTCTTCTTCGAGCACGTCGAGTCCCGCTCCACCGAGGATGCCATCAGCCAAACCTTTTACCAACGCGTCCGTTTCGACAACCGCCCCCCGAGCAGTATTGATAAGCAACGCGCCCTTCTTGATCTTGGTAAGGCTATCCATATTGATCAAATGGTGCGTAGAAGGAAGATACGGCACATGGATCGTGATCACGTCGGATCGTCCCAAGAGATCATCGAGCCCAACATATTCGAACCCGAGCTCGGTGGCAAGCTCAGCCTTAGGGAACGCATCAAACGCAATGACCTGCATACCAAATCCTTTTGCGATACGGATCACGTGCTGACCGATACGGCCGGTCCCCATAACTCCAATGGTCTTGCCCTGCAAATCAAATCCGCGCAAGCCAACATAGGAATACACGCCTGTTTCACGCAAGCGATCGACAGAATCGTAGATCTTACGGGAGAGCGCAAGAATGAGCCCAAAGGCAAATTCAGCGACCGTATTATCGCCATATCCCGGAACATACCCGGTGGCAATATTCATGCTTTGCGCCATAGGCAGATCGACATGATCGAATCCGGTCGAACGAGTCGTGACCAATTTAAGATTTGGCAATGCGGCAAGCACCGCTTGATCAATTTTTGAACCGACGAATACGGAAACAATGTCAAAATCGCGCTGCTCCGGGAGCGCCTCCGCGGAAAGCTTTTCCTTACTGAAAAACAATTCGTGACCGGCGAGCTGTTCTTTAATGTGCTCGATTTCCCAGTCTTCGATCTGAAAGAATGCTATTTTCATATAACCCTAGTATATCAAAAGAAATAAGCATCCGCTATCGCATAATACTTCTCCTGCGAGCATGTAAAAACGACGATCAAATAGATGAAATGAATTTCCCCAGAAACCGAAGGTCGGGGTCCCGGTCAGCCAGGCGGGCGATCCTTCGGTTTCGTAAGAAATTCATGAGCCTATTAGTCGTTTTTACTCCGCTCGCGAATTTTTTGGTACTTTTTTAGGAAAAAAGTACAGAAAAATAAGCTCTAAACTTCGCGCTCCGCTGGACATAGCCTTTGGCCATGTGCAACCGGAAAATACAAAGGAGCGCAATGCGCTCATTTGTATTTTCCACTATTATTTCTTACTCGCTTTAAACACCTCATCGATCAATCCATACTCCTTCGCCTCGGTGGCCGAAAGATAGAAGTCCCGATCAGAATCCTTTTCGACTCGATTGAGTGGCTGTCCGGTCGCCTTGGAAAGGAATTGATTCAACTTCTCCTTCGTTTTCAAAATATGCTTTGCATTGATTTCGATATCAGAAGCCTGGCCCTCGAATCCACCCATGACCTGATGCAACATCACTTCGGAATTCGGGAGTGCAAAACGCTTTCCTTTCTTTCCTCCGGCAAGCAATACGGCACCCATCGAAGCAGCGATGCCGACACAAATGGTCGACACCTCCGGCTTGATATAGTTCATGGTGTCCAAGATGGCGAGCCCGGCAGTCACCGATCCGCCCGGCGTATTCAGGTACAATTGGATATCCTTTTTCGGATCTTCATGCGCCAAGAACAACAGCTGTGCAATGACCGTATTGGCAACGTTATCATCGATCACACCTCCCAAAAAAATAATGCGATCGCGCAGTAGACGGGAATAAATATCATACGCCCGCTCGCCATAGGTACTCTTTTCAATTACGGTTGGAATTAAATTCATGCTGCGAGAAAAATGAAATATGAAATATGAAAAATGAATGAATGCATTTTTCCCTATTCCTTTTTTCCTTTTTCATGTTGCGTTATTCGTGCTTATACGCCTCTTGAGACTTCTTGATTTCTGTAATGGCTGATTCCTTTCCTTCCCATCCCTTGATCTCAACCTCCTTACCCTGTAAGTCCTTGTATACCTTGAAGAAATGCGCAATCTCCTTCAAAAGATGTGGGTTGTGCAACTCGACATCGCTTAAATCCTTGATCGAATCAAAGCGAGGATTTTTTGCTTGTACACCCAAGATCTTTGCGTCTGGATCCCCCGAATCAATCATATGGAACACGCCGATCGGACGCATCTCGACGACACACCCGGTAAATACCGGATCGCTACCGATGATAAGTGCGTCCAAATGATCGCCATCCTCAGAGCGGGTCTGCGGAATGAATCCGTAGTCAAGCGGATAATGCATCGGGGAATACAATACGCGATCTAATTTAAATACGCCCGTTTCCTCGTCATACTCATACTTGTTATGGCTCCCTTTCGGAATCTCCACGACAACATTTACAACTTCAGGGGCCTTCTTTCCCACTCCTAATGCTTCAAAATCCATATTGCAAGAAAAATGGAATATGAAATATGAAAAATGAATAAATGCACTTTTCCCTATTCCTTTTTTCCTTTTTCATATTTCGATTTGTTATTCGTTTTCAGTTATCGGTTCTGAGATGTTACTTGCCGGTTCTTCTCCAAAATCAACGACACCTTCATCTTCTGCCTGCCCGTACACACCACCCGAATGGGCTGCGTCCGGATGCGCCTGAGAACGGATATCGATCTTCCATCCGGTCAATCGGGCCGCAAGTCGCGCATTCTGCCCGTCTTTTCCGATAGCAAGACTGAGTTGGTCTTCAGGAACAATAACCTTCGCTTCGCGACGATCATGCACCTCGACACTGGTAACCTTTGCCGGAGAAAGTGCCGCGGAAATAAACTGTCCCGGATCTTCGTGCCACTGGATAATATCGATCTTTTCATTACCCAGTTCATTAGTAACAGTCATAACACGTGTTCCGCGCTGTCCAACACATGCTCCAATCGGATCAATTCCTTCTTCCTTGCTATACACGGCGATCTTCGTGCGGCTTCCCGGCTCTCGTGCGATGGATTTAATTTCCACCAGCCCTTCGGCAATCTCAGGAACCTCCAACTCAAACAACTTGCCAACAAACTTCGGATGCGATCGGGACAAGATGATCCCCGGTCGTTTGCCCTCTTCATCCTGTACGGCAACAACGTAGAAGCGCATGCGCTCACCTATATTATATCGTTCGCCACGAATGACTTCGTTGTAGAACATAACGCCCATAGCGCGCCCAAGGTCGATAAACGTATTTCCACGCTCAACGCGCTGAATAATACCACTCACGATTTCTCCTTCTTTGCCCTGATATTCCTTGCGTACGGAATCACGCTCAGCTTCGCGGATCTTCTGTAGCACAACCTGTTTTGCGGTCTGTGCAGCGATACGTCCAAAGTCTTGCTTTTCTTCCAAAGGGAACGAAAGTTCATCCCCCAATTCAGCGTCCTTTTTAATCTGTTTTGCCTCCTCAATCATAATATGACGATCGGGATTGTAGCGCGGAAGTAAGTCTTCTTCGTCTTCAAGCTCAATAATTGGCTCTTTTTCTACCGCAACTTCACCTTCGACAAGCTCCTCTTCTTCTATGATGCGCACGGTTGATTCATCGACGACAGTTTTTGTCTTCCAGAATGTAAATGTCCCGGCATCCGTATCAATCTTCGCGTGCACGATCTCTCCCTTTTCGCAATATTCCTTTTTATACGCGGCAGCAAGAGCCGATTCAACGGCTGATAGTATCTGATCTTCCGGGAGGGCTTTTTCCTCAGAAATCTGCTTGATTGCGTAATTTAATGATTTTAAATCTAACATATGTTGTTTTTATTTAGTTGTTTATTAAATTGTCCAACCACAAACAGTTACACCATCCCGAAATGTTCCAATTCCGTTGTTGGTCGTGAGTTGTTTATTGTTGGTTAGTATTAGTATACGACGATTGTATAAAATAGAAAATCCGCACAAGTGCGGAATTTCTACTAAGAATATAAACAACAATAGGAATGCTGTCAATAGGCAAAGAATTAGCAGATTAAACGCTCTTCTTTATGGTTACTTAATAGCCTTTACTCCTTTAGGCTCAGGAATTACATATATATCCAAAAATGCAACAGGGCTATCAGTAGAAATATCGGTGCCAACCGTCTCGTAGCGGGCAAGATACGTCAAGGCAGGATCAATAATAGTAAGATCGTTAGACCGCAGCTCTTCGATCACAGGAGCCTTCCCGGCGACAGTGGTTATCTTCGTAATCTTAGTATTCCCGTCTATGCGCACGGCGTGTACCTCAGCATCTGAAGCGTGCACCGTTTCATATGCCGGGATATCCTGCGTAGACTGATGTCCTTTAAGATCGAGAATTTTTACCGAACCATCCATTCGAAGAACGGAGGTGGTGGGTTTTCCGATAAATCCGCGGGTAACGAGATTTGGAGCTTCGGGAGAACCTCCAACGACGATCGGCATACTATCAGACTGATTCGATCGGACCAAGAGAAAAACAGCCATTCCTAACGCAACAAGTCCGACGAGACCGGTTGCAATCACTCCACCCGTAACCAATTTGTTTATTTTTGATTGTTCCATGGTTAAGTAAGTAGGTTATTTATACAAAACCTCCATTGTGCAGTTTACCGCCCCCGCCGACGGACCATCCACAAAGTTTGACTTTAGTGTGAACACAGTCTCTGCCAAAACATTCAATATGCTCGGGGTTGTTTTGGTGGCAAACCCTCCGGCACCCCAAGGATTCTGGCAAATTTTTGCAGTTCCGTCATTGGTAAAGAGGGCGGGGTTCGTTGGACACGTATTGTACCCTTCAAAACATAGATAATGATCAGAGTCATCAGGATTTGTCGCAAGTATTAACTGTAGCTCTCCTCTTGGACAGGTATACCCGCCCGTACTTGGTACGTAAATAGGGTTTGAGTAAATAGACGATCCATCATAATATCTATTATTGACATTATACACCCCCACAGAGGTGTCGTGCCGCCATGTCGCGATATTGCCGCTTCCCCATGATGCATAGCAATATCCACCGTCGTCAGACCCCCCCGATACGCGAACGCCCGCAATAGGTCCATTGGAAGTCCATGATACGCTCTTTTCGGTAGCCCATATTTCATCCGTGCTCTGGGAAGGCTTATTCGCCGTAGCAACAGCTACCCAGTTCGTCTCGCGAGTCGCATTGCATGGGGAGCTAATTCCCCCTCCAGACCCGTTACAAAGCCATGACCAGGTCGTCCCACTTGTAGAAACTGCGGAAGCAATCCCTGATACGCACAGTTCGTCGTTGGGAGCTGTTGCGAACAACCTGCTAGCCGCAGGACCGCAGACACCATTGACCAAATCTCCCGTAGGAATAGGGGCTGCGGCGTCCGGCCAAGCACTAAGGCAAACCCCTCCTAAACAAACTCTTCCGTTAACGGTGAGATCGGATCCGATAGTAAGGGCGCCAGTTTTTGTTTGCGATGCAGCGCCTACATTAAGAGGCGCAGGAGTATTGGATGCCGGAGGAAGTCCTAGGGGATTCGACCAATCGGCAAGAACAGAAATGACTCCAATAAGAACAGTAAGAACCACGGAGCCAATAATGGTGAATAGCTTTGTTTTGTTCATAGTGAATATATATTGCATATAGTATACACCATTGACGAGTATTTTGACACAAACAAAAAATGAATTACGTATAGCCAATCAAAACGGGGTCATAATGGCATAGTTAGGAGCAAATACACGACTAGCTCGCACATCCTCAAGCGAAAGATCAGAAAGTTTTTCCCATGGTAAACCGGATAGATACTCTTTTGCAGAAGAAACAGTTTCGTTGCGATCATAATCGAACGTGCGAACACCTTCACGCTTGGTAAATACATAAAAAATATCACCTGTAAATTGAGATCGATATATCGAATTACGCGCATGATAAACAAAGTAATCGTTAAATCCTGCCTCGGAAATACCCTTGAACAAAACTTTTAGATGTTCATGGCGGTCATACGACTTTCCGGGGATCTGCCATGGCGCGCTTTCAAGCGATCCATATTCCCAGGTAACAAACATCCCCCGCTCCGAAAGGGACCGCCGCAAAAAAGTGAAGAATTCCTGCGATCCAAGATGGATAAGCTTCTCACTTCCGTATCCAGGCAGACTCACGACAACAAGATCATATTGTTTTTTATTTTGTCGAAGAAAGGCGAATGCATCCTGCTCATAGGTTGTGAGTCGTGGCGACTCAAATCTACCTTCATTAAGCGCAAGAAAAAACGGATCGGACTTTGCGTAATCCAAAAACTTGCCGTCAATGTCGACTTGATCGATCTGCACATTATTATAATGCAATAGATTTTTGATCGGAAGCAGGCTCCCCCCACCCAATACAAGAACATCCATCGTCGTCGTAGCATCAAAAAATGCCATAGGCACGTGCACAAGTGCATCATGATACTCATCAGCCCAACTTTTGCAAATATTGGTATGATTACCCAATATGACGCACGTATCAGGGACACCGCCCGAAATACGGCGATATTTTGCAACCTCCTGATAGGGAGTCGTAAAATGGGCGAGCACCTTGACTGTCCGTCGTTCAGTACTAAAAAGAGCACTTTCGCGCTCAATATTAGTTAAGAGATATATCTTAGTAAAGAAAGAATCAATCAAACGACCATTCAATATTGCAAACAGGAACAAAAGGATAAGAGCTCCTCCAAAGACGATGAGCACGGTCTTCTTCCGTAGATACGCCCACGCAAATACAATAGAAATAGCTGCATTAATCGCGCCAACGAGCAGCACAGTCCGGATAAGGCCAAGTTCGGGATAAAACACTAGCCCAAACAGCACTGCGCCGGCAAGACTACCAAAATAATCGATACCAAGAACTTCAACGAAGAAATTCTTCCTTTCATCATCGCGCTCTGCAAGGGCGGCGAGGAAAGGAATCTGTATTCCCGCAAGGATTCCTACGACAAGTATCGGAAGGTGGGAGATCATGACGACTAGCCGATCATACCGCAGCATACCAAGATCGAATGCAGCGCTATTAAGCCATATGATAAAAAAGACGCCAAGCGGACCGATCAACGCAAGGAGCGTTTCAATGGACCAAAAAGAGATTGCAAGATTTTTACGGGGAAAAAGTCTAAACAAAAAGGCACCGATTCCCAAAGAAAAAAGATAGAGTCCGATCGTCATCGCATACCGCAAAACGGTATTGCCTAGGAGGACGGAGAGAAGCTGAGAGTACAGTAATTCGTAGATGATGCTACAAAACGCGGCAAAAAAAGTAATGATAAAAATATTCAACTGCTTTCGATGCATATACAGACAACTATAACAGAGAACCACGGGTGTGTAAAAAAACAAGCCCAATAAGGCTTGTTTTGCGTCATGGATTAATATGAATCGACAGTGAGCTCGCAACAGATTTATCGAATGCGATACTGTCTCCAGGCGTCTCGTAAGAGACCAGGTAGATCTCGTCCAAAGATCCTATTGAGAAAGCTTCAAATGGAACTTCTATAACATCAGGAGCCTTTCCTTCCTCTCCCGAAGGGACGACTTTGTAGATCTTTGTTGTCTCATCAATCGCCACTGTTACAAGATCGCCGCCTTCAGTAGAGCTGAGCTGGTACGGATTGTCATTTCCCGTAGAGATCTGTCCGCGCAAGGAAAATATTTTTTTACCACCACGAGTGTTAATCGATTCAGACTCGGGAAGACCAATAAAACCTTTGCGATTGATTGGCTCACTGGCGATCTCATTTACTTTGCCTTCTCCATCATTTCTAAGAAGCTTCATGTAGATGACTCCACTCATTGCAATAACGCCAACAAAGCTAAGTAGGGCAAGAACAAGAGTTATAATCTGCAGTTTTTTTGATTCCATAGTTAATGTATTAATAATGGTTGTCTTATATGAATCACTCGGCATATTGAATATCAAGACTGCAGTTGATCGAGTCCCCTAGATTTCCAATGACGTGTGCGCCTTGTAGCGTAACGGTCGTCCCGGCAGGGATGGTTCCAGGACCCGTTCTCCCTGAAAATGAAAGGATTTTCGTCATCATCGCTCCTGCATCATAATTAAGCTGGCATAATCGCGCAGTTCCATCATTAGAAAAGAACGGGGTTGCGGTCGGACAGGTGTTGTAGGTAGTGGGGGCATACACAACGCTCGCACTCGCACCGGTACCCGTAGTCACAAGACTTGCGTCTTTACCCGTGCCTGTCGTTAATGGAGTAGCATCTTTAGCGCTAATACTTGCACGCCCATCATAATAAAGATTATTAACGCTATAGACGCCAATTGTTCCGTCATGTCGCGTTGTTGCCAAATGTCCAGTACCCCAATACACATAGCAATACCCCCCATCATCCGAGAATCCACGTACGCGAATATCATCGATCGCGTACTTCGTAGTAAACGATGTCTTTTGCGTAATGCCCCAGGTATCGTCAGAATCATTTTGGACATAGTTAATGGCAAGCTTATCATTAATCCATTTCTTCGCCGTATATGCCTTACATGCATCAAGCGAACAACATGATGTTGAACCGCTCAAATAATAACCATCGTCGCATCTTCCTCCCACCATGCTATAGCAAGTATCGACACTCGCCACGCATGCGGCAGGAGCGGGAGGAGCATCACACGATGTATCGCTCAGCGTGCCATTGACCGCACGCGTATTGCCGCAATTACTCGTTTGGGTCATTAATTCACCAATACACGTTGTATCGGTATTGGGAGCCCAGGTGGTATTCACGCAAACATCATCCGCTCTCAATTGGCTCGCCCATTTTGCGGCACCACGCACATAAATATCATTCACTTCAATATTCCCAAACGTAGCCCCGTTGGGAGCAGCCCCTCGCCCGATGGTATTCCCGATAAGTAAATTGCCACGCGGAATAACTAGCGCGTTCTGCCCGGGGACCAGTCCGGTTCCCAAAATCAATCCCCCGATCTTTTCCTGAGCAACAGGCCCGCTATTAAGCGGAGCATCGGGATTGTTGAGCGGAGCAGTAGCCGTTGGGTTTGTCCAGGCGCCAAGCGCAAACGAAGCCCCGACAAGCACGGTGATTGAAATCGCAATGAAATAGGTTGTTATTTTTGATGGATTCATATGTGTAGTGTTAGTGAAGAAAGGCGCTGTGTATTATTGAACGCTCATGGAGTCAAACAATTCCTGGCGGGTTACTTCATCGAGCGATGAGCGGGTCTTTGCATTGGCACTTGCGGAGATCTTTAGTTCCTGTATTTCTCTAGGCGGTAGCGAGGGAGTGGTAGTGGAACCAATATGCAAAGAGCTCATTTCTGGAATAAGCCCGCTCCACTCGGAGGAGGATTCATCCCCACTCAATGACGGAGCTTCTTTGTTTGTTAATTCAGGATCACTAAGCAGAGGCTTCTGCATCATGATAAATACTCCCCCGACGATAATTCCAAGCACAAGAATGCCACCAACCCCCCATGCAATTTTTTTATAGGGAATTTGTTCCATAAATATAATTACCATCAGTATATCACATGATCACAAGGCAAACAAAAAAGAGCATTGCTCTTTTTTGTTTGCCTATCGTATATAAATTTTATTGCCCAGCGGGAACTTCAATAATGCGAACTTTACCTGAGACAGCTATCGACACAGTCTTTATAGCCGGACCACCAAGCCCCTGACACGTCAATGTATAAGTCGTTGCCTCGGCAGGATTCGCGTTGCGATTTCCGGTTGCCGGAAGATTAGTTCCGACTCCGTGATCAATACTGCACGTATTTGCAGTAACAAGCTGATTACACTTCCACGCGAGTGTCACACTTTGTGGAGGAGTGATGGACGCAGGATCAATGCCAAAGGCACAATCAGCCGCTGGGAAATAAACCCCATCGTCCCCCGCTATCCAAGTCTTCACCCAGCCGATCACATCGCCTCCCCACATCCAACCACCATCGGTTTCTGCATTATTTTTGATATATCCACGTTGAGTAACCTTGGCATCCATAACTTTGATCCATCCATCCCATCCGTCAACGGATCCCCCGGTGCAGGAGGGGGGCACATCACTTATATTTGCAGCTCCGGCGCATGCGCGCATCCATCCGGAAATAACCCCCGTAGGTATATCGACGCGTAAGCCATGATTTGGCGCTTCGGGATATCCGGCGGTAGGATTGGTATCAATCCACCCAATAGTAGAAGACCAGGCCCAGTGCTCGTTCGGACCTCCGGCGACACGACCAGTTGCAAGATTAAGTCGAGTAGAATAACTAGAGGTTGCACACGTCCCCAGATCACGACAATCGAAATTGATCCACCCAATATTGGAAGACCAGGCCCATCCACGAACAAAAGGGTCCGCACTCGGCTCCGTCAACGCAGGAATGGCGGCAGAAACCACCGAAGATCCCGAGCGAATACCGAGATACATGGATCCGGCAACATAAACACCAACAAGAAGCACCCCGCAAAAAAATCCGAATAACAGATGCGTATGTTTTCGAATATCAATTTTTTTCATGATGAATAGCAAATAGATGACTATAGTCTTTATTCTATCACAAAAAATAATAGACGGACAGCCGTATAAAATACGTCACATGAATTTAGCATGATTGGATCCGGCAATAGCTATCGCGATCGCATCAGTCACGTCGTCAGGCCCGGGAATTTCACGCACACCCGTAATACGCTTTACCATCATAGCAACAGCCTGCTTGTCGGCCGAACCATACCCCGCAATATTTGACTTCACTTCAGAGGGAGAGAATTCGAGAAACGGGATGCCAGCCTGTGCTGTAAGGTAGAGCAGCACGCCACGCGCCTGGGCGACATCAAGCCCGGTCTTCACATTTTTAGCGAAAAACAATTTTTCAAACGAAACCAACTCGGGCTTTTCCCTTCTTAAAAGGTCGGTGTAGGACGTGGCAAGATCGACAAGGCGATGATGTGTTTCTTTTGCGGTGATGGTCAACAATCCGCTATCAAGAAGCGAGATGGAATCCCCACTCGATTCTATGAGCCCATAACCGATGCGAGTCGTTCCTGGATCAATGCCTAGTATTTTCAATTGAGCGAATTGCGAATTGCGAATTACAAATTTATTTAATCCGTAATTCGTAATCCGCAATAAATTAATTTACAATTCCACATTCACATAGATATCATCGACATCGTCATGATCGTCAAGTGCTTCAATAAGTTCCTCGAGCTTTTGCTTCCCTTCGTCGGAGATGGCTTGCGGGAACTTCGCCTGCCACCCGCCTTCGCCATCCGATCCAAACGCCCAGAGCACACTACCCGGATCCGCCCACTTGGCATCCTGCTTCTTCAAGATCAGCTTCACCTCGCTGATTGTCCTATTCCGACTGTCGGTGATCGCGGTAATAATCAGTGCAGATCCCTCCGGCCCATACGCCTCCATTGTCAATTCCTCAAGCTCCTCCCCCGGCTCGGAAGCCTTCTTGATCGCACGATCGATGTTTTCCTTGGGAACCTGATTTTCGACGGCGGTGTCAATCGCAGTACGTAGACGCGGATTGAATTGCGGGTTTGCCTCGTCACGGGCCGCTATCGAGATAGCCTTAATAAGCTTGGAAAATATCTTTCCCCGTTTCTTGTCGTTTGCCGCTTTCTTATGTTTTACGTTCGCTGCGTGAGAATGACCTGCCATATGTAATAGATAATAACGCTGTAAATTTCCATAAATACTAGTACATTTATCGATATGCGGTCAACTACGTCATATAATTTGAATTTTGAAATTTAAAATTCAACCACATCTCCCTCCTGGATGCCATACATATCAACAAACCCCGCATTGACCTCAAGTACATACATGGCATCGGCGGTAGAAGCATAACTGGGACAAACCAAATCCTTGCAAGGTTCTGCGCCGCGTACGATAGTTACAATCTCCTTATCCTTTCCGATAAAAAGCATATCCAAGGGGATAAGTGTGTTCTTCATCCAGAAAGAACGCTTCGTTTCACTGGGGAACACAAACAACATACCACCACCCTCCGGGAGTGCCTCACGGAACATGAGCCCCTTACTCCACGCATACGGGGTACGCGCAAGCTCGACCTGCACGGCAACATTATTACCGGGAAACACAATCGCATTCCCGATCTTTTTTGACCGCAGGAAAAATCCGGGATGCAGAACAAACACAACGGTAGCCATAAGCACCGCCCCGATAAGCAGGATCGAAAACCATAATCTTTTTTTTATATTCATATACATATGCTACTAATTTGATCGGACTTGCTTTTCAAATTTCGAATTTAAAATTTCAAATTACTCTTCGTATCCCGGGAAATAATCTGTCTTTACCTGTTGTTTTGGAATGCCCATTTCGGACAAAAGTTTTTCAAATGCCGAAACCATCGGCTGGGGACCGGAAATATAAAATATATTTTTCATATATTCGGGAATCTCCTCCTTAATCATATCGGCAGTGATATAACCGGTTCTACCGTGCCATCCATAGGGAATCGCATTCGTGATCGTATATACCGCCTTAAGCCATCCGGCTTCGACTGCCTCATCAAAAAGCAGTTTGAACGCGATGTCTTCGGTAGTCTTATTGGAATACAGGAGAGTGATAGGGCGGGACGAGCCTGTATCGAGCATGTATTTGATCATGCTCCGAAATGGAGTAATGCCAATTCCCCCCGCGATAAAGACACATGGCGTTGCGTCGTTGTCCGCAGGCAAAACAAATTCACCGGAAACGGTAATCGCGGTCATAGCATTGCCTTCTCGCATGCGTCGCAACGCAGTCTTAAATGTACTGGAGGGTTCCGAAAACTTTGTGGTAAGCGCAATAAGTTTCTCCGTTGGAGATGCGCTGATGGTAAAATATCGGCGGGTGCCTCGGCTGTCTGCATGGCGATGGGGAAGTTCCCACTGCATAAATTGGCCCGGGAGAAATGAGACGGGACGGGACGGCTCAAACAAAAAGCTTATTACATCCTTCGCCACTTCTTCCCTCTTACGTAAGTGCAGCGTAATAAGCGGGCTAAATAAAAATGCACGATTAAAAATATTTCCCGAAAGAAGCGCAAGCTCTAGTGTATAGGGGGCAGTACCCGCAAAGAAGCCATATCCTACGCCAAGAGTTGCTACAAACGAAGCATAGGCATAGCGCAGTCGATTGTCCTGTGGACTAGTCAAAGGCTCAACGAGCATAACAAACGCAAAGAACAGCGCGGGAGTAAATGCAGGAACATTAATAAGCGTACGCCAACCAACAGCAAAGGACGCCCATGAAACCCCGGCAAGGAGTGCCGTCGCGGTGATGAATACCCCCACAAAAACACCGACCATCATAAGCCGCTTAATCTTATATGCGATTACCAACCCGCCAATTACGATCATTGGAATCATATATACATTACCGATCCACCAGCTCGCGCCCTGTCCCAAAAAAAAGGCGGCAGTAATAATTCCTATGGCAGCAGGATTAAAGATATGTCGCCTTTCGTAGGCAAGAACATACTTAGATCCCATAGCGACAAATGAGGCAACAAAAAGAACCAGAGCACCCTGCGCTCCGGAAATGGGGCCGATAACAAGTGCAAGAATGAGTGCCGTAATCCACCGGGATTCGGGGTTTTGTTTTGCATGGAAAAGAATGACGAAAAACCAATTAAAAAGGTAGCAACATATGGATGCGAAAAAAACTGTCCAGACAATCTGCCCGGGATCATACGGCATAAGCCCCACTCCCCCCAAGACGATTGCGAAAGCAGTCAACATTATCAGATAGTAGAGCATCATCCGATACATAGTGACCCGATTTAACAGATTGTCGATAAATGCCTTCATATATATAGTATACCCCGTAAAAATTTTTATCATAATAGCTATAAAAATTCGCCAGCATAAGGCTGGCGAATTTCTCAATAAACATACAATATATTACTCCGTCACAATGATCGACCCGAAGTGGGTAGGATTAAGATGATTGTGGTACTTCCAGGTTCCAACACGAGTGATTACAAATGCATACGAATTCAGGGGCTTTATCGGCTTCTTAGCATCAAGCTCGGGATAATCGGTATGCGTCGGATGGGGAGCCGAAGCAGGCCACATATCCGCACCACTTTCATTCATAAACACGATATTCGTTCCCGCCGTTACCGTAATCGGTTTTGGAGAAAATCCATTATCCCCATAGGTAATGATTGCACTCGGGGCAACAACGACAGGAGCACTGGTATCTGCCGGAGCTGGAGGCGGTGGTAGCACACCTGCGTCTCTATTCTGCGCGACTTCTGTCACAGTATCCATAACATAAGTCCGATACCCGACAACCCCAATACCAATAAGTGCTACGACCAATATAATGATGAAAATATTTTTTTCTTTCATGCGTATGAAATATAGTAAAGTGAATATTCCCCAACACGTTTAGTATACTCCCGAAACAACGCACAATAAAGTGCCCTACGTTATAAGATCATATCTGCGACAACGGGCAGTTGGTATGACTATGCGCACGAGCAGGACAATATTTTCTACCGTAATCAATAAGCCGATAGGTGAAGCTCATCCACTCACCCTTAGGAAGCAACTCCATCAGATCGCGCTCGATCTTTACTGGGTCCTTATGGTCAGTCAGTCCAAGCAGATTAGACAATCGAATAACGTGCGTGTCGACTGCGATACCCTCAACGACCCCGTACGCCATGCCGAGCACAACATTGGCCGTCTTACGCGCGACACCCGGAACGCGAAGGATCTCTTCCATTGTTTTGGGTATCTCGCCGCCAAATTCCTCCTTGATCATCTTTGCGGCCGCAAGAATGTTCTTTGCTTTGTTGCGATAAAATCCGGTCGAATGAATGTCCTGCGCAAACTCCGCTAGGTCAGCATGCACGTAGTCATCCAATGAGCGATATTTTTTAAAAAGGGTTGCAGTCACTTCGTTGACCTTCTTATCGGTGCATTGTGCAGACAACTCAACAGCAACCAAAAGTTCCCAGTTATTACCATAATTGAGTGCGATCTTCGCCTCAGGAAAAAGCTTTTTAAGCGTTGCGACGATTGTTGCCGCTTTCTTCTTTCGTTCTATGAGACGATCAGAGTCCATGGGAATAGTGTACCACATGCCACTCACTATGAAACCATGCGAATCACATCATCCCAAGAGAATACGCGTTGCACACGCTCAGGCAACGCACCTTGATTCCAGGGGTAGTCGAACAACAGTACGTCGATACCTTTTGCGGCGCACTCGTTCGCATGAAACAGATCATCCTCAACAAGCACGGTCGCACCCGCGGCAAGACAAAGTTCGGCCTTCGTTCGCTCGTCGCCAGTAGGCGCATGGCGATTGCCAAAATAGATACTAGAAAAAAGATCTGGGTAATGCGCATCGATCCACGCTTGAGTTTGCGCTCCGATCGATTGCGGACGTGCGGTAATAACAACAAGGTCATGTCCCAAGTCCTTTAGTATGCGCAACGCAGGGAATACTCCCGCGATGGGAGTGACTGCAGTAAAATGATCGGTTTCAAAAAACTCAAAGATCTTGCGCGTGCATTCCTCTTCTCGCTCGCCCAACACATCCCCAAGATAGTGAACAACATTACCACGCGTGAGTGTGGTTCCATACACTTCATTATGAAATTCGATGATCGCGGTCAATGTGTCCGCGATCACTTCGTCGATATCGATTCCAATACGCATAGATATGATTATGACATGATCGAGACATACGCGCCCCGCTCCGAAACAAGCCCATCTTTCTGCAACCCCGCGACGGCCAAGGCAATACGCTCATCGGATTCACCGGTCATCTCACGCAGTGCGACTCGCGTCATTCGTTTATGCTGCACCAGCAACTTCAGCACCGCGCCCCGCACCTGTCGAAGAGAGCCCTCAAACTTAGATTGACGTACATAGTGAGCGCTCCGCTTATTTGCGTTCTCCTCGGTAACTCCGAGCATGGACCCATAGTCCATAAGCGCCGAGTACCACTCGCGCGCGTTATCTCTATCGATGGTTGCTTCGATAAGTGGCGTCAACTCGACATCGGTCACGCCTTCCGCATCATCGAAAAAATGATGGATATAGATGCGCCGCACGTTGGTGTCGATGAGCACAACCGGTTTATTGAATGCAAACGCACACACCGCCCCTGCAGTATATGTACCAACACCAGGGAGCTTCTGGAGCGCTTCTGGCGTGTCAGGAAGCCTTCCGCCATGCTCGCTCGTTACGATTTCTGCGGCACGCTTCAAATAGAGCGCGCGGCGATTGTAGCCAAGCCCTTGCCATGCCGCGAGAACCTCCGCAGTGGACGCATGCGCGAGCGCGCGAAAGCTGGGGAATTTTTTCAAAAACTCCTTGTATTTGATCTCGCCTCGAGAGACCTGCGTCTGCTGCAGCATAATCTCCGATACCAATACGCGATACGGATTGATATTCCTGCGCCACGGAAAATCGCGCCGATTGGCGCGATAATAATCCCAGACCGTTTTTTTAAATTTTTCCACAACGCCCCTAGAAATCTTTTTATCTCCCGATACTATCATGTTTGCATTTCAACTTTCTCTTACATATCAACCTCTCTTCGCTTTTTGTCTTTGATCTTTCCAAATAGAATATCGACTTGATCAATCGCCTCCTCAGGAGTATTCACAAAAATTATATTTTCTGACTTATCTATGTATTCTGCGAATTTAGGAATTGAAACTATTTTCTCTTTAACATGTTCACCGACAAAAATAATCGGCTTCGATGACCTCCCGCTGTTCAAAATCTCCAATTCGATTTCGAATGCGAATGAAGCGTATGTTTCCAGCTCTGTCCCGATGGATCCCTCTGTTATCACTACGATATCAGAACCCCTGATCAAAGACTTTAAGCGGTCGTAGGGATCTTCAGCAACTTCTATTTCGATATCTTTACCTTTTGTTGCAGACTCAATCGGACTAAAATCAGCGGAGGTGACTCCTTCTATTTTCTGCTTGAAGTCAGATTTTTCTTTTAGCGCAAGACCTTCGGCTCCCCCGATCAGCCCTCCTTTCATTGCTCCCGCTGCATACCCTCCCGTTTTTATACTGTAGCCAGACTTGGCGACATCACGTCCAATAACCTCCGCACCTTTCTCAGATTTAGTTCCTCCCAATATGGAGACGATCGTTTTAGCCTTAAGATATTTCTCTAGGCTTTCCGGAGTATTTATAAATAAATCGTTATATCGTTCCATGCTTTTTCTTCAATTCTTCAATCTGTTCTTTGATTGCATCCTCCACCACCACTCGATGCTCTACTCTATTATTTTTCCTAATATGCTTTGAAAATTCTTTCAATTTTGCAGAGTATTCCCGAAGAAGAGTCTCTTCGTCAGGAAGCAAGGACTCGCCATTCTTCATAACAGGCTTTAATAAGAAGTTGCCGTTCCCTGAATTATCTTCCATGACGATAGTATCAACAATAACCCCATCGTTAATAACCCTTTCTATATTTTTCCTTCCTGGCAAACTTTCTTTCCCCTCTGTTAATTTTGCCTTTAAATGCTCATTACCCTCTTTATCAATAACGAGACTCGTCTTAAAAACAAAATCGAGGTAGGAGCATCCATAGCAATTGATCAAATTAGTGACAACCGAGTAAGCATTTGCCTTGCTACCCTCACTCTCCAGTGCGATGAGATCGTCTTCGTCCAATCCGGACATCGCGACAATATTGGCAAGCTGAAGGTTGTTCTCATCCAACTTGGCTCTGATATATTTCGATTGTTCTAGTATATTTCCGCTGTCGATGATCACATAGATTTTAGAAAGTAGGCCCTTCTCTAAATGTATCTTTTTATCAAAAATGATGCCGATAAGATTATCGAGGCCATTTCGATAGTCATATGTATCAGTCATGATTGTAAACACATCGAAATCGTTTATCTTATCAAGCCCAAACGTAAACGCTTCCTTCTCGGTATCGAATGATTTTATAAAAGCGTGATTCAGGTTAACAACTTTAAGATCTGGCTTATCTAGATTGGGGTACTGAGTAAAAATACTCGGATAGACTATGTCGTTATTACACAGTGGGTGCGTAAGCTTATTGAACCAGTAGATATCATCGCGAGATTGACACCGCCCTCCTCCATAATATACTCCCTTGTTATTAGACGCATTCTTGATCCGAAGGTTCTTTGTTGCTAGCCGTATTGGATACTGAAAAAAGCTAAGGCATAAATGCGTTAATAAATTTACACTTAAAATATCACCTTCTATTCGAAGAATAGGCTCTCCTTTAAAAAACAAATCTCCGTCGGCAATGGAATATATATCGAGCTTCGGTTCCCAATTTCTATAGAATTCCTTTTGTTTCTCAGTTGTTGCATACCCAGACTTATTCAATGCAACAATCATGTCCTCATCAAAATTCCACTTAGAGACCGTATCAACAAATTCCTTTATTCCAAAAAAGACAAAGTATTCCCACTTTGATTCCGGCGAAGGCTCCCGCATAGTAAGCTCAAAAACAGCGCGCTCATCCTCCTTATTTAGCTCTAGCATAAAATCATTAAAGGAGAATATATTAAAATATTCCAGAAGTGGGAACGGATTCTTTTTATAGTCGTTAAACATACAGATGATAATTAGGGAACATATGTTACTGACCACAGCTTATCATATTTATCGTTATTTAAAAATTAGAGGTAGGCACTACTACTAAGATTAAAGAAGGGGCTGATCTCTTATAATTTACTCGGCATCATCCAACCGTATCACATGCAGACCATGTTTTTCCAGTGCTTCCCGCTGTCCAAATGAATCAAGCGTAAAAGTACCCACGTATCCAACTTTTTTACTCACACTCCTCCCTGTATATTCTTTTGTCTCTGAATCCCATTCTTCCAAAATCAGTTCATCGCCCGAAGCGATAGCAAAATCCGCAACCCTAAATTCAAGCTGTTTCTCTCCGCTTAAAACCTTCTCAAAATATTCCGGCCACGTTTTCTTTTTAATGATCGCCATGATGTTTATTGATTCGATACCGTCTCCAGATCAGGCCATATACGAGCGCAAGCGCAATGATATCCAATGCCATGAACCACGGCTGCCCCCAAGAAAATCCATTAAACTTCCAGCTCGAGATCGGCCACAGTACGGGAGTTGGAAAAAATTGATAGGAATGGGTTGGCACATCGATCACGACATGTACGAGCCATCCAAGCATCTCCCAAATGGGGCGCTTGAAGATCAACCACACCAACCCGAACACAAGCGCAAAAATGATCAGGCTGTGACTTATATTGTAGAGTGTTTCGGTCAGCTGAGTAATAAATTGCCCGTTACCGCCAAACGGCTCGGCATTGCGCGCATCAAATCGAGTTCCCGTAGACCACATCCAAACAAATGCCGCAGTGAACGAAAAAAGATCCGGGAAGATGCCCCACAATCCAGTCTTCCAAACAGAAACCCTTGTTTTGGTTTTCAGATTGATACCATGTGCTCCGGCAGCAGCCCACAGCCCATGCGAGAAGATGTCCATATATACAGTGTATGCCCTTCGTTAGTGCGATGCAAAAGCAAGAATGATGAGTGCAACAACGCCAAACCCAACCCCAACCATCTGTAGTGTATCCAGTGACTCCTTAAAAATAACGAGCCCGATGATCAAAAATCCGATGATCGAAACCAGACTCCATAATACCGAAGTGATCACAAGTCCTTCGCGCAATAACGTAGGCAAATAAAAGAAACCCGATCCAAAATAACCGAGCAACGCAAGCATTCCCCACACTGGCCGCTGATCAATAGACCATGTCTTTGCAAAATAATCACCCGCGATCACAGAAGTCGAAGCCAATAGTATAAGCACAAAGACAGGGAGCTTGGAAAGAAGTGCGATATAAATTTGCATAAAGTGCGCCCACTAGGACTCGAACCTAGGACCAATCGCGTATAAGGCGACCGCTCTACCAACTGAGCTATAGGCGCGTTTCTTATTTATACGTCATCGAAAAATAATCTTCAAGTACCTGAATTTTGTATTCCCTCGCGAGCTGTAAAAAATCGATCAGAATGAACGCAGAAAATTCCCCAGAATCCGAGGTGCGGGGTCCCATCAGTAAATGGGCGCACCCTCGGAATTCGTAAGGAATTTTTAAGATCATTCCGATTTTTTATTTCGCTCGCAAGCTTTTTGGTACTTTTTCTGGAAAAAGTATAGAAAACTGGATTCCGGATCAATTCCGGAATGACAAAGGAGCGCATAGGCGCTCCTTTGTTTGTGATATCTCTTAAGCCTTCTTAATCTTCAACTCCTTTAACATCGCATCAAACTCCTCCTTCTCAATTGTTTCCTTCTCAATGAGTCGCTTGGCTATTTTTTCGAGTGATGCCTTTTGTGAGCTTAATACCTTCTTTGCGGTTTGATATGACTGATCGATATAATATTTCACCTCCGCATCAATATCGGCCGCCGTCTTTTCGGAATAATTTTTTTCATGCCCGATCTCCTTACCCAAGAACACGAGTTCCTGCGCCTTGCCAAAAGTCTGCGGACCAAGCTTTTCGCTCATGCCATATTTGGTGACTAATTTCCTCGCCATCTCTGAAGCGCGCGAAAGATCATTTGAAGCGCCGGTTGAACTATCACCGAACATCAACCGCTCGGCAACATACCCACCAAACAACGTAGCCATCTCCGCAAGGAATTGCTTGCGCGTCTTAAGAAATGTTTCCTCCATCGGCAACTTCAATGTATACCCCCCTGCATGTCCTCGAGCAATGACCGAGATCTTATGCACTGGATCGGCATCCTTCAGCGAGGAGCCGACAAGCGCATGTCCCGCTTCGTGGTATGCCGTTATTTCCCGCTCTTTCTGCGAAAAGACTTTGCTTTTTCGCTCAGGTCCAAGCAGTACCTTCTCGATTGCTTCATACAGATCAACTTGAGGAATTTGCTTCTCGCTCTTGCGTGCCGCAAGGATGGCCGCTTCGTTCATGATGTTTTCGAGATCAGCCCCAGAAAATCCCGGGGTTCGGACTGCGATCTGTTTCAGGTTGACATCTTTTGCCAGTGGTTTTCCTCGTCCATGGATCTGTAAGATCGCTTCGCGATCTTCCATGTTCGGTAAATCAACCATTACGCGCCGATCGAAGCGTCCTGCGCGTAAAAGAGCGGCATCAAGGACGTCAGGGCGATTGGTCGCCGCAAGGACAATGACATTCGTATCCTTATCGAATCCATCCATCTCGACCAAGATCTGGTTTAATGTCTGCTCTCGCTCATCATGTCCACCTCCGACACCCGCTCCCCGTTCGCGCCCGATGGCATCGATTTCGTCGATGAACAAAATGGAAGGAGCTGCGCGCTTTGCCGTCTCGAACGCATCGCGCGTTCGAGAAGCCCCGACACCAACAAACATTTCTACAAACTCGGATGCTGAAATATGGAAGAATGGCACACCCGCCTGTCCGGCGACTGCGCGCGCAAGCAACGTCTTCCCGCAGCCCGGAGCGCCCAAAAGCAGTACGCCCCGCGGGATCTTCGCACCCATCTCGAGATACTTCTTCGGATTCTTCAAAAAGTCTACAACCTCCATGAGTTCCTGCTTCGCTTCCTTTAGTCCCGCAACATCATCAAACGAAACGGTTCCCTTAAATGGCGTAAACATTTTCAATTTCGCCTTGCCAAACATGAATGCCTGATTTGCTCCGCCTTTTGCCTGGCGAAACATAAAGAAGAAGATGGCTCCAATAATGAGGATCGGTAGTAAGATCGGCAACAGCATAGCAGCCCAAAATTTAAACCCGGATTCCTCAGTAATTGTGAAGCTTACCTGCTGCATCGCCTCGGAAGAAACGCCGTAGTTGGTCAACGTTTCAGTCAGTCCAGCTTCGGCCTCCTTTTTGGAAATACCAATATCCCCATTCTTCAGCTCAAGATTGAGCGCATCGCCATTCACGGCGATCTTCGCGACTTCTCCCGCGTTGATTTTGATTGCAACTTGATCGAGTGTCAGCTGGATAGGTTCCTTGGTCTCTTTATACGCAAGCGAAAACAGGATCGCGATCACAAAAAAGATCCCGACCGCCCACAAAATGTTCTTGGTCAAAAATTTCATCATAGTTGTTTTATTATAAACCGAGCGAACGTATTAATAAAGAAGGAATATTGACACCTCTCCAGTATAGTCGTATAAAAATACCAGTAGTTTAACTACGCGGAACACCGGAGGAGCTATGGAAGAAGAAAGTAACAACGGACCAGTTACAGAAGAAGATCTCATCAACTGCTTGAAATGCAGTCAAATCATCATCTCACCCACAACCGCACGAAAGTGTCCGAACGATGCACATCACCTCTGCGCAACCTGCGCCCTTTCCGAGCACGGCCAGTGCCCCCAGTGCAAAGCACAGCTCGAACCCGCAGAATAGTTCACCCCAGCCGGCGCATGCGCCGGCTTTTTGTATGGAAATAGTAGGAGTTGACAACAATAACAAAAGAGTATATAAAATATACAGTTCTATCTACTCTGTTCAAGGAGGCGCCATGTCTGTCGCACAAGATAAAAAGGCAGTTCATCTGATCTGCGCAAAATGCGGAGACGCGATTACAGCAGGAGGAGCCGAATGTCGTGAGACAAGCAAAGAAGAGCTGTTCATACAGAGCAAATACCCGCACTACGAAAGCGACAAGCGGCGCGACGAAGCAGTGCTGTTACTCCAAGAGGGCGGTATTGAGGCATGGCCACTCGGATGCGAAGCCCCGGGGACACCCAAGCCGCACTTCTTCGTGCTGTGGGAGATCCGCGAGGCCTGGAAGGCGAGGATTCGAAGTGGACTCGTCCCAGGGGTAATATGGCACTCCGCTGAATGTCTTTCACAGAAGCGTTTTTGCCTCTGCGACGCATGTGCGGTGACAACTATGCACAGGTGCCCACTGTGTGCCGCACAACTCACCCCGATCACGCAGTGATCCCAAGACCGGCTCCCGCCGGTCTTTTTTTATTGACACAAAACGGATTCGGATATATAGAGTACATAGCACGACTCATTTTCTGAAAAGAGGAGCACATATGAGCATTCGAACCAAGGCGGTATTCTCAACGGGCCTACGAGCAAAGACGGCTATCTGGCCGGGAGACCTGGTGCGCTATGACGTGGGTGGCGTCTATATCTGGCGCCGAGGAGACACCACGCTAGAAAAACCGAACGGGGATAAATACCTCGTTAAAAATCCCGGCATACTGAGTGTCTCCCAGATGGGCGACATAGCCCAGGATACCGCGCATCTCCTCGCGCTTATATGCGAATTGCCCGTATTCACGGTGTTAGGCCCAGAGGATCGGACCGCATACCAGATCGGAGAACAGAAATAACGGCAAAGCCGGCGTATGCGCCGGCCTTTTTATTTCTCACATCTCTTACCTCTATTCACTTACCTCACTTTTTCAGCCACATCTGTATGCTATTCGCAGCAATAGCCCCCTCAGAAGCTGCCGTGATGATCTGCTTGAATTTATTCGAACCAGTAGTGATATCCCCAGCAGCCCACACACCCGCATACGAGGTTTTGCATTCCTTGTCGATTTCCACATAGCCATCAGCATCGATCGCGAGCTGTAGACCCTCAGTAAACCCGACCTGCGGGTCGGCTCCGATTTCCACAAACACTCCAGCAACCGCAAGCGTGGCGCTGCCCGCATGTTCTCTATCAAGTGCAACCTCCGTTACAGCAGCCTCCCCATTGATGGAGGTGATGTTCGTGTCGTAAACAACTTCTATATTGGAAGCCTCTTCAATGCGTTTCTTCCAGAACTCCTCGCAACGCAAAGCAGAGCCTCGATAGATCACATAAACCTTGCGCGCAATATCGGCAAGATACAGGGCTGAGATAGCTGCACTATCATTTCCCCCAATAACCGCAACATCCTTATCTTTAAAAAAGAACCCGTCGCACGTCGCACAGAACGAAACGCCTTGCCCTGAAAATTCCGCTTCACCGGGAATGTGCAAATGACGATGTTCGGTTCCGGTGGCGACCAGTACCGTCTTCGCGTGTACTATATTGCCATTGTCCAGCTCGAGCGCAAACACAAGACCTTCCTTTTCAATACCCTTTACTTTAGCAACCACAAAAGGCACTCCATAACTTTTTGCATGTGCAACAGCCTTTTGCGCAAAATCAAACCCTGTTATTTTTTCATCCCCAAGCCAATTGCCGATCTCATGTGACTTGGTTGCCGTCCCTCCGAACAAATCCCCGATCACAATACTCGTAAGCGCATACCGCGAAAGGTACACCGCCGCAGACAACCCCGCAGGACCTGCTCCGATGATCGCGGTATCGAACAATTGTATCTCTTGTTTCGTCGTTTCCATAGATAGATTGTATACTATTCTCTTTTTCCTGTCCCAATTAGACGAGCTTGGTTAACGCTTCCCTCAACTCCTCCTCGATAACCTCCTTCGGACGGTAGCCTACAAAGCTTGCCACAACCTGCCCATTTTTAAACAACTGCATATTAGGAATACTTTGGATGTGATATTCCGCGGCGATCTCGTGCGAGGTCGGCTCATCCACATTCAACTTTGCGACTTTCACCTGATCGCCCATATCATGCGCGATAGCATCGAGGATAGGACCCATCATAATGCACGGACCGCACCACGGCGCCCAAAAATCAACAAGTACCGGCAGTGTCGATTCCAACACCTCCTCCTTAAAATTTTCAAATGTTACTTCGATTGGTTTTTTCATACAAAAAAATGATTAATTAAATTTGAACAACGCTTTGATATATGCTTCGCCTAGATGCTTGCAACGGTCATCATCTTTGAGTAGCTCAACCCCCAGCGAAGAGATTGATTGGCGGATAGCAGATATTTGAGTGATCACGTCAACGCAAGCGCGTTCTTCCTCGATCATCGAACGGATTCCGCGCAATTGTCCTTCGATGCGGGCAATACGATCAACGACATCCTTCTTTTTGGAGAGTTGTTCTTTATTTCCCATATTGGTATAGTACATACCCCCAGGGGGTATGTCAAGACATGGGTATTTATTGACTAAGAGTCATTATATCTATACAATAGTTTCACATTGCATTCTACATTCTTAGCCATCTGCATTTTTGTTGTCGGTTATAGATTGTAGGTTGTTAGTTGTATTCCGCATTCCTAATCCCTTTGCATTCCTGTTATCGGTCATAGGTTTTCGGTTATCAGTTATTTTGCACTCGTAGCTCAATTGGTTAGAGCACCCGCCTGTCACGCGGGAGGTTACCGGTTCGAGCCCGGCCGAGTGCGCATTGAATGTTACTAGCAAAAAAGACGAGTAAAAAGCTCGTCTTTTTTGCTTCCCCTCTTTAATCTGCGAGCATGTAAAAATAGGGATCAGCTGGACGAAGAAAATCTCCTCAGAAACTAAGGGTCTAGGACCCGTCAGCCAGACGGGCGAGCCTTAGTTTTGCAAGAGATTTTAGAGTCCGGCCCCTATTTTTATTCCGCGAGCGACTTTTTTGGTACTTTTTTCTAGAAAAAAGTACAGGGGAAACTTGAGGGACCCTCTTCATTTCCTATATACTATTTGCATGGAGCTACGAACCAATGAGGGTCATCGCATCACCTCGACCGCCATCATTCACAAGAACGGTAAGTTTTTAATTACCAAGCGGAGCCCACACAAAAAGGCATTCCCAAACAAATGGACTGTTCCGGGTGGCGGATTGGAAACCGAGGATTACACCAGCACCCCGAAGACGACTGCCGACCACTGGTATTATGCGATTGAAAATTCCCTCCGTCGAGAAATTCTTGAAGAAGTAAATCTAGAGGTAGGCAAAGTGGACTACCTGCTCGATATGGCATTTATCCGACCCGATGGATGGCCTGTTATCGTATTAAGTTACTACTGCCCTTATAAATCAGGGTTGGTAAAGCTCGACGAAGACGCCGTAGATCATGCATGGGTCACCTACGAAGAGGCACGAAATTACGATCTCATTGATGGGATTCTCGCCGAAATAGAAATGGTGGACAAAATTCTCAAAGGAGAAGACCCGAGGACCGTATCGTTTAATCATATTGCATGACAAAAAAGCCGTGCGCCTAAGGCGCACGGCTTTGTCTTAGGTCTCGATAAGAAATCGCTCCCTATCTCGGACACTGACCTTATGCACGCTTGCATTGAATGCATCGTCCATCGTGCATTCAAGTCGTTCGCATAGCGATTCAAGTGCTCGAATCGCATTCCCGAGCTTTATCTCAACGGTCAGAATGGAAAGAAGTTGAGACGTGTTATTCGCTCCATACCGAACATCCACCTCTTCGATAAGCTGTCCGGCGCAGGCGTGCAATCTGGCATGCAATGAAAGGGGTGAGTGATTACGGGACGCATGCGTCTGTAGTGTGCCAATCCAATAAGCGCGATCGAGATTATACCCGTTCGCGTTGGCAAAGCAAACCAGTGTATAGAGGACGTCTCCGATTTCTTCAACGACATCACCTTCCGGCTCATTCCACCGCTTCCGCTTGTCCCCGTGCAGATGATTGATCTCACGGGCAACTTCGCCTATCTCCTCGGATAGACGAGCCATGATCGAAAGCGGCGTCCAGTAACCCCACTGGAGAGACTGAAACAGTTCCTCAATCTTGCGTTGATATGATTGGTATCTCATATATCCCCCACCAATACCCTACGATAAAATTTCTACCCCCAGAATACACCCCCGGCAGAAAAATACAAGACAAAAGAAAAAGGACCGCACACCTAAGATGTCCAGTCCCCTTCATTCCCAAATTAGTTGATTATACGAGGTAAATCTCTTTACAGAACCTCCAGTTGCGCGCTCTGCATACCAAAGAGATATGCCTGGCGGCCATCTTCCATGAAGATGTCGACATGAGTTGTGCCATTGTACCGACTGTTCATTCGGTCTTCAACGACAAACACCTTATCTCCGAACAGTTTCGGGATGCGAAACTTCGTTCCCATTGGGAGGAAGTTGGCGGCCGCGATACCATCCCGTACATACGACCCGGAGGCCGTGATGAACGGAGTGTCGTCCGTCTGGTCGACGCTACTAGTGTAGGCACTAACCTTGGCGCTGTAGAATCGCTTCTCAGCCTGGGTTGGTGCTACGATCGATTCTCGCTGGGGCATTGCTGCCTGCGCGACAATTGTTCCTTCAAGCGCCTGGATCTCCTGGAAAGCCGTCATAGCTTCAGCAGGGTTAGCCGCTTGGGTAGCGAACGAAAGGTCCTTCATTGCAAAGAGTGCATTGATGCCCAGAAGGGCAAAGACGATTAAAAATCGTTTACTACTGCTCATATTGCAATACAAAATCCCCTTATCGAGGATCTTGATATAAGGCTAACAGGGGTTCCAAGTAGTGTCAAGCAAGGGCTTTCAGAAAAATAAATACTTGTCAAGTGAAGAAAAAAGGCGCCCGAAAGGCGCCATAGCATTAATTTACCCTCACTTGGAAATTCTGGTACACGCACATCCCCCGCTCCCGGATGATATTCTGGGTCTTTCGGCTCCCATAATCGAGTATTCGCAGCTTCCCATCCGAGATGCAGAAATTATTAATCGAGGTAAAATGATGTGCATCCGAATACAGCACTCGCTCCTCAATAAACTTCTGAAGTTGTCCCCTAAATTCCCACTGATCCATCACAAGTGGCTCTCCGCGTAATTGGATGTTTACAAGCCCGAAGAACGAGAAGTATGTGGGCTGTGCGAACGAATGTCGCTCAACAAGACAAAACCAGTACTCACGCCAATTATCCATAACTCCTTTGAACACGAGCCTCCTAAACCCCAGAAACCCCTCGCTCTCCATTGGGTAAGAGAACCAGCGGGAAAACGGGACGAAGGCGGTTCCTCGAACAAACCCCAGGACACTACGATACAGCGCGATAAGACGAATAATCGGAAATTTAAAAACGAGTCCAAGAGATATGATTTCAACAACAACCCGATTGGTGCCAACATAAATAACACACCGTTCGGCAAGCCACTGCGGGATCGTTCGCATGAGACCTCCTTACTTAGAATATAAGTTTCTATCCCCATTCTATGTGCACCCCACTACTAAGGTCAATGAACACAAAAATCGCCAGACTGGCGATTTTTGTGTTCAGGAGGTGGGCCTGTCCAGATTCGAACTGGAGACCTCTACAATGTCAATGTAGCGCTCTAACCAACTGAGCTACAGGCCCATGTACACAACTAACGGTGGGCGTGGAAGGAATCGGACCTTCGACCTCTGTCTTATCAGGACAGCGTTCTACCACTGAACTACACGCCCAAGTAACAAAAAATATACACTGCTTTCATCAATAAATCAACCCTGTAGTAATTTTTAGCACTCCGTTAAAAGCAATTTTTATACATGTAATATGCCGAAATCTACTACAGGACAATCATTATTCATTCTTCAATGACAATACCAAGGTCCTTAGCCTTCTGCAGATCAAACATAACCACGCCTCCTTGTAGCCCATCGCCTCCACCTGCGGTGCCTTGTAAGGCCTTGCGTACGAACATAAGCGCATTAAAAACTCCTCCAACGAGGATAAACAAGAGAACTATCGCGATAGTGGGAAGTACTATTTTCTTTTTTGATAGCATTATCTTCATAAAAATATTAAAAAGAGATCACATATCCGCTCATAACCGCTCTGAGAGCATTTTCGCCCCGGATAATATCGAGGCTGGCAAATTTGACGAAGTAATTACTCCGCTCGACAAGTGTGAAAAACTGAGCCAAGTCATTTAGTGTGTGTGATCCTTCCAAGGAAAGCTCAAAACTTGTCTTTCGCAGATCTCCGGACTGTGGGCCCGTCTCCTCCTTGAATCGAGGTGAGCCATTAAATCCGGCCTGCTCCGCAAGGAAATTTATATCAGTAGAAAACGCAAGAAGTTGCTCTTTTGAAGTAAGTTTGCGATCAATCTGAGGAAGGTACTGTTGCGCCTTTTCGGCATCGCCTTGCAGTAAGGCCAGAGCGCTTAACGCCTGCTCTTTTGATTGTATTTCCGTACGCGCACTTTGGATCGAAAGGAATTTTGTATCGATGCGGGTCATTGTATACCAAATACCGCCGCACAAAACACCGATAATAGTACATGCAACGACAAGCGTACGAATAAAATTTCTCTTAGGTTCCATATAGATAAGTATACCGTAAATAATATTCAATTTAAAATTTAAAATTTAAAAGCGCCTTAAACACTTTTTGGTTTTTACATTTAGAATTTTAAATTTTAAATTATGCAGTATATACTTACTTGATATGGAGAAAAATTTTTCCTCAATTCGATTGGGTGATGAGTACTATCCACTACTCCTTAAGGAAATAGCGAAGCCGCCAAAAGAATTGCATTATATAGGAACACTTCCTCCGGCAGACATGATGGCAGTGGCAATAGTAGGAACACGCAAGGCAACGACGCAAGGCAAATTGTTTGCAAAAAAGATCGCGCATGATCTTGCGAAACAAGGGATCATCATTGTGAGCGGGCTCGCACTTGGAATCGACACCGTAGCTCACGAAGGAGCTATAGAGGCAAATGGAGTAACGATGGCAGTGCTTTCCGACGGTATAGAGACAGTGTATCCCTCTCGAAACGCGGCACTCGCAGATAAGGTTCTCTCACTGGGCGGAATCCTGCTTTCGGAATACCGAGCATCATCTCCCTATTACCCAGGTCAATTTATCCAACGAAATAGAATTATCAGCGGCCTATGCGTAGCAACCATTGTTGTAGAAGCCCCCGAACGATCGGGCACGTTAGCAACCGCACGCTTTGCCCTCGAGCAGGGACGCGAAGTATTTGTGATCCCGGGCCCGGTCGATCACCCGAACTATACTGGCTCACACCAACTAATACGGGATGGCGCACGTCTCGTAACCTCGGCAAAGGACGTATATGAAGACCTTGGAGTACGGATACCTGGGGAAGTATCTACGGGACAAATGGCTCTAGGGGAGACACGCGATCCGAATGAAACTATGGTAGTCGAAGCCCTCACAAAGGCCGGCAAATCCCTATCGGTTGACAAAATCGCCGAACTCACTACTATGGATGCACGCGCGATCAACACAACAATCGCATCGTTAGTAATGGAAGGGATAGTAAAAGAAACAGAACACGGATACACTATATAGAATTATGAAACTCGTTATCGTTGAGTCTCCAACAAAAGCAAAGACTATCTCAAAATTTTTAGGAAAGGGGTATCAGATCGAATCTTCCTTTGGCCACATTCGCGACCTTCCGAAGAGCAAGCTTGCAATCGATATCGAGCATGACTTTGAACCGAGCTACATCATCCCGGTAAAGGCAAAAAAACGAGTTACGCAGCTAAAAAAGGACGCCGCAAAGGCAGACATCGTCATCCTCGCATCCGACGAAGACCGCGAAGGAGAGGCAATCGCGCATCACTTGACCGAAGCGCTTAAACTGACGGATCGCCCGGCAAGCCAAGTGCAAAGAATCACGTTTCATGAAATCACCAAGACTGCGATCGAAGAAGCGCTCAAGCATCCGCGCACGATCAACGAAGACCTCGTATATGCACAGCAGGCACGACGCGTACTCGACCGCTTGGTTGGATATAAGCTCTCCCCCTTCCTTTGGGAAAAGGTTATGAAGCGCCTCTCTGCGGGCCGCGTGCAATCGGTAGCGCTCCGTCTTATTTGTGATCGCGAGGACGAGATTAAAAAATTTATTGCGGAAGAATATTGGACCATTTCTGCACTATTCAAAAAAGAACGTAGCGAAACGGCAATCGAAACTAATCTTGTCTCTATCGACAAAAAAACGCTAGCGAAATTTGACATCCCAGACAAGGAACTGGCCAACGCTCTCAAGAAGCAGTTAAACGAATCAATCTTCTCGGTCGCAAAGATCGAAGAAAAAGAATCACACAAGAATCCACTGGCACCGTTTACAACCAGCACGCTGCAACAGGAAGGCAGCAAGAAGCTGCGCTATTCCGCAAAGCAGACCATGGCGATCGCGCAAGGTCTGTATGAAAAGGGATTGATCACCTATATGCGTACCGACTCGGTAAACCTTTCAAAGGAATCCTTGGATGGCGCAAAAAGTTGGATCATTGAACACCTTGGAGTGCAATATGCGACAGATGCACCACGCACCTTTAAGACAAAATCAAAGCTTGCCCAGGAAGCGCACGAGGCCATTCGCCCGACAAACCCATCGCTCACCCCTGAACTCTTCCAAGTAGACGACGATCCGAAGGCAAAGAAATTGTACGAGTTGATTTGGCGGCGCTTTATCGCATCGCAGTTACCACAAGCGGTCTTCAAGACAACATCATTCGATATCGAAGGCACTAACGAAAAGGCACATAAAACATTTGGCCTCCGCACAAGCGTGACCATGACGACATTTGATGGCTTTCAAAAGATCATGCCATCTGGAGCGGAAGAAAAGGTAATGCCAAGGCTGATCGAAGGAGAAACGTTAGAAGCGGAAAAAATCATCCCGGTTCAACACTTCACCGAACCACCAGCACGCTACGACGAAGCAAGTCTCATTAAAATACTTGAAGAATACGGCATCGGCCGCCCTTCAACGTACGCGCCGACTATCTCAACCATCCAGGCGCGCAACTACGTCGAGAAGACCGACCAACGACGCTTCAAGCCGACCGAAATCGGCGAAGCGGTAAACGAGATGCTAGTCGCCCATTTTCCACAAATCGTAGATGTGCAGTTTACCGCAAAGATGGAAGATGAGTTCGACGAGGTCGCCGAAGGTCACAAAAAATGGTCGGATGTGATCAGAACCTTCTACGTCCCCTTCGAAAAAAACCTCGAACAAAAAATGAAGGAGGTTCCCAAGATCGAACGCGCGTTAGAAGTCTCGGATGAGCTCTGCGAAAAATGTGGCAAACAAATGCTCATCAAATACAGCCGCTTTGGAAAATTTCTCGCCTGTTCGGGATTCCCCGAATGCAGGAACACAAAAAAGATCCTAACCGAGGAAGAAAGGCTGCTCGGCAAATGCCCCACATGCAAAGAAGGGGACATCATCAAGCGAAAATCAAAACGCGGTCGCGCATTCTACGGATGCTCACGCTACCCAGATTGTGATTACGCCTCCTGGAAGAAGCCAGGCGAAAAAGAAGAGGGTGACGACACTATTGAGTAATAAAAAGGCGACCCGATGGGGTCGCTTTTGTTTCTGCTCCAGACTGGAGCCTATTGGATCATCAGCAAAGATCATAGCAGTCGCAGTCGATCATGGAGCTCCAAGGTTTCTTGGGGCACAGCTTCTCGTGATACTCGAACATTGCTTGGGTGGTGACGAACCAGTCGCCACAATGCGGGCATTTGCGCTGCTTGCGCTCGGTCGCCCCAGGACGCTGCGAACATTCGGCATGTTCGTGTCGCTGCATGGCGGCGGTGAAGCATATCGCTCGGAAAATCTTGCACCACGAACAGGTGCGGCCAAGTACGCTAAGCCGAACATCTTTAAGACTCCTCATCGCCTTCCTCCTTCTCGGGCAGATGGCCGACCAGATGTTCTTCGGTAGTCTGTATTGAGCGATCGATATGCTCGGCAAAGGCACGCAACTGGGCCGAAATGACCCCGCCTGACTGCTTGATGGAATCGATCTTTGTTGCAAGATCAGCTCCTAATATGACGCCGGCAGCAGCCATCGTGTGTGCGCGAATAGTTTCACCATAGAAGCGATCTATCCGTTTGTCGAGAAGTTTTAACTCCTCCATCGCGACACGCTCTTCTGCCATCGTGTCCTGTTGAAAAACGCTTCCTTTGGCGGTTACCATGGGGCTTTTTTGGCCACGATAGTGCCCAACCCCCTTGCAACTATCCGGACATCCTGGCATACGATACCTCCCTATATTATTGTGAAATGGACTGCTAATATAGTAGTACCACTGAAGGGTATATTTGTCAAAAAAACAGCCCGAAGGCTGCTTGGTTTAGGCTGCGCATCCGGGAGGGCCCGGTCATTAGAGGGGACCTTGTCGCCCTCCATCCCTATGTTTCCTCCTGCCGCGGACAGGAAAAACGGAAACGGTCTAGGCGCCCCCGGATGCACATTTGTTGTGTTTCCAAAAAGATCTGGTGTACCCCGACAGGGCTTGAACCTGCACGAGACTGCTCTCACTCGATGGTAATCGAGCGCGTCTACCAATTCCGCCACGGGGACAGAAAATCTTTTTGGTCGGAGTGAGTGGGTTCGAACCACCGACCTTCGCTGGGATCATCCATACGATGCGCTACCGGGCTGCGCTACACTCCGACACAATCGTTAAATCTAAAAAGTTTTGTTCCGAAACTGGCGCGCGAGGCAGGACTCGAACCCGCGACCTCAATCCGTGAAGGATTGCGCTCTACTCGACTGAGCTACTCGCACGCAAATTTGGTGAAGGTGTGAGGAATTGCACCTCCAGCGAACCCAATAAAGGCCCGTCCAATAATTTGCACCCTCAAACTTTGAGTTTATACAAAGAGCTACTACCCGCAACATGAAGGGGATGTGCTTTTAAGCTACAATCCCGAAGGTTATGGTCCTACTGGGCACACCCATCTCCTCCATGTCTTGGAAAGTAATACCATACTCCATTACGGATCCTTTGTCAACGGAATATTCTAGAATAGTTTCGTTCTATGCGAGCCCGTAAAAATGGTGGCCAAGATGGGTGTAGGGAATTTCCCCAGAAACCGAAGGTCGGGGTCCCGTCAGCAAGACGGGCAATCCTTCGGTTTTGTGAGAAATTTTCAAATCCATCCGCCATTTTTACTTCGGCTCGCGATTTGAGCCTTGGCGTTGTGACTGGGGTCGTTGCTAGCGAGTACCCGAGCGTGCAACGCGACGGAATGCAGGGCGCGCATCATTCTTTCGCGCGCGCTGCCTAGTGATCCTGCAACGTGCCGGCATGTCGGCGTAGTATATGTTTTTACACAAAGCCGACGGCCGTACTTTATTAAAAAAGTACGAAAAGATGAGCCCCGCATCCGCAGGAATGACACGCGCCTCGCGAATACATATGCTACAATATTCATATGAAAAAGGATGAGGCATCCAATCGCATAATTCAACTCCGCAAGACAATCAACCACCATCGGTATCTGTATCATGTCCTAGACGAACAGGAAATTTCGGATGCGGCACTCGATTCACTTAAAAAGGAGCTGTTCGACCTCGAACAGCAATATCCGGAATTTATAACACCTGACTCCCCGACCCAGCGCGTAGGGGGTACACCGCTCAAGGCATTCAAAAAAGTGGCTCACGAGGCACAGATGCTTTCGTTCAATGACGCATTCTCCCAAGAAGATATGCGCGACTGGATGAAGCGTAATGAAAATTATCTCTCTCAACCTCCCTCCCCTCAAATCTCCAACTCCTTACTTCCAACCTCTAATCTCTTCTATGGTGAGCTTAAAATCGACGGATTTGCCATTGAGCTTTTATATGAAGATGGCACCCTAAAACAAGCATCGACGCGAGGGGATGGAATCATCGGAGAAGACGTTACACAGAACATTAGAACTGTTGAGGCGATCCCTTTGGAGCTCATATCGGCTAACAAGGCGCGCGCCAATGCAAAAAAACTCGGACTTGCAATAGATAAGTTCGATTTCACCGCAAAGCATCTTGTCGTGCGGGGAGAGGTGTTTCTCACAAAAAAAGAATTTTATCGGATAAATAAGGAGCAAGAAGAAAAAGGACAAAAGCTGTTTGCAAACCCGCGCAATATTGCCGCAGGATCGGTGAGACAACTCGATCCCAAGGTAACGGCGTCCCGCAAGCTTGATTCGTATCAGTATGCATTCGTGACAAACATAGGACAAACAACGCACGAAGAGGAACACCTGCTCCTAAAGGCGTTTGGATTCAAAACGAATCCGCACAACAAATCACTCACATCACTGGAAGATGTTTTCGCCTTTCGCGACTGGTGGGATCATCACCGCGAAAAGATCGACTACGAGATAGATGGCATTGTCGTTATGATCAATGACAATGCAACGTGGGGCGCACTCGGCATTGTCGGCAAGGCACCACGAGGCGGCATCGCATACAAATTCTCTCCCCAAGAAGCAACGACGGTCATTGAGGATATTAAGGTGCAGGTGGGGCGCACTGGCACACTGACTCCCGTTGCGGTCATGCGCCCAGTCACCGTAGGAGGAGTGACAATATCACACGCAACCTTACACAATGCCGACCAGATTGAACGCCTAGGGCTCAAGATCGGAGATACGGTTGTTATCAGCCGAGCAGGCGACGTCATCCCTCAAATAACGGAAGTACTAAAGGATATGCGCACAGGAAAAGAGCGTGTATTCACAATGCCACAGAGCTGTCCAGCAGACGGCTCCCCTGTTGTACGCGACGGAGTCGCATATCGATGCTCGAACAAAAAATGCGGCGCGCGCAACAGCGAAAACATTCGCCACTTTGTATCTCGATCAGCTTTCGACATTCGAGGGCTCGGCCCGAAGATTATTGATCGCTTCATGGATGAAGGCTTGATATCTGATGCAGCCGATATCTTTACATTGACCGAGGGTGACATTAAAACCCTCGAACGCTTCGGGGACAAGTCGGCAGAAAATATCATTCGCGAAATCGCAGAACATAAAAAAATAACACTTCCTCGCTTTCTCTATAGCCTTGGAATCATTCATGTCGGAGAAGAAACCAGTCGCGCACTTGCAAGCGCACTCCCAATTTCAAATTTTGAATTTCAAATTTTAAATTTAATTAGTGCGATACAAAACATGTCATTAGTTGCATTGCGAGAAATCCCCGATATAGGCGCGGTAGTAGCAACAAGTATCCATGAATGGTTTTTCGATCATCACAACCTCGACCTCCTGCATCGGCTCGAAACACTGGGGGTCACACTTGAGACTGTCCGCACGCCAGCCGGAACAAAGTTTCGGGGGAAAATCTTCGTATTGACTGGGTCAATGGAATCCATGTCGCGCAATGAGGCGAAAGAAAAAATTAGAGCGCTTGGAGGAGAGCTGTCTGAATCAGTAAGTAAAAAAACCAGCTATGTCGTAGCGGGAGAGACCCCCGGGAGTAAACTCCAAAAGGCTCAGCAACTCGGAGTCCCCATCTTAACCGAAAAGGAGTTTCTTGCATTAGTATAACAAAAGAACACCCAGGCTTACGCCTGGGTGTTTTATTATTCTCGTAAAGATTATTTAATGAGCAGGAAGGAAACTTCACACTGCGGAACAACGTGATAGGGAATAATCCCGTACCGGGCAAACTCTCCCCCTAGGTAGTGACTTGCATCCGCCCACGTTTCTTCAAAAACGTAGACTCCAACACCCCCACGCCCATAAAGCTCGATAATACGAGGGCGACTTTGCTGCAGAAACGTGGCGATGCACGCGGCCATCACCGAATGAGGTTGCGGTGACTCCTTCTCTCTGACCTTCAGAAATGCGTCATAAAACCGCTGAGTATCGTTGATCACAGCCTCACACAGCAGTGTGTACGAAATGATCTTCCCGTCGACCGGAAAATGCATAGTAATGGACGCCAGCAATTGGGGCCTGACCGGAATTAATCTCGATCCGCCTACGCTCTTCTTGTCGTAGAAAAACGGGGTTTTGTGATAACAACAGACCGTATCTCCACTGACCTCAAAAACGTCCCCGGGGCAATACGTACTCCGAGAAAGTGCCTTTGCGTGAAAAAGCGCGTGCGCCATAGCCACGACAATCACAACCGGACCGCCAATCATAAGCAGGTCGCTTTTAATCACCACCCCCAGTATTTCCAAGCCGAGCGCCAAGGGAATGCCGATAAAAGAGGTATAGAGCCTCTTCCGCTTCATGCTCAAAAACTCATCCGCATAAATCTCGATCATGTAATAACCTCCGCTAAAGAATTAAGCTGCTGGATATATATAACAATATTTACATAAATTTGTCAATTATTATTTAGCGGGCGATTAATTAGTACAAAAAGCGCGTCTCTCGACGCGCATAGTTAACTTACAGAAAAATTCCCCGCTTGCGCAGCTGGGTATTAAATACCTCCCAGACTATCCTGTGGCGACTAACCCTGTCTTTTGCCCAAAGTTGGCGATACAAGGAGTACAGGAGAGGATCTCTTTTTTGGGGGCGATATTCAGACTCATCTGTAAAGACCGTAATAAGGACGCCCCGATGACACAACTGTGCTTGGAGCTCCTTCCACTCTTCTTCGTCATGATTTTCCTGCACCATATTCAGCTCCCGGAGATGTTGAAATAGTACATTTATCTCCCCGTCGGAAAATCGCCCTTCGTAATAATCACCGAGGGCGATCAACTCTTTTACAGACCGCGCAATAGGAGTATTATTAGCCTTCTCCTGTGTCATACCCGCCATAATTCCCGACGGTCTTGGAAATCCTTTTTGCATGGTTATCCCCCCGTTAATTGTGAAATGCGCGAAGCCCCGCCTTATATACTATATGGTTCATACCATAAAATATATTTTTATGTCAACCAACTACCAATTCCCTCTTTCATTTTTGGCGGATTGATGATGTAATAAAGAAATCATCTTATTTGTTATCATGAATAAGACCCATAGTATGCACGATTTTAAAAAAGCCACGTTTGAAAATCTAATCAAGACGATCGAATATCGTCGCAAGCTTCCCGATATCGAAATAGAACTTTTGCAAAAGGCTTTTTTGACCGCACAAAAAGCACACGAGCCCCAAAAACGCAGCTCGGGGGAACCATACTTTAATCACGTATTTCAGACTGCAATCAAGCTTGCAGAATGGGGACTCGACACATCCACCATCTCGGCAGGATTACTGCACGACACGGTGGAAGATACATCATACAAACTGGAAGCGCTCAAGAAAGACTTCGGCGACGAGATCGCCTTTTTGGTCAACGGAGTTACCAAGTTGGGACACCTTAAATACCGGACTTCTCCTCAGACAGAAAAGGAACGCATGGAGCAAGCTGCAGAAAACTTGCGTAAGATGATTCTGGCAATCAGCGAAGACCTTCGCGTGGTCTTTATTAAACTCGCAGACCGTCTCCATAATATGAAGACGCTCGGAGCTGTACCCCCCCAAAAACAAAAGCGTATCGCTTTGGAAACTCTCGAAATCTATGCTCCGCTTGCATACCGCCTCGGCATGCAAGGACTGTCAGGAGAGCTCGAAGATATTACCTTTATGTATCTGCATCCCGAAGAATATAGATGGATGACGGAGCACGTGAAGGAGCAGTACGATGAGCGAGTTCAGTATCTCGAAGCAGTTGAGATACTTCTCCGCGAAGCGCTCAAGAAGGCTGGTATCACCCCGGTGAAGATAGATTACCGGGCGAAGCGCATCTCAAGTTTATATAAGAAATTATTGCGGGCAAACATGAGCCTTGAGCAAATCTACGATCTCGTCGCCCTGCGTGTTATTGTAAACACGATCGAAGATTGTTATACCGCACTCGGGATCGTGCACCAAATATGGCCGCCACTACCGGGCCGCATTAAGGACTATATCGCATTACCAAAACCGAACGGGTATAAGAGCCTGCATACGACAGTATTTTGTGAGGACAAAAAAATAACCGAAATCCAAATCCGCACATTACAAATGCACGAAGAAGCAGAAAACGGAATTGCGGCACACTGGGCATATAGCCAAGCAAAGACCTCCAAGAATTTCATGGAGGGTAATAAAAACGTGACAGCAAACCAAGCAGACATTGCCTGGGTACAGCAACTGCGTAATTGGCAAAAGGATTTCACCGACCCGGAAGAATTTCTGCATTCGCTAAAAATTGATTTCTTCAAACATCGCGTATTCGCGATCACTCCAAAAGGAGAAGTGATCGATCTCCCTGCCGGATCGACGCCGATCGATTTCGCATACCAGATTCATAGCGAGATAGGAGATCATTGTGTCGGCGCGAAAGTAAACGACAAGATGGTTTCTTTGGATTATCAGATCCAGTCAGGAGACCTTGTTGATATATTAGTACAAAAGAACAAAAAGCCTTCCGAGTCATGGCTGCAATTCGCAAAAACAGCGAGCGCAAAGTCAAAGATTCGCACCAATCTTAAAAAAGAAACTTCGTTTATGCGCAAAGCTCGCCAGCTCGAGCTACGCATCACTGCAGCCGATCGCGTAGGACTAATCAAAGATCTATCTGCCGTCATATCTCGAGCGCGCGTCAACATTCTTAACCTTACCCATATCAGCCCCGCGCAAAAGACATCATTCCCTATTATCAAAATAATTTGTGATATTGATAATAGGGAAAAGACCGAGAAGCTTATTCTAAAATTAAAGGGGGTAACGGGGGTTAAAGAAATCCATCATCAGATGATCTGACAAAGAGAAGCGTTATGCGCTTCTCTTTGTCATTTTAAAAAGGTATGCTCTAGGTGCGTGATCAATCCAATTATGTTCGCATAGTAAGAAAAATTATGTACAATATATGAAAACACTTCGCATATAAATGAGTTACGCAAAATGTCGTTCGGCTTCACTCCATTTTTCGTAACGTGGAGCTTTGCGAGGGTTGGGCTTCCTCTCTTCCCTATCGGGACAAGTAAACAAGCCTCGCACCACATCGCCTAACAACCGCTTGGCGGCGTCCGCCCAAATCCCGCTCCGCGGGACTTCGCAAAGCTCCACGTTATACGCAATTCTTTAAAACCTTAGCGCCATTAAGATGAAAATATTCAAAAATGGATTAATAACAGGTCTGCTTCTTCAGTTGGCGGTAGGGCCTGTCTTTTTCTTTATTGTAAATTTAACGTTGCAAAAAACAATTCTCGACGGTTTTGTTGCGGTTTTTGCGGTGACATTGGTCGATTATTTGTACATCACGCTTGCAATTTTAGGGATTGGAAAATTGTTCGAAAAAAAGAAAGTTAAAAGAATTTTCAGTATAGTCAGTTCTATAGTCCTTATGATATTTGGCGTTATTTTAATTAAAGGAATTTTGGGAAGTAATATTTCAATAAACGTAGCTACTGATTCAAAAAATCTTCTAACAAGTTTTACCTCTGTTTTTTTTCTCACAATTTCCAGCCCCATGACAATAGTTTTCTTTACTAGTCTTTTCACCGCAAAAACCGTTCAATATAACTATGCAAAACGAGAATTGGTTATTTTTGGTTTTGCAACTGGCCTGGCAACATTTATATTCCTGGGGTTAACTGTCTTTTTATCCTCTTTAATCAAAGGAAATATTCCTATGTTATTAATCCAATTTTTGAATGCATTAGTTGGATGCTTACTAATTGGTTATGGAGCGGTAAGACTGAGAACGGTTTTAAAGAACAGCGTATAACAAAGAATATCTGGTTCAAAATTTTCATATCAAGTATAATAAAAAAGGAGTGTGAAAATTTCTCGACCCAAATTTTTCTTTCGCTGCTACAGAAAAACTTCAGATATTCTTAACGTTACGCAAAATGTCGTTCGGCTTCACTCCATTTTTCGTAACGTGGAGCTTTGCGAGGCTTGTTTACTTGTCCCGATAGGGAAGAGAGGAAGCCCAACCCTCGCAAAGCTCCACGTTAGCTGAAATAATCAAAATTTTTATCTTTATTAATAATAATTATCTGGGGCTTTTTTATTTTTTCTATGCATGATTTAGCACTTCCATTTATACTTTCACAAGTTGCGATGTTCATCGCAATGGGCTTTGATTTTCTGAGTCTGCAATATAAAAAACGTGAGCATACATTTTTATGCCTAATTGTTTCGGCTAGTTTGATAAGCGCCCATTATTTTTTATTGAATAAAACAGCGGCTGGTGTTATTGTTTCGATTTCGGTTCTTCGATTTATTACTTGCTATTTTACAACGAATAAAAAATACTTGTTTATATTTATTGCGCTAAACACGATTTCATTATTTTTCACATATAAAGATCCTACCGATTTAATTATCTATATTGGCTTGATTATATTTATTATCGGTAATTTTCAGGAAGATAATCGGCTGATGAGAAAATTGATGATGGGTGGAACATCCTTGATTGTGGTGTATAATGCAGTTATCTTCTCACCGATGGGAGTTATCGCTGAGGGCGTATTTTTGATTAGTGGTTTCATCGGCTATTATCGTCATTATGTGAAAAATAATGAAAAAATAAAAAAGCCCCAGATAATTATAGAATAAGGAATATAAAAATTTAGATTACATCAGCTAACAAAGAATATCTGGCTCAAAAATTTTTCACTTTTACATTTTCAGATGAAAGAAAAATTTTCTCGACCCAAATTCATTTCCGCTACGCTTCAATGAACTTCAGATATTCTTAACGTTACGCAAAATGTCGTTCGGCTTCACTCCATTTTTCGTAACGTGGAGCTTTTTTGAAATTTTTTAGAACAAGAATGACGTCCTCCCCGCACTCCCATCCTCTACTCTTTCCACGACGGAATGGATCGTGCGGGGTTTCCTGGTAAGGTAGTAAAAAAAGGCGGCAAAATTTTGTCGTCCCGGGACTTAAAACTCTCTAAAATGATTGCGTATGTTTAGCTCGTGTGATTAATCAGCCAACAAATCAACACGGAAAACTATATTGCAATCGCAACTACCGCCATTCTCATCGAAGTACTTAAGAGTGGCTTCGATATCGACGTTTCCCATTTTTTCGAGTATCTCTTTTGCTAGAGATCTTTCCTTGAAATGATCACAACTCCAGGTGGCATCATCGGAGTCTGCTCTTTTTCTAAAGTGGCAACCATCTGGTCCTGACAGCTGACTTACAAATTCATCCCAACGAGGATTGTCAATGTTCATAATTTCCATGTCTAGCACCTCCCTTTGCCGAAATTTGACATATGTTGTAGAAATATTAATTTTTTAGTTAAACACCAAAAAAGATATAAATCAAGTCAAACATATACAAAAATAGAAGAAATTTCAAAAGGGTTTGGAAATAAGGGGGGGGTTAGGTACCTTTAAATTTAAAAAACGCACGGTCTTATGAATAAGACTGTGCGTTTTTATTTCGCAAACTCAAATTCCTTTATTATTTGCTTAATATCTCCCTTAGTAAACTGTTTAGTCTCTGGATAAATAAGGATCATCACGTCTTGCCCTTCACTGTTTTGTAGATTTCGCCCCCGAATACCTTCATAAAACATTCTCTTGATTTTATTTCGCTCCGTTGCCCGCTTATCTACCTTCTTCCCCACTACAACACCAAAACGGCTATATGAAAGCCCATTTGGTACATATTTTACCGCAAAAAAAGGGCCTTTCTTTACAAAAGTAGGCCTTTTTTTGATAAATTCAGCAATATTAAGCTTGAATTTCTTTGCAAGCATTAGATCTAATCAGCGAAGAACGCATTTAGTTAAGTGAAGTGCTAGGCGCGGGAAGGTTAGCGCGAAAGCCGTATTATTTATACGGCGACCAAGCTGACAGGGGCCCGCAACACCGCAATTCGCCAACTAAATGCGTTCTTTTTAAGAAGCTTTTTTGACCGTAAGCTGCTTCCGTCCCTTTCGGCGACGTGCCAAAAGTACGCGTCGTCCACCCGGGGTCGAAGTACGCTCCAAAAACCCGTGGGTTCGCGCTCTTTTTCGCTTGTTTGGTTGGTATGTGACTGACATAATGGTCTACTATATCGGAATTAGTTAGAAAATGCAAGGGGGTATTCTCTTTCTGAATCCTGCAGCAAGCTATAAAAAGTGGGCAAAAATGATTGAAGAAAATTTCTCTTAAAATCGAGAATTTGGGACCCGTTTATTAACGGGTAATTCTCGATTTTTTAGAAATTTTAAAGATCATTCCACTTTTTATCCCGCTTGCAGGCTTTTGCGTACTTTTCTAGAAAAGTACATAAAAACTCTTTTTGAATATGTTCTCGACGAGTATTGCATCTGCCCGATGAGACAATTTGTGGATATGTGGATAATTCTCGGTATAACTCTTTTTACTTTCACTTTTAGCCTATTTTTAATAAAACCAAGTTCAAAAAACCCTTTATTTATGCGGGTCATATGAGTTATCCACACCTATTCCCCATTTTTTTACTTTTCCACACTATTCGCTATAATTTTATAAATCTGTATAATGATTTTTAGTAACACATAGAGAAGTGTGTTGTCGTTATTTCTTACACCATGGAACTCGATCAACTCTGGAAATCCGCTCTTGCTGAGCTTGAAATACAAATGACCCAGCCGAACTTTTTAACCTGGTTTAAAAACAGTCGACTTATCGATCGATCCGCCGAAGGAGAACTTGTAGTATCCCTTTCAAATAATTTTGCAAAAGAATGGGTTGAAAATAAATACCATAAATCAATTCTTGAAATTCTTATCTCTTTGGATGACTCCGTGAGGCGCGTTCGGTATACGGTTGCCATTCTCCCAACGGAACCTCAAAAACCCCTCACAGATAGCAAAAAAGAGCGTTCCGGGGCTCCTCAGCAGGCTACGTTTGATGAATTCAAAATCGATCCAGAGACAAATCTCCACCCAAAATACACGTTTAAGTCATATATAGTGGGTTCTTCAAACGAATTAGCATATGCTGCTTCCCTCGCCGTTATTAAGGATATGGGGAAAAAGTACAATCCACTGTTTATTTATGGAGGATCGGGTCTTGGAAAGACCCATTTAATGCAATCTATTGGTAATCAAATTCGCCAGACCCATGGAAATACCACAAAAGTAAAATATATTCCTTCCGAAAAATTCGTAAATGACATTGTATTTTCCATTAAAAACAAAAGAATGGAGGATATGAAGCGCATCTACCGCTCGGTAGATGTACTCATTATTGACGATATCCAATTTATCGCCGGAAAGGCAGCGAGTGAAGAAGAATTTTTTCACACGTTTAATGCCCTGTATGATAATGATAAACAAATAATACTTTCATCCGATCGCCCTCCTCATGAAACTGCCATACTTGAAGAGCGCCTTCGTTCCCGCTTTAGTAGCGGAATGATCGTGGATATTTCTTATCCGGACTATGAAATGCGCCTTGCTATCATTAAAAAGAAGCTTGAGCAGGAAAATATATCCATTCCTGATTCGGTTACCGAATTTATTGCCGAAAAGATGCAGCGTAATATTCGTGAGATAGAAGGAGTCTTGAAAAAGATCATGTTTTATCAGGATGTGAAAGGAGTTGAGGTGACTCGGGGAATAGTGGAGGAAATCATTGATAAAACGACGAAGCATTCCTTTAAAAATGTAACACCAAATCAGGTTATGCAAGTCGTTGCCAATTTCTTCGAACTTGCCGAAAAGGACCTAACCGACCAAGGAAGAAGAAAGGAGGTTGTTGAGCCGCGCCAGATCGCAATGTATTTAATGAAAGATCTCCTGGGGATGTCCTACTCGGATATCGGGTATAAGATGGGGAAAAGAGATCATTCAACCGTTATGCACGCATGTGATAAAATCTCGACATTACTCACAACCGACCAGAAGTTGGGTAATAAACTTACTTCGATTAAGGAAGTTATCAACAGTAAATAATATTCATCCCGTTGTTATCCGCAAAAATAAATTCTAAAAAAGCGCTTGCCTAAAAGCAATTTACCACTTATCCACACTATCCACACCCCTATAACTACTTCTACTATTTTTATTAATACTATAGAAGAACAGGGATGCGGATAACATCCTAAACAGAAATTTACCTATGGAACTCATTGTACTGAAAACGAACCTCAAGGAAGGGATTGCTGCACTCGGAAAGATCGGATCTGAAAATGCATCATTGCCGATCCTTAAAAATTGCCTAATTGAAACGCAAGAGAATAAGATAAAGTTTTCAGTAACTAATTTGGAAGTGGCAATATCGAGTGTTATTCCGGCGAAGGTAGTAAAAGATGGTAGTATCACAGTTCCACTAAGTATCCTCTCCTCTATTATTAATAACCTTGAGAGTGAGCGGGTAAGTTTGGAAACAAAGGTAAATAATCTGGTAATAAAGACGGAAAACTATCAGGCGAAAATACAAGGAACAAAAAAGGAGGAATTTCCGATCATTCCAAAGATCGGAAACGAAAGTGAATATCTAGAGATAGAAAGCGGATTATTAAAAGACGGCCTTCTCTCGATAATCAATGCGAGTCAAGGTTCGGCAATTCGACCGGAACTGGGAGGTATCTTGTTTGACTATCAAGTGAATATTATAAAGTTTGCCGCAACGGACAGCTTTAGACTTGCTGAAAAGACTATTGATGAGAATCAATATAAGACAAACATCGAACAGAAATTAAAAACGATCATACCGCTAAAAACTATTCAGGAGTTGGTGCGGGTGATGTCTGAGAAAGATGACGAAAAGATACAAATTTACTTTGATCAGAGCCAGGTATTATTCCGAACCGATAAATTTGAGCTGGTATCAAGAGTGATCAACGGAGAATTTCCTGATTATCAACCGATTATCCCGAAAGAGACTGTTATCGAAGTGGTGGTAAACCGGGAGCAGCTAGTGAGTGCGCTAAAATTAACAGGTTCGTTTTCTGATAAGATGAATGAGGTTAGGATGATCATTAAAGATGGAGTAAAAAATATCGAATTATTCTCATCAAACCCAATATTGGGAGAAAACCAATACTTAATACCGGCGAAGATCAAAGGTGATTCGATCGAGATTGTCTTTAACTGGAAGTTTCTCTTTGATGGAATGAAAAGTATCACAACAGAAAATATTACCATCGGATTAAATGGGGATAATAAGCCCGCAATTATTAGACCAATGAACGCAAAGGATTATTTTTATATAATCATGCCGATTAATAATACATAAGAGCTATGAGGTTAGAGGTCGGAGATTGGAGTTATGAGATATAAGAGGTATGAAAAGTATTTATACCCCTTATCTCTAATTTCTAACCTCCGATCTCATATCTCCATCCTCATATCACACAACAAAAAAACAACTCTGTAAAAAATCTCCCGCTAAGGGAGATTTTTTGTGTAAACGATATTCTATCTGTTCTGTATAGCCCATGCGCGTACAGGAGCCTCCCAGAGTCCATATTGTGGATCCTGTGAAGGATTCCCTGGGATAGGGCCTGATGAGTCTGATCGATCGGCATAATGGAGAATAGAATGAATTTCACCATTCGATAGATAATTACCATCAAACATCGGTTTAGCGACGGAGATTGATTCCGGTTTATTAAATGTTTCAATAGGGAATTTAGTAAGGGCCTCGTTCATAAATGTGCTCCAAATAGGAACTGCTGCAAGAATACTACCACCACTGCGTTGCATAGGAGTATTATCGTTATTTCCCGCCCATACGCCAACGACAAGCGAAGGAGTATAGCCGAGAACCCATGCGTCTCGATAATCATTGGTAGTTCCGGTTTTGAGAGCGACATCCCTATCCGGAAAGACGGTAAGGTTGAAACTACTTTCAAAGAGCGGGCGACGGGCATCCTGGTCAGAAAGAATATCATTAATCAAGCGTGGATATTGAGGCTCGATAACTTGTGATGAGCGATCGAGATATTTTTCGAGGATACTCCCTTGGTCGTCTTCTACACTAAGAACAAAAGATTGCTGATGTTTAATTCCGTCTTGTGCAAAAACGGAATATCCTCCAACCATATCGATTAGTCGAACTTCCCCTCCCCCAAGAACAAAGGAGAGTCCATAGCGTTTTGGGTCGGTGAGTGTAGTGAGCCCAAAATTATATGCATTCGTTATGGTATCGTCGATACCAGCGAGATAAAGAGTCTTTACGGCAGTCACGTTAATCGATTGGGCAAGGGAATTACGCAATGATATTGGGCCGCGATAGGTGTGATCATAATTTTCAGGGCGATAACTATTAGTTCCACTCGTATCAAACTCCGTAGAAACATCGAAAAGGATCGTTTCAGGGGTATATCCCTTCTGGAACGCCGTCATATATGCAAACGGTTTAATAGATGATCCTGGTTGACGAAGTCCCTGAACGGCGACATTGAAGTTTCCATCGATTGTTGTGTCGAAATAGTCGGCAGAACCTACAAGTGCGAGTATTTGTCCAGTCTTGGGGTCTTCTGCGACGAGGGATGCGTTGTGTCCCTTATATAATTCTGTGTTGCGGGCAGCCCCTTCCATTACCGCACGCTCGGCTACTTGCTGAAGATCATAATCAAGTGTGGTAATAACCCGTAATCCCCCCTTATTAATGACATCTTCCCCATATTTATCAATGAGATAATCACGGACCGTCATAGAAAAATGAGGAGCCTTAATGGATCCGATAGTCTGTTCAAGAAAACGAGGCGAAATTTTGAGATTATCATCCCGTTGTTTTTTAGTAATATGTCCAGCGGAATACATTTCCTCCAATACACGGTCTTTTCTCTTAAGTAATTCATCCTTATGAGAACCCCAAGGAGAATAATAACTGGGAATCTGTACGATAGCAGCAAGAGTTGCCGACTCAAGAAGTGTAATGTCCTTCGCCTGTTTGCCGAAGTATGTCTGCGCTCCAGCCTCGATACCGTTAGCACCTGCTCCGTATGGGATTTGGTTAAGATAAAGGTTGAGAATTTGGTCTTTGTCGTAGTAACGTTCAATCCAAAAAGCAAGAATGATCTCCTTCACTTTACGGGTATAGGTACGTTCCGGGGTAAGAAACGCATTTTTAGCTAACTGTTGTGTAATAGTAGAGGCCCCCTGTGAAATACCGCCACGGATGATATTTACGAAAAAAGCACGAAAGATACCCTTGATATCAATGGCGGAATGCTCATAAAATCCGCTATCTTCGATGGCAACAGTCGCCTGCTTTGCATACGTAGGGATTTGTTCATAAGGAATAACCGTGCGCTTTCCCTGGGCGTTTACTTCGTAAAGAAGAATTTTTCCTGTTCTATCATATAGCTTCGTAGATTCAGTCATTTGCCAACTCCCTGATTGTTGAGGATCAGGTAGACTCTTGGCGATCCGAGCGACTTGAATAACACTAATAATGCCGATAAGAAAAAAAAGAACAAACGCGATAGATGTGATCTTTATAATAAGCGCACGTTTGGTATGTACTTTTGTGTCCCTGCGGGGTTGTTTATAGTGGGTGGAGGGTGTCATAAGAGAAAGAGGATCAGATGGATATTACACAATAAAAAATTTATAAAGTCAATAATAATAAAGAGGAGGAAAAGAAGGATTGTCTAAGGTTAATTGTACCTGAAATAAACAAACAAAAAAACCGACGTATATCCTGTAGTGGTTTTCAACTTAATTAAATTTGCCATAGGCAAACCGTTGAAAATCTACTACAGGACAAGGCGGTTTTTCTATATACTCTATTAGAGATCCCCTTCTTCTTCGTCTCCCCATTCGAAATCTGCAAATTCGTCGATCTCATCCTCGCTTCCGACGACATCATCTTCTTCCGGCTCGGCCTCAAAACCATAGCCGACATGATCATCGGCAACCTTCTTCTTCGGGGTTTCGATATCCTCATCCCCTATCTCAAAGATAAGATCTTCACTCTCAACATAATTCTGAACAGGTGTGGCAACACGTTGGTGTGTCATTTAAAATTGCTGGTTGTGTAAAAGTAATAAAATATGACCTTTATTTGAGATACATAGTAATGGATTTTAAATAACTGTCAACTGTTTTAAAAGTAAGGTAGTAAAGGATTAAAAAATAAGCAATTAATTAGCAAAAGCGTAAAGTTGTCACAAAGAGGAGAATAGGTATAATGTGGGTAAAGAAGAAATGTGGGGCTGTATATATACACGGTGCACATTTGTATATTTGTTCGATTTGTATGTTTGTGATTACCCTATGAAATTTGTCCACCTCCACACGCACTCCCACTATTCATTACTTGATGGTTTGGCAAAGATAGATGATCTCATTGATCGAGCAAAGGAACTTGGGATGGAAGCACTCGCACTTACTGACCACGGGAATCTCTATGGGGCAGTTGAATTTTATGTAAAAGCAAAGAAGGCGGGTATTAAGCCGCTCCTTGGATTGGAGGCATATGTGGCAAAAGGAAGTAGACTAGATCGGCAATTAGTAAAGGATGAAAGCACGGGAACCGGCAAGAAGGCAAAAGAAAATTACAACCATCTTACGCTTATTTGTGAGAATGAGACGGGATGGAAAAATCTTTTAAAATTGTCATCAAGCTCCCATTTAGAAGGGTTTTATTATAAGCCACGTATCGATCGAGAGATATTAAATCAATGGCACGAAGGGCTTATTGCCCTATCGGGATGTCTTGGAGGAGAGATAGCACAATTTTGTGTACAAGGAAGAATGGAAGAGGCAGAAGCAACGGCAAGGGAATATCTAAGCATATTCGGCAAAGATAATTTCTTTATAGAAATTTGGCATTTGCCACACATTCCTGATGCGGCAATCGCGGTAAAGGGATTAAAAGAGATAGCAAAAAAGTTGAATATTCCCATGGTTGCAACAAAGGATATTCATTATGCGCGACCGGAAGACGCGCAATATCAAGATATTCTACTTGCGGTGCAGACAGGAAATACGGTGAATGACGCAAATCGTATGTCGATGATGGATGAGAATTATGCCATGAATTCGGCAGAAGAAATGGCAAGCTGGTTTCCTGATGTGCCTGAGGTGATAGAAAATACGAATAAGATTGCAGAGCGCTGTAATGTGACGCTTGAACTTGATGTGGTACGGTTGCCGAAGTTTGAAACACCGGGAGGGATGGATAGTATGGATTATCTCGAAAAACTTATTCGAGAGGGACTGTCGAGTCGGTACAAAGAAATAACACAGGAGGTGACCGATCGCATGGAATATGAGATTGGAGTCATCCGTAATACGGGATATGCGGATTACTTTTTAATTGTGCAGGACTACATCAAATGGTCGCGTGATCACGGTGTAGTTGTCGGACCGGGTCGCGGATCGGCGGCAGGAAGTCTAGTTGCCTACGTGCTTACGATTACTGACGTCGATCCGATAAAATATGACCTACTTTTTGAGCGATTTCTTAATCCGGATCGCATTCAGATGCCCGATATCGACATTGACTTTGCGGATACCCGACGCGATGAAGTGGTAAATTATGTAAGGGAAAAGTATGGAGCCGATCGCGTTGCACAGATTATCACCTTTGGGACGATGGCGGCGCGCGCGGCTATCCGTGACGCGGGGCGCGCACTTGGATTGTCGTATGGGTTCTGTGATCAGGTTGCAAAACTTGTTCCCGCCCCCCCGACGCCGGTAAAAAGTCTTAAACAAGCTATGGAAGTAGTGGAGGAGTTGCGCACGATGTATGTGACCAATCCGGACGCAAAGAAATTACTCGACGCGGCACAAAAATTGGAAGGAGTTGCTCGACATGCATCGGTGCATGCCTGCGGAATTATCATTTCGGCAGAACCGTTGACCGACGTGGTCGCCTTGCAGCGGTCGCCGCAAAATGAAAATTCGGTCATCACGCAATTCGAACAAGGGATTATTGAAAAGTTGGGGCTGCTCAAAATGGACTTCTTGGGGTTGCGCAACCTGACAATCATCGAAGAAGCACTTCGATTGGTAAAAGAAAGTACGGGAGAACTGCTGAATATTTCGGATATTTCACTGGAAGATCCAAAAACATTCGAGGTATTACAGAATGGAGATACGGTCGGAGTGTTTCAATTTGAATCATCCGGTATGCGACGCTATCTCAAAGAATTACGTCCGACGGAATTTGAAGATGTCGTCGCTATGGTCGCATTGTACCGACCGGGGCCGATGGAACTTATTCCCGATTATATCAATCGAAAATACGGACGCGAAGAAGTAAAATTATTGCATCCGATGCTCAAGCCAATCCTTGGTAAGACCTATGGTATCGGAATCTACCAGGAACAGATGATGCGCATCGCGCGCGACCTCGCGGGATATACGCTTGCAGAGGCAGACACATTACGTAAGGCGATCGGGAAAAAGATACAATCACTACTCGACGAACAAGAGGGGAAGCTGATCAACGGTATGATCGCCAATGGTATTAATGAGAAGGTTGCAAGAAAGATCTGGGAATTATTCCCACCGTTCGCAAAATATGGGTTTAATCGATCACACAGTGTCTGCTACGGGTTGATAGGCTATCAGACGGCATATCTCAAGGCGCACTACCCCATCGAATTTATGACTGCATTGTTCAATTCGGAGAGTGATGACGTGGAACGTATCGCATTTCTTATTGACGAAGCAAAAAAACATTCCATTACGGTATCTCCTCCTGATATTAACGAGAGTGCTGTGAATTTCGCCCCGCAAGGAAAGATGATTAGATTTGGACTCGCCGCAATCAAAAATGTCGGGACGGCAGTGGTCGAGGCGATCATTGCGGAGCGGAAGGAGAACGGACCGTATGAAGGATTAGAGGACTTTTTGGCGCGGGTTAAGCACAAGGATGTGAATAAAAAATCCATAGAAAGTTTAACCAAGGCGGGGGTGTTCGACTCGTTTAAGATCGAGAGGGGTCAGGTGCTCGCGAACATGGACGAGATTCTGCGCTATTCGCAGACGATGAAAAAAAACGAAACGTCCAATCAAACAAATCTATTTGGCACCGTGTATTCCAAGAGTGTGTTAAACCTACGAGAAGCCCCGCCTATTGCAAAGAAGGACAAACTGAATTGGGAAAAGGAATTACTTGGATTGTATATTTCCGACCATCCTCTTTCCGAGCATAAGGCGCAATTGATGCAATATAAGGTCAAGGGGATCAAGGAGTTGCTTGCGCTTGACCAAAAAGATCAGAACAAGCATCGTATCGCAGGGGTTGTAACGAGTATTAAAAAGATTACGACAAAAAGTGGAAAGCCGATGGCATTTGCCCGCATCGAAGACGCGAATGAGAGCATTGAAGCGATCGTGTTTACGGAAACACTCGCCCGAACTCAAAATCTTTGGTGTGAAAACAAATTAATTGTTGCCGAAGGGAAGCTTTCGGCAAAGGATTCGGATATGAAGTTTATCTGTGAAGGCGCAGTAGAGCTTGTTTAACCGAAAAACCCATAACTCACAACCAATAACAAAAAAAGCCGGCGCGAGCGCCGGCTTTTTTGCAATTTAGTTCATTTTGGCGTTTAATAAAAGCAAATATCACTTATATTTCCCGGCGTGGGCGCTATTCTTGCGGAGGCGGGAATCCAGTATGTAAAAACTATGGAGCTGATTAAAAAAGAACAAAACAATATCGAAAAAGTAAGGCATTCCCTCTCTCATTTATTGGCGGAGGCAGTTTTGAAGCAGTTTCCGGGGGCAAAGCTCGGCATCGGTCCGGTGATTGAAAACGGATTCTATTATGATATCGATCTCGGAGATTCGAAGTTGGCCGAGAAGAATTTGCAGGTTCTGGAAAACCGCATAAAAGGCCTCGTAAAAAAAGGACTAGCCTTTACGAAAGAAGTGATAACCCATAAAGAAGCAAAGGAATTATTTAAAGATCAGCCCTATAAACTTGAGCTTATCGAGGATCTCGAAAGGGAGGGCAAAGAGCCAACCATCTACATAACCAAAGATAAGGACGCGACTATTTTTACGGATCTATGTGTGGGGCCGCACGTGGATTCGACCACTGAAATAGACCCGGAATCCTTTAAATTGCAGAAAATCGCAGGGGCATATTGGAGAGGCTCAGAAAAGAATCAAATGCTTACCCGTATTTATGGTGTGGCGTTTGAGAATAAGGAAGCTTTGGATCAATACCTCTTGATGATGGAAGAAGCAGAGAAGCGAGATCATCGAAAGCTTGGGAAGGAGCTTGATTTATTCCATATTGACGACATTGTAGGGCTTGGGTTGCCACTATGGCACCCTAAGGGAGCGCTATTGTGGCGTATCATCGAAGATTTCTGGTACGAGAAGCATTTGCAAGGAGGGTATGATCTCGTGAGAAGCCCGCATATTGGGAACCGATCCCTTTGGGAAACGTCAGGACATTGGGGGTTCTATAATAAATCGATGTATCCCCCGCTCGAGGTAGGGCAAACACTCGAAGATCGTCAGCACGAAGAAAAGGCGAAGACATCGGAGGAATATCTCTTAAAGCCGATGAATTGTCCATTCCATGTGCAGATCTACAAAAACGACATTCGTTCCTATCGAAGTTTACCATTCCGCTGGGCTGAATGCGGCACAGTTTATCGCTTTGAGAAAAAAGGAGAACTTTCTGGGTTGACCCGGGTTCGCGGGTTTACTCAGGATGATGCACATATCATCTGCCGAAAAGATCAAGTAGAATACGAGCTAAAGCGCGTAATCGACTTTATACTCTTTATGTATAAGTCGTTCGGGTTTAATATCGAAGATGTGCATGTCTACCTTTCCCTAAGGGATCCGAAGGATAAGAGCAATTACGCGGGAAGCGATGAGGGATGGGAGTTCTCGGAGGGCGTATTGAGAAAGGTGGCGCAAGAGAAAGGGCTCAATTTCGAAGAAGAAGAAGGAGAAGCCGCATTTTATGGGCCAAAGCTGGACTTCAAGATCCGAGACGCTATTGGAAGGGAGTGGCAGTGTTCAACGCTGCAGTTCGACTTCAACCTTCCGGAGCGTTTTGATATGTCGTTTATTAACAATAAAGGAGAGCAGGAGCGTCCATATATGCTGCATCGAGCATTATTCGGCTCATACGAGCGGTTTATCGGTTTATTAATAGAACATTATGCTGGGGCGTTTCCTTTGTGGCTCTCCCCAACTCAAGTAACGATCCTTAATGTAGGAGAAGATCACCTCGAATATGCAAAGGAGGTGGCTGACAAGCTAAGAGAAGGAGGGGTTCGGGTAGAAGTGGCAGATGAAAATACGAGTGTGGGAAAGAAGATCCGATCCGCAGAGATGAAAAAGACACCATATGTGCTTGTTGTAGGAGACAAAGAGGTCGAGGCAAGGTCAGTTGCCGTCCGCAAGCGCGGAGAAGGAGATCTCGGAGTAAAAGAGTTGGATGTATTTATAGAAGAAATTAAAGGTGAAATAAAGAAATAACAAAAAACCAGGCATAGCCTGGTTTTTTTGTGCGATTCTGTAAACTTTTTACTATGGATGGTATACTCCTATGATAAAGAGATATGATGGAATTATTACTGACAAACTTCACGGAAATAGGGATTTTTGCGACATACACAATCATCTTTTTCGGCATGTTTGTCGAAGGGGAAGCTTTTTTAATACTGGCAGGCATTTTAGTGCGCGGGAAGGTGATCGATTACACAGATACAATACTTATCGCGCTTTTTGCGGTCGTTTTGCACGATGTTGGGTACTGGGCGATTGGGAAAAAGCTCGGAATGAGTAGAAAAACGCAATTTTGGTTCATAAATACGGAGAAAATGGGGAAAATATTTAAAAAACTCCAAAAAAGAGAGGGTTTATATATTTTTATGTCAAAATTCGCTTGGGGGATGAACCGATTTACGCTTCTTTCGAGTGGATATTTTAGTACACCACTGCAAAAATTTCTAAAGTACAGTGTCCCCGCGGCATTTATCTGGACGACGACCTTTGTTTCAGTGGGATATATGTTTGCCGATAGGGCTGGATTATGGAAAAAGGATGTAAAGAATGTAGCTCTGCTCGCGGCTGTATTTTTTGTCGGAATGATCGTTTTTGAGTATCAGGTTGGGAAGTCAATCAAAGAAGACGCCAATCTTCCTAACGGGGAAGACTGCTAAAGCAGTATAATAGACCTGCAATTACCTAAAACAAAAGAACAAGAGGAAGGGTCGAATTCTCGTTGCGAGCTGTGAAAATAGGGATAAAATAGGCGCAAAAAATCTCCTCAAAAATAGAGGAGCTGGGTCCCGTATAAAGGATGGGAGATTTTCGATTTTGTCAGAGATTTTTAAGCCTATTACCTATTTTTAGTCCGTTCGCGCTTTTTGCCGTACTTTTATTAAAAAAGTACGAAAGAGTGAATTCCCGCCTCCGCGGGAATGAAGCAGCTATGACAAAAAACATTGACTAATTAAAGAACTGCAGGTATTATATATGCACTTGAGAAGTGGAGATTTTATCTACAAAAGGGTGATTAGCTCAGTTGGTTAGAGCACCTCGTTTACACCGAGGGGGTCGGGGGTTCGAATCCCTCATCACCCACCCTTTTCGAAGCATTGCTTCGATTTGGAATAGCCACCGAAATGGAAAATACGTACGGAGCTGATACGGACGTACTAATCATCACGGAGCGGCAAACTACATCGGGAAACACACGACGACACGAGTAAAAAGAAGTGTCGGAGCAGGTACTGGTGTAGCTGTTTGAAACCCTTTTGGATCATTGCATTCATGGCGAAAGAATCACTCCCTTGATTCGATATCATGCGCAAAAATCCGATAAAAGGGATTGTATTCGTGTGTCTAATAATAAAAACCGAATGCGTAATAAATATACGTGTTCGAAAAATAAAGAGAACTTAGTGATTTTAGATGAAATGCGAGGCGCGGGAACGGCTCGAGGAAGCCGTACTTACCGGTACGGCGACCGAAGAGAGGGGGACCCGCAACGAAGCAGTTCGCTAAAAACATAAGTTCTCAGAGAAGGATGCCAACTATAAGACAACTAATAAAGACAGGACGACAGAGTAAATCTGTTAAGTCGAAGTCTCCGGCAATGGGTCTGTATTTCAACACGATCCACAACAAGCCGGTGAGCTCGACGTCTCCGTTTAAGCGCGGAGTATGTTTGAAGGTGTTTACCACCACTCCGAAGAAGCCGAACTCGGCGCTTCGAAAGGTCGCGCGTATTCGTTTGACCAACGGTATGGAAGTTACCGCATACATCCCGGGAATGGGACATAACTTGCAGGAACACTCGGTCGTCATGATTCGTGGCGGACGCGTTAAGGACTTGCCAGGTGTGCGATATCACATCGTTCGCGGCGTACTCGATACGACCGGATGTGTGAAGATGAACCAGAGCCGCAGCAAGTATGGGGCTAAGAAGGCGAAAAAAGCGTAAAGCGTAATAAAAAAAAGATATGCGAAGAAATAGAAAATTCAAAAAGTATCATACGCCGGACGTAAAGCACGGATCCATCGCCTTGAGCCGATTCATCAATTACATGATGTTTGACGGAGAAAAGACGGTTGCGGAACGGGTTGTATACGGAGCGTTCAATATTATAGAAAAAGAAATGCAGATGAACCCGATGGAAGTGTTCGAGAAGGCGCTAGAAAACGCCTCTCCCCTCCTCGAAGTAGTCAGTAAGCGCGTTGGTGGTGCGAACTATCAGGTTCCCCGCGAAGTACGCGCAGAACGAAAGTTTTTCTTGGGTTGCAAGTGGATGATCGATGCGGCACGAGCTAAAAAAGGCAAGGCCATGTCAGAGCGTCTCGCTGAAGAACTCATCGCTTCCTATAAGGGCGAAGGAACTGCGATCAAGAAGAAGCAGAACGTGCACAAGATGGCCGAAGCAAACCGCGCCTTTGCACACTTTGCAAGATAACTAAAAAGGAAAACGGAATATGAAAAATGGAAAAGGGAACGATGGAATAGTGCTTAATTAAAGGCAAAGACCACCCTATTCCGAAATCCCTATTCCGAAACCCATTATTTATGAGACAATATCCAATAGAAAGATATCGCGACATTGGAATTATTGCCCACATTGATGCGGGCAAGACAACAATCAGCGAACGTATTTTGTTCTATACTGGCATCTCACATCGCATCGGCGAAGTGCATGAAGGAGAAGCCATCATGGACTGGATGGAACAGGAGCGAGAGCGTGGCATCACTATTACGTCTGCCGCGACAAACTGCTTTTGGACATCGAGCAGAAAAACGCGCCATTTGAAGACAAATGAGGAGCGTCAAGAGGCAAAGAGAGGGAACGAACATCGCATCAACATTATCGATACGCCGGGCCACGTAGACTTTACCGTTGAAGTGGAGCGCTCATTACGCGTACTCGACGGAGCGGTGTGTGCATTCGATGGCGTTGCGGGAGTTGAGCCACAATCGGAAACGGTGTGGCACCAGGCGGACAAGTACAAGGTTCCGCGCATGTGCTTCATCAACAAGTTGGATCGCACTGGAGCAAGCTTTGACTATTCGTTTAAGACAATCCACGAGCGATTAACCACCAACGCGGTGGCCATCCAGTATCCGATCGGTTCAGAAGCTGCGTTCGAAGGAGTCGTTGACCTGATGACCATGAAGGCGATCCGCTTCCAGGGTGATCATGGCGAAAACATCATCGAAGGAGAAATCCCGGCAGACTTGAAGGAAAAGGCGGAAAAGATGCATGCGGAACTAGTCGAAAAGATCGTCGAGACCGATGAGGCATTAATGGAAAAGTATCTCGCAGGAGAAGAGCTTTCAGAAGAGGAATTGCGCGGTGGATTGCGACGGGCAACCATCGACAATAAGATCGTGCCGGTATTGACCGGTTCGGCCTTGAAGAACAAAGGCGTGCAGCTTTTGCTCGACGCAGTGCTCGATTATCTGCCGTCACCGGTAGATGTCGACGAACTGAAGCCGGCAAAGGGTACCGACATCAAGGACGAGACGATCGAATTGTTCCGTAAGCCGAACGACGAAGAGCCATTCACGGCGCTTGCGTTCAAGATCGCGACTGACCCGTTTGTCGGATCACTTACCTACTTCCGCGTATACTCGGGTGTGCTTAAGAAGGGTAGCTACGTATTGAACTCCACAAAGGGAGATCAGGAGCGTATTAGCCGCATCGTGCGCATGCACTCGAACAAGCGTGAAGAAGTTGACGAAATGTATGCGGGAGACCTTGGCGCTATCGTCGGGTTGAAGAATACATCGACCGGAGACACCTTATGCGATCCGGAAAAGCCGATCATTCTTGAGAGAATTACCTTCCCTGAGCCGGTTATCTCGGTTCGTATCGAGCCAAAGACGAAGGCTGACCAGGAGAAGATGGGTATCGCAATGCGACGCCTTGCAGAAGAAGATCCGACCTTCCGAATCGAATCCGACCAGGAAACGGGAGAAACGATTATCAAGGGAATGGGGGAACTGCACCTTGAAATTCTTATCGACCGTATGAAGCGTGAGTTTAATGTTGAAGCAAACACGGGACGACCGCAGGTAGCGTATCGCGAAGCCATCAAGGGCGAAGCGGATGCTGAAGGAAAGTATGTGAAGCAATCTGGCGGTAAGGGCCAATATGGTCACGTAAAGATCAAGATGAAGCCGTCAGAACAAGGCAAGGGATTTGTCTTTAATAACCAGATCAAAGGAGGAGCGATTCCGCAGGAATTTATCTCCCCTGTTGAAAAGGGATTGCGCGAATCAATGGATAAGGGTGTCATCGCAGGATTTCCGTTGTCTGATGTCGAAGTGACATTGTACGATGGATCATTCCACGAAGTAGACTCATCCGAAATCGCGTTCAAACTCGCCGCAGGCATGGCATTCGCCGAGGCAGCGAAGAAGGCAAAGCCGGTATTGACCGAACCGTTCATGCAGGTGCAGGTGCTCGTGCCGACCGAGTTCATGGGTGATATCACCGGTGACATCAACTCGAAGCGCGGACGCATTGAAGCGATGAATGATCGCTCAAACATTAAGGTTATCGACGCACAGGTACCGTTGTCCGAAATGTTCGGATACGCGACTAAGCTGCGCTCCATGACGCAAGGTCGAGGAAGCTTCTCTATGGTCTTTGACCACTATGAAGAAGTGCCGAACAACATCACCCAACAGATCGTTGAAGGCAAAAAACAGTAATTTGACTTAAACTACTTATTTCGGTACAACAAGAAATAAGCGGAATAAGACTGAAAAGATATGGATTATACAATTGACGCAAAAAATCAAAATATGGGGCGACTTGCAACGGAGATCGCAACGATCTTGCAGGGCAAGAAGAACCCGAACTATGAGCCGCGTCTCGCCGGAGAAGATCGGGTGATCGTAAAGAACATCGACGGTATGACGGTCAGCGGAAAGAAGGAAACCGACAAGGTCTACTACCACCACACTGGATACATGGGCGGACTCAAAGAAGAAACCTATGAGGAGGTCGTGGCAAAGAAAGGAAAGCAGGAGGTGTTGCGACGTGCGGTTATGCGCATGTTGCCGAAGAACCGATTGCAAGTTCCCCGCATGAAGCGGTTGATCATCGAATAATAAAACTATGACGGAAACAACTAAAAAAATAAAACACGAAGAAGCCGATGAGGTTCTCGAAGTGACCGAAGACGTGCTGACGCACGAGGAGGAAGCTGATGAAGACCTGGCAATCGAGGAAGTAGCTGTCGCCGATGACACCGCCGAGGGAAAGCCGAAGCGCGGAGCCAAGAAGGAGAAATACTTCGAAGCCGTCGGACGCCGAAAGACCGCCGTTGCTCGCGTCCGCCTCTTCACTAAAATGGAAGGCATCAAGATCAACGATAAGACTTTGAAGGGATACTTCGGAGTTGAGCGTTTTGAAAAGGATGTTGAGAGTCCGCTGGATAAGATGAAGATTGCCGACAAGCTCGGAGCGATCATCAAGGTAAAGGGCGGAGGACCGATGGCGCAGGCACAGGCCGCGCGTCTCGGAATCGCACGGGCATTGATCAAGTTCAACCCGGTATTCCAGAAGCGCTTGCGCAGACTCGATCTGTTGACTCGCGATCCGCGAGCAGTAGAACGAAAGAAGCCGGGCCTCAAAAAGGCACGACGCGCACCGCAGTGGAAGAAGCGCTAAGAATTTTCATAATTCTTTACTTGCCGTCTCTCTGCCGAGCATAAACCCGTGTACTCTTGTATCTTGCGATAAGAGACACACAACAAAAAAACAACCCCGAAGGGTTGTTTTTTTGTTGTGTGTCGGCACTCTCGCACGCCGCCAAGGGTTATGACCGGCGGAGTGCGGAGACTGGTATCCAGTTGCATTTCCCTATACTTTTTTGCATCATAAAATCAATGCAGTATAAAACAACCTCATCTACTGAAACAAAAAAGATTGCAAAACTTTTTGCGGAAGAATTAATAAAGACGAAGCCTGGCAAAAAGGCATTCGTGGTTATTTTTAAAGGCGACCTTGGTGCAGGAAAGACCACGTTCATCCAGGGTCTGATGAAGGAGTTGGGGGTAAAAGGAAAAGTGATGAGCCCGACTTTTACCCTGCTCCGTTCGTATTCTTTGGTATCCCGATCAAAGAGGAGTATCGTCGCGGGAGCTGAGTTCGCAAAAGTACACCACTTTGATTGCTACCGCATTGGCGATGTGAGCGAAATGAAAGAACTCGGGTTTGGGGAGTTGCTCGCCGATCCGCAAAATATCATCTTAGTGGAGTGGCCCGAGCGCATTACAAAGGTGCTTCCCCACGAAAAGATTTCAGTAGTGCTATCCTATGGCGAGACCATCAACGAACGCACGATTGAAGTAATATAAAATGAATGACACAAAAAAGACGCACAGTATTGTGCGTCTTTTTTGTATTCCTCGCAGTGCGACGAGATATACATTTCTGTGGGCCTCCGCAGCGCGGTAGCGCGAGGACGAGTAAAATATTCAGCAGAATATTTTACGTGCGCACAGAAACGTCATACCGAGAAGCTGTTATTGCCCCGCACCTCGCAAGAACTTGAAGGTGTCTTCGAAATTCTTAAAGATGACGTCGAAAATCGACTCACCCTTTTGTGGCGTGATGACTGTACGAGGACCGAATGTCGTCTTGTTGCCTGCCGAGTCGGTTGATTCGATCTTCATCTGATAGATCGTACCTGGCTTGAGGCTCGAAAGAATGATCGCATGATTATTGGTATATGTATCGAGCTGTTCTTCCTTGTTGGCAAATCCGTCCTTTACCTGTCCTGCTCCTTCCTGATAATAGATGACGGAATTGGACAATTCATCCGTTACCCAAGTAATAACGGTCTGTACTCGGTCGTTTCGACCGGGGACAAGCGCTCCGTCTACTTTAAAGTTGGAGATCTTTGGAGCGGTGATATCGCGTACCGTCGAAACGGTCAGGGGAGCTCCGCCTTCAATCAAGTTGCCCTTTTCGTTGTATCCGAATACCGTTACTTCATATGCAGTTGCCGGGACAAGCTTATCGATGAGAATCTCGTGCTCCTTAACAAGCGTATTTTCTATCTTGCGCTGAATTTCTCCGGTTCTTACATTTTTGTATTCCACAATGGTTGATGCGGTATCTTCCGTGCTCCAAACAACATTGAAGGAAGTATTCTTTATGTTTATTACGCGTGCCGAGATTCTTGAGGCCTTTGTTGTGAAGGTTGTGTCTTGGCTACTACCCACAACTTGAGGTAGGGAGAACGATCTCACCATAAAGTGATATTTGGTATTTGGTTCCAATCCTACCAGGGTAAGCTGATGATCCGTTTCCTTTGATTCTGTGCGGGATATTTCTCCTACATACGGGTTTGGCCGCGTTGCGTCAAACTCGCTTTCTTTTGCGTAGAGAATGACTGCATACGATTTGATGTTCGTCTTCCAGCTTATATCAGCCGTATTTTCGGTTATGGCCGTAATGCGGGGTTCTTCCACAAACGGCGGCAATACTCCCGGCAAAATAGATTCGATGGTTTGCTCAACCTCTTCCTCATACTGTTTTACATCCTCCACAGTTCTGAGGCCAGGGCTTGCCTGGGTGAGATATTTAGTTTTGAAGGTCTGGCTTTCGGAGATCATCCGATTTGCCGACTTGTCGATCGCCTCGGCTTCAAACTTGTATTCCGTACCCATTTTCAACCCCGTTATTGTGAATTTATGATGAGTCGTCCAATCGCGATGGCTGATGGTATCGGTAAAGGCATCTTTCCCATAATGCAAGAATCCAAGTGAAGGTTCGCTTGCATCAAACTCGATTATGGCTCCAAACGCAGTTGTGGTCGCTATTGTTATGTTCGAGATCGTCGGCGCGGTAGTGTCTTTTACCTCTGGCGGTGTAGACTGGCTCGCTCCTCCACCGATAGTTACCACGCGCACTTCACCCTCCTGGGTTGTGGCAAACGTTGTAGACGTTGATACGGCCGCATTTCCCGATCCATCTCGGGATTCCACTGAAAACGCATACGTCGTATTTGGAGTCAATGCGGTTCCCGCGTCCAATCCAATATTGACTGAGTGATACACGGAGAGGGTGGCGTCTGCCGGCGTATAGGTATTCATCGTAGAAGAACTTGCCCCATACCGCACTTGTGACGTTGCGGGCTCGCTTGTCTTCCAAAATACACTCACGCTGTTTGGTGTGCGGATTGGCGTAGAAACCTGAGAGATCGCCGGAGGGAAGGTATCGTTGGTCGTGCGGAAGGTGCGGTATGTACCACCGTTATCATCCATTGTGGTATTGCCCTGTACATCGGTCGATTGTACCGAGTAATAGTAGGTAGTCCCTGCGGCGAGGCCGGTGACGGGAACGGTATGGATAAAGTCTTCGGTTGTTGATGCATCTCCCACGGGGAGTGACGTTCCCCATACTTCCTTATATCCATTAAAGGACTGACTTACCGCATAGCGCACTAAGGTATCAGCAGTCTTATTGGTATGCCAGCTGACGAGCGCATTGGCATCGGTAATGCCTTCGCCCGTGATCTGGGTGATATAGGGACCCGCAGTTGTATGGAAGGTATAACCCGCTCCGCTATTGTCATCGATTCCTTCATTAAGATTGGAATCCTTTGATGCAACCTTGAACACATAATCACTATCCGGGACAAGGGCCGAGAGTGTTACGCTGTGTGTTTGTCCGGCTCCCTGTTCTGTTGCGGTCATGCCATAGGCGGCATCGCCTACTTTATTGTAGGACACGATTCCATCCGCGTCTTCATCGGTCTCCCACGTAATAGTCGCCCAGGTTGAGTGGACTACCGGTGCGGAAGGAGCGACGGTAAAGAGTGGTGCGTTAGAGTCGGAGCTACCGCGGCCGTCCGGGACATCGGTGAGTACTGGCGAGTACGCAGAAGTATCGTCGTCCGTATCGACGACAGCGATGCGATATGTGTACTCGGTCGATGATGCAACTTCGTTGTCGAGATAATAGGCCTGGAGCAATGTGGTCTGCGTGGCAAGTAAATCAAAGGTTATGCCATCAGCTGCCCGTTCCACGAGATAGTGCTTGAAGGTAGAGTTGGCAACATTGCCATGTACCGGCCATGAAATAAATTCCTTATAGAGTTGGAGATCCGCCTTTGAGATATCAGTGAAGTCGATTCTGCTTGGCGCGCTCGGCGCAACGATAGATTGCTGACTTATGTTGCCCGAGCCATCGCGCACCTGTACGTAAATGGTCGGATAGCTCGAAGTCGCCACAGTCCATGTAAGCGATGATGCAGCTGTTGCGTTGGCATCAATCCACTGACCATCGGTCGCATTGGTTGCCGACGATGACGAGGCGGTGAAGTTGGCAAATTCAGAGAAACGATATTGGAACGCCCCCTCGTCAGAGAATGCGAAGGTTAGTGCATTGGTGCGTGCGTCAAAGCGTGCCGTGGTGATCGTCGGGTCGGTAGTATCAATGACGAACGCGGAAGTTGTCGCGGTTGCGGTGCTGAAGATTGCCTCTTGGTCGTTGATCGTGATCCTGATCATCGCGGTGTTGGAGTAGACGCCATCAATATCTGCCTTGGCATCCCAATAGGCGCCGAGTACTGTAGCGGTCGCGCCGATCGGCTGTAAGCCGTTGGTGCCGCTTTCGAGCACGAGAGATGGAGAGGATGTCGCAATATCGGTCCAGGTGGAGCCATTGTCGGTTGAATACGCGAAGGACGGCTCGATGCGTCCCGGGATAGTTACGCCTTCCGCGGTATCCTCATCAAGAATGGTGTAGTTGACATGAACCTGTCCGTAGCGGGCATCGGTGGAGTCCGATATGACACTTGCTGACTGCGATGAAAACGCCGGTCGGATATTGTACCCCGCACTGTTTGTATCGGTTGCTTCGTCTATATTGCCAAAGACATCGCGGATACGCACGGTGATTGTTTCGCTGCGCGAGTCCACATGCCAAGGGAAGGTTGTTGTCGCAAGGGTAACACCATCGGATGCGAAGGCATCCCCCCAACTGTCTTCGGTTGCGACTCCTCCAACATAACCGTACCAGGTGGTACCGCCATTGCGGGAGAACTGCGCCTGAATCTGCTCATTGATCGGATGACCCGATAGTGAGACGAGGCGTAAGGTGACGTCTTTGGAGTCGGTGACTACAATTTCACTGGAATCGTTGATCAGTAAGGAACCGCCTGATAAGGTCGGTGGGGTGATGTCGAGAATAAACGAAGTCGATGTCGCGATACCGAGGTTATTGAGTTGCTCGGCATCATTTGCCGTTACGCGGATTCGAACATCGTCTTGTGAGACGTTATTAAGCTCCGTTTTTGCGTCCCAGTGTGCGGTGAACGATGCTGGGGTTGCCGATACCGTAGTGGACGCAATGTCCCCCGTTACGAGACTGGCCGGAATCCAAGTCGATTCCCCATCAAGTGAATAGGCAAAGGATGGTGTCGCTGCTATGTTATCAAGATCGGCGATCGTGTATTCGATGGTAACATCGGCATTGTTTGGATCAGGTGTCTGTGCCGCAGTAACCGTTACGATCGGTGCGCTGTTATATGACACGGTATTGGAATCAGTTGCGGGGCCATGGCCAAGAGTATCCATGATACGCACAGAGATAGTTTCGGTCTTTTCGCCTAAGACAATATCCCACGCAACGGTTGACGTTGATGAGAACGACGTGCCATAGGCATCCTGTGCACCGATGGTGCCGTCGGCATTTGCCGCATACCAAGTTACGCCGTCATGGGAAAGCTGTGCAATAATCAGCTCGCCTACCGGGGATCCGGTGACATCGGCCAACGTCACGGTGACGTTGGCGGAGGCTGCTTGTACGGTAGCGGAAGATCCGTTGATTACCACTGATGATTCGGTGAGTGCCGGCGCGGAAGTATCAAGATATAATGACGCATCAATCGATGCGGAGAGGTTTCCCGCGATATCAATGTAGCGAACAGAGACGGTTTTGGTTGCGTCTCCCGCCGTAAGGGCATATGCCTTCGTGGTTGCGTATGATTCCGCGGAGGTCCAGGTGGTGCCATCTCCGGAGAATTGCATCTGAGTCACCGAATTATTGTCGGTTGCAGATAGATGCAAGACGACGTCGGTCGAGGTAGCATAGGCGGATCCATCATTGATAACAAGGGTTCCGGTTGGTTCCTGGGTATCAAGCGTAATCGTATCGCTCGCGGTTTCGGAAATAAGGCCGGATCCATCGATGACCTGCGCGGAAACACCTTGTATTCCATCGACACTCGGAATGGTCACGGATGATGTTGTCGCAAACGCAGACCAAGTAGACCAGGTAGCTCCTTCATCGGTTGAGGTCCGCATCTGGCTAGCCCCTGACCCTGCATCGGTTGCGGTGACCGTGAGGGTAACGGTTATGCTATTGGCAAACGCATTGTTGTCGTTAATAACTAGTGAGATGACAGGCGCAATGGTGTCGATAAGAATATTGGCATTAGCCGATACGGACATATTATTACGTGCGTCACGGAACTGTGAGTAGACAGTCTTTAATCCCTCTCCCGTCGCAAGGGTATATGCTTTGGATGTCGCATATGATTCCCATGCAGACCAGTCGGTGTCGTTGTCGGAAAAGCGCATTGAGGCAACTGATGATCCGGTATCAGTCGCAGAGAGATTTAATGTAACTGCCGTGGATGATGCATAGCTTGCGCCGCTATTAATGGCAATGGTTCCTGATGGAGCAATGGTATCGATCGCGAAATTTGCACTCGTTAATGATGCGGTATTACTGAATGTATCTGCATCGTCGGCGGTAAACCGAATGGCAAACGCGGAGCCACTCACGGCGCCTGCATACTGCGTCGCATCCCAGTAGGCGGAATATGAGGTATCAGTACCTGTCCCCACGGCAATCGGGGAACCAAATGCAACGCCAGCCGCATCGGTGAGTTGATTGATAGGAAGCGTTGCCCATAGCGAACCATCATACCATTCAAATGACGGTATCACCTGGTTTGTTGTGGAGTCGGTATCTCGGAGCGCGAAGTCGATCTTTATCTTGCCGAAGTTTGCGTCGGTAGAAGAAGCAAGTTGTGCGGCAGTAATAGACGCAATGGTTGGCGGTACGTTGTATGTATAGGTAGGGGTTACATCGTCAACCCTCGGCGTATATATTCCGTCAGAGGTGAGATCTACCTTGTATTGGAAATATTGATCTCCCGATCCATCCTGCATGGACGCGGGAATTGAGGAAGAACCGCAGGTTACGGTGTCTGTAATCTTTCCACAGGCATTGGTGAAGGCTGTCCATATGCCAAGCGTATCGGTAGATGCGCCGGTACGGAGCGACACGGTAACGGAGGTATTAGCCGGAAGAGTCGTATCTTCTTTCCAGCTCAATCCGGTCATTATATTGGTCGCACTCGTGGAATTGTATAGGGAGGAAAGAAGCGAGCTTGTGGAAGCGTATCGTGCATATGTAATGGAAACGTCATCCAGTGACGGTGACTGCGAAGTATTTGCCGTCGAGAGCGTTGCCTTGTACTGAATGTATCGATGGCCCACCACTGCACCCAACGTGCTCAAGGAGATGCCGGTGTTAGTGGAAGCAGTGCCAAAGGATGCCGCATCAGAAAGATCAGCGGCATTGCTGGTGCGCACCTGCATCGAAACAGTCTGTCCGCCCGAATTTGTCCACGAGAGATTGCCCCAGTTTGCCACTGCACTGCCCGCGTCCAAGACGCCGGAGGTGAAGGAGCCGGATGGATGGTAGCTGCCCGGGAAGGTAACAGACCCGGTCACGCTGTCGAGTGAGGGGGTAACTGCAGTATTTCCCCCGTTTGCCAAGGTAGCCTGATACCAGAGGTAGCGGCTATTAGATGGAGCGCAAGTCGTGTTAAGGGTGATTGACCCATTGGCGGAAACAGTCCCGGAATCGCAGGTGCCCGAAGCAAAGCTTGGCGCGCTCGCCGAGGTAGTTCCTTTAACCTTGATGCTGAAAGTTGTTCCCGAAGGATACTGTCCTGCGTACGCAAACGAGTTCCAGGTGTATGCGGCTGCGGAACCGGCGTCAAAGTAGGAAGTGTAGGTCCCGGAAGTGGCATACGATACGAGTATTCCAGGTACAAAAACAGTGTCTACAGTAGCAGTTGGCTGGATTGGAGCAGTAACACTGCCGGTCGTCGCCCCGTTGCCGACTTGGCCGGCGCCGTCATCTCCCCAGCACCATAAGCTTCCGTCGATGTAGGAGCAGGTGTGATTGTACCCCGTAGCAACCTGCGTCACGCCACTTGCAACGACCGTGGCAGGGGAATGTATGGCACCGGTAGTAGCCCCGTTGCCGATTTGGCCTAGACTGTCATCTCCCCAGCACTGCAGACTCCCGTCCGTCTTAACGGCGCAGGTGTGATTTTTCCCCGTAGCAACCTTCGTCACGCCACTTGCAACGACCGTGGCAGGGGAAGTTATATTACCGGTGGTTCCCCCGTTACCGACTTGTCCCCAGCCATCATATCCCCAGCACTGCAGACTCCCTGATACGACGGCGCAGGTGTGATTGTCCCCCGCAGCAACCTGCGTCACACCGCTTGCGATAGCCGTGACAGGGGCAATCATGTCGTAGTTGGTCGCCGGCCCGTTGCCGACCTGGCCGGCGCCGTCACTCCCCCAACACTGCAGACTCCCGTCAGTCTTGACGGCACAGGTGTGTTTGGTCCCCGCGGCAACCTGTGCCACTCCACTTGCGATGACCGTGACAGGGGAAGTTATGGCGCCGGTGGTCCCTCCGTTGCCAAGCTGCCCGTAGTTGTCATACCCCCAACACTGCAGACTCCCCGATACGACGGCGCAGGTGTGTTCGTACCCCGCAGCAACCTGCGTCACGCCACTTGCAATGACCTGGAACGGAGAAACGACATTGCCAGTCGTCGCCCCGTTGCCGACTTGGCCGTAGCTGTCATATCCCCAACATTGCAGACTCCCCGATACGACGGCGCAGGTGTGTGCGTACCCCGTAGCAACCTGCGTCACGCCACTCGCGATGACCTGGAACGGAGAAACGACATTGCCAGTCGTCGCCCCGTTGCCGATTTGGCCGTAGGTGTCGGATCCCCAGCACCACAGACTTCCGTCCGAGCTCTTAATGGCGCAGGTGTGAGTGCCTCCCCCGGCAACCTGGGATCCTAAAAGGGGTCCAGGCCCTTGGATGGATGGCTGGACTGGAGAAGTAATGTTACCGGTGGTTGCTCCGTTGCCGACTTGGCCTAGACTGTCATCCCCCCAACACCACAAACTCCCGTCCGTCTTGAAGGCGCAGGTGTAGTAGGTTCCCCCGGCAACCTGACTCACTCCGGAAATTCCCGCGACTTGCACCGGCGAGAGCTGATCTTGCTCTAGGGCGTTGCCTAATTGGCCATATAGAATACTAGAATACGCATCGCTATAGCCATTAGATCCCCAACACCACAAACTCCCGTCTGTCTTGACGGCGCAGGTGTGGTAATATCCCGTAGTTACCTGACTCACTCCGCTGGCAATGGTCTGGACTGGAGAGGTGACACTACCACTAGTTGTTCCGTTGCCGATCTGTCCGTTGCTGTTATATCCCCAGCACCACAGACTCCCGTCTGTCTTGACGGCGCAGGTGTGTAAGAAGCCCGCAGTTACCTGGCTCACTCCGCTGGCAATAATAGGGGCTGGAAGCATGACATAACCAGTGGTTGGTCCGTTACCAATCTGCCCGGCAGAGTCATTTCCCCAGCACCACAGACTCCCGTCTGTCTTGACGGCGCAGGTGTGGTAGACTCCCGTAGTTACCTGACTCACTCCGCTGGCAATGATCTGGTTCGGAGACGTGGTAAGGCCCCCGATCGATCCGATGCCGACCTGTCCATCGCTGTTATATCCCCAACACCACAAACTCCCGTCTGTCTTGACGGCGCAGGTTTGACTCTTTCCTGCGGAAACCTGGACCACTCCGGAAATTCCTGCGACTTGCACTGGAGAGGGCTGATCTGACGGTATAGTATTGCCGAGTTGGCCAGTTAGATCATAGCCATATCCTGACTCATAACCGTTAATTCCCCAGCACCACAGACTCCCGTCCGTCTTGACGGCGCAGGTATGACTGCTCCCCGCAGAAACCTGCGTCACTCCGCTGGCAATGATCTGGACTGGAGATGTAATAGCTCCTCCGATCACTCCGTTGCCAATCTGTCCATGATCGTTATATCCCCAGCACCACAGACTCCCGTCCGTCTTAACGGCGCAGGTGTGGTAATCCCCTACGGAAATTTGTGAAGACGTATCACGTAACGTTACGCTCGAATTAGAGCCGCTTACCCCGTTTAGGTTTGTGTCCGCATTTGCACCATATGCCCACCCTCCTTGCTGAGAGGGAGTTGCGACGGTGGATGTGTCATCGGTCGTTGTAATGCTTCCGGTCACGGATTGCGTTGTGAGTGTAATCGAAGTTCCTGTCCCGCTTCCGGTAAGCGTGGTCGTTGCGGTGGTATACGCGCCATACGCAAACCCGCTTGCGGTTGTAGTTGCATCGCTTGTCTGGGTTATGGTCGTCGTCGCAAGCGGAAGGGTTAGCGCAGTCGAGGTCGCCAAGGTTGCCGAATTAAACTGTGTCCATCCCGTGCGGTTTGCCGATTCTGTTGCGATAGTGGCGGTTGCCCCGCCCGTCCACGCGTTTTGTGAAAAGCTCGCCGTAGTAGCCGCCTGCACAAAGTCTCCTTGTCCGACTACAACGGATAGCAACGTAACCGCAACGGTTGCGACGGTAAGGGCTGATTTGAATATCTTCATTCTATTGTAGCGTTTAGAGAATTGCATTGTATGTATAAGTGTGTGTTTGTTTGAATAGGTTCTTCGTGTGGTATCACTTCGTAGTGGGGCTGGCTGTATATAAATCCCTTGGGGTGACTCCGGGGGTCGACTTCCACCGGGGTCCCGATATCGTTTTTTAAAATGCAAAAATTCACTTTTTTGAAAAGTGTTCCGCAGTTCACGTATACGCAATGACGCACGCAAGAGTGTCATGTGTGTTCGTAGAGAATTCGTTTTTCATTTCCACGCAAATAGAAATGATTAACCAATGTTCAGTTATATCTACCCCATGTAGATTATTATCATTATACTATATGCAAATATTTTTGCATAGTGCATAACAATGGTTCTTCCCGTATACTAAATGGATGAAACGAATTTTATTTTTTATTGTTCCGATTATCGTTCTGGTAGTCGGTGTATATTTTTTTGCGCCATCAAAAAATCATAGCAAGGTGCTCGTCATCGGCATTGATGGAGCAACCTGGGATATTGCTCAGCCGATGATTGACCGAGGGGAACTCCCCACACTTAAAATGCTCATCGATTCGGGCATCTCGGGACATCTAGCCTCAATTGATCAGCCCGTCGTACCGGCCGCCTGGGTATCTTTTGCGACCGGGCAAGAATCCGGCAGTACGGGGGTCTTTGATTTCTTAACCCCCATATCCAACTCCTATGATTTTCGCATTATTGCCCCGGGAGAGCTCAAAACCCCTGCCCTTTGGGAGCTTATCGGCAATGCAGGGAAAAAAGTTGGCCTAATTAACTTTTTATTTTATCCTGCCCCTGTGGTTAACGGGTTTTCGATATCCGGAGAACTTACGCCTGCCGATCTCCTTAGTGAGCTTGCCGATTCCACATACCCAAAGTCTCTTAATCAAGAGCTTTCCGCCGTTGGTCCCTACCATATTGACGCAAAAAAGTTTGAAGATCCTGAAGGTTTTCTTAAAAGCATCAATACTTCCCTTGTTGAGCGTACAAATAGTGCCGAATATCTGGTACGAACCAAAAAAGTGGATGCTTCCTTCGTTATTTTTAATGAGACGAATCGCTTGCAGCATTTTTTCTGGAAATACCAAGATCCCCGTAATTCAGCCTACATTCCGGGCAACCCGTATGAACGCGCGATCAGCGATCACTATAAGGCGCTTGATAATGCCATAAAAAGGCTTATTGCGGCTGCCGACGAAGATACTCGAGTTCTCGTCTTCTCGAATCATGGGTTTGGAGGTCTCTATAAGATCGTTTCCATCAATACATGGCTTCAACAGCAGCATTTGATCTCGTTTTCCCCTGATTTGGGGCAAAAATATGCAGATATCGTTAACTGGCATGAGACGCAGGCATTTTTCCCAAGTCAATTTCAAGGTATCTTTATCAATGCGACCGGTCGCTATCCACAGGGTATTGTCACTGAGACACAATATGAGACACTTCGCTCTCATATCATCGATCGCATACTCACGCTCCGCGATCCGCAGACGAATGCACTGATCGTGACCAAGGCGGAACGAAGAGAGGATGCCTATCCAGGAGCGAACAATGCCTCACTTCCTGATATTATTCTTACCTTCGCACCAGGCTATCATGCATCCAATGAGGTTGGTGGGGCGCTCGTCAGACCCTCTACCTATTGGTCGGGCATCCACAATCAAGATGGTATGTATATCTTGTCGCATCCTGAACAGAAACCCACCAAGCGCGATGCACACATCCTTGATCTTGCTCCGACGATATTGCAAATGCTCGATATTCCTATACCAAAGAATCTAACAGGAACGCCTATTATCTAGAACCGATCCGGCTTTGCCCCGCCATCGCGCAGACCCCTTCTAGCGGACCCGATCATTTGACTCGTGCTCAGTATGGATACACATAAAAAACACTCAGCCGTATGGCTGAGTGTTTTTCATGTCAGAGTTCTCCTGCGGTCATTGCCCAGAAGGTTCCCTTGTCGATAGTATTCTTTTTCCAGGTATCGCCTTCTTTATAATATTGCATGAGGTGCCCCTCGCTGATATTATTCAGTCCGACCGGTTTGCTATCCTTTGGCCGAATGATGGACAGTGAATTTACATATACCTCGTAGTTCGCATCCTTGTCGATATCATAGGCGAATGCGTCATATCCTCCGCTATTTTTGCCCACAAACTCAGGCAGCTTGGATAGATTATCTATCTCCGTCTTTACGAAATCGCTCCCCGTAAAGTCATACATAAATACGTATCCATCCGGGTCGGTTGAAACGAATAGCTCTTCACGTCCGTCGTTGTCAAAATCCTTCGCGGTGATTGCCTTGTTGTTATCTTGTTTTACGTTGTCATCAATCACGCGCTTTTCCCATACGCCATCCTTTTTTGCGTATGCGACTAATATGCTGTTTGGCCATGTACCCGCCACAATTACATTGCGCCCATCGCCATAGAGGTTATGCGCAATTGATAATCTGCGATGTTGTCGTCCCTCAAGGTGTCCGGCAATTTCCCGTACCCATTTGCCGCCTTCGTAATGATATACGCCAACCCAACTTTCCGGTTCGCCCTTATACATGTTTCCGGTACCGTGTGCGGCGATGAGCTCATTTTTCCCGTCTCCATCTACGTCAGCGATTTCTACCGTATGGATCGCGGTTTGATATGTTTTTCCACTTGGCGTTATCACAGTGCGGCCATCATCCCCGTCCATTTCCCGCGTGATATTTTGCATTACCACATCTTTTTTCCACTGCTGGTCGCCTTCATTCCATGTGTATACGATAACCATCCCCTCTCCATGTGTTGCGATGACAATCGAGTTCGTGCCATTGTTGTACGCATCGCCTATTTCAATATCTCGGCAGAATGGCTCGCCCATCGAATCCACGACGGATGACCTGAACCCATCATTTGTTTTTTCGTAGATTTTTATCGCGCAATGATCGCTGTCATATGTCCGTTTGTTGATTGTTGCGACAACCATGGCAACACCGTTATTTTTCACGTCGCCAACTTTAATGTCAAAGATCGATTCTTCCCCCACTTCATCAATCACCTGCTTTATAAATGTGCCATCCTCGAGCTTATATGCGATAAGTTGTCCTGGAACAAGCGTTCCCCCGAATACATACTGCTCCTTTTTAGGTATGCCATATTGCTGAATAAGCACAAATGCGATAATAATAACTGCCACTGCGATACCCGTTCTGTATTTTTTTATAAATTCCATAATGTTAGTTACACGTAAAACTTTCCAGTTGTTTTTTTGCTCGGTCGACACCGAATGTATGTTTAGACGAAAGTATTTCTATATTAACAAGTTTTTGTGCTTCGGGACAATATACCAATGTTAGCATTCCCTTGTAGATCGCCTGGTCTTCAGTCATCACCATATAGGAGAAATAGCGATCTGCGAATGCCAGGAAGGAGGGTGTTTCCCTCCCTTGTATTTCTACCGTTTCTTTTTGGGGTTTAAGCTGGTCTGGCACCTGTGCTACGGCTGCGATGAGGTCCGCGTAAATTCCAAGAATCTCCTCTGGTGCAAAGTGCGCATCCATTGTTTGAAAAATACCCTCCGTCCTTTTTATCGCCTCCTCCTCAGTGACGCGGTCTATTATTTTTATGCGAATGATATCCTCGTTGCTTTTCGCAGTCAGCTCGATATTTTTATTTCCGCCATAAAAGAATTCATCATACGCGCTCACGCGAAACCCGTCATCGTATATCGCGATCCCCTGTGTCCAGAGGTGCCACCGGAGTGTATACGAGCCATACCAGAGTATCCCCGATATTGCCGCGAGCAACGCGACACCTCCCGCAACTCTATAAGTATTTTTTTTCATCGTATTATGCGCTTACTTATGAGTTCGACCCCCGCCAGTATGACCAGTGTTGGAAATATGCTGAGTAATAGTATTTCTCCGGTAGAAACGATCGATTCCTTTCCGAAAAGCAGCATCGTTCCTTGGTACAGATAGGTTGCTGGTATCCATTTCGCGATCGCTAGTTGTGTTGCCGACCGCAAGGGGACAAGAACCCCAGAAGCCGTAAGTATTGCGAACATGCTTGACGCAAACAATAGCGTCCTCATTTCCGCGACAAACGGCACAAGTAATACGCCGACCGTACTTGCAAAGAGCGCTGTAGAAAGGAATGCGAATGAATGCGCTCCAATTGCCTCTCCCGCTCCGCTCGGCGATAGTAGCCAAATCCCTGCGAGTAGCGGCAAAAACTGCACTGTCATTATGAGGGTGTTGGCAATAATTTCACCCCACACAACATATACCGGACGTATCGGCGCAACCGCAATCGTTTGTAATGCTCCCTTTGCCCTGTCTTCTCCCAGCGCTTGCCCCACGCCAAATATTCCGAAGATGAGCGTAAGTATGGTTATTACCGAAGCGACAAAAAATACATTGGTCGGCAATGCCATAAGCGGTATGACTGCGATTGCGGGAATGACCATGCGCAATATAAATAACCCTCGCCGCTTTGCTATCGTTTGCATTCTTTTTTTTATAATAGACTGTATCATTGCAAGTGTATTCCTGTCTTTTGCAAAAAGACATCCGCTAAGGTTGCCCGATTGATCCGAATATCACAGATATCCCCCCCTGCATCCACGATGCCTCGTATGATTTCCGCAAGTGCTCCACGCTCCGCGCTCATGCGAACGCGCCCATCTTTTACCGCTACCGATTTGACGCCATTTATTTCTCCGATTTTTTGTATGGCAATAAAATTCTTAAGGTGGAGATCTATCTCTTGCAGATCGACAATATCCGCAAGGAGTGCAGTCACCGTTTCTTTATTGATAATAGTCCCCTGATGTACGAATGCCACCGTATCACATATAGATTCAGCTTCCGTGATCTCGTTTGTAGTGAGCAGTATCGCAGATCCTTCGCGCGCCAGTCTCTGTAGCCGTTCTTGCACCACATATTTCGACGCGTAATCAAGCCCCGTAAAAGGCTCATCGAGTATAAGCACCTTTGGTTTTCGCAGTATTGCCTCCGCAAGGTCGACTTTTCTCCGCATTCCAAACGAATAATTTTTCATGGGAATGTCGAGTGCGTCGCTCAGGAATAATTCCTTTACGATTTCTTCATCAAACGCTTTCTGCTTATATAATTTATTTACGAAGGCAATATTTTCCCTCCCCGTCAGATCCTCGAAGTAGGAACTTGTCTCGAATACAATCCCCGCTTCGTTTCCAACTGCAGCTTCTGCGATTCTTGAATCGTAACCCCCTATCGTATACCAACCCGCTGTAGGATTCTGATACCCTGCAAGCGTTCGTATGAGCGTAGACTTCCCTGATCCATTCGACCCCAAAATCCCCATAATCTCGCCGGGTTCCACTAAAAAGGTAGCTTCTTTGATTCCTCTACCTGATGTTTTGTATACCGATGCAAGCTGCTGCACCACAATGCCGTGCTTGTTCATATGACTTCTTTGCGTATAATGAAGAGTATATCATATTTTTTTATTACCCATGCAGCGCACATCATTTATCGGACTTCTCGCTACTGCCGCCATTGCCGGGGTTGGTGGTGTTTTCTACGTTACTCCCACGCTTCGATCGCAAATTGCATCCCGCTCAACGCACTCCGCGCCAACGGCAAGCATTGACACGCTTGCGTCACGGGTCGAAGAGCGTCTTATTGAAATGGGCTATTTGGAGAGTGGGGATGCCCCACCTTCTCAATCGGTTGCAGAAACCCTTGTCACGCCAAAGCCGCTCCAGTCACTTCCCCCCTCCCTTACAAAAAAACCGATCCGCCCATCCGGCGAAAAGGTTATTGTGATTGGCGCGGCAACGAACGGAGCACAGGAAAGTAAAGGGGTAATCGTTGTCGTGCACCCATCGCGTAATTTTGCGCACGAAATCATCCCATTTTCTACGCTCATCAGCCATGCAACATTTTTTGATACGGACGGAGATGGGCATGATGAGTTGTTATCCGCAACGATGGGATCGCTCCATACGCTTACTCCCCGTCAGGATTGGAAATCAGCCATCTTTGCTACCACGCCCGAATTTCGTTTACGTAAGCTGGCAAAAGGAGATATTGATGGCGATGGTCAACGGGAGCTTGCCGTGAGCACGCATAAAAATGGACAGACGATTCTTCTCCGGCACGTGCAGGGCATATGGAAGCAGACTATTCTTGGACAGCGGATGTACGGGGAGGGCGCTACCGAAAATCACGATGTATTGATGGCCGACCTCGATCGTGATGGCAAGGATGAGGTCATCGCAACCCCGACCACGGCAAAGGTGATGGGTCAAATAGATGCATGGGGGGGGAAGTTACAAGTGTTTGACTATGAAAATAACGCCTGGTCAAACAAAATCATCGACTCCTTTTCCGGTGGATCGTTCGCTCGACGAGTACTCTATGCCGATGCTGACAATGACGGGTCAAAGGAACTCGTAGCGCTCATCGAGGGTGATCTACGTAACAGCCGCGTTTCTCAGTATGCTTCGTGCAATAATTGTGAGGATCGCCCGCTCACGCTTGTTTCATATATATACGAAAAAGGTTTATACACACGGAAAGTTCTTCTCACGCCGAAACAACTCGTGGTTCATAGTCGAATAGCATTCTCGCCTTCCTTCGCAATTGCCGATGTAACCGGCTCGGGGGAAAATTCGATTATCGTAACGACCCCTACCGGAATCATAGTATTTACTGATGGAACCATGTCTTCGGTCGATACATTTGGGGATGTTTCGCTCTTTACCCTCATTACGGACATCGACGAAGATGGTGTTAATGACATTGTCGTATATTCACACCAGCAAGAGAGCCTGCTTGCCTACTCATTACGCGATGGCATTTGGGATAAAAAGGTACTTGCACACATACCGCTTAATGACACGAAGCTATTCGTTTGGTCAATCGAATTGGGAACCATCTGAGCGCAGCGAAAATACCCCAAATAAAATGACCCCCATAAAGTGGACACGAAATAAAAACATCGTGTCTATTTTTTTGTATCACCATTCATCCCCGGGAGTAAAACTATCGGCTTTGGTCGATCGTTTAAAATTATCACGCTTCAGCCCATCGATCATCTCTGAAGAGGCGGGAGTTTTCATCTCAATAGATTTTAGCTCAAGGCTAAAATGACACACCAAGCGCATGGTCATCCTGGACTTGTCTCGCACTGAGCTTGCCGAAGTGATCCGGAATCTCGTGTACTTGCCACAAGATCCTGAATCCGTTGACTGACGGATCAGAATGACAGATCGCTCTGGTGCTAATTTTCGTCCGAAATACGTATTAGATATATAGGCGTTGACCGGTCGGATAAAAATGGATATAAGAAAGGTAGTACGAGTAAGAATGAAAAAGGAGGAGGCGGACATGCAAAAAGTATTGGTTGTGATGCAGGATGATGTGGCGAGTTTGCGGGACGAGCGGATCAGCTACGAAGGAGGCATCGTACCAAAGAGGAGTGGGGCAGGAGCGCAGTGTACGCGGGAGATACTCTCGGAGATTATTGCCCTGGCGGGCATACATGTTGTTGAGGCGAAAGACGAGGCGGTTCTCTCCCGGGCAATAGATGAACAAGGGGCCGAGATTGGAGTTGCGTTAGTAGTCCAACAAGGGGCAGGCAACTACGAGAGCCTTAAGTATCTGGAAAAGATACGGAGCACCTGCGGGGAACGAATTGTCGTTATTGGCATAGCAGAGAGCGTTCAGTGCATGGAGGCAATGGTTACACTTCGGGTGGATAAGTTGCTTGGAGCTCCCTTGGGAAACATAAACCTGGACGAGTTACTTAAGGTAGTTCAGGGGTATGTAATGAAATAAAAAATGGCGAGCCTCCGGGCTCGCCATTATTGTTATAAAAAAATATTACTGTAATGTACTACGTCAAAATAATTTTTGCCGAATTTATACGAGGAAGGTGAGGGAGAAGATAAAAGGATGATGGAGATAAGATCGATGCGCCAGCCCTTCGAGGGTGGAACAAGATTGGGATGTTTATTTGCGTAATAGGTAGCCATTCGGGAAAGTTTGAAGAACTTTGAACGGGTAAGATTATCTTCGGGGGTTAGGGAGGCAGGAGAAGAAAGCGTCTTCACTTCAACCAGGACAAGAGTGCCGTCGGGATCACGCGTGACGATATCGAGTTCTCCGAAGGAGGTTCGGACATTGGTTTCGATAATGGAATAGGAAATGTCACGGAGATAAGATGCTGCGCAAGCTTCGCCAAGTGAGCCAACAGAAAGGTGAGTGATCATAAGAGTAGTATATATAGGAAGGCGATATTTTGGAAATAAAGAGCTCGGAAGTTATTGCCAGGTTATCCACAAAGTTATGTGGATAACTATGGGGCAATTCTGCCGATATTTGTTTCACGTGAAACATTTAGGAGACAAGGAGGTGGAAAAATGGTTAATATTTGTTTCACGTGAAACAAAAGAACCATAAAAAGAGGGAATTAGGTGCGGAGATTTGAGAAAGTGTTTCACGTGAAACAAAAGATATAAAAAAAAGGGGGCGAGATAGCTAAAAATGTTTCACGTGAAACAAAGTGCTCTAAGGACTGTGAAACAAAAATGTTTCACAGTGAGAAAAGGGAGATAAATTGTTTCACGTGAAACAATTTATTAAAAGATAGGGGTGGAATATGAGATAAAATGTTTCACGTGAAACAAATATCGGCAATTTGCCAAATGTGAAACAAAAGTGTGAAACAATATTAAAAACTGTCAAACAAAATATGTCAACTGGTGATAAAGCGATGAAGATGAGTTGTATCCCCTCCGGCGCCCGCTTCTTGCGGGCGGGCGCCGGAAAAATAGCAGAAAATGCGAGGAGGAAATAGAGCCTTCCACTTAGAAATTGTCATTAGTAATTAAAAATTTTAAATTACAAATTAAAAATTACCCCATATGTCCTGTCGTAAAATATTTGCTATACTATCTGTAATGGATATTAATATCTTACTAAAGGAATATTTGGATTACCTCGAGATCGAGAAGAACAGATCAAAAAAGACGGGAGAGAATTATGGAAGGTATCTGCAGAAATTTATCGATACCGAAGGTATTAGGACTGAGGAGGATATAACGATAGGGCGAGTAAGAGACTTTCGTCTTCACTTGGCGCGTTCCTCGAACGGGAGAGGCGATCAATATAACAAGTCAACACAAAGCTACTATATAATAGCATTGAGAAACTTCCTGAAATATTTGGCAAAAAACGATCATAAGGTTCTTTCTCCTGATAAGATAGAATTGCCGAAGGTTCCGATGCGACAGATTGAAGTAATTGAGTATGACGAGCTGGAGCGGTTATTAGGCGCAGTAAACGGGGGCGACACAAAAGCACTTCGCGACAGGGCGATATTGGAGGTACTCTTTTCAACCGGGCTACGTATCTCAGAGTTATGTAGCTTGAACCGATATATGGATTTTGACCGTGGTGAAGTGACAGTAAGAGGGAAGGGAAATAAATTACGGGTAGTGTTCTTGGACACGAAGGCCGTGGCGGCGATCAAACAATATCTCGATAGGCGGGGTGACGCCGAGGAGGCAATGTTTGTAAGTTACACCAAGGCGGCAAGCCCGAAGGTGATTGGACGGATCATCCCACGGGCGGTGCAGCGCTTAGTTGATCATTACTCGCGCAAGGCAGGAATAGCAAAGCACGTGCATCCACACATGCTACGTCATTCTTTTGCTACCGATCTTTTGATCAATGGAGCCGACCTGCGGTCTGTCCAAGAGATGCTCGGACACGCCAATATTGCCACAACACAGATCTACACCCATATTACAAATAAGGAACTTAAAGAGGTTCATCAGGCGTTCCATGGAAAAAGAAGAAAACAGTAAAACAAAAAACACCTTCGGGGTGTTTTTTGTTGCGCGCGCTATACAGTAAAAAATAAAAAGCGTATAATAATAATAATCTACATGGGGTAGATATAACTGAATATTGGTTGATCATTTCTATTTGCGTGGAAGTGAAAGACAAATAAAAATGTGACACTCTTGCGTGCGTCATTTTACATAGTTGATATAGTGAACACTTGCGTAAAAAGTGTGCTTTTATGTTTAAAGATAAAAAGCACCGAGGATCTCTGCTTACGGAGGCGAATGGAAAAGAAGAAGGGAGGCGGAGGCGGGTGTTACGGGAATAATGAGATTCGGGAGGCTCATGTAATAAGACGAAAAGTAAAGGCTATAAAAATATATTTCAAAACCGTGCAAACTATTGTAAACAATAATCGAATAAGGAGCGGCTTAGGGAGGGTAACCGTAATTGCGTTCATGCTATCGATAATCATGGCGCAGGCAAATATTACAAAAGGGGCAACTTATACGTTCGTCCAGACCGATTGGAGCGGTGGGGCTTCTGCAGAAATGGCGGCACATCTAACTGACCGAGCAGGGTGGAACAGATATAATACCGCATCGAGTTCAATAACAATATCGACCGTAGGAGAGATCACGCTTGCACAAACCAGTACATCTTCAACGCAAACCAGTGAAGTTGACTTTGCCGCGGGGACGTTGGCGAGTACTACAATCGTAGGGGCTGGGATGACGGCGAATGTGCAACTATCCTCAAATTATATTTCGATTGCCGGAGGTGGTTATCATTCGGTTGCACTTAAGAGCGATGGTACGGTCTGGGCATGGGGGCGTAATAACTACGGAGAGTTGGGAGAGGGGAGTGGAATAAGTAAGTCTACCCCAGTGCAAGTTTCTGGTCTGAGCGATGTAATCGCAGTTTCTGCGGGGGGGGATCATGCGCTTGCCCTTAAGAGCGATGGTACGGTCTGGGCATGGGGATATAATGCAAACGGGCAGTTAGGGGATGGGACGACGATTAACAAAACCACCCCAATCCAAATAGCAGGCTTGAGCGGAGTTCGTACTGTTTTGGCTGGGAGTCTACACTCGCTCGTTCTTAAAGATGATGGCACTGTTTGGGCATGGGGCGAGAATGGCCAGGGGCAGTTAGGGGACGGGACGACAACTGACAAAACCACTCCGGTGCAGGTAGTGGGTTTGACTGGAGTTGAATCGATCGGTGGAGGGAATGATAGTAGCCATTCGTTTGCGCTTAAAGATGATGGCACTGTTTGGGCATGGGGCGATAATTACAGTGGACAATTAGGGGACGGGACGACAACTGACAAAACCACTCCGGTGCAGGTAGTGGGTTTGACTGGAGTTGAATCGATCGGTGGCGGCTTTTACTTCTCAGTTGCGCTTAAAAACGACGGGACGATCTGGACATGGGGAGCAAATACTTACGGGCAGCTAGGTAATGGCAGTACGACTGGTAGTAGGTCTATTCCTGCGCAGGTAGTAGGGTTAGCTGATGTCAGCGCGATCTCTGCCGGTTTTGGCCATACCATTGCGCTTAAAAACGACGGGACGATCTGGACATGGGGGTATAATACGAGTGGACAGATCGGGGATGGAACAATCGTAAATAGATTGACTCCCGCGCAGATAGCGGGTTTGACCGGAGTCGGAATTATTGGCACAGGTAATAATCATTCCCTTGTTGTAAAAACCGACGGCTCGGTTTGGACATGGGGTAAAAATGATATAGGGCAGTTGGGAGATAATACCGCAACAAATAGACTAACACCGACGCAGGTATGGTCTTCTGTCCCCTCGGGATATTTTTCTGGAGGGAAGATACCTACTTCCGCAACGACCACTACGATCGCAGCGGGAGATAATTTTTCCCTTGCCCTTAAAACCGACGGCACTGCTTGGGCGTGGGGGCATAATTACTACAAACAACTAGGGGATGGGAGTACGATTCAAAAATCAGCGCCATCGCAAGCGCTAACCTCGGGAGAGATTAGCTCGGTTGACGGTGGACAATATCATACGATCTTCCTTAAAACCGATGGAACAGTTTGGGCATCGGGAGCTAATAATTATGGACAACTAGGAGATGGAACAACGAGTGGTAAGGCTACACCCGTGCAAGTTTCTGGTCTTGTTGGAGTTAGCGCAATAAGTGGGGGGAGTAATCACACTATTTCAGCAAAAGCAGACGGCACTGTATGGGTATGGGGTTACAATAATTATGGGCAATTGGGGAATGGGACGACGACGGATAGTCTGATCCCAATTCAAGTTCCTGGCTTGACCGGGATTAGTGGTGTCGCAGGCGGTGAAAGTCATTCGCTCGCCCTTAAAACCGACGGCACCGTCTGGGCATGGGGATATAATACAAACGGACAGCTAGGCAACGGGACAACAACGAACAGTCTGATCCCGATTCAAGTTTCCAACTTAACAGGGGTCAACGCAATTGCCGCCGGGCGATTCTTTTCGCTCGCCCTTAAAACCGACGGCACCGTCTGGGCATGGGGAGCTAATAGTAGCGGGCAACTAGGAGATGGAACAACGGTAAACAAACTAATCCCGACGCAGGTGTTGGGGGTTTCCGGAGCGAGCGCCATTGCCGCCGGCTTCTCGCATTCACTCGTACTTAAAACCGACGGCACCGTCTGGGCATCGGGATTTAATAATTATGGACAACTAGGAGATGGAACAACGGTTAATAAGTCTATGCCAATCCAAATCCCCAGCTTGACCGGAGTAAGCGCTGTGGCAACTGGTGCGTATCACTCGCTCGCGCTCAAGAATGACGGCACTGTTCAATCATGGGGGTATAATGCTGTTGAGCAACTGGGAGATACGACGGTTACCAGTCGGTCTACTCCAGGAGTAGTTAAGGGATGGATTACTGCGATGGATAATATATCAGTGGGCACGATCTATCGAACAGTCGGATTACTTACATCACAGGTTATAGACACCGGACAAAAAAGTGCATACGGTACAATGACATTCACCTCGACGATTCCGGCCGACGCCGGAATGAGTGTCGACATACATTCAGGCAATAGTGCCACGCCGGATGGTTCGTGGACGGAGTGGCAAACAAATATTATAAGCGGAGACGCTATTGCGTCTCAAAATGGAAATCGGTATGTGCAATACCGAGTGAACTTCACTTCGAACGGGGTTGTTACGGCGCAATTGAGTGATGTTACAATTAATTATTCCTCGTACCCGACGTTGCAAACACTCACATCTTCCATATATGACACTGGTGTGGCGGAAAACCTATTAAATAAAATTATGTGGAGTGCGTCAACCACGGTGGTAAGCACGATCACGTTTCAACTGAGAACTTCCGCAAACGGAGAGACATGGACGGATTGGTATGGTGTGGATGGAGTAGGGTCATACTTTACTGCGTCTGATGGCACGCAAACGATGCCCGCACTATTTTCTGACGGCTTAGGAGATAGGTATATACAGTACCGGGTCTTTATTACGTCTGACGGTTCCGCAACGCCTGTGTTGATTGATACGGCTATAACATACGTGGTAAATGCACCGCCTGAGTTCGACTCGGTAGCAAGCACCACAGCCACGCAGGTTTCTGACTCAGCAAACGAAAATTGGGGGAAGGTGGTGGTTAATTATTCAGTACGCGATAGTGATGCGGATACGGGGACTGCTCAACCTGGATATGTGACTCCTATATTTGAATATAATATCGGTAGCGGATGGCAGCCGATCTCATCAAGCACACTTGCAACGGGCGATAAAGAAAATAAGGAGGTGCAAACTTCGCTATACACGGCATATAGCGCGACCTGGGATGCGAAAGTTGAAATACCGGAACAGTATTCCGCAACTGCGCAGATTCGTGTTTCGGTGAGCGATCGTGAAGCAGCTAATGCGACCACAACCGTCACCACGGCGAATTTTGTACTCGACACTAAGAAGCCCACATTTGCGACGGTAGCTTCTGATGGTGCTAATGGCATCCTTGCCTATGCCGCATCGGACGATACGAATATAGCATATCGATTGTCCAATAATGCTGACTTGTCTCCGGATAATACAAATGCAACTGCGGGGATTTGGGTTGATGCCGGGGCGACCAGCGTAAGCGCATCAACGACATGGATATTTACTGGGGATCCGCTTGCGCAATTGGCGTACTGCAATGTACATGATCTGTATGGCAATACTGCGACCAATACGATTGTACTTCCCGCAAGGCCGGAGAATTTTGATCTTAAGGATGTTTCAAACAATGTAACTCAGGAATTTCGCGAGTTTCTTTCCTGGAAAACATATACTGCAACGACCTCCGCGAATTTCTCGCGGTACGAAGTGTGGCGCAATGCCGACGGAGGAGCGTACTCTCTCTACCATACTATTGGGGCCGCGCAAGGTGGACCTGATCTTAACTATTATATGGATGCGGTAGTTGCGTCTTCGACGATGTATGGATATAAGATTCGGGTTATTGATACTGATGGCGACGGCTCTCTATGGGCAATCACTCCATCCGATCAACCTGATGGACAAGGGGGTACGGATGTTACTTCTCCTGATATTTCTGCCGTGACCACTGCGGAGCGACAATCGAATTGGGCGAAAATAACCTTCACTACGGATGAACCCACGTTCGCTTCGGTGACCTATAAAAAAGTGGATGGATCTGGGGAGACAATCGCATCATCAACCTCACTTGGAACGAGCCACATAGTTGCGCTTCCGAATCTTGATCAGAATACGGTATATAGCTATAAGATATTTGCGGTGGATATATACGGAAACGGTGCAACGGTAGACAATGGGGGCGAGTGGTATACGTTCACTACGCGACGCGGAACAAGGATATCCGATGTGACCGCTACGATCGTTGACGATAAAAACGCGGTCATTGTATGGAATACAGACACGGATGCAAATTCCGCCGTTACGTATGCTACCAATGTGGCGAGTCTGAACAATGCGACCAACACAATTACCGTGCAGAGTGCATCGCTAGTGGGAGGACCTCCGTATCAGCACAGCGTGACACTGACCGACCTGGCGGCACGCACTACCTATTGGTATTCCGTTTCATCTACTGACGAGGCGGGCGACGTTGCAACGGACAAAAACAATCTCGCATATTATTCTTTTACCACATCGTATGATCAAAAACCGCCGGTGATCTCGGATGTTTCCGTGCCGGTCACCGCACAGAATAGTATTGTGGCATACTGGAAGACAAATGAGCTTGCCGATGCGCGTCTTTCTATCGGAACGGCATCCTCTACGTACTTGACCACGACAAGCGACTTGGTCATGTCGATGACACATGCGGTTGTGGCAAGCGGACTTGCTGCGAACACCACGTATCATTATCAGGCGCGGTCGTGCGATCCGGCGGGAAACTGTGCTAACTCGGAAGACAAGACCGTTACGACTGCGAAGGAGGGAGAGGTGACAATCGTCACGGTAGGGGGAGGATCCGGGGCAGGACGATTTACTGAGCCGCCAACGCCGAAGGATACAACACCGCCAACCATAACGAATATTAAGATTGCTACCACGACCGCGTTTGGGACGACTATTTCATTTAATACAAGTGAGGCGACACTAGGGATGATTCGCTATGGCAAAGAGGCGAATGTGTATGGGATTACTACAACGGGCAGTCAAGCCGACTGGCGCATCGCACAAACAGTTACTTTAGGTGGGTTGCGGCCGGGAACCGACTACCACTTCCGCATCAAGGCAATCGATAAAGGAGGTAATGAAACAATAAGCGAGGATATGATATTTCGTACACAGTTTCTTTCCGAAATGTCTCCCGAGTCAAAAACGATAGAGAATATACAGGCATACGAAGCCCAGCTGCAAGACACGATTGAATCGATCTTGCCCAGCATCGTACCACCGTTTGTCGAATTGCCGCAGGTCTATGACGTAACCGAAGAGGGAGCGACGATTTCCTGGAGGACGAATATAAAAGCATATGGAGGAGTGGGGTATAGCTCCGAGGAAGTATTTGCGCAAGCGGCGACAACGACCTCCGAGATAAAATATGAGAAAGAGCTGTCTGACACGGAAAACAAAACACGCGAGCACGAGCTCCGTTTGAACGGGTTGAAGCCAAACACCCTGTATCACTTCCGGGTAAAGGCGTACTCATTTCCGGAGGCGGCCGGATTGAGTAAGGATAGTACGTTTATTACCAAAGCCCCGAAGATTTCAGCGTCGGTCGTAGACGTTCGCAATACCAGCTTCCGAGCGGTGTGGACAACAGAAGAACCCGTAACAACCATCGTGGAATATAAGGATATGAAGAGGGGAGGAATCAGCAGAAAGATTGATGAAACGATGAAGCCGTATCATGAGCTATTGATTGAAGGATTACTTCCGGCAACGCAATATGAGGTAAAGGTATTCGGATATAATACACGAGGTAATTTGGTAGAATCGGGTGACTCGATTATGATCACAACCTCCAAGGACATCATTGCGCCAAAAATCAACAATTTTAAGGTAGATGGAGCCCTAGTGCCGGGTCGCACGGATCGGATTCAGACCATTGTAAGCTGGGTTACCGACGAACCATCAAATTCAACAGTGTACTATCAGGAGGGGCCAGCAATCGTAAAGGGAGACTTCTCTAATAAGTCATCAGATTTAACAACCTTCACGCAGACGCATACGGTAATCTTGCCGAACCTTAAACCGGGGACGGTATACCAAATGAAGGTAGAATCGATTGACCAAGCAGGAAATGATGCCTACTTGGGTCCTCGCACGATCATTACGCCACAAAAAGGCGAATCCATCTTCGACGTCATCTTTAAGAACTTCGAAGAGACGTTTAAGTTCTTGCGCACGGCAGGACAGTAACAACTCCTCATTATGCCATTTCTATGGGCACATCGAATATTCTACTGAATATTCGACTCGTCCTTGCTCCGTCGAAGAATACCCAAAAGAACCCGCACGGGTTCTTTTGGGTTAAGCTAGAAATATTCACCCAACTTCGGGGTGTTATATGTGGAGGTTGAATGCACCGCAAGAGAGGTTGACTAACTCGGAGAAAAGTAGTTTAATAAAAATCAGAGTCTTTCACAAAGAGACAGATACGCTGTCTTTTTATCACAACGGAGGGAGGGGCAAATGATGAAGCGGACCTACTGGTTGGAGATGGCGGTAATGGTATTGGTGACGTTCTGCGTGGGGACGGCGATGGCCGACGAAGAAAAGTGCACCGAGGGTAATTTCGCGGTATCGGAGCTGCCGGTGAATATCGAAAGCTATCCGGAACCGTGCTCGCGGATCATCATGCCTGCGGATTCGCTGGTCTGGATGAAGGTCATGCGACAGCCAATTGCCGTGAAGTTCGGCGAAAATAAAGTGATCGTAAAGGAGCGGATGTTTAGGGTCGGCTCAAAACACGAGGAATTCATTCTCCGCCCGACGGAGAAATACGAATTTTACCTGAGGCCCGAGTACCACATGAAGATCTCCGATGTTCCAAAACATCTTAAGGGAGGAGAAAGCGCTCTATGGTATGAGGTCATGTCGACTTCGGCGCAAGGTGAGCGGGTTGAGTTCTTGAGCGAATATCCGACCCAGGTGCTCGTCCCGCGCGGCTGCAATGTAAAGATCATGGCAAATGCCGCATTCAAGGTCCGGTATGCCGGAGAAGAGCGCGAGTGTGCAGCCGAGGAGGTCGTCGCGCTCGAAGGAAAGCTCGGCGCCGACCTTGTGGAAATTTACGGCATGGACCGTGATGGTGAAGCGGTCGTGGGCGTAAGCCTCCGTAAGGTCTTGTCGCTGGAACAGGGTAAGGCCGCGCAAGCTGCAAAGAAAAAGACGACCAAGTAGGTCATCGAAGTAGGGTAATCAAATGCCCCGGATGTATCCGGGGCATTTTTTGCGCAGAGGGCAGGACTTCAAATTGGCGTTGTGACTTGTGTTGTTACTAATAATCTGTCAGTGCAAGGAGAATGCGTAACGCGGCGAAATGTCGGGAGTGTATCTAATCAAAGCAATCCCGGTCTTGCGGAGGCGGCCAAAATAAAGCGAATCTGTCAATGTTACCACCCCGGCATAAGAACCTACAGCCGATCCTTAACCGGAAATTAATACAAAGTAAAAAACTACTCGTTATTTTTCCGCGGAGGTGGGGATCCAAATTTCCGAATTTGAAGGAATGGTAAACATTCGGAGCTAGCCAATTGAGTTTGGTAAAATATTTGAAACCTATACTCAACTTGCTGTCCAAATTGACGGTCGTCAATTTGGACAGCAAAAAAGAATAGCGGTATACTAAAGAAAAATAACTTGGATCATGAAATATAAATCTTCACTACTACTATTGAAAGCGATCGGTAGAGGGATAACACTTCCGCTGGATCTTTTTGATATGCTCGTAGAAAGCGGGTATGGCGCATCGGCGAGTAAAGATCGGGCCAGGAACTACGCGATAGAATTAGGGCAGGAGAGAAAAAGAACGGAAAGAGAAGTAGAGAGAAAAAGAATGAACGGGTACCATAGTCTGATCTATAAGTTAAAAAGAGACGGGCTGATTCTCGAGGAAGGCAAGGGAAATAAAAAGCGCTACTTCCTTACCGATAAGGGAGGTCAGAAGCTGGAAATACTAAAGACCAAGGAGGGATTTCCCGACCCATGGTATTCGAAGGGAAAAGGAAACCGAGTAATCATCGTGATGTTCGATATTCCGGAAGTGCAGACAAAGAAGAGGGTATGGTTGAGGTTAGTGTTAAATAATTTGGATTTCAAAATGGCACAAAAAAGTGTGTGGATCGGAAAGACAAAGATCCCAAAGGAATTGATCGCGGATCTCGTGCGCATGCAATTGGAAAACTATGTTGAGATATTTGAGGTTGGGAGCACGGGCAATCTGAAACACTTACTATAAGAGGTAAGAAAAAAAGCCACCCATTTTTTGGGTGGGAGATTATTTCAGATATCAAAATTGCTGTCCAAATTGACGGTCGTCAATTTGGACAGCAATTTTGAGTGTGACAGAGAGGATAAAACTGTTTGGAATATAATCAACGCCGGTGAAGCCGTTTCTCTCTAGTGATCGTATCTATTGATATAAAGGGGAATTAGTATGTTTCCGCAAAGCCGGCCTAAGGCCGAGGAAAACGAATGTGCCCCCAAGAGGACTCGAACCTCTAATCCTTGCGGAACCAGTTCCTAAAACTGGCGCGTCTACCAATTTCGCCATGGGGGCATATGAAGTTTGCGAGGGCGCGTCTACCAATTTCGCCACCCCGGCATAAGAAACGATAGGAAAAGTATAGACGGTGTGAGCGATTCTGTACATATTGACAAATATATAGAAAAGTGGTATATATAATAAATAAGGATGGACATTTAAAACTTCATATATAAGACGAAACCACATACAGATCGCTTAGGCGAAAGGAGAGGGTAAAATGGGCACGATAATGATGATTTGCGCAGTTATAGCTTTGATAGGCGGTGCAATCCTTTGGTTCTGCCATGACTGGGTGCCGGTAGGTGACCCGGGAAAATGTAGGATCATGCGGTGGTTCGGAGCCGAGACAGGAAGGGTTCGCGGAGCTGAACCGTTCCTCGCGTGGTTCAGAGGCTTTGCGACCGACTTCGTGGAAGTCGACAGGCGGTTTGAGATCGAGGTGCCGGAATTCAAGTTTGACTGTCCGGGTGATCACATTCCTCTGACGGCATCACCGTCGTTGATCGTGGAAATCGACGACAACGGAGGAAGGCAGTTCAACCTGAGCGGCGGCAGGGAAGGTGCGAGTAAAAAAATCGCACGGATAGTAAAGACAGAGATACAAGAGTTTGCCGCTAATCCGAATGGTGAGCCAATGACGTATATGGCTGCTAAAAAGATGGGAGCCGAGTTTGTTCTTCGGGCGATAAACGAACTGGTTGATGGAGATCTCCTTGGCGACGCCGATGTGGTGGCAAACAGGGATCGATTTGTCGAAGATCTTGAAGAAGATCTGTCAGAGGGGAGCGCAAGCTTGGTTATGCCGCAATTCGGGTTGATCCTCAAGGGATTTAACCTTGGAAACTTTGCCGAGCCGAAATCGATCGCAGATGCCGAAGCGGCAAAAGTTGCTGCGGCGCGGGATGCGGAAACAAAGAAGGCAAACATCCAGGCGATGAAGGAAAGAGTTGATATTCTCACGAATGGACACACCGGCGTCTCCTTCAAGGATGCGACTATGGCGGTCCAGATCCAAGAAGGTACGATAAAGCATGACATCAAAGAGGAGATAATTCGCATCGCTGATGACGGAAACGGACTCGGCGCACTGGCAGCTTTACTGAAAACGGCATTCGGAGGGAAGAAATAATGGAAAAGTGGAAAACGGTAGGAAGGAAGATGCTGAAGTGGGGATTGATCGGACTACTAGTGATGATCGCGATCGCGAGAGTCACTAGTGCGGTCAAGAAGGAGAACGGAGTCGCTGCGGTTCCCGCAGAGACGGCGAAGTCCGACAGAGACTACGCCGCATCGTACAACTTCTCGAAGGTAGACGGCAAGGTGGTATCGCAGACATTCACGGTTCCCGCAGGGGGCAAGTGGGTGTACGTGGCATTGCCCGCATACTACACTGCAACCTTCTCGTCGGCAACGGCAAAGACCGGAGAGCTGGATAAGCTCGATGGTAGCAAGCCGCTGCAATTCGGGAAGCACACGAAGTTTGGCGACTTGCCTATGGCGGTTGCCATACGGGTTCCCGAGGGGTGTAAGATGACCGTGTCGATGGTGTACAACCCGACGCTAGGGGGGAACCCCCCGACGGAGAAGGTTTCGTCAAAAAAAGAAAGGCGCATAATGCGCAAAGATCTGCCGAAGAGGGAAGAAGATATTCCAAAAACAGTGCAGATCATTTAAACAAAAGCCCCGCGCATGCGGGGCTTCTTTTTATGAATAATATGGTTAAATGCCTGACCCTCGAGCGACTGCCTTTGCAACTTCGATGAGTCCCTTGGTGAGGGCGCCAACGACGACTGCAACGAGCGAGTAGGTGAGTGCCTGGCGAGCATCGGCAATGACCTTTGCATCTCCCTTTGCGGTAAGGAACTTGAATGCGGCAAGGAGAATATAGATCGCTGCCACTGCGATAAGGATGCCAAACATCCAATTACCAACAGTGTTCAGAATGGCGATGATCGGGTCGACTCCCGTTCCTGACGGAGCTGCCGCTCCAGGAAGGTTCTGGGCAGAGCTTACGGCCGGCAAGGCAAGTGCCGCTGCGGCCAATGAGGTTACTGATAGTTTGTTCATATGATAAGTATACAAAATAGTGAGTTGTTTGTTCAAGGGTTAAGTCCAGTGATCAACCCCCTAAAGATACCAACGAGGCCACGGGCAAGGATGACGATAGTAAGTCCTCCAAGGGCATAGAGAATAGTCTGTCTTCCGGCGACGACCTTCTTGGAATCTCCCCGGGATGCCATGATCTGGAAGGCGCCGTAGAGGATCATTACGGCGGCAAGTGGGCTTACGACAAGGATGGCATAATCAATGATGCGATTAAGCACATCGGTGATCGTCGCATTGCCGAAGGGGCTGCCGAAGGTAACCCTGCTCGTTACGGGAGCATTTGGGGTAACAGGGACTACGTCGCCTTGTCCCGATATTTGGGCAAAGGTAGTTGAAACACTAATGAAAAAGGCTAGCAGTGCTGCAGTGATTGAATACATATAGTATAGTATATCGCAAACAAGAAATAGTGTGAAGTAAAAACCCCCACAGTTTGAACTGCGGGGGTTTAAAAAACCAATTACTGACATTGAAGCGTTCTCCAGGGAGTGCCGTAGATATCCCCCGACCCTGTCAATGCGCGCATAAACATGTCGACCAGAAACCACGCGGAAAGGACTATGGCAAGACCCAGAAGCGCTTGCGTGATATGATTCTGCCCCTTTTTATAAAGAGTTGGATTTGCCCCAGAAATAAGCATCTGATACCCACCAAATATAATATAGGCAACAGCAAGGATAATTGTCAGTTGCACGGCGAAGTCATACACTGCCTTTATGGTGGAAAATAACGTGCACAGGGTGCAGGATGCGGGATTACTTTCGTCGCATTTAACAAGGCCACTCTGTGCGAAGACAACCGGTGCGGAAACGAATAAGGCTAAGGTCAACGAAAGGAATGTGGGGAAAAATAGTTTTTTCATCGAAGTTTAAAAGAGATTATTGATTTCGACCGATGCCCGCTGGAGGGCGTCTTGTGTATCAAATTGGCCGGTGAGAATGCTTTCAACGGCGCGAGAAAGGGCTGTTCGATATCCCTCGACTTCGTACTGGAAAGGAGCTCGAGCAGTGAGTGATTGGCGCGCGAATACGCCGAGACGCGGATCGCGGAGTGATTCATTGATGAGTGATCGAAGTGCCGGGGGATTGTTTGATGACTGCAGATAGGTCGACGCAAGTGTGGAGTCGGTGGTCATATCAATAACAGCCTTCCATGCCCATTGAAGATTTGGGCTTTTTGCTGAAACGGCAAGCCCCCAATAATCGGCATAGTTTGTCGGATTGGATACGCTTTGTTGGGGCATCGGGAAAATGTCGAACGAAAGGTATGGATTTTTTTGCACGAGTGCCGGGATTTCTCGCGAGTAGGTAATCGTCATTGCGACATCTTCTGAACCAAATGCGTTGTCGGCATTGGCAAACGAATCACTCCAGGTATAGTTGGGATTGTTGGGAGTTGCAAATTGAGCATAAAAGTCGATAGCCTTTTGCGCATGTTCATCAAAGGAAGTACGTTGTCCGGTTGTTTCAAGGTTACTTGAACCGAATTGGAACATGAGGAGCGACATAATATCAGGAGCATTTGGAATGGATTTCTGTGTCCCCCCTATTGCGATCGCGGACTTCTTTAGCTGTTTGCCCGCAGTGAATTCGGTAAAGTAAGGAATGAGGGTTTTAATGTCGGCCCAGGTCGCAGGTGCGACTGCTACTCCCTTCTTATTAAAGAGCTCTTTGTTGTAGATAAGCGCCGGGGTATCGATGTACAACGGAAGGGCAAAGACATAATCCAGATAGACGAAATCACGATAGACGACATCGGGGAAAAGAGAACGCACCTCAGAAGGCTGGATCTGAGGATAATCGGCAGCCATAATCTTGTCGCTATACCGTTGAACCCAGCTGCGATGGATCATGAGGATATCCGGCGCCTGCCCGGTTGCGAAGGCATTAAGGATGGTGCGCTCATACCGGTCTTCCGGTATTTGCGTATAGCGAAGCGCGACATTGGGATGCGCTGCGGTATATTGGGTTGCAAGCTGGGAGAAATTGGACGAATCTTCAACCCCCCAGACGGTTAGGGCTATTTTTGATGTCGGTTCATTGGAACTCCCTTGCTGTAATGAAGGAATAAGAAAAATAAAAATCCCGACAAATAAGGCGATGGTGAGGATGACCCCCCCGATGATCATAAGCTGGTTCCGTGTAAATTGCATATGTGTATAGTATAAACCAACAACCTACGACCAACAACCGACAACCTGATGGCTTGTCTACGAGATAAGGGTCTCGTATACTTAAGTCGATATGTTTAAGGAAAAAATAAAAGATCTCGGGCGCCGTATGACGGGCGAGGGGCCGGAGGTAATATTCAAACAGGAGGTCGCGCGATACGAAGCGATGCATGGTGTATCGCACGAGGCTGCGGAGAAGGCATTATTTCTCGATCGATTTAATGCACTACAGCACGAACTCACCTATAACAGGGCGATCAGCGATGAAACACATCGCGCATTTGTCGCCAGTCTCAATGAAGTGTTTGGGAAAAACGGTGTCGCCGATATGAAGCGCGATTCGGCGACACCGATCTATCGGGCACTACTACTTTCGCCTGCATCACTGGCGGAGTTTAATCAGACGGCAAATTATTTTAAGACGAAGTTTGAAAATAAAGTACCAGGTGTAGCCGTCGTGAAGGACTGTGCGGAAAATAAAAAGATAATAGAAGCACTCAGCACGCGCTTTATGGGAGATCCGTCGCTTGCCGGCGTAGGCGATCTGGAAGCGCTTATCGCGGCACATCCGGAACTGGGTGCCGACCTGGGGAAGATCCTATCCGCCAAGGAACTGTCCGATATGCATGAACGGAGGTTTGAAGCGGGGATTCGGTTTAATCGATCAATGGAAACGCTCGGGAATACGGCTCGGGAATCATTAGGAACCATGGTATGGAAGGCTCCGAGTGAATGGTGGAAGGTGGTTGGCAAGAGCGGGGAGAAATTGAACTTCGAGTATTGCGCAAAAACGACCATCGCAACTGCAAAGCTGCTTCATAAGGAGGGGAAGGCGGGAACAAAACTGTTGGTCGAAGCGGCAAAGACGGCAAAGGCATATATTGATAAGACACGAACATGAGCACAAAGAGCGAAATACGACAATTGATCACGCAATCATTCCTTTCGCAAGCACGAAAGGGAGAATTGTTGGACCTGCTCGTAGAGCAGGGGGATGACGAAAAATTCTTCGCGACCCTGAACGAGTACATCGCGGATGCGATGCAGGAAAAGAGTGTCCAGTATAAAGAAATGATCCGTGGGTTCGACGAGGGCGCGGCACGGATCGATGCGCATCATATGGCTGAAGAAGAGTTTGCACTCAAAACATTGGAGTCTGCGATGAGCGGGTTGGCTATGGATGATATCGCGGGAAAGAAAGAAGCATGGGATACATATTATGCTGCGGTCGAACGATCGGAGCGGGCATATGAGCGATCGCTGCGACAGCTGGCAGGGGATATGGTAATGGCGCACTAAGGAGATAAAATATACGTGAGCGAAGAAAAAGAATTTCTCAATACTACTACTGAGACAGAAAAATCAGCAGAGAGACGGGTCTTTAAGCCTGACATACGGTCGTTTTTTGATTACACAACTCCCGAAATGTTGAAGCGGAGGGCGGTTAAAGAGATACTTGCCCTCGAAAATGAACAAAAGAAAGAAGCTCGAATGGGGCGATTTGGGTTGTCGAGTGAGGCAACCGAGGGTGAAATAGTGGCGGCAATAGAAAGACGCATTGGGGAATATCAGACACGCATCGCCGAAGCAAAGGTATTTATTCCCGAGCAACTAAAGAAAACAAATGAATGGCTTGAAGGGAATCAATTACACCCAAAGCAACCCCCGGAGAATGTTTCAGTGCGCATCGTGGACTCGCTATTGGCAATAGGGGTGCCGGGAGGTGATATAGAGGATGTGCGATCGCAGTACAAGCCGGATGCAAATATAATTATGTTCAATCCTGAGGAAGGGTGGTTTATACCGGCGCATGAATACATGCACGCGATGGGTAGCGATAAGGAGGGTCGGGTTGTTGGATTTAGATATATTAACGAGCGGAATGAGATAAAAGGAAATCGTTGGCTGGACGAAGGCACGGCAATGATAGGAGAGTTTGCGACAAACTCGGCAGAAGACAGAGGAAGGGATAGGGAGCGCACTGACGGTTATGAATTTTTTTATTGGATGACTCAGCAATTCATACGGGAGCTGGGAATTACTGAAGCGGAGTTATTAAGGGCATTTTTTGATCAGGATGGTGCGAGGGAAGAATTTGAGAAGAAGGTTAAAGAGAGATTTAACTGTACGACTGAAGACCTGGCTATTTTTCCAATGGCATATAGCGAAGAAGAAAGAGAGATGGTAGTAAGAATGCTGAAAGGAGACGCAATGACGTTAACGGTGCCAGACAACGAACATGCCAAAGAAAAATATAATGCATTGGCAGAATTATTCCCAAATATTAAAATAAGGATTAGGACGGCGGAGGAGCTTGCCGAGTTGGTACAAAAAATAAAAAATACATGACACTAAAAAAAGAAGACCAAAGCGGTCTTCTTTTTTTAGTGCACTTAGAGTGCGACTACTCCAGCAAGCTTATCCTTTTCCTTAAGGGTCATGATCTTTACGCCGATCGTCGCTCGTCCTGATGTGCGTACATCTTTGAGCGGGATGCGAATGATCTGTCCCTTGGTGGAAACGGCGAGCAACTCCTCCTCTTCTCGGAGAATTTGTCCAGTGATGATGTTGCCGATCTTCGGCGTCACATCGGAGGTCTTGATCCCCATGCCTCCACGGGTCTGCGTCTTGTACTCGCTGATCGGTGTCTGCTTAGCGTATCCGTTCTCGGATACGACAAGCAGCGTCTGCTTTTTGTGATCCGCCTTTTGATCGGTACGAATGATGTCGAAGCCCGCTACGCGATCACCCTTTTTTAGTTTGATTCCGCGCACACCGGCTGCGGCGCGTCCGAGCGGTTTGGTATCGGTTTCTGCAAAGCGAATCGCCTGTCCTCCGTTGGTAGTAATGATGATCTCATCTTTGCCCCCTGAAATCTTTACGCCGATGAGCGAATCACCCTTCGCGAGATTGATGGCGATGATGCCGGTCCTGCGAATATTGGCAAATTCCGATACCGAGGTCTTCTTGATTGTGCCATCTGCCGTGAGCATGACGAGATATTGTTTCTCGGCATCCGAATCAGGGTAGGCGATGACCGCGTTGATGTTTTCATCAGGCGGAAGGTCAAGGAAGTTCTGCATCAACTTGCCCTTTGCGGTGCGGCTGCCTTGCGGAATATCGTATACCTTTGTCTGGAACACGCGACCCTTGTCGGTAAAGAAGAGGATGTTGTCATGCGTGTTTCCCGAAATGAAGGTTACGAGCGCATCTTCATCATTCACATCGGATCCGATCAGGCCCTTGCCACCACGCTTCTGCGCCTTGTAGGTATCTGACGGAACGCGCTTGATGTAACCGCTTTGAGAAAGAGTGATGACAGTGTCCTCTTCAGGAATGAGGTCAATTTCCTTGAATTCCCCGATTGGGCTTGCGACAACCTTGGTGCGTCGATCGTCTCCGAACTTATCGCGCAGATCGCGCAATTCATTAGTGACGACACCGAGGATCTTCGCGACGCTCGCGAGGAGCGTTTGGAGTTCTTTGATGATGCGCATCTTTTCCTTAAGCTCATCCTCTATCTTTTTACTTTCAAGTGCGGCGAGCGTCTGCAAGCGCATTTCAAGAATGGCGGTTGTCTGGATATCGCTAAGCTTAAACTTCTTTACAAGGTTTACGTGAGCGTCTTCCTTACTGGCCGACTTTTTAATAGTCGCAATAACCGCATCGATAAACTCAAGTGCCTTGGCGAGTCCTTCTAATATATGGGCACGTTCCTGCGCCTTGCGGAGTTCGTACTCGGCACGCTTGCGAACAACTTCTTTGCGATGCTCGAGATAGTACTCAAGTATGTCCTTTAAGGAAAGGAGTTGTGGTTGTAATCCTCCCGGCGACGGGACAAGCGCCGTCATATTGAAGTTAAAGTTCTTTTGTAGGTCGGTGTGCTTATAGAGTTGATTGAGTACCTTTTGTGGAGCGGCATCACTCTTGAGCTCGACGACAATGCGCAATCCATCGCGATCGGATTCGTCCCGAAGATCCTTGATGCCCTCAATCTTCTTCTCGGTTACGAGCCCTGCGATCTTGGAGAGTAGCTCGGATTTGTTAACCTGGTACGGGATCTCGGTGATGACGATATTAAAGAGTCCACTCTTGCGCTCTTGAATGTCGGAAACGGCGCGCATCGTGACGCCACCACGGCCCGATCGGTAGGCTTCCGCAATGGCATTCTTGTCGTAGATAATGCCTCCAGTTGGGAAGTCCGGCCCTTTGATGAACTGGGTCAGATCGTCTGTGGTTGCATGTGGATTATCGGAAAGATGCAAAATGGCGTCACTGATCTCGCGCAGATTGTGCGGCGGAATGTTGGTCGCCATACCGACGGCGATGCCCGCAACTCCGTTCAAAAGCAGTACCGGAAGTTTTGCCGGGAGGACGAGCGGCTCTTCTGTCGTACCATCATAGTTCGGACCCCAGGAAACGGTGTCCTTTTCGATATCAAACATAAGCTCCTCGGATATTTTGGAAAGGCGACACTCGGTATAACGCATAGCAGCCTGGTTGTCTCCATCGATAGATCCCCAGTTTCCCTGGCCGTCGATTAATGGATAACGGAGCGAGAAGTCTTGCGCCATGCGTGCCATAGCGTCGTACACGGACATATCGCCGTGCGGATGGTAGCTTTTAAGCACTTCTCCGACGACAGCTGCGGATTTGCGGTACTTTACGCCCGCCTTGAGGCCGGTCTCCCACATAGCCCACAAAATACGCCGCTGTACTGGCTTTATACCGTCGCGGACGTCTGGCAATGCGCGAGAAATAATGACCGACATCGCATAGTTAAGGTAGTCTTCCTGGATCTCTGCGCTGATCTCTCGTTTTTGAACTTTATCGAACTGTTCTTCCATAATGCGTAATTAATATTGAGTAACTGATTGAGAATTTGTGTGTTTGAGTGAAGTGCGAGGCGCGGGGAGATTGGCGAGGGAGACGTGCTACTCGTACGGGGACCGAACCAATGGGGACCCGCAACGAAGCAATTTGCCAAACACGCAGATTCTCACTTAGGGTTTTCTATTGTTGTGGTCCGGCGACCAATTGCCGGCATGTCTGAAATGATATTGTCGAACGCCTTGCCGAGCGAAGATCCGGTGATGGTGAGCCCATTTTTGAATACCGGCCAGAATCCAATGCGGACATCCTCTTTTGCGTTTTTGTCCGATCCGGTAAAGACAACCGCCCGCATATAGATCACCCAAAGGGAGACGATAAGAAGGATAGTAATACTGCTTAGGAGGATCAACCATTTCCGCTTCGTCTGCTGGTCGGATTGCCTGATTCGATGAATATGATGCCGCATACAAGTGAATTAGGGCTTCAAAATAGTGATTTGAGTCGGTTTGATGGTAATGAGATCCTTTTTCTTAATCGTAAGCTTGTCTTGCGGTTCAATGTCCTTCTGATCAAGTTCTTCGAGGAAGATCTTGAGATCTTCTGCCGGGCGCTTGAGTCCGGGAATCTTGAAAGCGGTCGGAATGAGTATCTTCGGTTGGATTTGTTTCACAAGTTTGGCGACTTTCTTCTGATCGATATAGGGCGATCCGCTGCCCGGAATAAAGAGAATATCAATATCCTCAAGCCTTTCCATAATAGCGGGAGATGGCACTTCGGCGAGATGACCGAGGAAACAGAGCTTGATGTCTTCCAAAACGACGACGTAGACGGTCTTGAGAATCTTGTCGGTCACTTCGTTTTCCGAGAGATAGCCGAATACGGTTGTATCTTCGATGTTGTATTCGCCTGGACCATAGATGGCAATGCCCTGATCAGGGGGAGTTTCATGGGGTGGGAAGGCCGTAAGAGTCTTAAGTAGAATGTCGTACTTGAAGCGGGGAGGAGTTAATCCACTGGAGGTGTCGACCGGGTCCGTGAGGATAGTAAATTCTCCACTCTGTATTTTGAAGCTGTTTTCTCCGTAGAAAGAAATGACCATAGTTGGGTGTAAAATGAAAAAAAGAAAACGAAAAAGGGGAATACAGGGCAAAAAATGCCCTTAAAGCCCATTTTTCATATTCCGTATTGCCTACTTCGTACCCGTTTACTATACCACGGAAACCCTTGATTTTCAAATGCTTTTACCGTAAGCTGTTGGTCTATGGTCACTAACAATATAGAAATTAAAAACTCATCCGCGATGAATCAGCTGACCAAAGCGGATGCGAACATCATCTCATTCCTCAAGGAGGGAGATTTGATCGAGGCAAAATTGCTCGCCAAGACAAAGCGCGGTGTGCACTTCGACCTCGGCAAGTACGGCACCGGCATTGTGTACGGTATCGAACTGATCAACTCTCGCGACATTGTGAAAGGAATGAACCCGGGCGACAGCGTGAGTGCAAAGATCGTTTCTCTCGAAAATAACGAGGGTTACGTCGAATTATCCCTGATCAACGCACAGGAACAGAAGAATTGGCAGGGTTTGAAGGATCTCAAAGATACCGACGAACCGTTTGGGGTAAAGATCAAGGGCGCAAACAGTGGTGGATTGGTTGCGGATATCCATGGAACTAAGGCATTCTTGCCGGTATCTCAGCTGTCTAGCGAGCACTACCCACGCATCGAAAAGGGTGACCAGTCACGTATTCTCGAGGAATTGAAGAAATTCGTCGGAGAGGAGCTGATGGTGAAGATCATCGACCTTAACCCGCGCACGAACAAGCTCATCATCTCCGAAAAGGAGGCTGTTGAGGAAAACGTCCGAGAATTACTTGCAAAATACACGGTTGGTGACATTATCGCCGGTGTTGTATCAGGAATCGCTGATTTCGGCGCATTCGTACGATTCATCGACAATCCGGGAATCGAAGGATTGATCCACATTTCCGAGCTCGACTATCGTTTGATCGATACGCCGAAGGAGGTGGTAAAGATCGATGAGGAGATCAAAGCCAAGATCATCGAGATCAAGGACGATAAGGTATTTCTCTCGCTTAAGGCATTAAAGCCGAATCCGTGGGAAACCGTATCTGACAAGTTCAAGGAAGGAGAAGAAGTCGAAGGAAAGGTATACAAGGTCAACCCGTTTGGGGCATACATCGACTTAGGGCAGGATCTCTATGGTCTTATCCATGTATCCGAATTCGGATCTCCGGAAGAACTACGAAAGCAGATGGAACCGGGCAAAAAACATGCATTCACTGTTGAGGCGATCAAGCCTGACGAAAAGCGCATCATGTTGAAGCTCAAGGGTCACAAAAAGGCATCCAAGAAGGAAGAAGCAGAAGCATAATACAAAAAACCCGCAGAAATGCGGGTTTTTGCTTAGTTGACATTTTCATATTATATGTTCTATAATATATACAGAACTTGCAATGTAATAGAAAAGGAAAGGTGTTGGCAATCAACTACTCATGGTATAGGGAGGTTGTTTGATGAATGAGACAAATTTTGTATTTCCCCTCGAGCAAAGGACACTGGGTTGCTGCCTTGTTTGTCCTTGCTGCAACGAAGTGGTAGCCAACGGCGCGCCGTACGAAGCACGCGCGAATCAGCGGGTGCATACTGCCTGCGCAAAACGCTTTGACCTGGTTATGAAGATAAAGCCTGATGTCGAGGGGATCCTCGACGGCGTTCCGCAGCAGGTTCTCGAAGGAACCGATCTGCCGGGAAGGCTGTCTCGTGCCTGCACCATCGTCGCGATCCGCATGATCGTGACGGACTTCTGCGTGGCGCTCCAGGAGGCAAAGAAGTGGCTCAAAGAGCAGTTTGAAGAACTCGCCCAGTGGGCATCCGAGCAGTTGATCCCGATCGGGCAGAGGGTCCAGGTTACTCCGCAGCAAATAATGAAGTACCTGGCGGTGTAAAACTGCGAGGCTTGTGAAGTAATTCAACCGCAACACCTTCCCTGCTATTCGAGGCTGCCGCAAGCTACGGCAGCCTCAATTTTTTTCACATTGCAATTACAGAAAAACTGATGGATAGTAACAAGGAAATGGAACGAAAAGATATAATAGTTATATATGAGGACAAAAATCTAGTGGCGATTAACAAGCCGGCGCATCTTTTGGTACATCCATACGCAGAGGGGAATGACTACGCATTAACCGACTGGCTCTTGAAGCACTATCCCGAGGTGAAGAAGGTTGGCGACGACCCGAAGCAGCGCCCGGGTATTGTGCACCGACTGGATAAGAACACATCGGGTGTGATTTTGGTTCCGCGTACGCAGGAATATTTTGCGTATCTTAAGAATCTGTTTCAGACAAGAGGTATAAAAAAGGCATATCTCGCCTTGGTATGGGGGAAGATACAGGAAAAAAAAGGGATTATAGATAAGCCGATCAGCTTGAAGGGTGGCACGACCAAGCGAACGGTGCATGAGGGAAAGATGACCAAGGAAGCGTTGACCGAATATGAGGTGGTGGAACGGTTTGAATTTGATGATCCGGCTGCGGAAAAACGTAAGATCTATGAGTTGACATTGGTCCGTGCATGGCCCAAAACGGGCCGTACACACCAAATAAGGGTACATCTGGCATCCATAGGGCATGCGATTGTCGGAGACACCATGTATGGAGCAAAAATGAACCCCCTAGGAATTGATAGGCACTTCCTGCATGCGGAATCACTCGAATTTGTGGCATCGCAGGGGCATAAGCTGGTTATTGAGGCGGAGCTGGCCACTGATCTACAAAAGGTTTTAAAGAAGGTGAGGGGGTAAGGTATGGTGCCGTGTCATTACCGCTTCCGAGGGAATGACAAATTTGTTTGACAATATGGGCATTATCCTATAATATAACCACACTATGGATAAAGAACTCATGGCAAAAATAAAGCCGGGAGCAAGCGTTCGCGTCTGGGAGCGCATTAAGGATGGCGACAAGGAGCGCATCAGCAAATTCCAGGGGATTATCATTGCGACAAAGCATGGCAAGGAGATTGGTTCGACATTTACCGTTCGTTCGATCATTAGCGAAATTGGCGTTGAAAAGGTATATCCGTTCAACACCCCGCTGATCGCGAAGGTGGAAGTATTGACCGCCCCAAAGAAGGTACGACGCGCAAAGCTCTACTTCGTACGAGACCTCTCGAAGAAGAAGACTCGCGAAAAGATTGGCATCGCCGCATAACAAAAAGATCCGCTTCGGCGGATTTTTTGTTATATATTGTGCCACTTGAAAAACGGGGAAGGATTCAGTAGTATTGGTAAGTATTGGAGGCGCGGGTGGCGAAATTGGTAGACGCACTACCTTGAGGTGGTAACGCTGGCAACGGCATGGAGGTTCGAGTCCTCTCCCGCGCACAAATAAAAACAGTCTGCCTGGAGCCGACTGTTTTTGATATACTAAATGCATATGATCCTCATTAATACCGGCAATGGAAAGGGCAAAACAACGGCAGCTCTTGGCGTTGCCATGCGTGAGCTAGGGAACGGCAAGCGCGTCGCAATGGTACAGTTCATCAAAGGTCCGTGGAAGAGTGGGGAAGATTTTTTTGCGAAACGATTCAATATTCCACAGACAACATTCAAGTTGGTGAAGACAGGGAGGGGATTTGTGGGCATATTGGGGGACACGCTTCCGCGCGAGGAACATCGCAAAGCGGCTCAGGATGGGCTGGCATTGGCGGCAAAATTGATAGGATCAAAAAAATATGATCTGGTAATTCTTGATGAAATACACAATGCAATACAGTTGAAGCTGCTGTCTATAAGAGATGTGCATAAAGTTATTAAAGAAGCGCCAAAAGAAATTAATATTATTATGACAGGGCGCGACGCCGTAAAGCATTTTGTTGCACTTGCTGATGTAGTGACCGATATGGGAGAAGTGAAACATATCTATAATGAGGGAGTGAAGGCGGAAAAAGGGATGGATTTTTAAAAGATATGCATCTCCACGAATCCGTATTTTGGGGAATCGTGTTTTTTCTGGTCGGTATATTTTTGGCACCATCGATACGTCTTGCGGCGTTGGCTATTATTACAATAGTGGGGGCAGGAGTGGCCGCATACCGGGGGGGAAGCAAGCGGATCGCATGGTTCGCCGCACTCGTATCGTTTGTCGTTATTGGTGCGATGTATTGGGTAGGCTACAACGTGCATCAAAAAAATAAAACGGTCACGTTGATCGGCAAGAGAGCGACAATAACGGGGCACGTGCTCGACGTTCGCAGAAGCGAAAAGAGCCAACGGGTTGTAATCAAGTTAAATGATGTGACGGGTGGGAAAATTTCAGTGATGGCACGTCCATATCCTATGCTACGCTATGGTGACGTGATAACAGCAAGCGGTGCAATAAAGAAGCCCGATGAAAAAAATCGCATGTATCTATTGAAGGATGCAATTTTCGCGACCATGCAGTTTCCTGAAATAAAACTGGTGAAGCAAAATGACGGCAACACGATACTCATGCGATTGCTGGAAATCAGAAAGAGGGCGGTCGCGACATACAAGAAGTTATTACCAGCCGAAGAGGCGGCGTTGCTCGCAGGCATTACCTTGGGAGAGCGCGCGGAATTCAGTAGAGAGTTTAAAACGCAGATGGCAAATAGTGGTACGACGCACCTGGTCGCGTTGTCGGGATACAATATCAGTGTCGTGGCGGGTGCGGTGCTATTGCTCTGCGGGTCTATAATGCGTCGCACGGCAGCATTTTACGCGACGCTTGGCATCATTGTCGCATTTGTCGTTATGTCGGGAGCGGAAGCGTCGGTGGTACGAGCCGCAATTATGGGCAGTATTGTACTACTCGCGGCACATATTGGGAGGGCACACAGCATGCGCAACGCGATTGCGGTAAGCGCGGCGGCGATGGTGATATGGAATCCGAATGTATTGCGCTACGATCTTGGGTTCCAGCTGTCCTTCTTGGCGTTCATCGGCATCGTATATCTGAAACCGCATCTCGACCGATATATAAAAAGAAAGAAAAATGGATTTCTTGATTGGCGTGAGAACCTGTCGGGTACGCTCTCGGCACAAGTGATGGTCTTTCCCATATTAATGCAATCAGTCGGTTCGTTTTCGTTGGTATCGTTGGCGTCTAATATCGTGATTCTTGCGTTCATCCCCGTGACCATGGGACTGGGGTTTGTGATTGCGGGACTTGGGTTTGTTGTAAGTCCGCTGACAACATTTCCCGCCTGGATAGCATCTCTAGTGCTAAAATACGAGATCGCAATAATCGAATTATTCGGAGCGAATGAAGGGTTTTCGATGCCGATGACAGCCGCATGGGTGGTGCTGTATTATGGAATAATTGGAGGGGCTCTAGCATATTTGCGTCATCGCAACAAGATGCACATATGTACGTCATCCGATGACGTACATACCATACGACAATTATGAAACCCCGCTTCAAGATAATCCTCATCTGCCTTATCATCCTCGACCTGCTGGCGTGGAGTAATATTGTGTTCGGTACATTCGGCAAGCGGCTTGAGATGTATTTTTTTGATGTCGGTCAAGGGGACAGCGAAATGATTGTTATGCCGGGGAATGTGAAGATACTTATCGATGGCGGGCCGGATAATGGGAAGGTAGTGTCCCAGTTGGATGACAGCGCGTCATGGCACGATCGCTATATAGATCTGGTAATGATCTCGCATGCGGAGCTCGACCATTTTGGGGGATTGCTCGACGTGGTACAGCGGTATGAGATTGGTATGATCATATACAACGGAAACGGAAGCGATTCGGAAAGCTTCAAGGAGCTTGCGCAACGGGCAAAGGAGCAGAAGATCCCGGTGATTGTAGTAGCTGAGGGGGATAGCATAGAGTATTTGGATAATAAGATGAAGATATTATCTGCGCAGGGGAAGAATAGGAATGAGGGCGCAATCGTCGCGAAATTCACAGGAGGGGGTGTGTCTGCGCTATTTACCGGGGATATCGGTAGGGAAACAGAAAAGGAGTTGATAAAAGATGGGGATATAAAAGCGGATATTATTAAGATCCCGCATCACGGGTCGAAGTTCTCGGCGACTGAGGAATTCTTGAAAAGCGTCCAGCCGAAGATAGCAATTATAGAGGTTGGTAAAAACTCCTACGGACACCCGACTAAAGAGGTATTAGAGCGGATTAAAAAGACAAAGGCACGACTATTTCGCACCGATACTGATGGCATGGTGCGGCTAGTGGTCGAGAACGGAACAATCAAACAGTACGAGGACTGATAATTAGACGGTAGAATCCCAAATAATATCAAACATAGATTTAAAAACGTCTATCATCGCCGGTATGGTGATCGCGACCGCCAGCGAATCAAGTTCAGGGCTGATGATTAGGATGCTATCACTGAATATATTGATGGTGCTTTTAAACGTGTATTTTTCAGGAAGATATTTGAATTCCCTCAATAGCGATTGATCGATCGGATTACTTGTAGCAGATTCGGCGGAGAGAAGAAGCTTTGTTTTGATTTTCTGCTTTGCGCGTTGTTCTCGAAAGCGCTTAAAAAAATCTTGCGCCATACCCTCCCAGGTAAGTACGTTTCCAATGACATAGTGTTCGCTGCCTGGGCGGTCGGCTAGTGTTTCATTGTAAAAAAGTTCGAGCTCTTCTCTGGTTTCGATAAAACGGAGGCCAAAAGGCTTGAGCGGTGTTTTCTCGATAGATTTTAAGTAGGGGACTACGCTATTGAGCATGTCCAGCTTCTTCTCGTAGATGCGAGGCAATTTTTGTGGGTCAACGGCATGGTACACCCGCTTACCCTTTTTAAAATAGAGAAGAACAACCCCCTTTTCCGCGAGTGATTTAAGAGGTGCATAAATAGAGGCGCGTTTTGCTCCGATTGTTTTGGCAATAGTGCTAGCAGGAGCCCCTCCAAGCTTAAGGCAGGCAAGATACGCATCGATCTCTATTTGAGAAAGGCCAAAGTGCGTTAAAACCAAAAGATCCCTAGAGTGATTCATATGTTTAAATAATACAACACTTTTTATATATAGTAAAATAATGCAGTATTTATGCCATAAAAATAAGCCAATGAGTTTTAAATTATGGACAACTGGACAGAATTGAGTTATTGTGGCGATATACTAAATAAAAGGATATCGGATCCGATCGACCGATCTCTTAATAAACGATATGAATAAAATAACAAAGATAGTCGCGGGTGTTGGTCTTATATTGATGGCCGTAGGGGTGTATACGATGGTTAAATCAGCGCCAGAAAGCACGGTCATAAAGATAGGTGTCATCGGAACACTTACGGGCAATGCCGCATACTTCGGGCAGCAGGAGTTGAGGGGTGTGGAGTTGGCGAGGGATGAGATTAATAAAAATGGCGGGATAAACGGAAAAATGGTAGAGCTTATTGTTGAGGATAGTGCGGCGGCTCCGGCAACCGCAGTAAGTGCGGCCAGAAAATTGATCGAAACGGATAACGTAAAGTACATCGTAGGAGATTCCTGGAATTCGACGGTTATCCCGATGCTTCCAGTCATTAATGAAAATAAGGTGATTCTGATCTCACCATTCGCGGGACTCAATCAAATGAGTCAGGACGATTATTTCTTCAGGACGATCGCAAGCACGAAGGATATGATGGACGCATTGGCAGTGTATGCGTATGACAAGGGAAACGCGCGTAGTGTCGCAATAGTGCAGGCAAAAAATCCGTTCGGAGAAGAACACACAAAATATTTCAAGGAGGCATTTGAAAAGCGAGGAGGAGTTATTGTCGCAATAGAGGGTGTGGAGTTAACGCAGGAAGATGTGCGAACAGAACTAATAAAGATAAAGGCAAAGAAACCCGATACGATACTGAATATTCATGCGGCTGGTCCCAAAATGGGCGTAACGCTAAAGCAGGCAAAAGAGTTGGGAATCAAGGTAAGCTGGCTCGGTCAGTTGGGAGCAGAAAACGCAACGCTGCAAAAGGACTACAAGGATATCGCCGAAGGCATTGTGTATCCGTATCCGTTTGATGTGATGTCTGGCCAGGAGGAGGCGAAACGATTTGCGGCAATGTATCAGGAAAAATATCACGAAATGCCAGAGCTCGTCGCAGCAAATTCCTACGACGCCATGATGATCTTGGCAAAAACAATCGCGGTGGCGGGTGATGACACGCAGAAGGCAAAAGAATTCATGGGCACGATAAAAGATTTTGCTGGCGCAGGAGGATCGTTATCGTTTGATCAGAACGGAGACGTGAAGAAGGATATCATAATAAAGACGATGGAAGACGGGATATTCGTAAAGGCGGAATAAATGAGCAAAAAGAGCCGATAAAAAGGCTCTTTTTGTAATACGGGGTCGCGTGAGAAAGTGCGACCAGCGAGCTATTCCGAGAGAAAAGCGATGAGGTTGACAAATACGGATAATGTGTTATCGTATTTTTAGCAGTTTAGATCATGTGGCTATGAGCCACGCACGGAGGTAGCGAATGGAAAAGAAACACGAGGATCTGGTGAGGTTATCGATGGTCTTGATCGCTCTGATGGACGCACGGTTCGTACGGGTCGACGGCTTGCAGTACAAGTCGCTCTTTTCGAAGGATGTGTGCATCATCGCCAAGGGCGAGAGATGTGCCACTAAGCCGGTCATCAAGACCGACTGCAACAACGGCAAGCTCGCCGTAGTGCTCCCGACCGGCACGGTCTGGCTCCGGGCCAATGACGCCGGTGCGAGCGAGGCAATGCGCGCGGTACGCGAAGCCGCAGACACGATCCCGGTAGTAAACGGGTGCCACGTTCCGCTCTCGAACCAGGAGGAAGTGCCGTACCACGACCTCCTTAAGCGGTTTGCGAACCCCGAGTGGGAGCCGGAGTATCTCCTGACGGAAGAAGCCCGCGAAGCCGGGTGCGAGATTGGAGGGTTCCCCTACTAGAGCTAGCAAGATACGCTAGCATGCCTGGGCCCGGATTTATCCGGGCTCATTTTTTATGAGGAGTGGAAAGGCTATCCCACATAATTGCAAAGACCATTTTCATCATGGAGCTAATGGTCTCACTTTCAATAACAACAGCCCAATGCTCCTTTTCAAATGAGGTAATTAATACTTTATTGCCATAAATCTCGATATCGGTAACAAAATGTTTGTTGGAAGGGAGTATTTTAGTTTGTCGGAGAGATTCTTTGTCAGTAGAAAAAACCTGGAGAGAAGTGGGGGAGGAGTCGATGATCGCACGGATGTGTATTCCTCGTTCGATACGCGTGCGGATATAGGAAGCTATCCATTCGGGGCCTAAGAAATTAAGCCCGCTTTCTGCCGATGTGATACTGAGAATTTCTTGGTCGTTTCCAGATATGGAATCTATATAAGCGGAGCGGATTTCCTCGAGAGTTTCATAAAATCGAACCTTTGGCTTGCCAAGCTCAGCGTTGGAGATACCCCTTAATTCCGGGAGAATTTTATCAAGGAGTGTTCGCTGACGATCTATAAGCGAACTGAGTGTTTCGGGATTGGATGCGATAAATAAGCGCTTCTTACCCTTTATGGTTTCATTAAAAAGACCACGAGTCTTCAGATCGGAGATAATGCCATAAATAGTGCTTCGCTTGATGCCGGATTTTTTGGCGATGTCTTGAATGGAGCAGGGGCCTAATTCAAGGGAAGCTAGATAAATACTTGCTTCTTTTTCGTCCAGACCTAACTGTAAAAGGGAGTTTTTAAGCATGGTTATAAAATGTCGATATTTCCGACAACATTTATAGCATATAATATGAGTATTATAAAGTCAATATGTAAATCAGATATAATAATGCCGAAACTATTGACAAATATAAATAGTGTGATACTATGCAATAAAGATAGAAATTAGTCAATTTCTAAGCGAATAATTAACACATATTTACTATATGATGAATAAAATAACGAAATCAGTTCTTCTGATCGCCGTTGCAACGCTGATTCTTGGAGGGAGCTATTCGGTATACAAAAAGCAGGGCGGAAGCGAGGAGCAAATGATAATAATAGGAGCGGTGCTGCCGTTGAGTGGGGATTACGCTCCGTATGCCGAGGGCTCGCGCAACGCCGCCATTATGGCGATCGAGGATTCGGGGATGCAGGATAGGGTAAAATTTATTGTAGAAGACGATAAGGGGTGTATGCCGGTCGGAGGAGTAAGCGCGGCGCAAAAGTTGATAAATATCGACAAGGTGAACGCATTGTATGGGCCGATGTGCTCATCGGAGGCGTTATCAGTTGCGCCGCTGACAGAGCCAGTAAAAATCCCAATGGTGATCGCCGCAGCTACATCAAAGACCTTAAGTGGAGCTGGAAATTATATATTCAGGACAATTGCATCTGATTCGGTTCGATCATATGCGGTTGCAAAGTATGCGTACGAAAAAGGTTTTAAAAAGGCAGCGTTCATGTTTGATAATAGTCAGGACGCATTGGTGCAGGAAAAAAACGACGCAAAGGAGGCGTTCGTTTCAGCCGGAGGAGAGGCGGTTTTAGAAGATTCGTTTGGAGGGAAGGACATGGATTTTAAGACGCAGCTGAGTAAGATAAAAGCGTCTGGAGCGGATGTGGTATTTATAGGCGCAAGCTATAAGCAAGTGGCGCTCATGGTAAAGCAGGCGCGGGAAATGAAGATCAGTGTGCAATTTGTTTCAACGGATGAGTCAGTTGATATAAAAGAATTTTTCGTGACGGGAGGGAGTTATGTCGAAGGTGTTATCGCACCGGCAATGGTAAAGCCGAGCACCGAAGAGTCAAAGACATTTGCAGCGAGGTATAAGGCGCGCTTCGGAGTAGATGCGACTATCTACACAGCAGAAGGATATGATGCGATGATGCTTTTGCTCAAGGCGATCAAAGAAGAGGGAATGAGTGGCGATGAGATAAAAGCAGGGTTGCTCAAGGTGGGTAATAATTATCCGGGAGCAAGTGGTATCATAACATTCAACGAAAAGGGAGATGTTACGAAGCCGGCTGTTGTGAAAGTGGCAAAGAATGGGGTATTCGAAGAAATAAAATAAACTAAAAAGCGGCCTAAGCCGCTTTTTAGTTTTGGATAGAAAACCTGTATAATCAAAACGAATGGGTATCCTTCCACAGATCATAGCAAATAGTATTATTGCGGGAGCAATTTATGCGCTTATTGCGCTTGGATTTAATTTGATCTATCGGACGACGAAGTTTTTTAACCTCGCTCATGGCGCATTAACGGTGGTTGGCGGATACGCCATGTTCTTTTTGTATAAGCAGCTCGAATGGAATATATACGCGAGTGCTTTGGTTTCGGTGCTGTTTACGGGAGGGGCTGGTTATATGCTTGATAAGCTTGTGTTTAGGCGGTTGCGTAATCGTGGTGCGTCACAGATGGTGTTTTTAATTGCCGCTCTTGGTTTGCTTACGGTTATTCAGGCAATTATCGCAATTCTCTTTACGAGCCAGTTCCAAACACTCGCCGACAGTGCGATGCAGCAACAGATCTATGATATATTTGGAGGGATTATTACACAGACACAAGCGATCATTGCAATTCTTGGAGTAATGATCCTGGTTGGGATAACCTGGATGCTTAAGTATACGATGTTTGGCCGTGCGATAAACGCGGTAAGTGACGACGAAGAAGTAGCTAAGATGGTAGGAATCCACACTAATAAGATCATCGGCTGGGTGTTTTTTATCGGATCGGCCATCGCAGGATTATCCGGGATACTCGTTGGGTTTGATACAGGTCTGGAACCGACAATGGGAATGAGTTTGTTGATGAAGGGTGTGATAGCGGCAATTATTGGTGGCATCGGTACAATGCACGGGGCATTTGCGGGAGCATTTCTGTTGGGGTTTGCGGAAAATTTTGGCGTATGGCAGTTTTCTGGCGAATGGAAGGATGCAATTGCATTTATCATTTTGATAATTTTTCTATTATTTAGACCGAAGGGAATTTTTAAACGGTGATATAAAGGATTTAAGATTTAGGATGTAAGATGTATGAATGAGAAAATCAAAGATTTTAAAGATATTCTTGCATGGCAAGAAGCGCATAAATTGGTCATAATGATCTATCGGGCGACGGATAAATTTCCTCAGTCGGAAATCTTTGGCCTAACGAATCAAATGCGGCGAGCAGCAGTATCTATTACATCAAATATTGCTGAAGGTTTTGGAAGAAATGGCTATAAGGAAAAAATTCAATTCTATTACATGGCACAAGGATCTTTAATTGAATTGAAAAACCAAATACTTATCGCAAAAGACGTTGGGTTTTTGAAGCAAGATGGATATGAAAAAATTATTGAGCAAGCGGATGCGGCACATCGGCTTCTACAGGGACTAATAACAAAATCAAAATCCTTTTTAACCCCCAAGTCTTAATCCAGTATTTCCTCTTAGATCTTACATCCTAAATCATAAATCCTCCCCTGATGCCCTATCTTATTCACATCGCAATACTGTTTTTCATCTACGCAATCCTCGGCGTTAGTTTGAACTTGGTTGTTGGGTATGCGGGATTATTGTCTGTTGCGCATGCTGCCTTTTATGGCATCGGTGCGTATGTGACCGCTATTGCATTGACTCAGTACGGGATAAATTTCTTCGTCTCTGTTCTTCTTGGTATGCTTCTTTCGGGAATCGTCAGTTTATTAGTTGGCATGGTGTTTAGTAAATTTCGAGATGATTATTACGCACTTGCATCGCTTGGGTTTAATGTAATCGTATTTAGTATTTTTTTGAACTGGGAAAGTATGACAAAGGGGCCACTGGGAATCCCGGGGGTGGGGAAGCCAACGGTATTTGGATACGAGATCGCCTCAAATGGAACGTTTCTTTTGCTTGCGATTGCGTTGTTTGCACTGGTGTATATGGTGGCAACTAAAATAGATGGATCATCCTTTGGGAGAGTGCTTAAGGCAATTCGCGAAGATGAGCAAGCACTTGAGGTGTTTGGGTACCGGGTAGAATATTTCAAATTGGCGATCTTCGTGATCGGGGCCGCAATGGCATCGGTTGCTGGTTCGCTGTTCGCATCATATATAACGTACGTTGATCCCTCGTCATTCTCACTGAATGAATCCATATTCATCCTGGCTATCGTAATCATGGGCGGTCTGGGAAGCATTCGCGGGACACTCGCAGGTGCGCTATTTCTGGTTTTATTGCCCGAGGCCCTTAGGTTTGTTGGATTGCCAACTGATATAGCCGCGCAGTCGAGGCAGGTCATATACGGGGCGATTCTCGTACTTTTGATGGTATATCGGCCAAGGGGATTTGTGGGTGAGTACGAATTAAAATAGGGAAGCGACAAAAGAATATATATGTAAATATTCTTTACATATATATTGACAATATATTTTACAAAAGGTAGAATATATGCATGATTAAAAACCTGCAAGAACTGAGGAAGAAAGGTGAAATTTCGCAGGAATATCTGGCGAAATACCTCGATATTTCAAGGCCAACGTTGGAACGGATAGAAAAGGGAGAAAGGGACATCACTATTTCGCAGGCCAAAAAGTTGGCAAGACTATTCGAGCTCTCCCTAGAAGAGCTGATCAGTGGGAAAAGCAAAGGTAAGATAGAAGTTGTTTTTGAAGGTAAAGATCAAAATCAGCCGAAGGAGGGTGTGGAAATAAGAATAAGCGTACCACAGAAAAAGTTAAAAAAATTTAAGGAAGCACTCCTATATATTTTAGAAAAGGTGGGCAGTAAACCGAATGTGGGCATGACGGTGATTTATAAATTGTTGTATTTTATCGATTTCGACTATTACGAAAAATTCGAAGAGCAGATCATCGGGGCGACGTATATCAAGAATCATTTCGGGCCGACCCCGGTTGAGTTCAAAAAAATAGTTGAGATGATGGAAGAGCATAAGGAGCTCGAATCTATAAAGAGTAAATATTTCGATAAAGAGCAGAAAAAATATTTGCCATTAAGAAGGGCGGATGTGAGCGTATTTTCAGGGGAGGAAATAAAGCACATTGATGATGTACTGAGTAGATTTGCAGATAGATCGGCAAAAGATTTGAGCGACTATTCGCATAAAGATGTTCCGTGGATAGCGGCAGAAGATGGGGAGAAGATCGATTACGAGTCGGTATTTTATAGAACGAGGGAAACTTCCGTCAGAGAATATGAAGATTGAATATCGGGAGCCCATCGAAGAATTTAATAGGGACCTTAAAAAACTTCTAAAGAAATTTATAACGTTGGAAGAGGATTTGAGTACCGTAAAAATCAACGCAATTGAGCTGTATCACCTAAAGAAGATCGATAACGAATCGATATTTGCAATCGAACATTTTTGCAGCGAGGAGATAAAAGTATACAAGGTAAAAAAGTTTGCCTGCAAATGTCTAAAGGGCAGGGGGGTAAAAAGTGGAATAAGAATAATCTACGCGTATTATCCGAAAGATAATAGTGTGCAGTTTATAGAAATGTACTTCAAGGGAGTAAGGGAAAACGAAGATAAGGAAAGAATAAAAGAGTATTTAAAATCGGCTACATGATGTAAAATACCCTTATCGGCTGAAATGAACGAAGTAGTAATAAGCAAAAGGAAATAAGCAAAAGGGAATAGAGAGATTCAGTAAAAATGCTGGCATCTACCCACCCTATCCCGATCTCCATTTTCCATTTTTCTAATTCATATGGACGCAATACAAATAAAAGAATTAAATAAGCACTTTAACGGCGTCGCAGCGATAGATAATTTGTCGGTCGTATTTGAGCAGGGAAAGATAACGGGTATTGTGGGTCCAAACGGGTCGGGGAAGACGACGTTAACTAATGTGCTCAGCGGAATGATTGCGTTCGATTCGGGTACAATCGCTATTCGAGAAAAGCAAAGGCAGAAAAAGGAGACTGCGTCATCTACTGCACGGTGTGGCATAACTCGAACGTTTCAGGAGGTTCGCCTCTTTGAACAACTAACGGTCCTTGATAATATATTGGTCGTATTGACCGAGCGAAGCGTTGGGGGGTCGTTGTTTGAACGGCATAGTGAAGGGCACGATAAAAAGGCCCAAGCAGTATTGGTGCGCGTGGGATTGTGGGAAAAGAGAAATCAACTCGCGCACAACCTCTCGTATGGACAAAGAAAATTATTGGAGATTGCACGGGCACTTGCGATGACTCATGCGGATGGCATCGGGAAGGGCATAAATACGTTCCTATTCGATGAACCGTTCGCGGGTTTGTTCCCGGAGATGATTAAAACGATTACCTCGATCATTAAGGAGCTTAAGAGAGAAGGAAAGACAGTTATCGTAATAGAACATAACATGCAGTTGATCAGGGAATTATGTGATCACTTGATCGTCTTGGATAGCGGTAAGCTGCTTGCGCAAGGGACTCCGGAGGAAGTATTGGAAAGGAGAGAAGTCATCGAAGCATATTTGGGGGAATAAGGGGGCGAAAAATTATCTAATTTCTAACTAAAAAATCCGCTTACGCGGATTTTTTAGTTTAGACACTCCTTCTAACAAACTTAATAAAATTGCGTTGCAGCTCAGCAATCTCAGGGTTTTCGATAATGATGCCAACGAGATTAACAAGTGAGATCATTGCAACTTTGTCGCCGGCGACGATTAGATCGACGGCAACCGCAAAGTCTTTGGGTAATAGTTTTGCCGAGCCGACTTCCTTAGGGAGGATATGTTTGATATATGATCTACCTGCCGGATTATTTTCGATCAACTCCTTAAGTTGTCCGCCTTTATTATAAATGGTCGCTTGGAATTCCTCGGCATCTTTTTCGGCAAAGACGGAAAAGAGTTTCTCTGCAGAAAAGGTGCTATAGACGGTATGGGATGTATTAGCGATCTCATCATAGATGGAATGGATACCCTCGATCCCTTCATAGAGCTTGATATGCGGTTTATGTGACGCGGTCGCATAGATATCTTGAAGATCTTGGAGAATAGAAGCGGCCTTTTTGCGCTTATGCTCTAAAAGCCTAATAAGCTTGGAAGGATCTTCGGCCACGTAGATGAGGCGTTTGCCTTGTGCAGTTTTATGAAAGAGCCCGTCTTTAACGAGTTTATTTACATACTCATAGACGGTGGTCCGCTTTATCTCGGACACTTTTGCAATATCGGTAATACTTGCCTTACCTAGCTTGAGAACGGATAGATAGATATCCGCCTCTTTCGGCTCCAACCCGATATCTTTGAGAGTGGATAGGAGGTCGTTTTGCATACTATTAGTATAGCAAAGTAATAAAAATCGTCAATTTTTTCGTCAATTTTTTATTATAAAAAGTATAAAAAGTGAGTATTTATGCTGATTATATTGACTAAAAATAGCATTTATTTTGACACATTTTTAGAAACGAGGTGTAATAAAGGTATAAAAACTAATAACCAATTAATAAACACATGCATAAAACAACAAAATTGTTTATCGGGGTTGTCATGGTAGCGCTTGTCATCTGGGGTGGATATGTTGCAAATAACAGCAAAAGCAGCCAAGCAACAAGTGAGTCGATTAAAGTTGGCGGGCTCTATGTCCTAAGCGGGATCACATCGGATATCGGGATCGCATTGAAAGAGGGTACTGATATGGCAGTCGAGGAGATAAACAAAAACGGAGGAATCAACGGAAGGCAGGTGCAGGTAGTATATGAAGATGTTCCGGATCTTGCCCCAAAAGCAGCGGTAAGCGGAGCGCAAAAGCTGATGACGGTCGACAAGGTACAGATGATTCTCGATATGCCATACACAGGGCTGGCATCGATTCAAGGAATGGCAGAGCAAAACAAGGTTCCAGTACTCGATGTGATTGATTCTTCAGACGAGATTGCATCATTGGGTAATTGGATCTTTAGTTCCGGGGTCTATGCGAACGGCGTCGGGCAGGAAGTTGCGAAGTTTACAAAGACTGACCTGAAGAAGACCAAAGCAGCCCTCTTGGTCGGAAAGGATGAATATCTGATGGCGGTCGCCGCAGGATTCGAAAAGGAATTTCAGGCGGGTGGCGGCATGATCGTTGCGCGGGAGGAATTCCAGGTTGGGGATACGGATTTCAAGACGCAGTTAGCAAAGATCAAAAATAGTGGGGCGGAAACGATCTTCATCGCCCATTTGGGTGAGGGTGGTGTGGTCGTAAAGCAGGCGAACGAAATCGGATTCAAGGGTGAGTTCCTGGGAAGTGATACCTTTAGCCTTGCCGATGTCGCAACGGTTGCGGGCAAGGTGTTGGATGGAAGGACCTACTTCGGCTTGTGGAAGAACTTCGATTCGACCACGCCGCAGCAACAGGCATTCGCCGATGCATATAAGGCGAAGTACGGCAAAGCGGCGGGAGATTATCTTTTTTACAACGTGCTCGGATACGACGGCATGATGGTCGCGGCAGAGGCATTGAAGAATGCTAACGCTGGATCAGGAGAAGATATCCAGAAAGCCCTCGGTAAGATCAGTAACTATGCAGGCTTGAGCGGATCGATCACGCTTGATTCGACCGGAATCAACCGAGATCCAAAGACCGCAATCGTCACCTATAAGGATGGACAGATCGTGCGATATGCAAAATAAGATAATAAAAAAGCACACCCGAGGGTGTGTTTTTTTTATAACTAAACACTCCGTCGTATGAATTTGATCAGGGTCCGTTGCAACTCGGCAATCTCCGGGTTCTCAATAATCACGCCCACGAGATTCGCGTACGAGATCATGGACACCTTATCCCCAGCGACCATCAGGTCAACCGGGACATCGAACTGTTCGGGAAGTGTCTTTGCCTTTCCTATTTTTTTATACAGCGCATTTGACGCATATTTTTTGGCGGCAGCATTGTGTTCGATCAAATCTTTTATTTCTCCGCCGTGTTCATAGAGATTGGTTATGAATATATCGGAGTCTTTCTCGGAGAAGAGTGTCAAAAATTTCTCAGTGGAAAATATGCTGTACATGACTTGCGATGTACTGGTCATCTCAAGATAAATAGTGCGCAGCCCCTCGATCCCTTCATAGTAACGCATCCGAGGGCGGTGTGTGGAGGATGCGTAGATCTTTTGCAGATCAGGCATGATCGTCGCGAGCCGCTTGTGCTTGCGCTCCAATATTTTGGCAAGTTTGGCTGGGTCCTCGGCGACATAGAAGACCTGGCGCCCCTTCGCCGTCTTATGGAAAAGATTTTCTTTGGTCAGCCTATCCGCATGTTCATAGATAGTAGTGCGCTTCACCTTTGACTCGCGGGCTATTTCGGAGATGGTGGCCTTGCCAAGACGCAAAACCGCTAAGTAAATAGCAACTTCCTTTGGCTCAAGTCCGAATTCTTTAAGGATAGAGGAGATTGGGGATTCCATAGAAGAACTATACCACGAAGAACAAACGTGTCAAATTTTTCGTCAACACATTTTAAAAAAGAATGTTAATAAGATGAATTATTGGGCATTTTTTGAGGAAGTAGGACAATTTTTTTGACACAATTTGCGGAAAACATATAATGACACAAAAGTAAAAAGTCGTCAAAAATTAACAAATAAAGGAAAAATGAACAGCATAACAAAAGGAATAGTAGGGGTGATAGTGATAGGCGCGTTGGCCGCAGCAATCGGTGCGATCGCACAGAAGCAGTCGACGGGTGATAAAAATAGCGGGCAGATAAAGGTTGGAGCAATATTGCCACTCAGTGGAGATCTGGCCGCACTGGGAGAGGAGGTAAAGCGCGGTATTGAATTGGCTGCTGAAGATGCAAAGATGGAAGGTGCGAATGTGGCTGTCATCTACGAAGATGATCGATATACCCCGGCAATGGATGTATCAGCGGCAAATAAGCTGATCAATGTCGACAAGGTCGATGCGGCGATGACGATGTTTGTTGAAGAGGCGAAGCCGATGGCGCCGGTATTCAATACGAGTAAGACGCCGCTCGTGGCATTATGGGACAGTAACGAATTTATCAAGAGTAACGAATATCTGTTCAGTAACGGATTTTCTACAGAACGGGCGGGAGAGGCGATGGCTGAATATGCCTACGACAAATTGGGCATGCGAACAGCTGCGATCATTGGGCATATCGATCCATGGGCAGAAATAATTTCAGACGCATTCAACAAAAAGTTCGAGGCGCTGGGCGGGAAGGTGGTATACAATGAGCGATTCAATGTGGATGTGACGGATTACAAAACGGCCATAGCGAAAATAAAACAAGCGAACCTAGACGGCGTATATTTCCCGCTGATGCCGATGAACAATGCAAAGTTTCTGATGCAGGCAAAGCAATTGGGACTGCATAAAACACTCCTTACCGGCGATACGCTGATCCAAGATGTGATAATTGAAACGGGAATTGCCGCAGATGGCGTATACGCTACAAACATCTATTCTACCGAAACGACTACCTTAGTTGAAAAATATAAGGCGAAATATGGACAAGAACCGATGGATGTAACGTTGGTATCGTTCGGATACGAAGGGCTGATGAAGATCAAAGATGCCGCGAAGGCACAAGGGAATACGACAGAAGGAATGGTAAAGGGATTAACATCGATATTCGGCGAGGATAAATCGGCCGATAGGATCGAAAAGATCTATCGGGTCGTTGAGGGCAAGAAAATAGAAATGTAATGTGAAACAGCGCGCCCAAGGCCCGCTGTTTTTGTTCCGTAAGTGTTGATTGTTTGAGTGTAGGGGGATAAACTATAGGAAATAAGTAGTATAAATTAACTCACTACATAATAAAACATATGGGGATTGAAGAAATGTGGCCACAGCCAGGAGCGGCGGAAGAAAACATACCAAAGGGGTACGAGGGTAAGCCTAACGCAGAAGCGCTCCTTTATAAGCGAGGAGAATATATCAACAAGGCGGCGAAAGAGGCGATAAAGATGGAAAAGGGAGAGCTCGAAGCTGCATTAGAAGGAGATGAGACAGCGATGAGAAATTTAATAACAGTTACCAGTTCCATACTCCAGGGAGAGCACTATGGGAGTGATAGAAGTCTCACGGAAGAAGAGGGTAAAGAATTTGAAGAAGAATTTCCAAACGATGTAATTAAAGGGTATGTAGAGGGAGCGTTGGAAGTGTATAAGAGGGAGCAGGAGCTAAAAAAATAAGTTAAAAAATCCGCCATGTAAAATGGCGGATTTTTTTGTAAGCGTTTACTTGAGAACATTCCACATTGTCTCAAATATTGCCTTGAGTCCATCGTAAATTTTTTTACTTTCAATAATAAGGCCGAGATCTTCTTTATAGGAGATGATTCCCAGCTTGTTGTCGCCGTAGATCTTTATTTCAATATCAAAGACTTTGAAGGCGGGATCGGAAACAAACTTGGTGTTTGTAATAGCGTTTTCGCGAAGGTATGCGGCGAACTCCTTATTGGCTGGCGTGTCGGGGATGATGGCGCGAGACCAGATCTTTCGTTTAACTCGTTCGGGCAAATAATAGTCCTGGAAGTAATCCTCTCCGAGGTTGATATAGGGATAGGGGAAGAGCGTGAGTATTTCTTGGTCCGGATAGCGAAGTGTATCTTCAAACACTTCCTTTACTCCGGCAATGCCGTCGTAGTATTTGATCTTAGGCTTTTTATCCAGGAGGTTCATCAGAGAGAGCAGCTCGGGCATGGCTTCTTCGACGGCCTGCCGTTTTGCTTCGAGCGATTCGGGGATTTTTTCGGGGCTTTCGGCATAGAAGATCGTGCGCTTCTTGAGCCTCCCTTGACTGACGAGGCCGCGTCGCTTGAGAAGCTCGAGCGTTTCATAGACGGTAGACCGCTTGATAGTAGCCTTTTTAACGATCTGGGCGATATTTGCCTCTCCTAATTCCAAAAGGGCAAGATAGATACCAGCCTCCTTTTTGGAGAGTCCTGCAGTTTGGAGTTTTTGTGATATCGTGGACATGGTATGTATATTAGCTAGCAACTCGCTGTCATTCCCGCCGGAGTTTATCCTGAGCTTGTCGAATGGGCGGGAATGACATAAAAAGGAGTATAGGTAATAAATGACGCTAATTCCGTCACTATTTTAAGTGTAGTGGAATATACAAAAATGTCAATGTTTAAGCGATGTATTTAGAATATATTGCAAAAGAAGCTATACAGGATAATTGTGTAGTTGACCATTTGACAACATTTGATTATGATGTTGTTATCATGTAGAAAACATAAAAACCTAAACGACTGTGCGGAATATTCATTAAATACATACAACATTACATATATGGATAATAAGAAAAACATCATTATTGCAGGTATCGTGGTTCTCGTGCTGTTGGTTGGAGGATATATGCTCAAAGGGAGCAATGCTACGCAGATAGATGAGCCGTACATGCTCGGATACATCGGACCGTTGACGGGTGACGTGGCTATATTAGGAGACGAAGCGGTTAAGTCGATCCAGATCGCAGTGGACGCAGCAAATGCAAAAGGAGGAATCAATGGGCACCAGGTCAAGCTCGTTATCGAGGATGACCAGTATGATACGGCAAAGTCGATCAGTGCCTATGAGAAGATGGTAAACGGTGATGGCGTCGACACGATCATTATGTCGACCTATGGCGGTGTGATGGCGCTGGCAGAACGGGCAAAGAAGGATAATGTGATGATCATAGACGCATTGGATTGCGATCAGGCGATCGCGAATCTTCCGGAGAATATCTTCTGCGTAGCAAAGGAGACCAACGACCTGGCAGATATCATTGCAGATTACGCTAAGGAGAAGGGGTATAAGAATATCGGAGTTCTGCATAGTACGGTAGATAACTTCATGCAGTCCGTTTCTGATAAGTTTGTGGTCCGGGTGGGCGATAGTGCTGCGGTGCAGGTGGAGAGCTATAAGTCGGGAACGACCGACTTCAAGACCTCACTCCTAAAATTAAAGGATAAGGATGCAATTGTATTTCTCGGATATGACGAGATTGGCATTGCGATCAAAGAAGCGAAGAACTTAAATGTGGGAAAGAACTATCTGACCATTCCGACCGTTGCAACGACCCCTTCCATCCAGAAGGCAGCAGGCACAGCGATCGAGGGCATTCACTTCTCATTCTATGCACCGTTGACCGAAAACAAGGTAGCGACGAAGTTTCATGCTGACTTCAAGGCAAAGTATGACCGTACACCGTTTGTATTTGTTGCAAGCGATCAGGCATATGATGCGGCAAGTATTGTGATAAGCGAAGTATTGCCAAAGGTCACGGCAAATACGAAAGAGAAGCAACTTGATCAAAAGGTCGATGCGATGCAGCGTGTCAAAAACTTCAAGGGCGTGACGGGAACGCTCACGATGCAGGAGGATGGTCGGATCAACGGGATCTTGGTGCGGTTGTTTAAATTGGACAATATGATACCGACATTTGTTGGAAAATAACCAAGCCGAATCAAAACCGTCATGCATACAAAAACAGCGCGCCTTGGGCGCGCTGTTTTTGTATGATAAAATAAGGCATTCATGCAAAAGAATTTTGCAAACAAAAAAATCGCAACAGCGATTTTTTGTTACCCTTACTTACGCAAAGGGAGAGCCGAAGCCATTTCATAAAGAGTAGTAAACCCCTTCAGTTTATAAAGAGAATTAAATTTGGTAAGATTGAGAAAGAACAAGGGTTACGGGTTGATTCGTATCATGAGCATGAAAATCACAAAAGAACTCGTTGAAGTATTTGCACATTGGACCAAAGCAAAAATACATATTCATGCTTCGGATATACGAAATTTTCCTCGGGAAAGACAAATTTGGTGGGCAAGCTTGGGACAAAATATTGGGGTCGAAATAAATGGTAAAAATGAAATATTTGAGCGCCCCGTTCTAGTTATTAAGAGATATAATGATCAGTTTTCGCTGATAGTGCCAATATCAAGTAAAATCAAGGAGGGTAAGTATTATTTTCAATTTACCAATTATCGGGGAGAGCGAAATGCGATAATTTTATCGCAAATACGGGCTATTAGTAATAAGCGATTTATTAGAAAGATAGGGAAATTAAATAGCGCTGACTATGAAGATGTAAAAGTGAAAGTAAAGGAGCTTATATAAAACGAAACCCCTTCTTTCGAAGGGGTTTCTCGGAACTCCATTGCTGGAGCATAATGTATTACTAGTATAGATAATTACCAGCTATTGTCAATAGATATGCAAAGCGAACCGCTGCTACAATTAAAGAACATATCCGTTCATTACGGCGGCGTGCATGCGCTCGACGGTGTGAATATGGATGTTCACGAAGGTGAATTCATAGCGCTCATGGGTCCCAATGGAGCGGGAAAGTCGACAGTTTTGAAGGCGATCTTTGGAATCGCGCCACTACACGACGGGCATATTATATGGAGAGGCGAGAAGGTAATTCCGGCACCGCATAAGATGGCGCGTAAGGGGATCGCATTTGTGCCGCAGGGGCGGCGCGTATTCCAAAGTCTGACCGTCGAAGAGAATCTCGAAATTGGCGGAATTATTGTACAGGACAAGGAAGAGCGACATGCAAGAAAGCATGAAGTCATGGAATTTTTCCCGGTGTTGAAGAAAAAACGAAACATGAAGTCGGGGGCACTTTCAGGCGGAGAACAGCAAATGGTTGCACTTGCGCGAGGATTGATGATCGATCCCAAGGTGCTATTGCTCGATGAACCATCACTCGGACTCGCGCCAAAGATCGTGAAGGAAATGTTTGAAAAGATCCGCGAGATCAACGAGGTAAAACACACTGCAATCGTGGTGGTGGAACATAACATCAAATCTATTTTAGAGATAGTGCATACGGCATGCGTGCTCGATAAAGGAAAAATTGCAATGGGGGGTGAAGCGAATGCAGTAGCCGAAAGCGATATATTGGAAAAAGTTTTTTTGGGGAAGGCGTGACAGGGAATATGAAAAACGAAATATGGGAAAAGGGGGAGGATATGGGTGCGGAGTGATCAGTTCTACTAATTGAACTAAGTGGAAAGTGTATTGCATTTAGAGTAAATAAGTGGTTTTCTGAGAGTAGAAATTTGATACGAATCCGTAGCAAAAGGAGGATCATATGGAACTCGTCGGGTATACAGAAGAAGAAGAGCGACAGATCATGGAGATCAACAAGATTCGTGATCCGGAGGCGCTGGCGAAGGCGAAGGAGGATTTCGAAGCCAGAACAGGGAAGGAATTTCCGTGCATTGTGCTCGCGCTCAACATCGACACCATGTTTGCGGAGTCGCGAGTATCGCGCGGCGAGTTCGAAAAGTGGGTCGCCGACGGATTCCCCGGGGGATATAGATCTGGGGCGAGAAGGTTCTTCTAGTTAGTACAAGCCGCGGAGAAATCGCGGCTTTTTTTTGTCTCAAATCCTGTTGCATAGTAGGTGCATGTTCCAGCTACTTTGCCGCGAATGAAACCACAAAAGATAAGGCAATATAGTGGATACATTGACAGGGAGGAAGGGAAGAGGTACAAAGACCATAGTAAATAAAAAGGAGAAAGGAGGGGGAATGTGGAAAGCGATGGTGTGTATTATGGCATTGACCATAATGCTGTGCGGAGGAGCTGGCGAGGCGCAAGCTGGGAAAAGGGTAAGGTGTGTTGCTCCGAATGAACCCTTCCTACTCAAGGCGGCGGCGCAGCTCGAGAAAGAAACGATCAGAAAGTATCCCCAAAGCAGGAAGCTGGAAGGCTGGAAATTCGATAAAGAAACCGGGGAGTACTGGGCTTCATTCGCCTCATTCGAAAAGGGTGAAATGCAATCATGGTCGATCGTGATCGTGTATGCACAACCTACCGGCGAAGTGCAAGAGATCACTGAGGGGGAGGACGAAGTCTACTCGGTAGGGTGTTGGTCGGAAAAGAAAAAGTAGGGCAGCGAGGCCCCGGACTACCCCGGGGTCTTTTTTGTGTAAATTCTTCCATTTTGTATTTTTCACTGCTATGATTAAAAAACTATGAGAACACTAATTAGAGAAATAATCGCCAAGGAGGGCGAATCCGTGGTTCTCGAGGGATGGGTGAGGAACCGTCGCGATCACGGAAAGCTCATCTTTATCGACCTCAAAGACCGAAGTGGTCTTGTGCAGGTCGTGTTTTTGCCAAAGCCAGAGGAGGTCCACGCTTCTGCGACCGAATTGCGGAGCGAGTGGGTTGTCCGATTGACGGGCAAGGTTAACAAGCGCCCGGACAATATGGTCAATGCCGACCAGGAATTTGGCGCGTACGAAATACTCGCCGAAGGGTTGGAGGTGTTGAACAAGGCAGAAGAGTTGCCGATCCCGATCGACACCGATGGTCGCGAGATCAGCGAGGAGGCGCGCATGAAGTACCGCGCATTCGACTTGCGTCGCGAGCGAATGGAGAACAACATGAAGATGCGCGCCAAGGTGATCCACGCATTTAGGAAGTACTTGGTAGATCGAGACTTTATCGAAGTGGAAACACCGATCTTGGGCAAGGCAACGCCAGAGGGTTCGCGCGATTATCTGGTCCCATCTCGTATTTATCCAGGCAAGTGCTACGCACTGCCGCAATCACCGCAGCAGTATAAGCAGCTGTTGATGGTGGCTGGATTGGAGCGCTACTTCCAGATCGCTCGCTGCTTCCGCGATGAGGATACACGCGGAGACAGACAGCCGGAATTCACGCAGCTCGATATGGAAATGAGCTTTGTGAAGCGAGAGGATGTGATGGATGTTGTTGAGGGTATGCTGATCGAACTTGTCGAAACGCTCTATCCGAACAAGCGCATCCAGCAGAAGCCGTTCCCACGCATTACCTACAAGGAATCGATGGAAAAGTACGGCAATGACCGGCCGGATATCCGAGAGGATAAGAACGATCCAGGCCTGCTCGCATTTTGCTGGGTCATCGACTTCCCATTCTTTGAGAAGGATGAGGAAACGGGCGGATGGACGTTCACGCATAATCCATTCTCTGCTCCGCAACCTGAGTTCATGGAATCATTAATGAATAAGGAAAACATTGGAGATATTCTGACCACACAGTATGACATAGTGCTCAACGGCTACGAGATCGGTGGGGGTAGTATCCGAAATCATCGCCCCGAAGCATTGCGCAAGGTATTGGAAATTATGGGCTTCTCCGATGAGAAGATTCAATCCGATTACGGCCACATGCTCGAGGCATTCAAATTAGGAGCTCCTCCACACGGAGGAATCGCCCCGGGTGTCGATCGCATCGTCATGCTGTTGCAGGGCGAGCCGAACATCCGCGAAGTGATCGCATTCCCGAAGACGGGAGATGGTCGCGATCTAATGATGGATGCGCCGTCCGAGTTCACGGAAAAGCAATTGACCGAATTACAAATCAAAGTTAATAAAACGAAATAGGAAATAGGGAATAGGAAAGACGGAGAATGCAAAGAAAAAAGCAGCACTCCATTTTTCCTTTTCCATACTCCATTTTCCACATTTGAAATGATTAAAGAACGAACATTAGTTGTGGTAAAGCCGGACGGCGTGCAACGATCGCTCATCGGAGAGATCACGGGGCGCTTTGAGCGGGTGGGGCTCAAGCTCGTCGGCGTGAAGATGATAGTACCAACCAAGGAATTTATCGAGACGCATTACACGATCGATCCGGAATGGCGACGTATCACCGGCGAAAAGACGATCAAGAGCTATAAGGAAAAGGGGCAGACTCCCCCCTCTGAGGATCCGCTTGAGATCACCGGGATCATCCTTAACCACCTCAAGAACTATATGATCACGGGGCCGGTAGTTGCTATGGTATGGGAAGGAGTACATGCGGTAAAGATCGTGCGTAAGCTGGTCGGTTCGACCGAGCCGCTTTCTTCCGACGTAGGAACGATTCGCGGTGATTATGTTATTGATTCGTATCAGTTGTCCGATAAGGATGGTCGCGCGGTGCGCAACCTGATTCATGCGTCAGGAACTGTGGATGAGGCGAACAAGGAGATCGACCTTTGGTTCAAGAAGGAGGAACTGATCGACTATAAGTTGGTCCAGGATAAGATCCTGTATGATGTGAATTTGGATGGAATGTTGGAATAATATAATGGAAACACACCACCACCTCGGGGGTGTTTTCTTTTTGCAAGAAGTTGGTATACTGAAAGCAGGATATCGGCAATGATTCTCGGATTAATTTGTTGATTTGGGAGGTCAATAGCGCACTACCCCTTGGGGCGGTGCTGAGTCCACCCACCTGGCTTTACGTCGGGATATCACAAAGCCGATATTCTACTTGCAAGGCCCCGTAAGGGGCTTTACAAGTGGAAAATTCTAGGGTAATATACGAAAACTATGAGACAGTGTGAAATTTGCGGCAAGGGCTCCATGATGCATGGCGCTCGCAAAAAGCTCCGCGGCAACTACAACCCGACCGTCCGAACACGACGGTACCCGAATCTTCAGAAGCTGACCGTTATGGAGGGTTTGCGTGTTAATGCATGCACCCAATGCATCCGAACTGTCAAAAAGAAAGAAGCTGAAGCAGCGGCATAAAAAAATCGACCTACGGGTCGATTTTTTTGTTGAAAAAATAAACGAAGTTCGGTATGGTGAAACGGTACAAGAACGGGCTGTAGTATAATGGTAGTATACGAGCATGGGGTGTTTGCGGCCCGGGTTCGATTCCCGGCAGCCCGACAGGTAAAACAAAAAAACATGGAACACATAATGGTCGACCAACAGCAAATAGATCGGCTACATGCGATGCTCCTGCAAAACAAAACCCTGCAGGTCCTATTGGATCGGGCGGGAGAATTGGGTATGTCCAATTGGTATGTGGGAGCGGGATGTATCTCACAAACTGTTTGGAACAGCTTGCATGGGTTTGATCCGGAGCATGCGATTAAGGATTACGACCTCGTCTATTACGATGGAGGCGATATATCGTATGAGGCGGAGGATAAGATTATTCAACAAGCAAAGGATGTATTCAAAGACATTGGTGTGCATATTGATATCATCAATGAAGCACGGGTACATCTCTGGATAGAGCAAAAGCTGGGTTATTCAATAGACCAATATAAAAACGTCGAAGAAGCGATAAGTACCTGGCCAACCACAATAACCTGCGTTGGAATTAATCGGATGCATGGGGTGACGAAGGTATTCGCGCCATTCGGATTGGATGATGTTTTTAATATGGTGATTCGTCCGAATAAGTACTTTTCAAAGAAAGAGATATACGATAGTAAGGTTGAAAAGTGGACCAAGATATGGCCAAAGCTTACGGTAGTAAAATGGGATGACGAGCAGAGAGGGGAAGAGCCTAAAAAGTACTCTGTTTGAAAAAAAGTCAAGGCAAGCGTACAATGGAGCCATGGAGCGAAAGCTGGAAATAACCTGGGGGTCGCTATGGCGAATCGTGATCATGCTCGTTGCGGTGAGTATGGTATATACCATGCGCAACGTGGTTGCGCTGTTATTTTTGGCAATTGTGGTATCGTCTGCGTTGGATGCGCCACTTAACTGGCTGGAGAAGAGGAAAATTCCTCGCATCATGGGAATCTTGTTTATTTTGATCGCAGGATTTTCTACCGTTGCATTGTTGCTGTATACGGTTGTGCCGATCGCGGTCATTGAAACAAAAGACCTCGCGGACAATATAGACCTGCTGGGGGGCGCATTAGGAGGGCTCGTGGGAGCGCAAAATCTCTCAGGAACATTGGGGAATGGATTGAGCGGACTAGGTGAATCGGTGACAGCAGGGGGATTCTCGGTCGTGAAATTCATCCCGCAATTGTTTGAGAATATGGTGATGCTGGTCACGGTTATGGTCATCTCTATTTACTTGGCATGGTATCGTGACGGCATTGAGGGATTTTTGCGAGCCGTGCTTCCTATAGAATACGAGCAATACTCCATTAGTGTATTGCATCGCGTACGCAAGAAGATCGGCAAGTGGCTTGAAGGGCAAATATTTCTCAGCTTGATCGTTGCGGTTGCATCGTTTATAGGTCTGAAGCTACTGGGAGTGAATTATGCATTAGTACTTGCATTGCTCGCGGGGGGGCTTGAGATTATTCCATTCGTGGGGCCGATTGTAGCAGGAGCGCTCGCATTCCTCGTGGGTATATCACAATCGATGACTTTGGGAGTAGCGACACTTATTTTATTCTTTGTCATTCATCAGCTCGAAGCACATATTGTATTACCGCTCGTGATGCGCAAGACGACAGGAATTCATCCGGTCATTGTGGCACTGTCTATTGTGGCAGGATATCAACTGTATGGGTTTATTGGCATTATACTTGCAATCCCGTTCGTGGTGGTTATCCAGGAATTAGTGGACGATTTTACCGCACGCAAGCATCGGCAACCGACATTGGAATAAGAGGAATTAAAACATATGAAGAAATTTTATATCACGACATCGATCGCATATACGAATGCATCGCCACATATTGGATTCGCGCTGGAAAGCATTCAAGCCGATGTGCTTGCCAGATACTATCGCTCGCAGGGAGTGGATGTGTGTTTTTTGACAGGCACGGACGAGCACGGGAGCAAGATAGCGCAGGCGGCGGAGGCGAAAGGAAAGACAGCGAAGGAATTCGTCGATGAAGTATCAGAGGAGTTTAAGGAGCTGAAGCAGACACTGAATCTTTCATGGGACGATTTTATTCGAACCTCTGATAAGAAAAAGCATCGGCCTGCGGTCTATGCCATCTGGAATAAGCTTGTCGAGCAGAGTGATATTTATAAAAAGACATACGAAGGGTTGTATTGCACCGGGTGTGAAGCCTTCTATACTGAAAAGGAATTGGAAGAAGGTAAATGTCCGATCCATCAAAAGCTAGTAGAGCAGGTGCAGGAAGAAAATTACTTCTTCAAATTGTCCAAATATTCCGAAGAGATCGAGCGACGCATAAAGAATCATGAATTGCGTATTGTCCCAGAATCGCGCAAGAACGAGATCCTCTCTTTGTTAAAGGAAGGGCTTACGGATATTAGCGTTTCTCGACCGGCTGACAAGGTGCATTGGGGAATTCCTGTTCCAGGCGATGACACCCAGTTGATCTACGTATGGATCGATGCGCTAACAAACTATATTTCGGGTATTGGATACGCCAGTGAAATGGAAAAGGGAGCCGAGAGATATGAAACGTATTGGCCGGCAGATGTGCATTTAATCGGCAAGGACATTCTGCGATTTCACGCGGGGATTTGGCCGGGGATCTTGCTTGCCGCAGGACTAGAGCTCCCGAAGAGCATCTACGTGCATGGATATATTCTGCATGGAGGACAAAAGATGTCGAAGTCATTGGGCAATGTGGTATCGCCAAAAGACTTAGTGGAAAAATATGGATCGGATCCGGTGCGCTACTTTCTATTACGAGAGATTGCATCAACAGAGGATGGTGATTACACGGAAGAAAAGTTTATCAGTCGGTATAATGGAGAGCTTGCAAACGGATTGGGAAATTTTTCGGCCCGGGTGCTGACGCTCGCAAGTAAGGAAGATTTCTCGTTGACTGAAGAAGAGTACGAATCGCTCAGGGAAGATTCCGTAAAACACCGCATCGCGGACGCGGAACGGACGATCAAGGAAAAGATGGATACATTCCGATTGCATGAGGCGATCGGAGTAGTGTGGGAAGTGATCACGTTCGGCGATCTATATGTGAATGAAATGAGGCCATGGTCGCTGGAGGGGGATGAGGAGAAGAAGGTGATGGCAAACTTGCTGTTCATTCTTGAATCGATTGCAAAGCTACTAATGCCATTCTTGCCACAGACGGCAGAAAAGATCGCGGGTAATATAAATAGATTAGAGAAGAATCTTGAGATTACAAAAGGGGACAATCTCTTTCCAAGATTGTAAGGATCAAAAATACCGCCTTTGGCGGTATTTTGATTGCGGGAATGTGCTATTTTGCTATACTGGATCAATGAAGCTGATAGACGCGCATACCCATGTGCAATTAAGACAATTCAATCCCGACCGGGACGAAGTGATCAAGCGGGCGGTGGAGCAGGATATTTGGATGGTTAATGTGGGGACGACCCGCAAGGATTCACAGGCTGCCGTGGACCTTTGCGAAGCATATGCGGAGGGCGTTTTTGCATCGATCGGACAGCATCCTGATGAGCGGGAGATATTTGACTACGACTGGTATATGCGCACGGGAGCGCACGAAAAGGTGGTAGCAATTGGAGAATGCGGATTGGATTATTATCGGGTTGAACCGCATCTGTTCAACGATGAGCGTGATCGACAGATAGAGTTGTTTCAACAGCATATCGAGTTGGCCAAGGAATTGGGGAAACCGCTTATGGTGCATTGTCGGGAAGCATTTTCTGACGTGAAGAGCGTTATGCGAAAGGAAATAGGAGATCTGTCCGCGGATGTTCCGGGTATCCTGCATTTTTTCACAGGGACAAAGGAGGATGCGAAGACGTTTCTTGATTTCGGGTTCATGTTCACGTTTGGGGGGTTGATCACATTCAATCGGGAATTCGATGAAATTTTGCGATATATTCCCAAAGAGCGGATTATGATAGAAACGGATGCTCCGTTTGTGACTCCCGACCCATATCGGGGAAAGCGGAATGAGCCGGCATACGTCATTGAGGTTGCTAAGGCATTGGCAGAAGTAAGAAGGGCTCCATTCGAAGATGTGTGCAAACAAACAACACAGAATGCGAAGAGTGCATTCGGCATATAACAGAAAAGCATGACCATACTGCAATCGATCATATTCGGAATCGTAGAAGGGGTGACGGAATTCCTCCCAATATCTTCCACGGGGCACCTGATACTGACAGCAAAGTTGCTTAAGCTCGAGCAGACAAACTTTATGAAATCGTTCGAGATCGCCATTCAATTTGGCGCGATCTTGTCGGTGGTGGCTTTGTATTGGAGGTCGCTATTTGTAAATAGGGAAGTGATGAAGCGAATCGCGGTAGCGTTTGTACCAACGGGTATACTGGGTCTGTTACTACACGGGTTCGTAAAGCAGTACCTATTAAGTAGTGACCTGACGGTCGTGCTGGCACTGCTCATCGGGGGCATACTACTCATCGCCTTTGAATTTGCATACGTAGAAAAAGAGACATCATTGGAGGATGTGGCACATCTATCATATTGGCGTGCGGCAATGATCGGCGTGGCGCAGTCCGTGGCCATGATTCCGGGAGTATCACGTTCCGCAGCGACAATCGTGGGTGGGATGTTGGCAGGGTTGAAGCGCAAGACGATTGTGGAATTTTCGTTCTTGCTCGCAGTGCCGACCATGCTTGCGGCGACTATTTTAGACTTGTCGAAAAGTTACAAGGGATTCTCTGCCGATCAATTTGATGTATTGGTAGTCGGATTTGTCGTCTCATTCCTCGTAGCCTTGGTGAGTATTAAATGGCTCTTAAAATACGTACAGCGAAATTCATTTATTTCGTTTGGTGTATATCGTATAGCACTTGCCATTTTGTTCTTGTTGTTCGTACTGTGAGTATGTGTGTCGCATTGACTAAGACGGTCTATCCTGATATTACTTAAATCAGCAATTGAGTAAACAAAATACTGGCAACGGGAGGGAATTATGAAACGGGAGAAAGCAACGGCCTGGGTATGTGCGTGCGTGCACCCTGACGTGGAGTATGACCAGTGCAATCCGAGGAAGCCGTTTAAGTCGCTCAGTCGAACCAAAGTGGCGGCGCATGAGCGAAACCATCTCACGTGTATTGATAACCATAAGAAGCTGATGGCAATGGTGGCGGATGCGCCTAACGTCATCGGGTCGAGGCTCAGGGTTGGCACCTGGGATGATTGGAAGGGTATTCTGGAGGCGACCAAGGCTTTCGCAAAGCTTGCCCACGAACACCAGGGAATCTACCGGCGCTCATTCTTTATCTATGGCGCCAGTGATAATCTGATAAAGGCGGTTAGAACGCTCATATGGTGCCAGACAAAAGAAGGGCATTCGGTGGATGGTGAACGGTGGATGAAGGAGGCGTTCCGGACCCTAGAGGCGATGTTTAACGACATTAAGCTGCGTGGTGAACGAAAGCGGTGTCCGAAGAAATCGTTTATGACGCGGATGTTTACCGCGAAGAAACTCCTCGGCGAGATTAGGAAAGAGGTAGGGCTGATCGGGCGGAAGTTCCCGAACGCAGAGGGATTGGGAGAAGTCGGTGAGATGATCTGTATATGTAGTCAGCAGACAGTATCGGCGTTGCACGAGTCCCATGGGGAGATCCAATAAAAGAGGCTCAAAGCCGCGGAGTGATCCGCGGTTTTTTTGTCTACTTAGTTGCATCCACACGTAAATCGTATAGAATAAAAACATGACCCATATTACCGAAGAGACATTGGAATATCTGGCAAAATTGTCCCGCATGGACCTTGCAGATGGTGAGAAAAAGAAGCTCGCAGGGGACTTGGAGGAGATTCTGAACCATTTTGAAGAATTGAACGAGGTCGATACGACAAACGTGGAGCCGATGACCGGAGGGACTGCTCAGCGGAACGTATTCCGTGAGGACGACGCGAACACGCGGAGCGAGATCAATGGATCGTCGAAGGACATCATTGATGCATTCCCGGCGCATGAGCGAGGTTACTTGAAGGTTCCAGCGGTATTCGGAGGAGAAGAAGAATAATTAAGATTTGTCATTCCCGCGGAGGCGGGAATCCAGATCAAATAGATTCCCGCCTCCGCGGGAATGACACAAGAGCTTATGTTATTTTTAAAAGACCTTACAATAAAAAAGATCCACGAAGGATTAAAGAACAAAGAATTTACCGCATTCGAATTGACGAAGGAGTTTTTTGATTACATTGAAACCCGAGACAAAGAGGTGCAGGCATATTTGAGCTTGGACAAGGTCGGCGCATTGGCGGCTGCGGAAGCGGTCGATATTGCCATCGCAAAGGGTGAAGACATTGGGCCGTTGGCTGGCGTGCCAATGGCGATCAAGGACAATCTTCTAGTAAAGGGGTTGCCGGCAACAGCAGGATCGAAGATGTTGGAAAATTATACCGCTGCATACGATGCGACTGTAATTAAAAAACTCAAGGAGGCTGGGGCGATCGTTATCGGTAAGGCGAATATGGATGAATTTGCCATGGGCTCGTCTACGGAAAACTCTGCATTCAAGATAACAAAGAATCCGCACGACCTGGAGCGTGTTCCAGGCGGGTCGTCGGGTGGATCGGCGGCTGCGGTCGCGGCGCATATGGCTGTGGCGGCATTGGGTACCGATACAGGCGGATCAATTCGTCAGCCGGCAAGCTTGTGTGGTGTGGTTGGTCTAAAGCCGACCTACGGTGCCGTGTCGCGATCGGGAGCGATCGCAATGGCATCGAGTCTTGACCAGATAGGACCATTGACCAAAACGGTAGAAGATGCGGCAATCGTATTCAATGCAATCAAGGATAAGGATCCCCTGGATGCTACGAGTGTCGACATGGAATATGGGGATGACTTATTACATCCAAAGTTGGAGAATGTAAAAAAGCTGCGTATTGGATTGCCGAAGGAATATTTCGTTGAGGGTATGGATGAATATACGCGAGCGGAGGTAAATAAGGCGATTGAAAAGGTAAAGAGTCTTGGTATCGAGGTAAAGGATATCAGCTTGCCAAACATGAAGCATGCGCTGTCGTGTTATTACATCATCATGCCTGCCGAAGTGAGTTCAAACATGGCACGCTTTGACGGTATTAGATATGGTAGATTGGATGAGTTGCAACAGGATGAACCAAAAAGTCTCTTGGGTATCTATCACAAGCAGCGCGGGCAAGGATTTGGAAAGGAGGTTCGTCGCCGCATCATGCTGGGAACATACGTGTTGTCTTCGGGATATTACGATGCCTACTATGCAAAGGCACAAAAGGTGCGCAAGTTGATCAAAGACGATTTTGACAAGGCATTTGAGGAGGTAGATGTCATCTTAACGCCGGTATCGCCGACCACAGCATTTAAGATCGGAGAGAAGACAAGCGACCCGATGCAGATGTATCTTTCGGATATCTTTACCTTAACACTTAACCTTGCTGGACTGCCCGGCGTTTCGATCCCGGTTAGACAATATGAAGGAACGGGTCAGATGCCGGTTGGATTCCAACTGATTGGCAAGGCGTTCCGCGAAGCGGACATTTTGGGGATTGGACAATTTTACGAAAGACTGTGAAGTAGTGAGCTTGCCGAACTATGAACGAATTAGCCGAAAATTCGATAAAGGTGTTGAACTATGTGTTCGGCGCTTATAAGGATGTATTGCCTTCGCTGCAGTCATTCTCTTTGGTTATTACCGGAGCACTACTATTTTTTGTCGTATTGGCGATGACAAAGGCAAATGTCATTGGGGGGAAAAAGAATAAATTCATCGACAAGTGGAATCTCGTCGACATGTCCAAGGCAAAAATGAAAAAGGCGTGGATTGAGATTGCACGGGGTATCGCGAGCGGAGAGAGTGTCGCGATGAAGCAGGCAATCAACAACGCAGACAAAATGCTGGAAGAGATATTACGCGAGCGGGGATTTGCCGGGAAGACAATGGACGAGCGACTGAAGCAGGTGGATGAATCCGCGATGGAAAACATCAAGGAGATATGGCAGGCGCATAAGTTGTCTGACCGCATCAAAAAAGATCCATCGCTTAAAATAACCAAGGAAGAAGCATCGAACATCGTCTTTATCTATAGGAAAGCATTTAAAGATCACGGATTAATTGACTAAAAATATAACGACTTACGATGTCGTTACATAAACGCATTAACTCAAAAATAACGACGTCCAACGTCGTTATTTTTTGGATTTCGTTGTCGGTTATCGTAAACACAGATCCACAAACGCCGTTTCGTAATCAAGCTTCCCTGACTTGATGGCGATGTCATAATCGGCGAGCATGCGCACAGTCGCAAGATCGATAAACTGATTTTTTGCAAAAATGTTGAATATTTTTGCGGGTTCTTCTTGGTTAATGAAGAGTCGCTCAAGAGGGGTGAGTTTGCTGGCGACGGGGCCTTGTCGGGAGGCTGCATTGGTGAAGGCAAAGATGTCGGGAGATTCGAGGTAATCGATAAGAAGCTCTACATCCTGACGGGACAGCTCGCGCTTTGCGTCATTGTAGTACAGCGCGACCTTCTCGAGCTCGTTCATGATGAGCTGGGTATCGCGACGCAAGGCGAACACGAGGAAATCGGCCGCCTCAGGCGAGACGATAATGGATCGTTTCTTGGCCTCTGTGGAAATGAAGAATGCGAGCTTTGCATCGGGTAGCGAGTCGAACGATTCGGTCATAACGGGTGTATTAACAAGAAACAAAAGGTCCTTAGGGACAACTACGCGATCACGCGGGTTTCGTGCCACCTCATCGGTGAACTCGGAAACAAAGGCGATAACGCTTTCATTGGTCGACGCAGACTTGAGAATATGTTGCGCCTCATCGGAGCCTTTGATGGCGAATACGTTGCTGATCAATGCAAGCTTCTTGTTCTCGAACATCGTCTGCTGGGAGCAGAAGTCTTTGAATCGGGAGATGTCGCTGTCATCATCAAAATCGAACGTGTTAATCGAAAAAACGGCATATTTTTTCTTGTACGCCTTGAGCAATTCCCGGAGGCGCTGCTCTCTTCGATAATTGTCCGCGCCGTGTAGGAAGGTGATCATCGGATAGGGAAAAGGTAATAGGGAATAAGGAAAACCGAAAGAATGCGCAGAGAAGAAGTCATTGCCAATAGGGGCCATCTCCAGGTACTATAAAGGTAAAGGATATGGAAGAAAGAGGCAACTCATGGGGTTGTTATTCCGGCCTACGAGCCGGAATCTCGTCGAATGAAAACGAGATCCTGAAACAAGTTCGGGATGATAGTGTTTCCCGCCCTTTTCCCTATTTCGTTATTCCTTTTTCCACGCCTATGCGCTTCGATATCATCACAATTTTTCCGGGAATATTCGACTCCTATTTTAATGAGTCTATTTTGAAGCGGGCACAGGAGAAGAAATTGATACAAATCCACGTACACGATCTGCGTGATTTTGCGACCGATAAGCACCGAAAGGTTGATGATAGGCCGTTTGGAGGCGGACCGGGGATGGTAATGAAGGTCGAACCGCTTGTAAAGGCAATTGCCGCCGTGGCAAAAAAGACAAAAAAGTTCGAAAAGGAGACAAAAGTGGTCTTTTTTGCTCCAGGAGGGAAGTTGATCGATGATGCGTACATAAACAAGACGGCTGACAAGACAAGGAGGGTCATTATGGTATGCGCTCATTATGAGGGCATGGATGAGCGGGTAAAGAAGGTGGTGAAGGATATGGGCTTTAAAAGTGAGGAATTGTCTGTCGGTCCCTATGTGCTAACGGGAGGGGAAATACCGGCGATGATCATGGTGGATGCGTTATCACGAAAGATTGGAGGAGTGCTTGGTAAGGAAGAATCGCTCGAAGAGTCTCGACATGGTGTTGGTGTACCGGCGTATACGCGTCCCAGTGAATATATATATAGGAAAAAGGGATATAAAGTGCCCCCCGTACTTATGTCTGGAGACCATAAAAAGATAGATGAATGGCGAAAAGAGCGAGGAAAAAGGCAGTAAAAGAGGCCTTGCATTATTTACGCTTATCTGATATAGTAATTCCGATGCTTACAAAACGAACAAAGCAAAATATCATAAAAGAGCACAGAACGAATGATGCCGATACCGGCTCAGCTGATGTGCAGGTCGCAATGCTTACCAAGCAGATTTCCGAACTTACTGATCACTTAAAGGTGAACCCGAAGGATAACCATTCCCGACGAGGCCTTTTGAAGATGGTAGGAAAGAGAAAGAGACTTTTGTCCTATCTCTCACGGACGAACGTGGCAGGCTACGAATTGATTCTCAAAAAGCTTAATCTCAAGAAATAATGAGACATAGAGAGCAACGAATCGGCATTTTCATTGACGTTCAGAACCTCTATCATTCGGCAAAAAATTTGTACCAAAGCCGGATAAACTACCAGGAACTGATGAAGAGCTTGGTGGGGGAGCGGAAATTAATCCGTGCCCTTGGCTATGTGGTAAAAAGCGAATCACAAAACGAAGATCTCACTGGTGAGGCTTCGTTTTTTGATGCACTCGAAAAAGCGGGGATTGATTTGCGCATGAAGGATCTGCAAGTGTACCCGGGAGGCATGAAGAAGGCTGATTGGGATGTGGGAATGGCGATCGACGCAGTCAGAATGGCTGATTCATTGGATGTGGTCATTTTGGTGACCGGAGATGGGGACTTTGTTCCGTTGGTGGAGTATCTGAAATGGGGGAGGGGAAAGTTAGTGGAAGTTGCCGGGTTTGGCAGGACGACAAGTTCAAAGCTACGCGAGGCGACCGATCTTTACATTGACCTAAAGGAGATCCCCAGGATATTATTAAGAACGAGGGCAAGCAGAAGGTCCCGCTGAACTGAAAACGAAATAGTGGGCAGATATACAATTACCCTGCAGGGTGAACCCAATTTTAAATTTAAAATTAAGAGCTGCAGCGTGGTTGCAATGTGTCCGGTATTTCATTATCGGGAGGCAAAGGGACTCTACAATAGAATGCAATTACCGAAACAAGAGTTTGTGCTCGATGTTGCGGGCAAGCCGTTTACGTTGACCGTTTCCAGTCTGGCGAATCAGGCGAATGCGTCAGCAATCGGAACCTATGGCGATACCGCCGTATTGGTGACGGCGGTCATCGGTTCACAAGACCGTCCGACGGACTTTTTTCCACTCACGATCGATTACGAGGAGCGTTTTTATGCCGCAGGCAAGATCCTCGGTAGCCGCTTCATGCGCCGTGAAGGGCGTCCGTCCGATGAGGCGGTGCTTTCCGGGCGTTTGATTGATCGAGCAGTTCGCCCATTGTTCAATCATGACCTCCGCCGCGACGTACAGGTTGTCGTAACGATCCTTTCCTATGATGGAGAAAACGATCCTGATTTTGTTGCATTTTTGACGGTATCATCCGTGTTGATGATGTCCGATATACCATGGAATGGTCCGATAGGAGGGATTAAAATGGCTAAGACGAAAGATGGTGAATTTATATTAAACCCTATCAATTCGAGGATTGAGGACAAGAACAAGCTTGTATACGAAGCGTTCATCGGAGCAACCGAAGATCGAATCAGTATGATAGAGCTCACGGGAAACGAGGCGAGCGAAGAAGAAGTCGCAGAAGGATTTGCAATGGCTCATGAGGAGATCAAGAAGATGTGCGTATTCCAGAAGGAGCTGCAGGCGAAGATCGGCAAGAAGAAGATGGAGGGAATCTTTGTTGAAACAAACGCTGACTTTGTAAAGCGGGTGCAAGAATTCTTGGTAGGGAAGCTGGAGGCCGGAGTCTACGGGACCGACAAGGCAGAATTGCATCAGAAGATGCACGGTATCAAGACGGATCTCATTGCGCACCTCAAAGAGGCAGGATACGAAGATCTTGCAAAGCTGGATGCCGTACTTGAGACAGAGATAGATGCATTGATGCATAAGAATATCCTGGAAGAGAACCGGCGACCGGATGGTCGCGCAATGGACCAGGTGCGTGAGCTTTACGGTGAAGTGGGGATGTTTAAACGCTTGCACGGGACAGGATTGTTTATGCGTGGAGCAACACAGGCACTTGCGGTTACAACGCTTGGCGCGCCCGGTGATGAACAACTCGTAGAAACGATTGAGACATCAGGAAAGAAGCGATTCATGCTGCACTACAATTTTCCGCCGTATTCGACGGGTGAAGTAAAGCGCATGGGTGGCGTTGGGCGAAGGGAGATCGGGCATGGAGCTTTGGCTAAAAAGGCGATCGAGTGGATGCTCCCAAATCAGGAAGAATTTCCATATGTCATCCGCGTGGTATCTGAAGTATTAGGATCAAATGGTTCCTCTTCGATGGCGACGACATGTGCAACGACACTTTCGTTGATGGATGCAGGCGTACCGATGAAGAAGATGGTGGGCGGTATTGCCATGGGGTTGGTCATGGATCACGCGGGTAACTACAAGGTGTTGACGGATATTCAAGGACCGGAAGACCACTATGGAGACATGGATTGTAAGGTTGCCGGAACAAGCGACGGCATCACAGCTATGCAGATGGATGTAAAGATAGAAGGTATTACCGTGCAGATCCTGAAGGATACGCTCGCAGCATCGAAAAAGGCTCGCTTGCACATCTTGGAAACAATGAAGAATGTGATCGCGGAGCCACGTAAGGAGCTATCTCCATACGCACCGTCGATTATCTCGATGCGTATCGATCCGGAAAGGATAGGTGCCGTCATTGGATCGGGGGGTAAGGTTATCAACGGCATCATCGCTGAGACCGGAGTCATTACGATCAATATAGAAGATGATGGAGTCATCTCGATCGCAGCGATCGGTCACGAGAAGGCGGAAGCTGCCAAGCGGATCATTGAAGGCATCTTGAAGGAATACGAGGTAGGAGAGGTGGTGAACGGAAAGATCATAAAGCTCCTCGACTTCGGCGCAGTCGTTGATCTTGGAGGAGGGAAAGATGGCATGGTTCATATTTCTGAATTTAAGCACGGATTCGTAGAGAAGATCAGCGACGTAGCGCATCTCGGTGACGAGGTGGTCGCGCAGGTCATCCGAGCCGAACAGGGAAAACTTTCCTTGTCCGTAAAGGCATTATTGCCAAAACCGGAAGGACAGCCGAAGCGCGATGAACTATCACGACCGGGGCAACATGAAGGACATGCCCATGGTGATCGTCAGAGGCCGAGGGGTCTTGGCGGGAGCCGTCACCCACGGAACGAAGAGCGCGAACCGCATCGTTCTAATCCGGCAGTTGACGGACGAGGGTATCATCCTGAGCACACTGAACGTTCGGTAGAACGCGTAGAGCGAACAGCGTCTGGCGACGTAAAAGGGAAGTCTCTTGAAGAGGTATTGCAGGAGCTGGAAAGCGGCCAGGCATATAAGGAAGATAAATAACAAAAAGGCGGTTCGTTAGCTGACGAACCGCCTTTTTTTGTCTTAATACTAAAAGATCGGCGATTCCGGTTAAGAATTGTCATTTCAACGGAGCCTGTCACGTGGAAAGTAGCAACTTTCTCTACGTGGGTCGGAATCCAGGGGTATATTCCGCCTTGCGATGACGGAAAATGTACGTCCGTACATTTGGATATAATCATGAATAGATTGGTGGATAAAAAAAGCGGCTCCTTACGGAGCCGCTTCGGACAAAACGAATAATCATCTGATGCCGGTAGGGAGGAAGTCCTTACGCAAGCGCATTTCTACGGGCGAAGTCTTTGTTCGCGTGAAATGACTCCTTGCGAGTCTGTTGTAGTTCTCAACAGAGTTGGCGCGATCGATCTTCCTGCTCTGGAGTTCGGAGAGTTTTAAGTAATAGATCTCGACGATCTTCGGGTCGGACAGGTTTCCTCTCACATCCATCTCAAAGAGTTTCTTGTCGAGCAGTCCAATCTTTGCATCCAGGCCTTGGATTTTCTCGAAGAGTGTACGGAGTGACGCGGCTTCAGAATTGGTTAGTGTGATTTCCGGCCTGCGGTTCTGTGGAATCGGCTTATTCGGCCAGAGGACAAAAGCCAGGAGAGATATCGCGATGACGATCCAGCACGCGATAGTGGGGGGATTGAAACTGCGGGCCCCGGTGATATTCCAGTCGCCATCTTTCGTGTTGCGGTCTATCTTGGGAGGCGGACATGCGTAATACATGGAGAAGCTCCTTTCTTTGCAAGATAGTAGGTATTATGCAGAGGCGGATTCAACGATGCGAATAATATCGCTTAATGGAAGTTTACTTCCTGATACGCGGGGGCTACCCCAGATGGTATTGCTTCCGCCCCACCGATCTTCGCCGCATTGTTCCGCATCATTGAGCGCGGCAATGATTTTAGCAACGGGCCGGCGAATGAATGGCGACATAAGTCCCATGACATACGCCATTGCATTGCCGGGGAGTTCCCTCGCTGATATGAAGGAATTGATACCATCGGCAAACATCGCCGTCCGTGCGTGGGCGCCGATCTCGCGAACAATTGTCCAGTGTTTACGTGACCCGATCACCTCATACCGGGTGTCGAGTGGCAATGTACCTCCGCCGTCGAGGATATACCGCATGATGCGCAATTCAACATCCGTGACGACGCGCGTATAGGACGCGGGGTCCTTTTTGTACAATTCTCCGCTGCTGCGAAACTGGGTGTAGGGTTCAAAGATCCATGCGAGTTTTTGCAGAAGCGGGAGATGCGTCGGGAATGGATATGCCCCTGCGGTCGAGTCGAGCATGTCCTCCATCATGACCAGGCGGTTTAGTGCCGGACTCATGACGTTTGAAACAAGGCATCCCTGATTAAGCAGAAACCAGGTGACGCAAACGTCCTGATCGCAATCATTGAAGTAAGCGTCGATGCGAAGCTCCCCCTCATCAGTTGTGAAGGATTTGAAAAGTCCTTGGCGAATGGCGAGAAGGGTCTGTGCGCAGGTTGCGCGCGTTGCGAGTCGATCGACTCCCTCGTGGTGATTGCAGTTCATGCGCGGACCATCTGGGTCGAATCGAGGCCCCTCGTTCACGTAGCCATCAAAGGCGATGGAATAGGGGTTGCTGATTTGGCAGAATCTTCGCCATGACATCGGCGGCCTACCCGGCTGCATCAAGAGCTTAACCGACATGAGATACCTCCAAATATTGGTAATGTGTGAGTTGCTGGATATAGTAAACAATTTAAGCAGAAATAAGTCAACAAAAAAAGGCACACCCGTTCGTCAGTTGGCGGACGGGTGTTTGTTATTTTGCCCTTAGATAGACTCAGGAATTCGTAAACTAAAAACACCCATAACGGGTGCCTTTAATTATTTTGCAGGAGTAGCGATCTTCTTAGAAAGTCGTGACTTCAATCGGCTTGCCTTGTTCTTCTTGATGATGTTTGTCTTGGCAGCCTTGTCGAGCTTCTTGAAGACGACAGAGAGCTGCTTTTCGGCGGCTTCGGTCTTCTTCGCCACAACGAGCTTCTTGTAGTCCTTGATTGTTTCCTTCAAGGTGTCCTTCTGCTTTACGTTGCGGATCTTGCGGCGGATATTCTGGCGATTTGCCTTTTCTGCTGTCTTTGTATTCGGCATAGTGGTTCCATATTACATTCTTTGACCTATAATGTCAACGGCGTGAGGTCTACGAGAAGTGGACGATTCGCTATAAAAAAGAGGCGGAAGAACGGATAAAAAGGCCGCGACTGAGTCGCGGCCTTGATAAAACAGGGTTGGACGGCCTACCGTGCCGGCTGTACCTTCATCAACTTGAGGGAGATGAGGTGCCAGTCGAGGATCCACCATGCCACACCGGCCAGGCCGCCAAGGATGGCGTTGCCGGTATAGTGACCAATGGCGACGCCGATGGCTACATCGATCCCGAAGAGGACTCGCTCGTGTGAATGCACAATGCGGAAGAGATGATGGGTGAACTGCCAGGCGAACTCGGAAACCTTTTCGGTGACCAGGGCGACTACGAGGAGTACGTAGAAGATGGCGATCCAGATCGTCCGAACCACGAAGGGGATCGGATGGAATAACTGGACAATATGAGACATATCTTTGACGTGTCTCTGCATGGAATCTTCGCTTTTGAAGCTCGAGGAGGCTATGAACATAAGCGTAAGTCCTACATAAATCCCGAAATAGGCGCTCCATTGAAGCCACGTAGTGGCATGTTCAGTAGGGGGGGGAGATATGACCAGGAGAATCGCACCGAAGAAAGTGAAGGCGATACTTGCGCCCGCGCCAAACGTATAGAAGGCGAAGCGCGTAAAGCGTTTGAGCCCTGCACGCGTCGGAATCCACGAATTCGTCCCTGTGCACGTCGTGCGAAACGCGACCGGGATCGCGCGGATGAACTCCCGTGCGTCGCAGCCGATGTAGCCGGTGACAAAACCGACAATCAGGCCAACCCACCAAAGGGCACCGAGTTGTCGTGCGATGATCGATCCGACGAACGACAGTAGGAAAGCAAAGAAGATTCGCTCCATGTTCTTACTCATAATCACTCCTCCCGTATCAGTTGTTGTCCCACGAATGGGGTATGGTACTAAGATTAGTAAACAAATTATAATATATATTGTCAACCAATACATAAGAAGAGATAAGGAAAATGAGTAGAAAAAAGATAAAAAAAGGCCGCGACTGAGTCGCGGCCTTGGTAAAACAGGGTTGGACGGCCTACTGTGCCGGCTGTACCTTCATTAGCTTGACGGAGATGAGGTGCCAGTCGAGGATCCACCAAGCGGCCCCGGCGAACCCACCGAGAAGGGCGTTGCCCGAGTAATGACCGATGGCAACACCGAGAGCAACATCGAGACCGAAGAGGACCCGCTCATGCGAATGAACGAGGCGGTAGAGATGGTAGAGGAATCGCCACCCGAGTTCGGATCCCTTTTCGGTGATCCAGGCGACTACGCGAAGTGAGTAGAATATGCCCAGTGGAAGTGTCCGGATCGCGAAGGGGATCGGGTGCATCCATCGAATAATGGTAGACATATCTTCAATGTGCATCTGTGTCCCGGCGTCCGTTTTGGAATCCGAGGGGGTCATCCAGACCAGAAAGATCCCCATAAAGAATCCGCCATAGGAAGCCATTAGAAGACACTCGCTGACATGAGTGAGAGGGAAAATGAGCAGGCTAATCGCACCAAAGCAGATAAGCCCTGTGCATACGCCTGCGCCGAATGTGTAAAAGGCGCAGCACGCAAAACGCTTAAGCCTCCCCGTTGTCGGAATGAACGTTCCTACTTCGGCGCAGCTGCTAGCGAGCGCGACCGGAATCGCACCGAGAAAGCTTCGGATGTCGTACCCGATGTACCCGGAGATGAAGCCGAAGATCAGTCCGATCCACCAGAGTGCTTCGAACTGTTTGGCGACAATCGCCCCGACGAAACTCAACAGAAAAGCAAAGAAGATTCGCTCCATGTTCTTACTCATAATCACTCCTCCCGTTTAATTGTTGCCCCACGAATGGGGTATGTTGTTCTGGAATTATTAAACAAAATAGCTTGATAAATGTCAAATTTTTAAGCTGAGTAGTCATTCCCGCGAATGCGGGAATCCAGCATTGTATAGATTCCCGCCGGAGTTTACCCCCGTACGCTGATACGGGGCCTGAGTGCGGGAATGACAGAGCTCGCGCATCCCGTTAGTTGTTATTGGTTGTAGGTTATAGGTTAATTCCCGTATACTATAGGCAATGATCTATTCGGTATCGGGGACAATAATGGCAAAAAAAGAGGGATTTGTGGTGATACAAGCAGGAGGTGTGGGCTATAAGATTGCCATGGCTTCCGCTGACGCCGCACGGCTACCTGCAGTTGGGGCGATCACTAATCTTTTTTGCTCATTCGTCCTCAAGAAGGATGCGATGGAGCTGTACGGATTTTTGACCGAGCGGGACTTGGATATGTTTGATCTGGTTACGACCATTAATGGCGTGGGGCCAAAGACCGCACAGGGAATATTGGGCGTTGTGGGGACAGATACGCTTTTGGCGGCGGTAGAACAGAAAAAAGTAGATGTATTGGCAGAATTTCCGGGTGTTGGGAAGAAAAAGGCAGAGCGTATTGTTTTGGAGCTGCGTGATAAAATAAAAAAGATGACGGGCGGAGAGAATATTGAATTTCATGAAGGAGATGGCGATATCAAGGCAGCATTGAAGAATCTCGGGTATAGGCAAAACGAGATAGATGAGGCGATTAAGCAGATCTCGGGCGAAACGCAGGGGACCGAAGCACGACTCAAGGCCGCATTGAAGTTGATAGGAAAACATAAATGACCATGGAAAAGATATTAAGAATAGGAAGGAAAATAATTCCGCAGCCGATTTTCGAATTTTTTCAGCCCGTGTATCATTATCTGCTTGCACTCACTGGTGCAGTGATTTATGGATTCCCTTCGAAAGGCATGATAGTCATCGGGGTTACGGGAACAAAGGGAAAGACGACCACTTCTAACTTGATCGCGCATGTATTGAATGAGTCGGGTCATAAGACGGGGCTGGCAACCACCGTTAATTTTAGAATTGGAGAGAAGGAATGGATGAACGAATACAAGCAGACTATGGTCGGCCGATTTCGGCTGCAGCGATTGTTGTGGCAGATGAAGAAAGCGGGGTGTGAATATGCAGTCGTAGAAACATCTTCGGAAGGAATTTTACAATACAGACATCGGTTCATCGATTATGATGTAGCGGTATTCACCAATCTCTCCCCCGAGCACATTGAACGGCACAAGGGATTCGAGAATTACCGCGAGGCAAAGGTGAAGCTGTTCAAGAAATTGTCCCGCAAAAAGAAGGGCATCGGCGTGTATAATCTCGACGACGAGCACGTGAAGCATTTCTTGGACGTTCCGCAATTTATGCAGTACGGATATACGCTTTCGCACGACCGCGCGCACGAGTATCGTGATCTGCGGCATATAGTGGAAATAAAGAACGTAAAATTGCAGGCGGCAGGTTCGGAATTCGACGTGAAGGATGCGCATTATACGCTTCCGTTGATCGGTGAATTTAATGTGCAAAATGCCGGCGCGGCAATCTGTGTCGCGCTGTCCCAGGGGATTGAGATGGGTGTCATAGGAAGGGTATTGGCGAACATGCGCACCGTCCCGGGGCGAATGGAGGTTATTAATAAAGGGCAGAATTTTTCGGTGATTGTAGACTATGCGTATGAACCGAAAAGTTTGGAAGCAGTATACAGCGCGATTATAGGCCTTGGATTAAAGAAGGAGGGAAGTCGAATGATCTGCTTATTTGGCGGCACGGGAGGGGGCCGTGATATATGGAGGCGTCCGGTGATGGGGAAGATCGCCGCAAGCTATTGCGACGAGATCATGCTCACGAATGACGACCCATACGATGATGACCAGATGCAGATAATTAATGAGATTAAACAAGGAATCTCAGAAGAATCATTCGATCATGCGCATGTGCATGTGATGCTTGATCGACGCGAAGCGATCAAGAAAGCCTTTGCGATGGCGAAGGAGGGGGATACCGTCGTGTTAACCGGAAAGGGAGGAGAATTGGTGATGTGTATGGAAGACGGCAAAAAGATCCCATGGGATGAGAAGAAGGTGGTGGAAGAAGAGCTTGAGCAATTGAATTAAAACATCCGCGCGTCTAAGACGCGCGGATGTTTTTAATATATGGTATAATAGACCAATAATTAAATACCAAGGAAAGCAAAGACCCACGTGTGTATGACTCCGAATGGTTGCCCTTGAATCGTGGCGAGTTGACTGGCAAAACCGACCTAAGAAATCTACTATGTATAGTTGATTTAGGGTTGGTTTTTACATCATATGAATATGAAAAAACAGATAGGTATCATAGGAGTATTAGTAATGGTGTCATTTTTACCCCTAACTAAAGTGCATGCGGGTTGGCAGCAGACCCTCGAGAGTAGATTTGCTATTGTGGAAACGTTTGATGAATTGCAGGATTGGACCCCGGGCGGACAGTTTTATTCTATGGCAGGCTGTGAGACGTGCGCTTCTAATCTTACGCTTCCTAAAAAAAATGATGGCAGCAATTCGATATGGACCTTTTGGAATAATAAAGGTATATCGTTCCAGTACACTCCGGGAAATGGAACGTTTGTAAGGGGGGATGTTATTACGGGAAGCACTTCTGGCGCCACGGAAACTATTGAGAGGGTTTGGGTACTTGAAGGTAAAAGCTATATTCAAATAACAAGCACGGATGGTACTAATAAGATTTCAGATTTTGTGGTCGGGGAAAATATCACGAGTGGATCAAAAACTGGGACAAACCTCCAGTGGCCGCTTTTTATTGCCGATCACGGACCCTCTCATACATGGAGAGGAACCGGAAAGTCATTAATGATGGATCTGGGAGACAACAATGCGAATGATTTAAATCCTAGTATGGAAGGAATTGGAGCTCAAAGAATGGGTTTATATTTTGGAGATGGCATCAGCGGTAAAAGTGGATTCAAAAAAGCCCATGTTTTCTTTATGGTAAAATTAAACCCGGAGTTTTTTAGTCCTTGCGTTAATCCGGGGACTCAGTGCCTTGTTGATGGATATGATACGGTTTCGGTTATAAAAATGTTTGATTTAAATTCGGGATTTACGGATATCACAACATGGGGAAATAGCGCAGATCGCGCCCTGGTTGATCCTAATCATGCAAATTACCCAAGACTCGATGAATATGGGTTAAATTTTAGCGTATTCAATCTGTATGGCGGCGGAAGTACGTTTCCTGAGAGTACATTTTTCATACAAGCTGGGCATGTGGCAAATCCCTCAGGGGCACCCTCGCTGTATACGTATCTTCAAACAATTAGTAATGTCCGGATGCGCAATGGAACATCCATGGATGTAGATGGCTTCTCTGAAAATAATCAATGGTTTGGAGTGGAAATGGCTCAGGATATAGGAACAGTTAATACGACTGACGGAACGACTGAGTTTTGGATTTATGATCAAGATGGGATATTGAAAGGGTATTATGTGGCAACCGGTGAAAACCATCTCAAGGTTTTTGACCATTATTATAACAAGTTTGTTTTTGGCGGTAATCGCTTAAGTGCTCATGACGGTACCGGAGGGTTGGATGCCAGGTGGTGGGTAGATGATCTTATAATCTCCGGCACCCAGATCGGTCCGACATACTTTTCAACCCTCGCTTCGTTCCAGGGACCTGCTGATGTAACCGCGCCTGCCGCGCCTAGCGGATTGAGTGTTATATAACATATAGTAGACATGTCTAAAAAAGGAAAAAAGGTAATCACGATAACGCTATTGGGTTTTCTATACATAGTATCGCCAATAGATGCACATGCCGGTTGGCAGCAGACACTTGAAAGCAATTTTGATATTGCGGAGACATTCGATGAATTGAAGGATTGGGGTGCTAATGGACTTTATCCATCAGGATCAGGCGATTCCCGGGCGTATGACCCCGCCCTGCTCCCCAAGAAAATAGACGGCAGTGCTTCGCGCTGGGGATATTGGAATAATAAGTATCCGACGGCGATTGTTGGAGCTATAAACAACGGACCGTTTCAGACTGGAGAAACGGTGACAAACGGCTTGGGGGCAAATTGGGAATATAGACAAACCTATGTCATTGATGGAGTAACATATATACGGCTGCAGGATGCCATCTATGGACAGAGTGTCGGAGCATTTCAAGTAGGGCATACGATCAGGGGTCTTGCGTCGGGTGCAACCGCCACTATTACTGCCTGGCCTAAGATCATTGCCGATCACGGAACGAATAAATGGAGAAGTGAAGGGAAGTCGCTCATGATGAATCTTGGGGATAATGATAATGCTGATGGCGCAATGGCAGGGATCGGCGCGCAGCGATTGGGGATGTTTTTGGGAGATGGAGCGACGGGGAAAAGCGGATATAAAAAAGTCCATGTATTCATGATGGTGAAGTTTGCACCCACCTATTTCGGAGCGAGCGGCAATCAGGCTGATATAGATTACGTACGGGTATTCAAGTTCGTGGATGTATGTTCGGGATTTACGCGAATCGACGAATTTGGCACACCGGCAGAACAGCAATTTATCGAACAGACAGCGCAAACAGCTACCGAGTATGGGGCTAATTGCTCTGTCGTGAATGTGAATGGCGGAGGATTATCAAATGCGGGGAGGGCATGGTACACGGAGATCATTGCAACGGCAACGCCGACACCCGACATCGTTCCTCCGAGCATACAAACATATTACGGGAAGAGTCGTTTGCCGATGGATATGTTTAATAATGACGTGGCATATCAAAGTCGGGGAGCTGACTTTAATACGATATACGATACGGGGAAAGCTGCGGGGGAATGGATTGGTCTCGAGATAATTATGGATATAGGGACGACCAATGCAAGCAATGGAAGCACGGAATTATTCATATATGACAAGCAGGGGGTAGTACGAGGGCATTTTACCGCGACCGGATTGTCGAAGCTGGTTTATTTCGATCATTACTACAATAAGATAACACTGGGCGGGAATAGAAGGACGGGTCCTTCAACGAGTAATACGGATGGCCGATATTGGGTTGATGATTTTATCGTGGATGATGCGCGTATTGGTCTAAAGTATTTTGCCGCTCTGGCGGCATCACAAGGACCGGTAGATGGAGTAGCCCCCTCTGTCCCGACAGGGTTAAGTGTCCATTGAGGATTGTATGGTATACTGAATTAAACACAATCCCATACCAAGGAAAGCAAAGACCCACGTGTGTATGACTCCGAATGGTTGCCCTTGAATCGTGGCGAGTTGACTGGCAAAACCGACCTAAGAAATCTACTATGTATAGTTGATTTGGGGTCGGTTTTTATTACAAATAAGCAAATAAATGACAAGAAAAATTATACAAGGCATGTTGATTGTAGGAAGTCTGGTTATTGTGCCGGAGCTTTCAAGCGCAGCTGTCGTTTTCGAGACTGATTTTGAGGATGTGCAGGATTGGACACTTGGACGACCGCCAGTAGGATCTTCATACGCTTGTCAGCCTGGGAATTGCAGCGGAATTCAGCCGCCAAAGAAAAGTGATAACACTAATGCGTATGATGTTTTTAGATCGTCACCTTCTTGGTTTTCCGATCCATACATCACAAATATGGCAGAAATTAAAAATGGTTACGGTAGAGAGAGTGGAAGAGGTTTGCAATACAATGTTGAAGTATCTGGTTGCATCGGAAGCGAATGTTATGCAAACGGAACTCCGATGGGCGTTTGGCTCGGATACGAAGGCTATAAGGATTTATACGTCAGGTTTTATGTTAAATATTCTCCTGGTTGGAAGTGGACCAATGATAGCATATCGCCAAACACCGCAGCGTATCAAAAATTCTTAGAATTTGCGGTTTATAATGGAACAGTGGGGGATGGCAAGATGGATGGCCCTCGGGCAACAACAGCACTCGGTGGAGAATTGATGCCAATCTGGATTGTTAATTGGTACCAGTATATTACGGTTACGCCTAGTTATACTATTTTTCAAAATAGCGAACGGTATGCTCCGGATTATAGTTATAATAATGCGACTAATGATTTTCATTCCATGAATCCCTCGCTGTATCCCATTGCGCCCCCTATGATGCCAAGCCCTCCTTTTCCAGCTGGTCATCAAGCTAGAAGTGTTCTTTGGCCAACTGATAATGAATGGCATAGTTATGAATTTCGGGCGAGGCTTAATGATGTCGCGGGGTTGCCGGAAGGAGGGCTTTCAGAGTTTTGGCTCGATGGAATAAAAGTATGGAGTAAAAGCGGTATAATCTGGGTCAAGGCTGGTGGATCACTGGAGAGGGGATGGAATAGGATTAACATTCTGGATAATAGTGATATAGCGTCTTACTCGAGAGAGGATCATATGACCATGTCGATGTATATTGATGATGTGGCTATAAGTACAAATTACATCGGACCGGATTATGGTATTGGAGGAGTTGATGCAACAGCTCCGGCCTCGCCAACGGGATTGAGTGTGGAGTAAAAAATTCATAACGTTCATCAGGTTTGCGATGTTCGGTAAAATGCAAAAACAAATTTTCAAAATCTTTCTTCTATTTGTGATGTTTTTCATGCTGCCAAATTTTGCAAATGCGGCTGTTGTTTGGGAAACTGATTTTGAAGATGTGGCTGACTGGTCTGCACCTAGGATATCAAATGGTTTTCCTAATACTTGGACGGGCAATCCATCAAGAACCCTAGATCCCCCCAAAAAGATGAATGGGCAGTGGTTGCACCCCAGTTCATGGGTCAGAACTTCGCCTTCAACTCTTGCAGTTTCTCAAGGCCCAATGGCTACTATTGGAGCGGGACAAGGTAGAGAAAGCTCAAGAGGTTTGACTTACAATTTTGAATCAGGCAAGGGTAATCCTACATATAGTACCGGGTGGGCTGGAGGCAGTCCTCTTACGATGTACTTCGGCGAAGCGGGATATCCTGAGCTTTGGGTGGAGATGTGGGTGAAATATCCAAGTGATATGGATTGGTGGGATGGGTCTGATATTAATTATTCCGGTATAACGAAGGCTTTTTATATTGCCAGGTTTAATGGCGAGTTGACCGTTTCAACATCCTTGGCGGATGATCATTCGGTTGAGACTAGGCCTACACACCCTGCGTGGCTGCCACATATGGGAAGCTTTTATTCTAGCAGGCCTTATTTTATGCAGTATTACAACCGTTCGCAAACTTCAAATGGAACTCCTGAAGTTTATGATGAAACCGTGGATGCTTGGTACAATAATAGCAGTTATTATCCTTATCAGAATATTCTCTTAAATAATCGTTATACGTACGCACTACCCTCCAGTAATCCTACCGTTGATACTATCAGAATGGATGGACAATGGCATAAATATACCTATCATGTAAAAATGAATTCCGCACCAGGCGTAGCAGATGGAATTCAAGAGGTTAGTTTGGATGACGTGCGCATGTTTCGCAAGACAAACATGGCATTCATCTTGGATGGTGGTAGTGTTGAAAATGGTTGGAACTATATTGAATTAATGGACAATCATCATGTAGCTTCGCATATGTACACTGAAAATGTCAGTTACCCCGTGCAAATCGATGATGTGGTGATAAGCACAAATTACATCGGTCCAGATTATATAGTGGGCGGGGTTGATATGATTGCTCCTGCCGCACCAACTGGATTAGGGGTGGAATAATTGGATGGGCGTTAAAATAGGTGTCCAGATAGACGCCTTAATTATGCAAAAACAAATTCTTAAAATCTTTTTCTTTAGCGCGATATTTTTTGCAGTGCCTAATTCTTCCCAGGCCACGATTATTTTTGAGGATGATTTTGATGCGCAAGCGGATTGGCAACCAACTTGTTTGGTTTGCGGTAAAAATGAGGATGGATATAATGGCGGAGGCGACTTGTCGGGGACACCTATTAATTGGAGTTATTGGAGAAATGATGAATATTGGAATCCTGCGACTGGAGATCCGACCAAACAGCCGACTTTGAAAATCTCAACCGATCAATATAGTGGTCAAGGTGGAAAATCTTTGCAAGTTTGGAATGAATCCAACAATGGACATAGTGGCGACGGTTGGGGAGCTGACGGCCAATTGGCTAAATATCTTGGCGGTGAATTTGATGATATTTTTCTGCAAATGAAAATAAAAATGTCGCCAACTTTTCAATTTAAACGGAATCATTAAATTTTGGCAAAATGGCAACCTTCTGTATGAGAGAAATGATATCGAGTGGGTTGGCGCTCAGGGTCAGGTTGGCGTGGGTTGGAATATGGTTTCATTGGGTGGTAATGCTTTCAATCTTTTTTCTGATACGGCAAATAAAGCTGAGCAATGGTATGCACTGGATGACGTGGTAGTGAGCACGGAATATCTGGGACCTGGTTATGTTATTGGAAGTTTGGATGCAACAGCTCCTGCCTCGCCAACAGGACTGAGTGTGGAATAAAAAAGTTCATAAGGTTTATAAAGTTTATGAAGTTCGTAAGGCAGAATACAAAATACGATATACGAAATGCTAACAAAAATGCAAAAACAAATTTTCAAAATCTTTTTCTTTCTTGCAGTATTTTTTATGCTGCCTAATTTTTCCCAGGCCGCAATTATTTTTGAGGATAATTTTGATTCTCGAGACGATTGGAGCGTGCCCTATAATGATCTGGATCAGACTTGCAATAGGGAGGTGGGATGTACCGATGTTCCTGACGGGTATTATGGTTATTATATTTCGCATTCAGTGATAACTCCCGCGACAGGAAACGGTTTGCATCTTGATAATATCAATAAAAGAGGTAATTCCGGCAAGGGTGTTACTTTTTGGGATCAAACTGATGGAACTGGCAATTGGGCGTCTGGAATGCAAATAGGTCTGGATTTTCCGCCACAAAATGAAATATACGTTCAGTATTGGATCAAGATGCAACCGAATTATTCATATTACAAAGGAACCTATGCATCAATGCTGCGTAAAATGAATCACATTAGTCATTATTTATATAATGGTAAGCCGTTCACATTTTTCAGCGACGGAGGTTTTTTCCCAACAACCGTAAATCAAATCAGGTTTGCCAATGCAGGCAATGCGAATATTCAGAATTTCTTTTTTATCCGGCCTGACCCGAGTTATAGCGGAACGCAGCCAGTTCCAATTATAACCAGAGGGATAAAGGACAGCACCAATACTGGGATATATAATTATTTTGATCTGCCTTCGGATGGACTGCCGATAGGAAATTGGGAGGGAACCGGCACCGAATATAATTCCCTGGGTATGTTTGCTGACGGGCAATGGCATTTGCTGGGATATTATTTGAAAAACAACAGTGCGCCAGGAGTAGCTGATGGAACATATAAATTCTGGTATGACGGTAATATTCAGATTGATGCGACTGGCTTCATGTTTAGAGAAGCGTCTTCGACCTTGCCGGATGATATTTGGAACTTCTTGCACATCGGCGGGAATGCAATCAATCCATTTTTGGGAGCAGGAATTTCAGGTGAGCAGTGGTATGCAGTTGATGACGTGGCAGTGAGCACGGAATATTTAGGACCCGATTATATTATTGGAAGTTTGGATGCAACAGCTCCGGCCTCGCCAAGTGGATTGAGTGTGGAATGACTCAAGTATAAAGTATTTGGTATTATGTATGATGTATAAATACAAAAGATGTAGAATATATAAAAGTTTATAAGGTAGGATGCAAAATACAAAGATACAAGATACGGAATACTTGATAATAAATACCGGGTTCAAAATATCACTAAAAAGTGGTATAATTGAACATATAGAAATTGATTTGTTACTTAACATGTTACGTAACTCGTCTTAACTAAAGTCGTGCCAAGGCAGGCATGCTACGTAACAAAAATGCAAAAACAAATACTAAAATTATTATTCCTGTCGGTATTTTTTTTAATGCCACTTTTTGTCAGTGCTGATGTCAACACGATTATTCCTGATCCTGCCAATGTGACTGCATGCGGCACGCTTAATCAAGCCGGCGCAACTTATGTTTTGCAGAATGATGTCAGTTCCGAAGGGAGCTGCTTTGCGATTGTGGCCAGTGGAATAACTCTGGATCTGAACGGTCATACTGTGACTTATGACAATGGAACGCCGATAAATATTATGAATGGAAGCTTTGAGGATGAATTGGCTGGGTCTTGGGACACGGTTAATGCGCAAAATTTCTTGAGGTCTGCTGGAACATATGTCAGTCCGGTTTCTGTGTATGCTGGATCGTACGCGCTAAAAGCTATTACTCCGACTCCGGATCAAGTCGTTACTTCACTTGGCACGGTGACGCTGGCTCCAAATACGCGCTATAGTCTGTCGGGAATGGTCTACAATCGGGTCAGTGACAACATCTTAATGTCAATTGAATTTACCGACACCATGAAAGCTATCCAGACTGGAATCACGGATAGGGGATTTCAATATATAACATATGAATTCGTAACTGGAGACAGTGAAGAGACATACAATATTGCATTAAAAGTGACGGGCGCCGCCGCGGTCGGCACGGGCGCGGTTTATTTTGATGATATCAAGATTCAGCGCAATCGATTGGCAGGAGTTATGGTTGGTCCTGTGGAATGGCGAGTTGCATGGCAATCGCGCGGGTTTGATATAAAGAATTATGGAGGCGCTAATAATACCACAGTTAAGGACGGCAGCATAATACAAGGCAGTGGAAAAAGTGACTGGTCACACGCCTTAGCGAGCGAAAGCAACAGCGTTTCCGGTCACACATTCAGCGGACTGAATATCACAACAAACGGCGCAAATTCCTCAGCTATTTTGATGGATAGTTTGCAGAATGGAGAAATAAAATACAATACTTTGGCTGCTAATATGCCTGCGATTAAGTCAAGAGATCAACTGGATGGAGCTGTTTTGAGAGCGGATGGATATAATAGTTTTATACACGATAATGTCATCACAAATGGTGTTCAAGGTGGCATTTTGGCTGGCACTGCGGTCGGTCAACTTCCGCAAGAAATTTATAACAACAACATCACTCTGCAAGGAAGATATACTAATGGTTTTGCGATTTCTGGGAATAAAAGCATTATAAGAAATAATACTATTAATTGCGGAAGCGGTAATAATTCTTGTCGAGGCATCTTTATCGGGTCTGAATCCGAAGTATTCGATAATATTGTAGAAGTTCAAGATATACCCCGCAATCAGGAATACAATGGTTGTCAGGGGTATGGAACATATGGCATTCAGATGGAGTCTGCTGAAAACAGCGATGTTTATGGAAATGTCGTTACGGCAAATTCGCCAAATGAATGCCCTGCCACTGCTTTTCGCGCCAACCCGCAAGACGGATCAATAGCTTCTATCAATAATTTGATTCATCACAATACTTTCATTGCCTATGCTTCGGGTAGTGCCAGGGCAACGTCCCTTAAGTTATCAGGTTGTGATAACTCGATGATTTCAATTTATAGCAACACCTTCAGAACAAACAGGCGATGGATTTATGCTGAATTTGATGGCATGGTCGATGGATTGCGCTTGGTTAACAACAGATGGGAGACTTTCGGATCAATTGATGAGCCTTTTTACCCGTTTGAAAATTTTGTGTGGGATGGAAGTTTCGTTAAGGATATGGTGTTTGAAAATAATGTTTATGGGGCGGGAGATAAAGAAAGATTTGAATCTGAATTTTTTAGAAAAACTACTGTTTGGCCGGAAATAGAAACCCTTTCGAATTTCTCTGTCATATTTTCAGATGTGACAGCGCCAGCCTCGCCAACAGGTCTCGGCGTAATGTAAATGAAGACGGAGCGGGCTGAGTGTGGAATGACTCAAGTATAAAGTATTTAGTATTGTGTATAATGTATAAGTACAAAAGATGTAAAATGCAATAAAAGCTTAAGAAGCTTAATACAAGATACTAAATACAAGATACGAAATACTAACAAAATGCAAAAACAAATTCTAAAATTTTTCTTCCTACTTGCAATATTTTTCTTGCTACCAAATTTTGCAAGTGCAGCTGATTTTCATATTGGGACAGGGCAACCATACGCAACTATTGGTTCCTTCGCGTGGTCTTCATTGGTCGCAGGAGATACAGTTTATATCCATGCCAGGGATAATCAGGAACCATATTACGAACATTTATATGTAAGTGCGGCATTGCAAGGAACCGAGCAGAATCCAATCAATATAATTGGTGTCAATGATGGATCAGGAAATCAGCCAATTCTCGATGGTAGAAATTCCACAACAGGTCCCAATTTTGATGCTTATGGTGATTCACAATACCATTCTCGGTTGGGTATTGTTTTTTTTGGTCCCAGTGAAACAGCAGGGTATGGTTCAGCGCCGCAATGGATAACGTTATCAAATATTAAAATTCAAAATTATAGAAATGTTTCTACTACTGATGAGATTGGGGTGACGACAAATGATGTTAGCGGCAGTTGTGTTTATTTGCAAGGAGGACAACAAATAACATTGGACAAATTAACGATCACGGGATGCGCCGATGGTATTTTTGGCAAAGATAACGATTTTCCTGTTAGGTATATAACACTACAAAATTCATCTATTTATGATAATGGTGTTGTTGATGATTATCTTTATCATAATATTTATACCGAAGTTAAATATCTGACAATGCAGTATAATCATTTTGGACCTACTGTTAATGGTTCTCCTGGAAACAACATTAAGGATAGAAGTGTGGGTTTCGTATTTCGTTATAATTGGGTTGACGGTGGAGCGCACCTTTTGGATATTGTGGAATGTCAAGATAACTGCGCAAATCATACTTCTGATCCTGCCTGGGATGACGTTTTTGTCTACGGTAACATCTTTTATGCTGGTCCTGGCTCTGCCTCTCAACTTTTTCATCTCGGAACAGGTGATACTGGAGCCTTAGCATCTTCTTGGCGCAAAAATTTATATTTTTATAATAATACTATTGATTATGAGAGAAATCAGAGCGACGTGTATTATATGAACATATTCCAACTTAGTGGAGATCAGCAAACTGTTTATTTTGACAATAATATATTTTTTGCGCAGCCGGAAACGGTTGGCCAGGCGCACTCTGACGTGTATTTGCAATACGATGGTTCAGCTGCTCCGTCTGCATATGGCAATATGATTATTGGAAAAAACTGGATTTCTCCTGATTGGAGTGTGACCAAGCCAGGTGTCACGCCAACTGGTATTATTTCTGGAGCGTTAAATATAATTTCACCGGCTGGAAATGATCCGTATTTTATTGATTCCGCTACGGGTGATTATCACCTCATGTCATCCTCTGGTGCAATTGGTGTTGCAAGTTCTTTACCAGCCTTGATTAGTTCAGGAAATGCGCTTGGGTATGATTTTACACCAGTAAAACAATACATAAACCATCAATTATTTGAAAATAGACTAAACATTTCAGATCTGGGCGCTTATCAATATGCTATTGATGATATTGTTGCCCCTGCCGCGCCAATGGGATTGGGTGTGATATAGGTAGGTGAGTATTTAAATAAGTATTTAGATTTATTATTGAGATGCAAAATAAAAACTTAAAATTATATCTTTTCCTTGCGATATTCTTCTTGTTGCCTAATTTTGCGAATGCATTTGGTAATCCGGTGAGTTTTTATAATATCCAACCGTATACAAAAGGCACAAGTTCGAATTTCCCATTGTATCCAAAATCAACAGCACTGGAGCCGCAAAAGGGTCAATGTGTTTATGATGAAAATTATGGCAGTGAAGTTTGCAAAGTTGCTGATACCTCTGAATTTACAGTTGGGCAAATAGGGGATGCGGTCAGGCCTCCCTATAGTCGCTGGAGAATAGATAGTAGCGATGGAAGCAAATATTTCTTGCTTAAGGATGGTGAAACTCCCGCCGGCAGTGGAAAAGGTCAGACGGTTATTTTTAATTCTGCGGATGATTCGATTCATAAGATAATAACTGAAATAAATAGTGGTGAGCCGCGCGAACTTCGTTGGGACTATTCAGGCACCAAGCAGAATTCTATGTATTATGTTTCTGGATGCACCTTTTATGAATATGATATTGTTTCAGGTTTAAGTACTATTGTGCACAATTTTGGAAATGATTTTGCAAATTGTGGGAGAATTTTAAACGACGTGGAAGGCGATTCGTCCAGTGATTCCCGCTATTGGGCGTTTATGATTCAGAATCCTTATGATGGCAGTAAATATCCTATGCGTGCGATTGTTACTTATGACAAGCAAACCGATTCTATTTTAGGAACTTTGGATTATGCAGCCTATGCCGCAGCTGGGGGCACTTCAGAAAGTATGCCCACCCCTAATATGGTGGATATTTCACCGTTAGGAAATAAGGTTGTTTTGTTGAATGGGCGCTCATGGGGAGCGGTTGTGACAATTACTGGACCTTGGACAGATGAAGGTGTTGGAGTTTGGAGTTCTCCATATCAGTCCCTTACTAACGGAAATAATGCTTTTAATTGGGTTAAGGTCGATGGCGTTATATTGACTAGTAAAACTCCTATAGATGGTGATAGACAATGGACGCGCGTAAGTGCTGAGAATAAATTGTATGTGAGATTGACTGGCGGAGAGAGTCCTGCTTCGCATAGCATCACACTGGAATATGGGAAACGTCCTAATGATTTGAATTCAATTTTTGATGGTCCTCATGCTTTTGCTTTTGATTTTTCTAGTCCGGTGAAAGTTTGCAACGACGAAACTCACGGTGGATGGGCTTTTGATTTGAATGGTAATGAAGTGTATGTCTGTCAAGTCAATAATGGAAATTGGGCAAACGCTGATGGAGACACTATTGCTTATACTGATATTTTAACTGGGCAAACGAATACTATCATGTATCATAGCGACATTGGATGGGACGTAGGAGGATGGCACTTTGGTAGATTTTACAATAGTAACATACGTGGTTGGGTGTATATGACAAGTTATAGCAACAGTGATACAAGTTTAAGTTGGATGCGCAATCAGGCGTTTATGCTGGAGCTAAAACCATTCGCAGAACACCCCAGAGTTTGGCGCATTGCAGATACGCACAATAATTATCCTGGAGCTGCTGCTTATAAGCGTGAAGCATTTTCGCCGATAACACGTGATGGTTTGAAGATTTATTGGGGCTCGGATTGGCCTGGAGGTAATGGAACAGTGGATACATATTCAGTGCGTCTTCCTGATAATTGGTGGAATGTTCTTAATGGAAATGATGAAATTGCACCCGCTGCGCCAAGTGGTTTAGCAGTTCAATAAAATTATGAAATATAAATACTGCAAAACTTTTTTCTTGGCGGCAATATTTTTCATGCTGCCTAATTTTGCAAATGCGGCTGTTGTTTGGGAAACTGATTTTGAAGATGCGGCTGACTGGTCTGCGGTGAGACCGTCTCCTTCGGGAATATCCTTTCCGAATTCTTGGACGCTAAAGCCGGGAGGGCCAAGCGTGGAACCTCCCAAGAAAAATGACGGTTCCTGGCTTCATCCCAATAGTTGGAGCAGAATTGCGCCTTCGGTCCTTACGAATAACATTACCCCTATGGCAACTATTGGATCCGGACAGGGCAAAGACAATTCCAGGGGCATGACATACAACGTGGAAGTTTCCGGTGTTTCTGGTACTTGGAGTGGCGGAAGCCCGCTCACGATGTATTTGGGAGCTGATGGATATCCTGAGCTGTATGTTTCCATGTGGGTAAAATATGATTCAGAGTTCACTTGGCTACCTGCTAGCCCAGCTAGCGGTTCCCAGCAAAAATTAGTTTATATTTCCAGGCTTAATGTGCCGATAAGCGCTACTGCCGATGCTGATAACCATTCCAACGGACCGCTACATCCGTCCTGGCTTCCGCATTGGTATAATTATATTTCAGTTTCTCCGTACTATGCCTTTTATATGAACAGGTCACAGCAATCCAATGGTTCCTTAGTGTCATATGATCAAACCAAGGACATGTGGTCAATACATCCTTCCTATTACCCGCTCAATGCTCCATTTAAATGGCCGGAATCCAACCCTCATATTGTGAGTGTGCAATCCGACGGGTGGTGGCACCATTACGAATATCACATTAAAATGAATTCCGCTCCCGGCGTAGCTGATGGCGTGCAGGAAGTTTGGTTGGATGGCATCAAGAGGTTTTCCAAAAGTGACATGCCTTTTGTACTGGATGGAGGAAGCACTGCAACCGGATGGAACTATGTGGAACTTTTTGATAATACCAATATTCTTTCCCATCCTGCATCTGAAAATGTGACGTATCCTATATATATCGATGATGTAGCGATCGGCACCACGTATGCCGGTCAAAACTATGTTATTGGAGGTATTGATGTGATTGCTCCTGCCGCACCAACTGGATTAGGGGTGGAATAATTGGATGGGCGTTAAAATAGGTGTCCAGATAGACGCCTTAATTATGCAAAAACAAATTCTTAAAATCTTTTTCTTTAGCGCGATATTTTTTGCAGTGCCTAATTCTTCCCAGGCCACGATTATTTTTGAAGATAACTTCGATGATTCTCCTGATTGGCAGTCGCAGCAAACTGTTGCCAAATCTGTTGGTGGGAATGATCGGGCATGGCCAGCGACTTATGTCGATGCCTGCTCAAGCGCGTGTCCCCCTCAAAGATGGACGGCTTACAGAGCGAGTGCTTCTTATTTTACTGATACTCCCGGCAATGACACGTATGTTCTCAATACAGATGGTGCTCGTGGCGGCAGTGGAAAAGGCATCACGCTTAATGTTGAATCAACTGGCAGCTATGGCGATTGGGCGGGCGGATCTCTTGATTTGTCCTTAGGCTCAGTTGGATACCAAGAACTTTTTGTGAAGTACTGGCTTAAGTATGATTCAAATTGGCTTTGGACAAATCCTGGCAATACTCAACACGGTCAGCAAAAATTGATCCGAATTTCCAGGTTTAGCGGAGACATAAATGATTATAATAATCATAATCCACAAATGTTTTTCACACCCACAGAAAATGGCCCTTCTTGGATGCCAGATTGGTATTATAATAAGTCCTTCCCCCCAGCTTCATTTTTTTCAAGTGAGTTTTTTAACACTCAGGCGAATGGCTCAATAGGATACGGGCCGACTCAGACATTTGCATCACTCGTTTGGCCGTCTGACGGCGGGTGGCATAGCTATGAATTCAGGACAAAAATGAATAGTGCACCTGGTGCTGCGAATGGCGAATGGGAAATCTGGATTGACGGTCAAAGCACCCCGGACAAGCATCAAGTGAAAACAGATGTTCTCTGGGTTGATTCAAATGGTTCAGTAACTCAAGGTTGGAATTATTTGATGTTTTTGGATAATATCACCGTGGCTCCTGCGCCACTCTCAGAAAAGAAAGAAATGCAGATATATATGGATGATGTGGTAGTGAGCACGACGCGGTTATCTGCTGACATCATTGCTCCTGTCGCACCGAGTGGATTGAATGTGGAATAACTCAAGTATAAAGTATTTGGTATTACGTATGATGTATAAATACAAAAAGATGTGAAATACATAAAAGTTTATAAAGTTCGTAATGTTTATAAAGCAGAATACTAAATACTAAATACGAAATACTAATAAAAAGTGGTATAATTAAGAAATGATAAAACAAATGCTGAAAACTTTTCTTTTTCTCGCGATGTTTTTCTTGCTGCCAAATTTTTCCCAGGCCGCAATTATCTTTGAGGATAATTTCAATGATTCTCCCGATTGGCAATCGGCTGAGTCTTATCCGAGCACGAATGCCGGCTGGCCAAACACCTGGAAGGATAAACCAGGTGGTCCAAGTCAGCCCCCTCCGCAAAACTGGACGGCGTACAGTGCAGCTATCCCAAGATGGGACAGGGGTCCAACTTGGAAATTAGATGCTAGTGGTGCTCGAAATTCCGGAAAGGGTATCACTTTTGCAGTTGAGGCTGTGCATACCTGGGCGGGCGGTGGTCTGGATTTATATCTGGGAAACGTTGGATATCAAGAATTATATGTACGGGGATATTACAAATATGATCCAGTAACTTTTCATTGGCCGACTATAAACAATGAAGGCATTAATAACGGGAATTATCATAAGATTGCCAGGATTTCCAGATATCAACTGGAGCCATCCTTGGTAAATAATCCGCAGCAATTTTTAGCTCCCAGTTATCAGGCGCCAACTTTCTATCCTGAGGTTGCAGTAAACACGGGCACTGGTTATCAAAATCCGCCAGATCTCAATGCTGTCCATTTTCTTGGCGCGCGCGTTTTTGATCCTGGCGCTGGCGATGCTTCGGCGGAAGATGTTTATACTCTGCCAATGCCATCGGATGGTGGTTGGCATAGTTATGAATTTAGGGTAAAGATGAACAGCGCGCCGGGCGTTGCGGATGGCGAATGGGAGGTGTGGGTTGATGATGGCGTAAATCCTTACCAGCATCATAAGCGGACTGGGCTTGCTTGGATCGGCGCCGATTCAGTAAATGGCCTTTCTCCTGGTTGGAACTGGGTTAATGCTTTGGATAATATAACCATAAATCAAACAGGAACCATCTACGAGAACACGGAGATGAAAATATTTCTAGATGATTTTGTGATCAGTGATTCTTTTATTGGTAAGGATTATGTGATTGGCACTGCTGATATTACCGCACCTGCCGCACCGACAGGATTAGGGGTGACGTAAATTCATGTATAACGTATTTGGTATTATGTATGAAGTATGAATAATATAAAATTCAAGATTTAAATACCTATTTAATACCCAACTAAAAATGCCAAAGCAAACACTAAAAGCTTTTCTTTTTCTAGCGATGTTTTTCTTGTTGCCTAATTTTTCCCAGGCCGCAATTATTTTTGAGGATAATTTCAATGATTCTCCCGATTGGCAATCGGCCGAATCAAACCCCGGTGATAATGTGGACTGGTTCAGTTCTTCTTGGATACGCAATCCATCTGGCCCACCGGAACCTCCCATGCAAAATTGGACTTCATATCGGACAGAAATTCCATTGGGTAACTCAGTGAAAAGATATATTTTAAGTGAAGAAGGGAAACGTGGAATAAGCGGAAAAGGGGTAACTTATAATGTGGAGAGCAGCGGGACGTGGTCGGGAGGTGGTCTGGATCTTTATCTTGGAAATACTGGATATCAGGAAATTTTTGTACGCTTTTATTTGCGTTATGATCCCGCGACTTGGGTGTGGGCACTGCGTGAAACTGGTTTAAATGGGGAAAAGCAGAAACTCATACGCATCTCGAGGTTAAAGGATGAGCCTACGGCCCAAACTGCATGGAATCCTCAGTTGTTTGACACTGCAGCGTCAGGTGGACATCAGATGCCAGTTTTATATCCGGATGTCAAAGAAAATAACGGCGCTGGTTATAATACCCCATCTGTAAATGGCTTGTATGGTTTGTATCTTGAATATACCAGGCGCTTTGATCCTGAATATGGAAGCGAATCCCCATCTGAAACAAGATCATTCCCCATGCCGTCTTTAGGATTGAAAAATTTTGTTCCTCCGACTTCAGGAACTGATTCAAGTACGGATTATTATAAAACTGATGGAGATTGGCATTCCTACGAATTCCGCGTGAAAATGAATAGCGCGCCAGGGGTGGCTGATGGAGAATGGGAAACTTGGGTTGATGGTGGGGAAAATCCTGCCCAGCATACATTAAAAATCGGAGTAGCTTGGGTTTCATCTGGAGGATCAGTAAGTCCAGGATGGAACTGGTTTACAGTGCTTGATAATGTGAATACAGCTACCGGTCTGCCAAACGGTACGATTATGAAGATGTACATGGATGATTTTGTAGTCAGTGATTCCTTTATTGGTAAAGATTATATCATCGGTACAGCTGATATCACCGCACCTGCAGCACCGACAGGGTTGGAGGTAATATAATTAGATGGGTATTTAAATAAGTATCCAGATAGACGCCTTAATTATGCGAAAACAAATTTTAAAATCAATTTTATTTCTGGGTACTTTTTTAATGCTGCCTAATTCTTCCCAGGCTGCGATTATTTTTGAGGATAATTTTGACGACACTCCCAATTGGCAATCGCAGCAGCTTACTTTCGGAGGCGGAGGGATCGCTTGGGGCACGCCAACTTTCCAGGGAACTTGCATTGGATATTGTCCGCCGCAAAATTGGACTTCATATCGTACTTCGCAATCTCTCTGGACGCCAAATGCTAGAGATACGTATCTTATCGATTCAAGCGGATCGCGCACAGTTAATGGTAAGGGTTTGACATATAACGTGGAGTCTAGTGGTGAATGGGGAACTTGGGCTGGCGGAGGAATTGATAAATATCTCGGCGTCACCGGTTATCCCGAGCTTTATGTTAGATTCTGGCTGAAGGAGTCGGCTGAATTTTGTTGGGGATCGGAAGCGTTAAATCTCAATGCCATGGGAAAGTTAATAAGAATCAGCGCACTAAGACGGGATCCAACTAGTAATCCGAACATTTTCAATCCGCAACTCTATCCTTCATCCGATGTAAGCCCAACGCTGATTGGGAATGCATATCGCCGATTTCAGCCAAATTATGGCGTGCCTGCTCAATTCGATATGGAAGAAAGATATGCGCCTAATTATGAATATGGACCACAGTGCACGTTTGGTCCGCAACCTTCCTCTTGCGCATCGGAAGCTCCCAGCGCGATAACTTTTCCGCATGACAATTCTGGGTATTGCGGCGATGACCAATGGCATAGCTATGAATATTATGTGAAACTTAATTCAGCCTTGGATGCGACCGATGGAATTTATAAAGCTTGGCTGGATGGAACTTTGGTGGCGCAAAAAAGTAATATTCCTTGGGTAAAATCCGGCACTGATACTAATGGCACTGCGATGACGTTGGATACTGGTTGGAATTGGGTGATGATCGCTGACAATATCGATTCAACCGCTTACGCTAAATCTGACAACGTTGAGATGTCTAGATATATAGACGATGTGGTTATGTATACGCCGATGAACGGTTCTGAAATGGCGTGTGGTGGGGCATGTATTGCCGGACGACTGCCGCTAACCTATTTACAATCAGGGCTTGATAGTACCCCTCCCTCCGCCCCGACAGGGCTTAGCATAGAATAGGGGTTATATGGTATACTTATCCCAAATCCTATATCAAGGAAAACAAAGACCCACGTGTGTATGGCTCTGAATGGTTGCTTCTGAATCGTGGCGAGTTGACTGGCAAAACCGACCTAAGAAATCTACTATGTATAGTTGATTTAGGGTCGGTTTTTACATTATATGAACATAAAAAATAAATGAATATACGATCAAAAAAAACAAGGATATATCTAGTGGCGATTATGCTCGCGGTAGCTCTGACGGCACTGATCATGACAAACAGGAATGCATCCCGGGAGGAGGGGGGTGAAGCAATATTATCATGGAATGCAAATAAGGAAACTGATGTGATAGGGTATCGAGTTTACTACGGAACGGAAAAGCGTACGGGGGAGTGTCCCCTGGGAGGGTATGCGGATAAGATAGATGTGGGGAATAGGACGACACATACGGTGACGAATTTGGAAAAAGGAAAGCGATATTATTTCTCTACGACATCATATAATAAAGGAGGAAAGGAAAGCTGCTTCTCTCAGGAAGTAAGTAAAGAAATAAAATGATCGTGGGCGGGATCAATAATACAAACACTATAAAACGCAATACATATGAACAAAAAAGCATTTATCGGTTTACTGACGTTCGTTTTGGGAATGATGGCAGTATCCCATGCGCATGCCGGAACGGCAACACTTACATGGAATGCCAATAACGAGTCGGATCTGTCCGGGTATAAGGTCTATTATGACACTACGTCTCATTCCGGGAATTGTCCAAGCGGGTTTGGGCTAAATGTAGTCAGTGTCGGCAATGTAACGACGCACACGTTCAATAATCTTACGGATGGACAAACATATTACTTTCAGGTAACGGCAATCGATACATCGAGCAATGAGAGTACATGCTCGGCGCAGGTGTCAAAGGTGATTGCCGCAACGGACACTACCACACCAATAACCACCGCATCGCCACTCGGCGGATCATACGCATCTGCGCAAACGGTGACGATGTCGGTCAACGAAACAGCAACCGTTTACTACACGCTTGATGGTTCAACCCCAACGATTGCCTCAACGCAGTACACGGGTCCTATATCGATCACATCGACAAAGACACTCAAATATTTCGCAAAAGATACGGCAGGGAATAGTGAGGCAGTGAAGACACAGGCATATACGATCACAATTCCGGACACTACCGCACCAATAACCACCGCATCACCACTCGGCGGATCATACGCATCTGCGCAAACGGTGACGATGTCGGTCAACGAAACAGCAACCGTTTACTACACGCTCGACGGGACAACTCCGACCGTTGCTTCAACACAGTACACGGGTCCTGTATCGATCACATCGACAAAGACGCTCAAATATTTCGCAAAAGATACCGCAGGGAACAGCGAGGCAATAAAATCACAGACGTATGTTATTACGATCGTATCGAGTGACACTACTGTGCCGTCGGTCCCGGAAAATCTTACGGCAACGCCGATCGCTCCAACGCTGATCAATCTCGCATGGAGCGCGAGTACGGACGATGTGGGAGTGACGCACTATAAAGTCTATCGCCATGATGTGGAAATCGCGACAGTAACCGGGTTAGCCTATTCGGATGAAGGACTCAGTCTTTCGACAGTGTATCGATATAGGATAGCCGCAGTTGACGCAGCCCTAAACACATCCGCTCGCTCAAATGAGGTAAGCGCGACAACGAGTGCGCTTCCGGTAGCCGCATCGGGAGGAGGATCATCGAGTGGTGGTGGGGGAGGAGGCGGAGGATCGTCAGCGAGTGTGACCCAATCACAACCTACGACCCCTGTACTATCTGGTACGACGCAACAAGCTACGACTACTGCGACACCCGTTGTTACTGTGATAACGACGGGATCTCAACAGGGAACGACGGTAACTGCCGGAAGCGGGGGAGGGCAATACTCCCAGTTCGGCGCATATGTAACAAGAAAGCATCTTGTGTACGGATCGCGAGGGGAAGACGTAAAAAAGCTCCAGGAGTTTCTTAGGGTAGATGGATACCTTAAGGAAAGCGCAACCGGCTATTACGGAAAGGCGACACAAGCCGCCATTCAAAAGTTTCAACAAGAGCACGCAATCGCTGGACCGGGAAAGGATGGATATGGTGAGGTGGGCATAAAAACACGTTCAGTCATGAATCAGCATTTAAATGGATCGGTAGCGGGGGTCGCAACGGCTACCGATACACAGGAGTTGTTAAAAAAGCAGATCGCGCTTTTGCAGCAAAAAGTCATCGAGCTACTCAAGCAGTTGGCTGAGATGCAAAAGAAGAGTCTATGATAAAAAAATGCACCGGCTCAAAGCCGGTGCATTTTTTTATTTATTGTGCCTTGGTGATCTTGATTTGGATGCTCTCAGGATCGGTCTTGGCGATATCGATGTTTGATGGATGCTTGATGTCTTCCTTGTGGATGATGACACGGTGCCACCCCGGTTTCATGCCCGACACATCGGCGGATGCCTTGAGATCTCCTGGTGTAAGCGTGCTTAGCTCATTACTCCTCCCGGAGAAGGTAACAACGACTTCTTCGGGGACGGACTCGGAGATCACATATTCCTTGGGGGCGTTGGTAAATTCGATTGGCACGACGAACTTTCGCTGGGTTATGGATGTCTGGGATGTGAAGAATGCCCAGATGACGAACGCTATCCCGAACGCGGTCAAAAGCGTGGTAAAGTTTTGTTGAAACCAACGGGTATAGTTGGAGATATGCTTCTTGGGAAACTTCTCTTCATAAAAGTCGCGCAGCAACCGCTCAAGGTCTTCGTCTGCTCTAAGCGCTCTAAGTTGCTTATTGCGCCCGATGGAGATGGTCCCGCGCTCTTCGGATACGACAAGGGTAAGTGCATCGCACGACTCGGAAAGGCCGAGTGCTGCGCGATGACGGGTGCCAAACTTCTTCACTGCTTCTATGTTTTCGGCCAGCGGAAGGTGGACGGAAAACTTTTTGACCTTATCTCCGTCGATGACGATGGCGCCGTCGTGTCCTGGAGTTGACTCATCGAACAAGGAGAGGAGAAGTGCCTCGGATACCTTGCCATTGAGAATAACACCACCCTCAAGAAAGCGGTCAACATTTTCCCGGCCGGGAAATACAATAAGGGTTCCAGTTCTTGTCTCGGAAAACCTTTTGGTCATTGCCGCAATCAGCTTGATTGTGGAATCAGTCGCGGGGAGCATGGTGCGTTTAATGCCGAGAACCCCAACAAGTTCAAAGAAGCGGCGTAGCTCGCGCTGGAAGACGATGGCCAGAATAACGAGGAACATGCTAAAGAATGCCTGGAACACAGTCTGGGTGAGTGGCAGATTGAGTAATGTGCTGATGCCGTACAGCGCAGTCAACAGCAATACGCCAATGATGATTGGCAATGATTTTGTCTTGCGAAAGAGCACGATGATCCCGTAGATGAGGGAGGTGATAACGACAATGTCGAGAATGTTTTGAACGACAAATGCCGCGCGAATGGTATCGACGAAGGTCGATGTGAGTAAGGTGAACATGAGAACGATGGGCGACCATAGTAAGCTGCGACATGGATTGCGACGGTGTACTAAGAGGTACAGGCCTAAATGCATGACCGTTTAGATGGGCCAATTAGAATGAAAAATAAAAAAACACGGTGAGCGTGTTCTTCGGGTGGATTCCGCCCGTTTCATGCAATATACACAAATATGGTATAATAGTCAAATATGAAGAAATATACGGTGATGGGTCATCCTGCCGAGCTGCGCATACAGGTCTTGGGAGATACAATAGAACATGTATTTATGAACGCGGCAGACGCCATGGCGGATATTATGGCGCGCGATCGTTACGCGAGCGTTTCTTCGACGGAGCGTGTCAGTACGAAATCGGTGGATAGAGATGCGGCATTGGTGGATTTTTTAAACGAACTATTGGCGCAAAGCCACGTTGAGCGGTCGGTGCATATCCCGGAATCCGTGGTAATTACGGAAGAAAATAAAACGGTAAAAGTAGAAGCGATTATGCGACGGTATCTTGTCCGTGCATTCGATGAGGATATCAAAGCGGTAACACACCAGGATGTGCGTATTGAGCATAGGGAAGGAAAATGGAGAACAACCCTTGTATTTGATATTTAATAATGGACAAAATACAGTGTAAAAACTGAGTGATGTATTATGGGAAACAAAAAACGAAATAGGAAAAATGAAAAAAAGCCCCGCATGTGCGGGGCTAGAGGAGCTAGTCATCGTCATCCCGATCCGCCCAGTGGCGGGGGTTGGGGATAGACCCATCTTCCTTGCGGAAGTGGGTAGTAGAACGACCTTCGTCCAGGGGAGGAGTTTCGGGGCAATATATACAGTGATGCGCAGTATGGATTTCCCGCCCATACTTGACCATTCGCGCAAAGTCGGGCTTTGGAATGTATCCGCCTGACGTTGCCGTCTTTTGTAGTCGTCCGTCGATTAAGCGGAGCGTGATGCTCCGTTTTCCGTAGAAGACCTTTACGCAGATACCCCCTGCGTCATGGGTGATGCGTGAATCCATGCTTACCTCCTTTCACTGCGTCGCGCTGTGAGAATATCATAATCGACTGAGCAGTTGGTCTTTTCGAGGGTTGTCTGGGAGTCCTCTGCGCGCCACTTAAGCAGCGTTCCAAGACAGAGGAGTGATAGTCCGACCCAAAGCGCGTCGTATCGGACGCCCACCATGGTGCGGATCCAACTGTCATCGATTGTTGCAACGGTTACGGGGGTAACCGAACAGCTCATTATGTACATGGTCCCAAGGATCATGCACACGACCCCGATCCCGGCTAAGAGTAGCCCGAGGCAATAGTGGAAGTTGTTGCGATTTTCTGCTCGCCGCGCCCAGTTGCGCTCTGCTTTTACGATACAATGCATAGCACTCTCCATATAGATTTATTAAATACTCTGAAATTATTGTACACCTTTTCATCACTATTGTCAATAGATATAATTTGTGGTGTAGTATGGCGGAAAAGCTGAAAAATACAGTATTTTAATCTATACTAAAGGAATGATAGAGCACTACACAGAGGCCTTCGTGCTGGACAGGGAGGATTTTAAGGAGCATGACGGCATAGTTCATCTCTATACTGAAGAGTTGGGTAAGGTGTCGGCGCGAGCGCGGGGGCTAAAGAAAATATTGTCGAAATCAAGCGCACATCTGGAGCCGCTTAATTTTGTTCGGGTAAGACTAATGAGCATGAAGAGCGGATACTATCAGATTATCGACGTTATGCCGCATGACACGATCTCGGTACGGGAAAAGAAGAAGGATGTGCGGCGCTGTAGCGTGCTGCTCGCCATGGCAGAGTTCATTCGGAAGATGACGTATGAATTGCACCCGGATGAGTATCTCTGGGATGTAATGAAGCGACTCGCGGGGGCGGAGGCCGACGAGGGGGAAATGTACCGGGCGCTCTTGAAGGCATTTGGGTTTGATCCGCAATACGCAACATGTACGGTATGCCAACATCCGGAAGTGAGTCATTTTCTGCACGATGATCATGGATTCTATTGTCGTCACTGTGCTTCAAAAATGTCCGCAAATGCGATAGTATTATAATATATATGTCACTGGAAGAACTTGAGAAAAAATTATACGGCATCGACCGCAAGGACGATGGAGAAGATCGGGTAGCACCGCAGGTAAAGCACCAAGAAGAACCGAGTGTTCAGACCACATGGGGAGATGATCTGGCGGGAGAAGATGTGGTTGCGAAAAAAATGGGGAAGGGAACAAGGGCGTTCATTATCAGCTCGATTTTTTTGCTGTTGGGAATTGGAGGAGTTTCGTATTACTACATTTCGGAATATTACAAAACGAAGGATCTTCTTTTTGCGGCGCAGACCGAGGATAGCGTTCTGATCGCGCATCCGTTCGAAATAACCGTCGATGTTGAGAATAGATCGCAGGCGATATTACGTGAGGCAAAGATATTCATAAAGCTTCCGGATGGAGTTATTGGAATAGGAAATGACACGGAACGACAGACGATTGAAGAAGCGATCGGAGACATGGATCCGGGAGAGGTTCTGGAAAAGACCTACTCCGTAGTGGTTGTAAAGGATGCTGAGTCGACAAAAAAGCTTGACGTAAATTTTTCGTATCTGCCGCAAAATATCAATACACGCTTTGAGCGGGAAGAAACATTGGAAGTGCATGTGGGAGAGCCGGCAATAGCGCTTGATTTTACGACGCCACAAAATGTCTTTAGTACGGAAAACTTTGATATTGGCATGCGCTACCGCAACATTTCCGACATGGAATTTAAGGACGTTGTAGTAAAATTAATCATGCCTGACAAGGTTGCCCTAAAAAGTGCCTCCCGAGAGCCGGACAGTGGCACCACCTTATGGAAGATAGATGCATTAGCTTCGCAGACAGAACAGATAATAGCGGTAAAAGCGGCCTTTGAAGGGGCAAATCAGGAATTTTTTGAATTAAGATCACAGGTGGTGGTTTTAGTGAATGGCAAAGAGTACGTGATCAACGAAAAGACGGCAAATCTGGGGATAGCGGCATCGCCCTTGAGTCTGGATATCGTTGCGAATAGCAACCCGTCCTACATCGCACGGCCGGCAGAGGCAATTACCTATACGTTAAAATATAGGAACAATACGGATGTTGCATTAAGCGATGTCATCATGAAGGCGAAGATCAAGGGCGAGATGTTTGACCTCGCGACAGTGCAGAGCCGTGGGTCGTTTGATTCAGTCACAAACACGCTCATGTGGAACGCATCGGGTGTGCCGGAGTTGAAGCTGATCGAACCGGGGAGAGAGGGGTCGGTGGACTTTGTCATACAGACCAAAGGTGCGTATCCGATAAAACGAATGTTCGATAAAAACTTTACACTTAAGGTTGATGGGGAGATTAATTCACCGACGGTTCCTTATAATGTTGCAAGTGATAAAACGATCGGATTTGCAAGCAATGAAACAAAGGTGAGCGGGAGTATTGGGATTGAAGCGAGAGTTGCGCAGACCTTGGGAGCGCAAGTTCCAGAGGTAAACAAGCCATTGAAGTATACGGTCACGATGACGATTAAAAACTACGCTACCGATATGCGCGACGTAAGGATAACAAGTTCATTGCAACCAGGAGTTAGGTGGACTGGAGTTGTAAAGAGCAATAGCGGGGCAGTGCCGACCTATAACGATCGGACAGGCGAGATCAATTGGACAATCGACAAGATTATTGCGACAAAGGGGGTAATCGGGACGCCTACGGAAGCAACCTTCCAGGTCGAAATAACGCCAAACGTGACGCAGATAGGAGGATCGATCGAAGTGACAAAAGATATTAATCTAGTGGCAACGGATGACTTTACCGGTCAAACGGTCTATCAGAATACAAAGGGTCTGCAGGTGGCGGGAGTCATAAAACAATAGAGCTGATAGGCTCGCCGGTATGGACAAGACCATACAATGGCTGATATAAATAACCATGGAAAAGAAAGAGAATGTAATCGAAAAGCTGGTGTCCTTGGCGAAACGCAGGGGGTTTATATTCCCGTCCTCGGAGATCTACGGAGGATTTGCCGCGATCTACGATTACGGCCATTATGGTATTCTGCTGAAGAATAACATTCAACAGGCATGGTGGAAGGAAATGGTTCAATTGCGTGATGACGTACTGGGGCTCGATAGTGCTATTTTTATGCACCCGACGACCTGGGTGGCGTCAGGCCATGTGGGAGGATTTGATGACCCGCAGGTGGATTGTCGCAAGTGTAAGGCACGCATGCGCGCAGATCATATGCTCGAAGCATTCGACATCAATGCGGATAAGGCACCGATCGACTTCATCAATAAAGAGCTGGATAAGCTGCGGGAAGCGGGAAAGCTGAAGTGTATTAACTGTGGCTCGACCGACCTGACGCCGGCGAAACAGTTTTCGTTGATGGTAAAGTCAAACATCGGTTCGCCGACGGACGCACTTTCGGAAGACAATGTGGTATATCTCCGTCCGGAAACATGCGGAGGCATCTATCTCGAATACAAGAATACGATGGACTCGCTCCATCCAAGTTTGCCGTTTGGTATTGCGCAGGTAGGTAAGGCGTTTCGTAATGAGATCGTCGCACGCCAGTTCATATTCCGTACTCGAGAATTTGAGCAAATGGAAATGCAGTATTTCCTGCACCCGCGTGATATGGAGACGAGCTATAAAATGTGGCAACAGACCCGATGGGATTGGTACCTCAAGTATGGCATCCCTGTAGACAAGTTGCGCTGGTACAAGCACGAAAAGTTGGCTCACTACGCATCGGAAGCATACGACATCGAATTCAATTTTCGTTCATTGGGCGGATTCAAAGAAGTCGAGGGTATTCATGCGCGCGGAGACTGGGATCTTTCGCAGCACTCTAAGTATTCGGGCGTGACGCTTGATTACTTCGATCAGGAGCGTAATGAGCGCTTTGTGCCGCACATCATGGAAACGTCGACCGGGCTTAATCGCCAGTTGTTGATGTTCCTCGATAACGCATACACCGAAGAAGCGGTGGGCGAGGGCGAGATCCGCACCGTGCTCAAGTTCGACAAGCGCTTGGCGCCGATCAAGATCGCCGTCTTTCCGTTGTTAAAGAATCGACCGGAGCTGGTCGAAAAGGCAAATGCACTCTATAAGGCATTGCGCGAAGATTGGATGGTCGAGTTCGACGACAGCGGCAACATCGGCAAGCGATACCGCCGACAGGACGAGATCGGGACCCCGTATTGCATTACCGTGGACTTCGATTCATTAGAAGATGATACTGTCACCGTTCGCGACCGCGATACAATGGAGCAGAAGCGCATCAAGATCGACGAGCTAAAACCATTCTTCAAGGAGAATCTGTAAGGTTTGGAAAAGAAAAAAGCCCCGCATCTGCGGGGCTTTTTTTGAGTCTGTGGTGTTTTACTTTTATCTGACGGTCGTCAGATAAAAGTAAAATATAAGACGCAATGAATGATTGCAGGTAAAGCCCCTGCTCTTGCGAACAAGAGCTTTTTGACAGCAATAGGGGAGCGTGATAGGGTGGCGATAGATATAATTAATAAGAGAATAGGGGAAAACGGAGGTTACATATGCCACCAAAAGTGTCTGATTTTTTGCAGGGAGTGCGTAACTGTCCGCCCGAGATCATTCCGTGGCAGTGCGGTAACTGCTCCGTGATGGATAGGCGAAACGATCAGTATCGTGATTCACTCAAGCCGCGATGCGCAGAACCGAACTTCAGGGGGAATGCGGTACTCAAGGGAGTGAATGACAAAGGTGGGTTTGATCATGAAAACATTCGGATTGCCCTGAATCCCTCGTTTGCGCCGCCGTTCTACTGCGTATGCGGAAAGAGCACGGTAATGGTCACATTTATGCAGATAGACAAATGGCACTTCCCGCAGATGAAGTTGTCATGCACATGTGGCAGAAGTAAGACAATCATCGTGAATACGAAGAACACTGACCTTGCTGGTCCGTGGATTGGGATGCATTCGCGACGAGACGAATTTGACCTTGATCCGGATGTAAATGCGCGGTACGGACAGGCATTGTCGTGCCGGTGTGGAAGAAAGCGTCTGCGCGTATACTATGAGCGCGGCGGGGTGGCGTTTTTTCCACGAGAAGGAGAAACGATCGTGCTGTATTGTAGTCGATGTCGGCAATGGAAGAAGATCATCATCGGCACCGACATTGACGCATCGGATCCATGGCTTTGCGCGGAGATGCAAGAACGGAGAGTAGAAATCATCGTGCGAATCTCAGCCGACATGTGTCCCGACGTACGGAAGCCAGGAGAAGGAGAGACGGTATTCGTTGTCCCGCTGGTAGAAAAATGATAGAAATATTGCACAGCCCCGGATTTCCGGGGCTTTTTCATTATGTACGTCATCCGATGACGTACACATGATTCACGTCACATACCTACTGCAAAAAGTGAGGGCGTGCGTATATTAAATAGGAGATGTTTTGATAAATGTCCTAACGGGGTATACTATAGCTATGGAGCTCGACCGCACAATATTCAAAGCCTACGACATTCGAGGTAAATATCCGGAGCAGATCAATACGGAGGCGGTAAAAAAGGCTATTCCGGCGATCGTGCGGGCAATAGGAGCGGGAAGTGGGGTAAAAACCCTCATTTTGGGACATGATGCCCGATTGAGCTCACCTGAGCTCTATCAAGCCTGTAGGGAGGCCCTGGGGGCTGAAAAGGATATCCAGGTGGTGCCAGTGGGTCTAATCACAACGCCAATGCTCTATTTTTTGGTAAATACGCACAAAGCTGCGGGAGGCATTACGGTAACCGCTTCGCATAATCCAAAAGAGTATAACGGGCTCAAGATGGTCCGAGAGCAAGCGATCCCAGTAAGCGGGAAGGATGTGTTGAAAGAATTATATCAATAAAATCCATATATGGAATCAATACCAGGAAAAAGTGAAAAAGGAGAAAGCAACGAAGAAAAATTTGAAAGACTTTCTCGGTTGGTTGAGCAAACAGACTTAACGCAGTTCGCAGAAGAAAATGAAAGGGGGTTAATGCAACGGGCGGAGCAGTCCGCAATTGCGTTGATCAGGCAGTCGGAGGGTGATCCACACATTTTTTTAACCTTATTAAAAAGTTTTGACCCAGAATTGGAAGTTATTAGAGATTCTGCATTCATGGAGGCGGTAAAAGAAATAAGCGGGTTTGCGGGTGCAGCGTTTATAGAGAAGAAGACGATCGAAAAAGTGAAGGAGATTCTGCAAACAATACTGGAACATTTACGGTTGGGGAATGCGGAAGGTCTGAGCGAGGATTTAAAGAAGCCAGTAGAGAAATTTTTAAAGTCGCCAAAAGGAATAGATTATTTTATTGATAAATTTCAAGCAGGGCTAGACCAGTTGGAGGGTTTAAAAATCGCCATAGTGTTTCCTACGGAGAGCAAAGAGAATATACGGTTGCTATATCATGAAGGGATCCATGCAGTCCAGGATGCGGTCGGATTTTACCCGACAAGAATGATGAAGGCGACGATGGTGGCAAAAGATTCGAAAGAGTATATGCGGCTAAAATATTTACTCGAACTGCAAGATAATAAAGTGATAATCGAGGCGCAAAAGAGCGGGCTGATCAAAATATCAGAAAGAGGTATATTAACCGAGCTGGAAGCATTTCGGCTAAATTTAGACGAAATAAAAAAGAATTTGTAAGCTAATGAAGGAGTTTTATAAGAAAATAGAAAAAGATTTTACTCAATTAATTGGGACGAATAACCTATTTCAGGCGTACCTTTTTTTCGGAGAAGATGAGGAGGCGATTATGGAATTTTCCCGCAGGCTCGCGCATGCGTTGGAATATAAAACATTTGAGACGGATGAAAAGTTCCTAAATGATTTTGTCGAAGTGCATCCGCTGGAAAAGGAGAGTATTGGTATTAACGAGGTGAGAACTGTTCAAAGATTCCTCTATCAAAAGCCGACAGTCTCATCTCGTCGCATGGTTGTGCTCTATCCGGCTGACACAATAACGGACGAGGGGCAAAGCGCCCTGCTAAAGATAATCGAAGAGCCACCTAGGGATGCGTTGATTATCCTCATTGCACATGCGGCGGACAATGTGCTTCCGACAATAGCATCGCGCGTGCACGAAGTGTATTTCGCGATGGAAGGATCAAAAATAGAAGCGGGAGACTTTTTCTCCGAAACGCTCGGGGGATTACGAAAGAATCTCGAAAAGAACAGTGCGCTTGCGCACGAGATCATTCGGAGAAAGATGGCATTGGATCGGTATAATTTGAACAAACCACTACAGATGCGTCTTTTGGAAGGCTATGCCGAGCAATATGGAATCGCAAAGAAGGCAAAAGAAGTTGTTAAAAAAAGAATCACGAGGAAAAGCAGTTAAGAAAAAAGCGGCACACCCGAGGGTGTGCCATTGTGCGCCGTAGAATGACGACGGCTACTGTTCGATGTTGGCGATTGCGCGCAACTGATCCGTACGACCAGCGAGGATGCTGTTGATCATATACCGCTGGTCGCCATTGTTAAGATCGATGAGTATATCCAGGAGTTGTGGTGTTGAGAGATGCGCGTACCTTCTGGAAAGAAGGAGGTTGAACCAGTTGACCGCATCGGATTGCCCCCGTTGTTCTGCGCATCTCAGCCAGTACTCGATCGTTGCGATCGAAAGGGGACACTGCTCGAGTTTTTGGAGACAGGCCTTCCGTGTCCCCTCGAACTCAGTCTCGGTTAGAAGAATTAAAAACGTTTCGCCGGCTGATATATGAGTGGCGTCGATAAACGTAACTTCTCGCAACTCAGCACCCTCAATCGTACGGAAGAAGCTACGAAGGACGTCCACGGCGAGATCTTCGATCTGTGCGGCAGCTACTGCAAAGATGAGCTTCGTATCCATAATTACGGTTTCAGTGATCAACTCATGGAGTTGTTCAACCGGGATCGGGTGGCAGACGATTGCCGCGGCAATTTCTTGCCCGTAGCCGTTGCATAGATGTGATTGAAACAGATTGATCAGAAGTGGCTGATGTCTTTGATCCTGCGCCAGGTGGCAGAGTACATGCGTTACTACTTCGGCACTTGCTTTCTCGAGGAACGCGCAGAGGTTATTTTGGCTAAAGTCTTTGTGCCGTAGGAGTGCGTCACCGAGTAGGTCCCCGTGATCAAAGTAGTGGGTTTTCGGAAGAATGACGAAGAGAGCTCGAAGTGTAAAGTCCTTGTGGTGGACGAACACATTAAGCCCGCGGCGCAATGCCGTTGCATCGGTGATCCTGTCGAGGACGAATAGGAGATCGTCAATGGAAGAGATCCTCCTGAGCGTTGCGCAGAATTGCGCGCGGTTGAGATTACGCCCATTGACGAGTACCGCCAATGCCATATACTTCTGCCTAGCCTGCTGGTCCATAGATCCTCCCATAAATAGTTATGATGTGTTGTGAATGCTTCTGACTTAGTAGTACATTAATGTAAGATATTTGTCAAAGAAAATAAATCGCATGCGCTTTGATTTTTCCCCAAAACAACGCTATTATGGAGGAAATAAATACGGTATATTAGTAATTAGAAATTAGGCATTAGAAATTTTGGACATGGATATTATCAAGGAATTGGAACAAAAAATGACAAGTCTAGTGGAATTTCTTCGACAGGAGCTGATGGGTGTGAGATCGAACCGACCATCTCCGCGGCTCGTGGAAGATATTCCGGTCGAGGTATATGGGCAACGCATGACCGTTCGCCAGGTGGGAGCAATTAGTATTCAGCCGCCAAGCTCGATCCTGATCTCGGTATGGGATAAAGATGTGGTTAATACCGTCGCCAAGGCGATCGAATCGTCTAATTTGAATGTGGTAGCCAATACGGATGGAACAACGATCCGCATCAACCTGCCGGCACTCACTGATGAGCGTCGTCAGCAGATCATTAAGATGGTCAAGAAGGAGGTTGAAGAAGCGAAGATAAAGGTTCGATCGCTGCGTGATGACGAGAATAAGCGCGTTGCACGCGAGGCGGAAGAGGGTAATCTGACGGAAGACGAGAAGTTTAAGCTCAAAGAGCAGATCCAGGAGGTTGTCGATCGAGGGAATAAGGAACTTGATCAATTACTCGAAAAGAAGATCGTTGAGATCAACGAATGACAATGGACGGGCACATGCCCGTCTCTTGGTTTATACACTAACACCTACATACCATGCTGAGCGCAATAACTATCATTATCTTTCTTTCAATACTCATTCTCATTCATGAGCTAGGGCACTTTTTGCTCGCAAAACGATTTGGATTATTTGTGGGGGAATTTGGCCTGGGGTTGCCACCGCGCGCGTGGGGAAAGAAAATTGGTGAGACCATGTATAGTATTAACTGGCTACCGTTTGGGGGATACGTCAAAATAGCAGGGGAAGATGGCGATGATGAGGTTGATAAAAAGGTTCCTCATGATCGCATCTTCTATAATATTGCCCCATGGAAGCGATTTCTTATTCTGGTAGGAGGAGTGGGGGTAAATTTTCTGTTCGGATGGATGCTATTGTCGATCGTGTTTATGATCGGGGTGAAGCCGGGAGTATTCATCAGTCAGGTGCAGGAGGGTGGTCCGGCAAGCGTTGCGGGGCTACAGAAAAACGACCGATTGGTTGAATTTACAAAATCAGATGAGTTTGTATCGTATGCGAAGATCCACGCGGGAGAGGCGATCACACTGAGAGTTGCCCGCGGTGATGGCGAGATAGAGTTGCAGATGACCCCGCGGAAGGATCCTCCGGCGGGGCAAGGGCCGCTGGGAGTCGTGCTGGGAGAGGCAATGGGGCGCCAACAATTGGGACTTATAGCAGCAGCAAAAGAGGGATTTATCGAATCAATTGATATTGTCAAAGGGACGTTCAAGGGGATTAGTTCCCTGATTGGTGCGACGTTTGTTGGGAAGGGAAGTTTGGAAGGAGTCGCCGGACCGATCGGCATCGTAAAGATAACAGTGGATGCGAGCGAGGCAGGATTCATCTATGTTCTGAGTCTCATGGCCTTGATCTCGATTAATTTGGCGGCATTTAACATTTTGCCGTTCCCGGCGCTTGATGGCGGACGAGTGCTATTTCTTATAATTGAAAAGATAAAGGGATCGCCATTGCCAAAAAAGTTCGAGCAATACGCAAATGGCATTGGCTTACTGCTGCTCTTGGGACTGATTCTTGTGGTGAGTGTAAAAGACGTGATTAGAATTTTTTGATAAAAATCCCCGATTGATCGGGGATTTTTATTGCACCGTAAAAACAGGAAATGATTCACGGGGTTTGCGAATAACAAAGAGATAGTCTTCAATGCGAGTAAGCGCCGGCCCTCCATCGACAAAGGTAAGAAAGCGCGAGATTGATTGGAGATTTCCTTGTGCAACGAAAGAAACCGAGCCATCATGTGCATTACGCGCATGCCCTGTGAGTTGATAGCGTTCGGCAAGTTCTTGTATGAAATAGCGGAAGCCAACACCTTGTACCGCGCCGACAAATGTCCCGGCGACTTCGAGCGTATGCTCGAGATCGTCGGGAGAAAGCGCATCGTCGGCCAAATAGCCATTAATACGGGTACGTTTGAGTGCAGTAAGATGTGCGCCGGTACCTAGGAGAGTCCCTAGGTCATTGCCGAAGGTCCGAATATAGTAGCCCGACGACACGGCAAGGCGAATGACGAGCCGCGGGTAATCGTAGGAGATAATTGCATAGTCATGGAGCGCGACTGTTTTTGCGCGCGACACGGCAAGTGCGAGAGCTTCTTCTTTGGTTGCTATGTCGCGTAGGCGCTTACCGAATATTTTTTTGGCGGAATAGACGGGTGGTACCTGAGTGCGTTCTCCGACGAAGTTGGCTTCGATTGCTGTCGTGATTTTTTCGAGCGAGGGCTGATACTCGGATGACGATCGGGTAATCGTACCGGTATGGTCAAAGGTGTCGGTTGATGCGCCAAGTTCAATCGTCGTAATATATTCCTTGGTGCTGGCGGTGAGGAGCGTGTGGAGCTTTCGGGTAAATTTTCTGCCAACAGCAACGACCATGAGTCCTTCGGCAAATGGATCGAGCGTACCGGCATGGCCAAGCTTGGGGGCATTAAGCGTACGTTTAAGAAACCCAAGAATATGTTTGTTAGTCCATCCGATGGGTTTGAAGAAGAGAAATATGCCCTGCATAGGGAAAGGATAATGAATTACGCGAACGAAATAAAGAGGTACTGCAGTCGGGGTACCTTGTTATTGAGCGAAGGAAGAAATAAGCTCGATGGATGAATAGGCTATGCCTCCTGCGAAGATGACAAGTAGGGTATCGATAATAAATGGGGGTATATCATTGATGATGGAATAAACGCGATCAGGGATATAGATATTGGAGAATTTTACACTGGGAACGCTGACTTGAATGGCCTTCTTCCATGCGAGAATGATGAGGATACCCCAAATACTAAATAGAATTCCTCCTACTGCGCTGATGATCGCAATAAAATCCTGGAAGCCAAGCACATAGAGAATGAGTGGCGCGCCCGCGACAAGAAGAAACGAAGCGCTGGATGGGATACTCCACTCATACTCGAAGAGTCGGTGCAGATCGCGACCAATGGCGGCATAGGAATCCCAGAGGGAGACGATACCTAGAATGCTGATTACGAGCAGAATGGGGAACGGTGCGACATCAACAAGTCCCGAAACGGAGTCTGGCGATACCATGCGGGACATACCCCACACGGCAAGCACAAAAAGGAGATAAAAGAAGGCAGGGATGAGTGATCCGACGACAACGGCTTTTTTCATGCGATTAAATGGTACCGCTTCCTTGCGGACATAGGCGATTAATGGGGGGATTGCCGAGAATCCAAGAAAGGAGAAAAGAACGGGTCCAAACGGTATGAGCCCCGCATTGAAGTTAAAAAGAGGGAATGCTGCTGTATTGAACGGAACGGATGAGCCCCAATAGAGAAAGATCGCTCCAATGGCTATTAGTGTAATGGTAGTGGTCATCGCGTCGAAAAGAGCGGTATGCTTGATATTGATAAAGATGACCGCAGTGGAAAGCGCCCAGAAAAAAAGAAGCGCAACAAGCGAAGATAGGCTCGGCGCAAGGATATGGGAAAAACCTATTGAAAGAATGAGATAAGCGGTAAGGGTAAAGAGAAGTGTGATGGTGACTAATATACTTGAAAAACGCCCGAGCGTATTACCAAGATATTGGCGGATGTATCCAGGAAATTGATGGCGGGTTTCGCGTGTGCGCAGTACGATATCCGCATAGATCAAATGGATAAGCGCGGCAACGATGCCAAAAAATCCAAGATAGAGTACCGCAATAACAAGTCCCGCCTGCTGGAATACAAACGGCAGCGCGAACATACCTGCGCCAATGATACTAGCAATGAGAAACCCGGCAGGGAAAACGGAATGTTTAAGGAAGTTGATCATGGCAATTAGTAAGCTGTATATGTATAGAGTATACCGCATTCGAGGCACTGAGAAAACAAAAACAGCCATTAATGGCTGTTTTTGTTACGAATACACCTTAGCGATTTAATGTATGACTTTCATGCGTCTGCTTTTTATCTTCGTCGATAATGGCACACAACTTATCGAGCAATTCCTTTGGGCTTGACGAGAAGACGATCTTATTTTTCATTTCTTCCGCACGATGTGACTTCTCAATCATCATACGCAGGACTTCGTCTGTTTCCCAATCTCCTTCAAGGATACCAATTGGCTTGCTGTCTTCAAAGGCGATGGTGAATTCGTTCATGGTTCCCATGCGACCGCATCCGATGATAACGGCATCACATGAGCGGGTTAGGATCAGGTTGCGTCCGCTGTAATGGAATCCTGTGTAGACGATCATATCATGGTGGTCGGTCGGCAGATTAAATCGGTCGATGTGTTCCTTCTCGGTGGACGCAGGGGAGAACCCAAGGACGAATCCGCCCTCAAGCTTTGCACCTTTAGCTGCCCAGTACGGAAATCCGGTCGTCGCCCCGGTAACACAGACACCATTGTGACGGGTGATCTCTCGACCGACCTCTTCTCCGAGTTGGAATGCATTTTCGCCACAGTGTCTAGTTTCGGCAGCTCCGGAAACGCAAATCTTGTAGGCGAGGTTAGTATGGCATACTTGGGATTCATTGATCATATATTTTTTGGAACATGCGGGGCTGGCGAACTACTGCGTTGCGGATCCGCGTCTTGTATTTCGCTCAACCGTGCAAGTTCCTTGGCAGATATTAGTAGTTATAATTATTTAAAAAGTGAAACCTTGATAGAAAGCTTCTTCCAACGGGGGCTCCGTAGAGCAGCTTCACGGGTAAGTATACCACGTTTTGCTCCGACGTGCTCGACGACCGAAGCACTGTTGGCGGCTGCGATTCGGATGGCTTCGCGGATATCTGCTTCGGTAAAATTGGTGAATCGGCGGCTCTTTTGTGTATGGATTAGACTGCTGACGAAACCGCTTCCATAAGCGTCTCCGGCACCAGTGGCATCGGTTACGAGCTTTTTGGGGAATACGGCGCAGTCATAGCGTCGTTCACGGTCAAGGACGAATGCGCCGGAAGCACCATCGGTAATAACGATGATGCCGGGGCATGCACTGTGGAGCGCAGAAAGGATGCCATCGATGTGGTCATAGGGAAGCCTGGTCATGACGGATGCTTCCTCCCTATTCACAATAAGGACATCAATTTTTGAAAGGAGCTGCTTAAGCCCCTTAAGACCCTTTTCAACGACGTGTTTGGAGGGGTTGAGTGCGATCAACGTACCTTGTTTTGAAAGTCTATTGGCTGCGTGGAGTATGGTCGGATAGGGGATATTACCGGGGACGATATAGGCCCAGTGGCTTTGTGTAAGCGCTCCGTCTATATCTGCAGGCTTTAGCTTATCAGATGCACCACGGTGTGTGAGAATGGTGCGTTCTCCCGCAATGGGAACAAGAATGACAGAGTATGCGGTTGCGAGTGCTTTGTCGGTGATGATGCGTGAAGTGATGTGTTCTGTCTTGCACTCGGCAAGGATGCGCGCCCCGCCATCATCGGCGCCGATTTTGCCTATCGTGCAAACCTTGAGACCCATGCGGGCAAAGGTGGCTGCGGTATTAGTTGCACCTCCTCCGGTGGCAAAGATGGGTTTGTCGATCTCTACTTTTGCGCCGGGCATAAAGCAGGTCGCATCGCCGTCAAGGAATCCAAGTTTCTTAAGGTGCTTGGGGTCGTGGACGTTGGTAAAGAGCGGACTTTTGATGAACACGTCTCGTGTTGCGGTACCGATGGTAATGATGTCATACATGCCTCTATTATAACCTACAACCGATAACCTACAACCTAGAACAAAATACAAAAAACCCGCATTGCTGCGGGGCTGTGTTATGAATAGAAACAGGGTGGATGGTCACCACCACGACCATTTCCGCCAATCTCGCAGCAGGGCCCCATTTCCTCGAGGCATGTTGCGATGCGGCTGACCACTACATAAAGTTCAGAATTGGATTCCTCAAACGGGCCGGCGAGTATCCAGTTTGCTTGTAGAAAAAGGTCTACGATAGGCCAAGCCTGTAAGGGCGTAAGTTCGGAGGGTGTGCGAAGTACGGCGTAATGATTGTTACCTAGAAATAAAAACCTACCATTCCTAGTAACACTAATCTTGATACAATCGTCTTCTTTGCGGATACAAATAATATCCCCGCATTCAAAGCCGACCGTTCTTGGCGTCTCATTCCCGCTAGTGCCTGTGTCTATGAGCTTAAGCATCGTTCGCCTCCTTTTTGCATAGATACTGATTATAATAACTAATTTTCCTATAGCATGAACAATATAATGCTGTCAATTTAAATAAAAAATAACCTTAAAGGTTATTTTTTACGTTCAATAACTTTCCTTACCGCATCCTTGATGGCGTCCTTGTCGAGCTTATATTTCTTGAGTAGTTCAGCGGGTTTGCCGCTTTCGCCAAATATATCGTGCATGCCCACGAATTCGATCGGGGTGGGCTGGTGTTTTGCTAAACACTCGGCAACCGCTCCACCAAGACCGCCGATGATACTGTGCTCTTCGACGGTCACGACTGCGCCGTATTTCTTGGCGAGCGCCGCGATCTTCTTTTCATCGAGTGGCTTGATGGTGTGGCTGTTCAATACCACGGTGCCGATCTTTTCCTTTTCCAGTTCCTGGGCGGCGAGCAGCGCCTGGTAGAGGATGGGGCCGCACCCGATGATGACGACCTGCGGCTTCTTCGATTCCCAGAGCTCGTACGCCTTACCGGGAACGAAGTTGGTCTGTTCCGTGGTTATGATCGAGGATTTTTCGCGCGTAAAGCGGAGATACATCGGACCCCAAATATGGGAAGCGGCAACCGTCGCCTTATGTGCTTCGATGAAATCAACTGGGACGATAACCTTCATATTTGGCATGGCGCGCATGGTGGCGATATCTTCGATCGCCTGATGTGTTGCACCATCGGGGCCGGTCGAGATGCCTGCATGATGCCCGGCTATTTTTACGTTGGCATCGTTGTAGGCTATGGTAGTGCGGATTTGTTCCCAATTACGCCCTGGTGAGAATACTGCATATGAAGCTGCGAAGGGGATCTTGTTTGAAACGCCCAACCCGGCGGCGATAGTGATCATGTTCTGCTCGGCAACGCCACACTCAAAGAACCGGCTTGGATATTTGGCGGCGAACGCCTCGCACCGGGTAGATTCTTTCAGGTCGGCTGAAAGTGCGACTACATCGGGATTGGTTTCGCCGAGCTGTAATAGCCCGGTGCCGAACCCATCCCGGGTCGGCTTCATTTCAACATCAGATGCAAATGTATTTTCGAGAATATGATTGTCTGCGGATAACATATGTATATAGTATATAAGACAAGTGGCTAGTTGTCATTCCGACTCCGCAGTACTATCATTCCGGCCCACGATCCAGAATCTCGTTGCCTATCCACGAGATCCTGAATCCGCCAGTTGGCGGATCAGGATGACAAAGGAGTGGCATTTAGAATGACACCATAAAAACCGCTTACGCGGTTTTTATGGTGAGTCGAATATTGATCTGTGATCTATGAACTATTGACCGTGAACCGTATTACAGTGTTATCTTCAATCCATACGCTGGGATGACCGCATCAAGGGCGAATTCATCGCGAAGCTTTTGCGCAAATGGTTCCATCTGATCCATGTCGCCGTGGACAAGAAAGACCTTTTTAAGCGATCGGCGCATAGGGGATATCCATTGTAAGAGGAGCGGTTGGTCTGCATGCGCAGAGTAGCCCGAGATAGTCGCCATCTTGCAGCGGACGGGGATTTCTTCTCCCATGATACGAACAACTTTCGCGCCATCAAGGATCGCGCGTCCCATGGTTCCCTGCGCCTGATACCCGATGAACAGAATGGTCGTGTTCGGGTCGGGGAGATAGCGGAGCTCGTGATGCAGGATGCGACCGCCGTTGGACATGCCGGAACCGGCGATAATGATCTTCGGCATGGGCGCATCGTTGATCGCTTTCGATTGCTCGGTAGTAAGAGTAAAGTGTAAGCGGGGAAAATCAAAAAATTCCTTACCCGCAGTGGCTTCCTTTATCGCTTCTTCGTCGAAGTAGTTTGAGTCCTGGGAATATTTCTTATATATGGCGGTAAGTTTGATGGCAAGCGGACTGTCGACGTAGACAGGGGCTTCAGGGACTCGGCCATTTTCAACGAGGGTATCCATCTCGTAAAGCAATTCTTGGGTGCGCTCCATGGCAAAGGCAGGAATAAGGAGAGCACCTTTGAGTTGCATGGCATCTTCGATGACGTCCTCGAGGCGGTCCTTACGGCTTGCCGGGTCATCGTGGACACGGTCGCCATAGGTGGTTTCTACCAGAAGGTAATCTATGTCTTCAACCTGCTCTGTATCCTTTACGAGTGGAGCGGGTTGGTTGCCAAGATCTCCAGAGAAGGCGATCCGCTTACCGGTTTCCTTTTCTGTTACGACAATAAATGCAGATCCGAGAATATGTCCGGCATCGAAGTATTCAATCTCAAAATCCTTAAGGTGAATTTTTTCATGATACGCAACTTCCTTCCACAACTTCATGGAGTGGTTGATATCGTCGAGGCTGTAGATCGGGTCGATATGCTGTTCAAGCGCGTCGCGACGGAGAAGGTGTTCCGAGTCAATGAGGAGCTGCTCCGCAAAATCCTTAGTGGGTGCGGTTGAATGGATTGTACCGCGAAAACCGTCCTTGTAGAGCTTAGGTATCTTCCCGGTATGGTCGATGTGGGCGTGGGTAATGAATACGGCATCGATCGCCGTTGCATCGAAGGGGAATGGCTGATAATTTTCAGGATTGACGAAGCGTCCGCCTTGTAAAAGGCCGCAATCGATCAGGATTTTAGTATTGGCGGTCTCGAGAAGAAAATTAGATCCAGTAACCTCTTGAGATGCTCCAAAAAATGTAAGTTCCATGGCAGTAATGTTAGATTGATTACTATACAGTATACCCCGTTAGAAACGTTACGCCAACGCTAACAGTGATTTTACTAAGGGCAAGTTAATGCGCAGTACAATAGGGAGGATATATAGTTAAAGTTTCCGACGGACATAGCGGGAAACAGAGGAAAAGGAGAGGATTGACATAGATAAATGAACGGGTTATGGTACGAATAGTTATTTTCACTGCGCGGTAAGGAGGTAGGTATGAAGGGAGTGGTATTGGCATACGGCAAAGGCGAGACGCAGCAATATGCAGCGGCGCGAAGACGCGAAGCGATCGACAAGATGATCGCTGTTACGAGTGCTCATGTGGATCTGCTGATACAGGTCGGATTGGTCAAGGCATGTGCGACGAATGAGGCCGAATTTGTCCGGCATATCGGCTTGCTGCGACTCGGCGCAATGGAGCTTGATCTGCGGATCGAGCGACGGTATATTCCGGCGGTGATCATGATCCCTAACGCTCGAGTGTCGTTACAGCAAAAGCTGATGATGCTTGGAGTCGAAGAGGTCGTAAACATCGACGGCGAGCAGAAAGGGATCAAGACTCTCGAACCGTACGCAGCGATCAATGTGACGCTGAAGAAGGTGGATAAGTCGGAGATCCTTACGGGAATAAATGGTCGGTTTGCGGGCGTCTTCCCACGGATGGAGACTATGTCGCTCTCAGAGGTGGTCATGCTCGCGACCTATTACCCGGCGCTGTTTGACGGATTTGCTACGGTCATCACCGATCCGGAAATGGAGTCCGTGTTTGTCCTGGAGGGTAGCCGCGAAGAAAAAAGTGACAGAACCTGCTTTACGGTGACAGAAGGGAGTCGAAGGGATCTGAGCTGGATGACCTGGAAGAAGTACCAGGTACCGCTCTGCGAAGTGCGTGTCGGCAGGTAAAAGACAGGCGGGTCATATGGCCCGCTTTTTTGTTGACGAGGGGTGGGCGGGGGTGTATAAATAAGGCAGTTGTTTAAGGATATTTATGAAAGGAGCCTGATATGGCGCGGATACGGAAGGTGGTAGAAGATTTTCCCGAATTATTTTCTTCGGGAGATATTGTACTGCTATCACCGATGCTGTATGCATCGGTGGTGAGCTGTATCAATCGAAGGATTGGCAAGGACCTGAAAAAGATAACGGCATCCTATCTGACAGAGCTGTGTCGGCATCATGCGCAAGGGAATGCTTCAATTGTACTGCCGCTTGGTATGTGCACGAAAGCAATGCTCAAAGCTGATCCAGAGCTGACGCTGGAGGCGCGCGATGTAGACGGTTCATTCGTCACGGTCGGGCTGGGGTTTTCTCTGACCGGGGAAATAGCTCGGCTTAACGCATTTTTTGCCGAGGTTATCCGGGATTTTGATCTGGAGCGTCGTGTTGAAGCGGTTGAGGGCCAGATGCAGATAGTCGTGCAGCTCGGGGGAGGAGATGTTCCGAATCTTGACCCGCGGGGCATTACGGATCGTCATCGCAGGAGGTCGTATTGCTGCGCCCGCGAGGTGAAGCAACTCGAAGAAGAGAAATGGTTTCTCGACGAGTGCGCTCGCAGGATGGGAAGATAGTCCCGGATCGAATTTCCGGGACTTTTTTGCCCCTATTGACAAATATCTGAATTACTATATAGTGAAGAAGCTTTGCTTTGACAAGGAAGAGAGGAGTGTGTTATAGCCTCTTGACAAATAAAATTTATCTGTTATAATATATTTATAACAGTGAAACATCGGTGGCTTGCACTGAGCTTGCCGAAGTGGAAGAAAGACTATTTGGTTCTGTGGGTTCTTAAGGAATTTCTCTTAGGCTTAGGATGTTCTGGTTTCGGCTGGGGCACTCCTCGGAGAAATTCTAAATTTCTTACTGGTGTAAGATTTCAAAAATTTTTACACCCACAGAACCAAGGAGTGTTTCTCCGGTGAAAGTAACCAAAACCCCCGCGTAAGCGGGGGTTTTGGTTAAATGGTATCTGCGAACTATAAAAATGGCGGACTAAATGGCTGATGAAAATTCCCTGGGAGCGAAAATTCGAGGTCTCGGCAGGTAGGCAGGCAGGGGTTTGGTTTCGTAAGGAATTTTGAGTCCATTCGCCACTTTTATTTCGGTTCGCGATTTCGCCCTTGGCATTGTTAACGATCCGTCAGCAGGAGGAGGATATGCAACGGGCCGGGCTGTCGGATTCGATTTTTCCGACACGAATTCGACGGACATACTTTTTATAAAAAATAAGTTATTTTAAAAAAAGAAGTGGATTCCCGCCTCCGCGGGGATGACAAGTGCGAAGCGAAATATAAACTAAAACGCGCGGTCCTATTAATAGGACCGCGCGTTTTTCGTACCTCTTCCATATTCCATTTTTCATATTTCGTTTTTCGAGTCCGTTGGCCATTCGATCGGGCCGGTCACCCCCTCGACTTCATCAAACGTGGTCATGCCAGCGATGACCTTGAGAATGCCGTCCTCCTGCATGGTTGTCATGCCGTTTTCTCGGGCAAACTTGAGGAAGGTCTGTTCGCCTGCCATATTCGCGATCAATTCTTCAAGTCCAGGTTGCTTAGTAAAGAGCTCGTAGATGGCGACGCGCCCCTTGTATCCGGTATTGTTGCAGACATCGCATCCGATGGGAGCGAATAGAGTCGGCGTGTTATAAGTTGCGCGGTTGACGCGAGTGGGGAGCGCGGCGACAAACTGGTCAAACTTGCTCTTCAGATCGGCATCGAGCGGCATTGGTGTCTTGCAGTTAGTGCAGAGGCGGCGGATGAGTCGTTGCGCGATGACGAGCGTAAGTGCCGGTCCGATGGACTGCGGCTTCACGTTTAGATCGAGCAAGCGGGGGACGGCTCCCGCGGCAGAGTTGGTATGCAGTGTCGAGAAGACCAAATGTCCGGTGAGGGCCGCTTGGATGGCGATCTCTGCGGTTTCCTGGTCGCGTATTTCTCCGACCAGAATAACGTCAGGGTCTTGGCGCATTAATGAGCGAAGACCATTGGCAAAGGTGTATCCGCTTGCATTGTTGATCTGCGTCTGCTCGATTCCCTCGAGGTGATATTCGATTGGATCTTCAATGGTGATGATCTTTTCGGTCGGGTCCGCCTTTGCGCCGAGAAACGTATAGAGCGTGGTCGTCTTACCGGATCCGGTAGGCCCGGTATTGAGAATCATGCCATTGGGACGGTTAAGCTCGACATTGATGATCGCAAGGTCGTCCTCGCGCAACCCAAGCTGCGGGAGCGTGATCTTGATCGCATCAGGGTCGAGTAGGCGCATAACGGCGACTTCGCCAAACTGGGCAGGGGCGATGGCAACGCGGACCTCGACATCTTTCTGGGGAAAGCGGATGGTGAAGCGGCCATCCTGCGCTTCCTTGGTAACGTTTAGTTTCAAACTTGAAAGAAGTTTGATGCGGGTCAGGAGAAACGGATAAAAATCCTTCGTAAAGGTAAAAATATCATGGAGATTACCATCGATGCGTAGGCGTAGCTTTCCATCATGTTCACTTGGCTCAAGATGGATGTCAGATGCACGGGTGCCCATGGCACCGCGAGAAATGATCTCAAGCACTTCGCCTGCCTTACTGGGGGAGAACTCTTCTTCGCTAAGAACTTCTTTGAGACCAGCGATTGAATTGAGTCGATCAGCGAGTTCGATGACGCGCTGTTCGATCTGCACCTTGCCAGTGATCTTCTCGGTTTCCTTTGCGACATAGCGATAATAGCTCAAGGCATAGTCCATACTGGATGGACTGACGATATAATCGGTAACGGTATATCCCTTTGCAACAAGGTCATCCAGTGCTTGCTTTGTTTTTGCGCGGGTCGGATCCAGAGTGACAACGGCGAGCTGGTTCACCTTGCGCTCGATGGCAGCAACAGATGCTTCGCGGGCAGTCGTTTCGGGAATCACCGAAAGAGCCTCGATATTGATCGGGGTTTTTGTAAGGGTTATATACTTTTTATTGAGCGCAACGGCACGATGCTGCGCTTCGCGCTCCTGCGCTTCCTTTTTGATGCGATCTAACTTTTGGGTTAATGTTTCTTCCATATTTGGTTTGTCATTCCCGCCTCCGCGAGAATGACACTGCGTTGCTTGTATTATAGAGAATTTTGAGATTTCTTACGAGCCCCGTTAGAGACATCTATATATCTAAAATAAATTTTATTCTATAAGTATATGTAATGGAGGTTTATAACGGGGGGGCGAGGGCAATCAAAAAAGCCCTTGTGGACTTTTTGTGATGTTTACATTTCCTGCGTTTCGCGCGGGATTCTCGTGGAACCTTCCGGTTCGACGATTTTAAGATTTACGCGTGCGTGGTTTTTGACACCCACGATGCGAAGGAGGGAGCGGATCGCTTTTGCGGTGGATCCTTGTCGTCCGACGATCTGACCCATGTCGAGCGGGTTTACTCGCAAACTAAGGAGTACCCCCATCTCATCGACCTTGCGCTCGACTACTACCTCTTCAGGGTGATCGACGATTGACTTGACGAGAAACTCGAGGAATGCCTGGTCTTTTTCTTCCATGTCTCTGATTGCTGTTCGTATGCTACGTTCGTGCTATGCGACCTTTGAATTTTAAATATGGTATAAGTATACGGATTATCGAAAAATATTACAATAAAAAATCCTCCGCGCTGGGCGGAGGATTTTTTAAATGGAAATTATTCAGTAGGAGCTTCTTCGGCTGCTTCAACTGGTGCGTCTTCTACAGCTTCTTGTGCTGCGGCTGCAGCCTCTGCTTCGGCAGCTTTGGCAGCCTTGGCTTCTTCTGAGGCCTTTGCTTCAGCTTCGGCCTTGGCCTTTGCTGCAGCTTCAGCTGCCTTGCGCGGAGCATCTAATGCTTCCTGATGTGCCTTGATATCGTGTGAGGACTTTTTCTTGCCCTTAATAACGCCATCCTTCACAAAGATGTTGTGTACGGTGTCGGTCGGCTGGGCTCCTACACTGATCCAATAGGCTGCACGCTCCTTGTTTACGGAATGCGCTTTATCGCGCGGATTCCAGAATCCAAGGTCTTCAACATATTTCCCACCCATTTTTGATCGCTTTTCTGCGACTACGATGCGGAAGGTCGGCTGGTGCTTCTTCCCGATTCGATTTAACTTTATTGCTAACATAGTTGTAGTAGAATACTGAATAACCGGAAAAAATGCAAGGGCTAGGCGATATAATTGACCAAAAGCAAAGAATGTGGTAATTATGAATACAGCACGCAAAAACATGAACAAAAAGGGAGGTCGGTAGTATGGTACGAGAAACAATTTTAGTGGTAAGTGGAAAAAGTGAGATGGTCACAGGCGTGATCACGGCGCTAGGATGCAATGAGATTAATACGGCAGCCAATAGGGCGATTCGGGTAGTTGAGCGTTTCATTGGTGAGTTCGGACAGGGGATCCCTGTTGCTATCGTACATGAGGAGAATCCGGATACCGTGAGTGTACTTGCGGACAGGCTAAAGCGCGTCTGCGGCAGTACGCATGTCATCGTGATGTCGTCGAGGATTGGGTATCCGACTCGCGACGCCGATCGAGAATACGATGCGATCATCCCGTATAGCGAGGGGGCCTTGAGGGATATAGTAGAGTCCTTCCTGGATATAAAGGGGTAATGATACGGCGGGCTTTAGCCCGCTTTTTTGTTGACTAAGTATTTGAATGTGTGGTATTCCTAAGGCAGCTATTATTGTTACGAATAAAGGAGGGGCTATGCGAGCGAGTGTTCTGGTTGTCGGGGATGAAATCGTAAAGACGGGGGAAGGCGAGTTGTTTCACTGCCTTGCGGGGGATGCGTTCGAGCGGGTGTATCATGTTGGCTTTATAGATGCGTTCGAGCAGTACCGGGAGACAGCCGAGGACGGCTGGAGTATGGTCATCATCGACGGCGGTCTGAATGAAAATATTATGCAGCTGATGAATCAACTGCGCGATGTGAATGCAGACCAGCAGATCGTCGTGGTTGACAAAGGGTTCGCAGAGATCGTTGAGTTCTCTCGCGCAGGCATTATCGTCCCGCGTGATGGGGAGATCCTGTCGCGTGCATTGCGGGAGCTCGGAATGGGAGCCTCGGTATAATCGACTAGTAGGAAACCCTCGGTGGGTATACAAAAACGCCGGTCCAAGACCGGCGCTTTTTTTATTTGTCATACGACTTCGGGAGACCCGAACTGTACGGAGAGGAGTTTTGACGTGCCATCCTCATTCATGGTGACGCCATAGAGCACGTCGGCAACTTCCATGATCGTGCGGTTGTGGGTCACGACGATGAATTGTACCTTGTGCGCGAACTCCTTGATGAGATGAGCGAACCGTTCGGAGTTTCGTTCATCGAGTGGCGCGTCAATCTCATCGAGTACAAGAAATGGGGGAGGGCTGACGGATATGAGCGCAAAAAGCGCTGCGATCGAGACGAGACTCTTCTCTCCTCCCGAAAGGACATCAAGACTATTGATGCGCTTTTTTGGAAGGGATAGCTCGATCTCGATGCCTGCCTGGAGCGGCTCGTCATTCTGTCGAGATTCCTCCAGTTCGGATACTTCCCCGCTCAGTTCTTCGACGATATGCTCGATGCTGTGCGTTTTGATCTTCATCTTCGCCGATCCGCCACCGAACATCAAACGGAAGAAATGATTAAACTGGTCGTTAATGTCCTTGAACGCATTGTTGAATTTTCCGCTTACATCGCGCTTGAGTTCTTCGACAAGTTCGGCAAGGTCGACGGATGCCTTCTCAAGATCGGCCGACTGGGTGGTTAGGTGTGTATGATGTGCTTCTACCTCATTTGCCTCGGTGATAAGCGTTTCATCAACGTCTCCGATCGAAAGCAGTTCTGCACGAAGGCGGAATATCTGACGCTCCAAGTCTAAAAGATCCTGGTCGCTGAGTCCTTCGGTCGCGATAAGCATATCAAACTGTGATTCGGCGCGATCGTTGCGGATCCATTCCGATCGAAGATCATCGAGACGGATAGACAACTTTTCGTTTTCAAAGGCGAGGTGTTGGATGCGACTTTCGATGGCCCGGATTTCTTCCCGTTTTATTTCCTTGCGTCCGAAGGCTTCGCGGAAGCGACTGTTAAAATCTTCCAGTCCCTGTGAAAGGGATTCCTGTGTAGAGCGGACTGTGGCTAATTGCTCGTCGAGTTCGGCGAGTGACGTAAGGAGGGTTGTCTTTTCGCGTTCGATCTCTTCTTGTGCCGCGGAATAATCGGGCTTGGGAAGGTCGAGTTTCGGGGGATTGAGATAGGATTCGATCTTCGCAATAACTGATTTAATGGTTTGGGAAAGATGGGCAGAATCTTCAGAATCGGCGCTGGTATCGAGTGCGTGCTTGATCTGGCGGATGAGGGCGAGCATCTCGTCCTTGCGATAGACTACGCCCTGATCGGATGTCGTATCGGTTGAGAATTCAAGCTTTGCTTCAAGGCGCGCAATGTCCTTTTGTAGCTGAAATCGCTTAGTAAGTAATTCGGTTTCCTGCGCCTTGAGCGCTGATGTTTCCGTGTGCTGATCCTTAGTTGATTCGATTGTTGTGAGTGTATGCTCGAGTTCGGTCAATTCGTGTTGCTTTGCGCCGATACTATTCTGGAGATCGTGCAGTACGGAATTGTTCTGCCGCAGTGCGAATTTGAGAGCAATGGTTTTGGTTCCAAAGTACGTATTCTCGGACGCGATGAGCTCGTCCTGTTTTTGGTCACGGGTCTGGTACTTTGCGACCTGCCGCTTGAGCATGCGCAGACGGGGAGTGACTTCCTCGATCATGATCCGGACCTTTTCAAGATTATTAGCCGTATTCTTGAGCTTGCGCTCTGCCTCGAGCTTCTTGAGCTGATATTCCTTAAGTCCGAGAATCTCTTCGATCATAAATCGGCGCTCCTGGGGAGTGGCACGGACAAAAAGATCACTCGATCCTTGATTGATGATAGTGAGTCCACGGGTGCCGAGACGCGCGCGGGCAAAGAAATCGATGATATCCTTTGCGCGAACATCGGATTTGTTCAATGCGTAGGTCGAGTTGCCGTCGCGGGAGATTTCCCGACTGACGGATACTTCGTCAAAGTCGAGCGGAAAGAATTTCTCGCTGTTGTCGAAGTTGATGCTGACCTGTGCTATTCCGGAGCGTGCACGTTTTGGGGTGCCGGCGAAGATAAGATCCTCCGCTTTGGCTCCGCGAAGATTCTTCGCTTCCCGTTCGCCAAGGATCCACCGGATCGCATCGATGACGTTTGACTTGCCACTTCCGTTCGGTCCGACGATGGCAGTAATGCCGCCGGGGAATTCCAATACGGTCTTTTGTGCAAACGATTTAAATCCATTCAGTTCAAGTGATTTCAATAACATATCCATTCAAGAATACCAGGGAAAGGGGGATAAGGAAATAGGAAAATGAGCAAATGCTTGACTGAGTTGATAAATCGTTGCATACTACTGGCAGAATAATTTATCAATTGAGGAGAAGCTATTCGGTCGCGAAGTACGAGCGGGTATGCCATACATCGGGCTTCGATGGGTCGCCAAACTAAATAGAAAGGAGCTACATATGCAAACCAGTACCACATTGGACGGGTTCAGTATCGTAGTCGGCGGAGAGATTGCGGGAACGTTGTACTTCCTCGGCGTTGAGGTAGTAAGCGGCGCATACAACTTCCTGCTCTGTTCGAATGGGGAGGTGGACGGGCTCACGTATATTTGCGAGGGTGCTTTTGATGAGGTTGTTCGCCTTGTCGATCACCGGGGTGGCTCCGGGAATGTCTTTATCGGGAAGCGGGTCATCGGACGGAACCTCGGCCTTGAGGTGTTCGACGAGCAGATGCGGTTTGCAGGTGAGCTCGTCAGGCACCTGGAACACAAGATCGAAGCGCAGCAGCCCAAAAAGAAGTGATAGGCCTTGACCTACCAAAAGCCCCGTCGGCGCGACGGGGCTTTATCATAAGCGTATTATTCGGTTTCAAACTTCTTTAATGCATTTTTTGCGGCTTCGATCTCCGCCTCCTGCTTGGAAAATCCCTTTCCTCGGGCGGCGAATTCTTCTCCGAAGTAGACACCGATCTCGAATATCTTGTTATGGTCAGGGCCTTCTTCGCTCAGTACGACATAGCGCGGGGTCAGCTTGTATCGTTCCTGTACGATTTCCTGCAAATGACTCTTGGGATCCTTGTGTAGCTTCTTCTCGACGATCTCGTCGGAATGAGTGAGAACATGTTCGGTTATGAACGCTGCTACAGGCGTATAGCCCTGGTCGAGATAAATTGCACCGATCAATGATTCGAATGCGTTGGCGAGGATAACTTCCTTGGCGCGCGCAGTGTCCTTTGCCTCGCCGCGGGAGAGGAGGATAGATCCGTGCATCTTGATGCTATCGGCAATACGGGCAAGGATCTGATAATTTACGAGTGCCGCGCGGATACTGGTCAATTCTCCCTCGGGAGAGTTGGGGTAGGCATGGAACAGGTGTTCGGTCACGACGAGCTCCAATACGGCATCGCCTAAAAACTCAAGCCGTTCGTTGTGCGGAACGCCCCATTTTGGATTTTCGTTGAGATAGGAACGGTGAGTAAGAGCTTCTTTAAGGAGGTCGAGATTTTTAAATTGAATCCCGATTGTTTGCTGTAGTTTTTCAAACTGATTCATGATTAAACCATTGTTCAATTACGCATTACGGATTGCGAATTGAAATTCGTAATACGTAATCCGCAATAAAGCAATAAATAATGTATTGATATTACGGTAAGTTGTTTACTCGGCTGCCGGATCCTGCTCGGGTGTTGACGCGGATTCCTGGACAGGGTGCATTTCTTTGAATACGGTGCCAAGTACGCCGTTGATGAACTTGCCGGAATTCGGGCCACCAAAATTCTTCGCAAGCTCGATGGCTTCGTTGATAGCAACCTTCTCGGGAATCTCGTCGTGATCAGCAAAAAGCAGTTCATATAATCCGATACGGAGTACGTTGCGATCGATGACCGGAATCTGATCAATCGGCCACTGCGGAGCTGCTCGGCGAATGATATCGTCGATCTCGGTCATGTGAGAGATGATGCCATTGATAAGCTTCCATGCAAATTCAGGCTCATCGATGCCTGCGCCGAATTCGGTAAGGTTTCGTTCGATGACCGTGGTTAATTCTTCTTTCTGTTTATAAAAATCCCATTCGTACAATGACTGTAATATGATAGACCGAATTAAGTGTCGTGTTGCCATAAAATGTGCTATCGCCATGCGCGGCCGACGAACTGCTGCGTTGAGGAGCTTCGGTACTGCGGTCGTCGTACCGGTAAGTACGCCTTTCTTGTACCGTCTCCGCGCCTTGCATTTCATTCGGCGGCACATGCCGCTGATATCTATCTCTTTAGTATAGAATAAAATTGCCGACAGCAAAAGCAATCGGCAATAATATTATTTCGTTGCTTCTTTTTTGACGCGCAATCGAGGAGCCTTTACGACAGATCCCTTGTAGCTTCCGCAGTTTCCGCACATACGGTGCGGCATAACAGGGGCCTGGCAGCTCGGGCAGACTGCGATCTGGCTCGGCTTAAGGGCTAAGTGTGATCGTCGTCGTCCAACTTTTGATTTAGTGTGATGTTTTACTGGTACTCCACCCATAGTGATTGAACTCTAGTGAATAAATGAGCCCTTAGGCCCGTATCTAGAGAATAATAGGGAAATAAAGGGCAAATGTCAAATAAAACTGCCCGCGCAAGGCGAGCAGTGAGAAAACGATAAGGAAGATTACGCCCCAGTACCACTTTTGGATTCGTAGCCGGCTCCATCCAGCCTGGATAGGGAATAGAAATCGCAACGCGACTTTCCCCAGATCATGGCCCAGAATAGTGTAGTAGAGGCCCAGCCGGCAATCGTGAACACTTTGGTATTGGGCGTGGACATGGCGATGAGAAAAGTGGTCCATGCCAGTAAGAGTGGCCATTTGGGGGCTATGACCCATTGGCCATATCCCCAAGGGGAATGTCCCTCATCGCAGCCGACCTCGCAGAACCCGCGAGCGGCGAGTCGAATCAGGATCCACATACAGGAAACGACTGTTACGGTGTGTAGTAGAATGAAAACGAAGCGCATGACGGCTACCTCCTTAATACGATAGAGAAATTTCTGCTTGTACGATACGGGAGATTGACATAAAAAACAAGACTCCTGTGTGGGTGCAACTTTTTGTTTCCCATCTCCTATGATAGGATAAAACCAATGAACGGGAACCCGATGGAACAAAAGAAAGGAGAGCAAGATTTTCAGATCGACACGTTGTTGCGACCGGATAATTGGGATTCCTATATAGGACAGGAGCGTATTAAGGCGAACGTGAAGATCATGATCGAGGCCGCGCAAAAGCGCGGGGAGCGACCTGATCACCTACTCTTCTATGGCCCGCAGGGGCTAGGCAAGACGACGATCGCGAATCTGATCGCAAAGGAAATGGGTGCGCAGTTACGTATTACTTCGGGTGTAAACCTGGAAAAGACGGGAGACCTAGTGTCGACGCTTGCGAATCTCGAAGAAGGGGATATTTTGTTCGTTGATGAAGCACACCGCATCAACCGAACAATCGAGGAAATTCTCTACCCGGCGATGGAGAGTAGAAAGCTTCATATGATGGTAGGGAAGGGGCCGGCGGCACGGCAGCTGACGCTCGACTTGCCGGCATTCACGCTGATCGCAGCGACAACGCGCGTAAATTTGTTGTCCGCTCCGCTCCGCTCCCGTTTTGGCGCGATCTTCAGTATGGACTATTATGAGCAGGCGCATATCGAAGAGATTATCCGTCGATCGGCGGGGATTCTCGGATTACAGATCGAAAGTGGTGCGGTTGCGTCGATTGCTCGTGCTGCGCGTTTTACGCCGCGAACGGCAAACCGGTTACTCAAGCGTGTGCGCGATTATGCCCAGGTGCACAACATGGCGACGATCGGGGAGGAGGCGGTCTACGACACGCTCGAGATGCTGGAGATCGATGAACTTGGCCTGGAGAAATGGGATAGAAAGTTACTGGAAAGCATCATTAAGAAGTTTAAAGGAGGTCCAGTTGGTCTCAATACACTAGTTGCCATTCTAGGTGAGGATAAAGGGACGGTTGAGGAGATCTATGAACCCTTCCTTATTAAGATGGGATTGTTGCAGAAGACGCCATCAGGACGTGTGGTCACCGACGAGGCGTATGATCATTTGAATTTAAGACAGTTTAAGGTACAATGACCACTACACGATTATGAGTTATTTATTCAATACCTATCTATATATACCGTTATACAACGCATTGATCTATCTCTACGACAAGGCGTCGTGGGGAGACTTAGGCATTGCGATCATCGTATTGACGATACTGGTCCGTATCGTACTCTATCCGTTCTTCTACAAAGGGGCGAAGGATCAGGCGATCATGCAAAAGATCGCACCGAAGCTCAAGGAGATTCAAACGAAGCTTAAGGATGACAAACAGAAGCAGGTTGAGCAGATGATGGCGCTCTATAAGGAGCATAAGGTAAATCCGTTTTCCGCATTCTTCCTATTATTGGTAGTGCAGTTGCCGATCCTATTCGCAATGTTCAAAGTGTTTACGACGGGGCTTAAGACAATGCCTCAGGATATTCTCTATGCATTTGTCCCACACGTTGAAACATTAAATTATTCGTTCTTGGGCATCATGGACCTTTCTCAAAAGAATATGCTCTTGATCGTATTGACCGCAGTTGCGCAATATTATCAGGCGAAGTTGACCTTGCCTAAAAGTAACAAGGCATTCAAAGATCTTGAAATGGCGGAAATGATGGGGAGGCAGATGATGTATATGGGGCCAATATTGACGGTGGTCGTATTACTCGCCATGCCATCGGCGATCGCATTGTACTGGCTGACAACAACCTTGTTTTCTATCGGACAACAGGTCATAATCAACAAAAAGATAAACATCGTTAAGGATCATGGAAAACTCACTGTCGCTGAATGATACAATCAAAGCATTGATCGAAAAGATGGGATTTCGGGACTACTCTGTCAGTTACGATGAAGAGAAGCGGAGATTCAGCATTCTGATCGAAGATGGAAAGTTTCTGGAAAAGAATCTGCAGGGATTTATTGCCGACCTTAACTACCTGGTAAAGTTGATCACGAAAAAGTATGACTGGGAGCCGGTGATGCTCGACGTGAACAACTATCGCCGACAGCGCGAAGATCTGATCGTCGAGCTGGCAAAGGCGGCGGCCCGCAAGGTTGCGGCAACGCAGACCGAGATATCGCTTCCGCCGATGAATGCATATGAGCGACGTTTGATCCATGCCGAGCTCGCAGAGCGTCCCGATCTCAAGACTGAAAGCAAGGGAGAAGGAAAGGAGCGCGCGGTAGTGATTAAGCCATTATGAAAAAAAACGCCTCTGGGCGTTTTTTTGTTTGACAGGGAGGTTAGGTATGGTATTTACTGGACTCAGAACAATACAAGGTAAAACACAGGGGGTGCATAATGGATACCAAGCAAAGGATATCAAATTATTCGATGCTACTGGGGATGTGCGTGGTAGGAAACTCCGGCAAGTGGCGGGATGAGGTTTGTCATCTCGATTTCGACACTGCGGTTGAGCAGTATCGGGTGTTCAAGAAGGCGGGATACAGGGATGTATCGCTGGTCCCGACCTATTTCGTGATGGATGTGTACGGGGAGTATCACGTGGTGACCGCAGGGAACCCCATTGCAGTTGCTGAGCATCCGATTCCGGCGCGGTATTCGCGCGCCGACCTCAATCCTGGAATATCGGTATATGACTACGACAGAGACGTACTCAAGCGGGGAATATCCTTCGTAGAAGGGCTGATTTCTGTGGCTGTTTCTTTACTCCTCTTCGGTGGATCGATTGCAGCGTTCATGCGGATCTTGAGGTGGCTGGTAGGACCACTCGAACTGGGCTACGGACTGTTGGTTTGCGTATTGGTACTTACCGGCTTCGCCATGATTGTAAGAAGGTGGTTTTGTCTGTGTCTGCAGGTAGGGGAATGGTTCGTGGGGCATAGCGAAAAGTGAAAGCGGGTGAACCTCGCATAAGGCAAGGGGCTATCGAAAGGCGGCCTCTTTTTTTGTTGACAAAAATAGTAAAAATATATTAGATAAGAAACAGTACTAACAAAACAGAGAAAAGGAGGATACGTGAATAACATGTTGGAGGCAAAGGCTCAGGGCGGAGGCAAGGTATATTTGAATATCTCGGAAGATACATGCATGAGGTTTGGCTTCAAGCATGGTCAGCGCATTATCGATCCGCATTATGACAAGGGTGTCGTCATGGGGGTTGCGCCTGCAGAGCCGGGAGCGTCGGATGTGCTCTGGTTCGCGTTCGACTGCGATGAAGGCGAGATTCGTTACTGGGATGAGCACGTGGATCTCGTACAGGAAGGGTTTAAGCGCATCGATCTCACAACCGAAGAAGTACTCAACGAGACGGTAGTGTGCTTTCGGGTGACTGCCACAACGAACGGAAAGGCGGAGTCAGTGATCGTGCGCGACGTGGTGGTCGCTGCGGCACAGGGGAAGGTGTTTCTCCGGGCAGGGCATAAGGAGTTCATGACGAATCCGGTCATGGTGCTTTTCGATAAGAGTGGTGATCGCGGCGATGTGTTCGGGGACAAGTTTATCGAGACGGCGGAGGTGCATGGTGCGCCGATTCCTTCGCGGTATTCGCGCGCCGACCTTTATCCCGGTATTACGGTTAAAGCCTACGATCGTGACGTCCTCAAGCGCAGAGTAACCTGGGTACAGGTTGTAGTCGTAATGCTCGTTGCGCTTGTGATTATGGCAGCAGGCATGGGGATGGCGGCGGCTCTGGTGATCGTATTGAGTAGGTTCTTTGATCCGTTATTTGCTAGCCTGGGCCTGTTCGTAGCGGTTAGCATACTGCTCCTGAGTAAAAAAGATCAGACGCTAATAATGGCCTGCGGCATGTGGGTTGCGGGCATCCAGGAAGGCGATTAGAACGGTATGAAGCCGCGCGTACAAACGCGCGGCTTTTTTGTTGTTGACAAAAAAGCAGAAAAAAGTGTTAACTAATACCAGTTATTTAAACGCAACACAAAAATACGCACGGGAGGAGCTATGGGAGAATGGTTACCGGGAGCCGCGATAGGTTCGAGTTTCGAGCATTGTTTGGAAGTATGCGCCTGTACGAACGGAAAGGCGGAACGCGTGGTGGTAATCGATGATGTGGCTGTCGCAGCCGAGCAGGGTAGGGTGTTCCTACGCGCTGGGCATACGATGTTCTATGTCGAACCGGTCATGCTTTTCCTGAACAATTGGGGAGAGTATTTTGTGGAAACTAGCGACGGCAAGGTGGATATCGGTAGGGTTTATGAGGGAGTGGTCCCGTCTCGGTACCACCGGGCGGATATATGGCCCGGCATCAAGGTGCGTATCTATGATCGGGATGTGCTGAAGCGTAAACGCGCAACTCAGGCAGAGAATTTCTGCGTGGTATTTCTGGAAATGGCACTCGCAGCGTTAACGGTCTTCCCGGCCGTCCAGGCCGTGATGAATGTAGGGGAGATGCTTCACGTGGGAATCGGAGCGAGGAGCCTCATGGTCGTTGCGATCGGAATGCTTATGCGCAAGCCCGCATTGCGCTGGATGGAAGATGTCGACAGGAGAGTAGAAAGGTTCATGGGCATCCCCTCGATCGAAGAGTGGAAAGCCAACTAAAAACGACAAAAACCGGGCACCCAAGGCGCCCGGCTTTTTTGCATATGAATTTGCACCCGACTGCAAACTGTAAAAATAGAGATCAGATAAGTGAAGAAAATTTCCCCCGTATTCTTTCGCGAGCTGTAAAAAAGCGATCAGAATGAACGCAAAAAATTCCCACAGAATCCGAGGTGCGGGGACCCGTTGAAAAACGGGCGCACCCTCGGACTTCGTAAGAAATTTTTAAGGTTATTCCGATTTTTTATTTTGCTCGCAGGCTTTTTGGTGCTTTTTCCAGAAAAAGCACAAGAAACATTTCTTTCAAATAGAAGTGGATTTAGTCTATTTCGTAATAATTTATTTTTCTAAACCTAGAAATTTTTAAAATGCCTTACGGCATTTTAAAGTTCTCCCCAGTTATCTCCAATCTCCACATTGACGGTCAAAGGAACTTTGAGTGTATAGATTGATTCGAGAACACTCTTTATTTCTTCGACAATCTTTGGCAATCGATCAGTGTCCTTGATTTCAAACACCAATTCATCGTGAACGGTGAGGAGCATTTTTACGTCAGTACCCCAAAGATTTTCGGCGGAAAGATATTCCTTTATCTTAACCATGGAAGACTTAATGATATCCGCTCCGACGCTTTGAATAGGGAAGTTGATGGCCATGCGCTCTGCTTCGGATTGGAGCATTTTGTTGAATGATGTGATTTCGGGAAGTGGACGTATGCGTCCGTTGATATTTTCAACAAATCCCTGCTCCCGCACCTTCGCAAGGATGGTGTCTTGCCATTGCTTGATGGTTGAGAAGTCCTTGAAATATTCATCAATGAATTGCTTAGCCTCCTTGGGCGTAAGACCACTTTGTTGGGCAAGTGCTCGTGCACCCATGCCATAAATAACCCCAAAATTAAGTGTCTTGGCGACCTTGCGCATTGTTGGGGTCACATCATTAAGCGAGACATTATAGATCTTACTCGCGGTGATCTGATGGATGTCGGAATTGCTCTTGAACGCGCGCATCATTTCCGGGTCTTCCGTTAATGAAGCAAGAATGCGCAACTCGATCTGAGAATAATCGAGCGAGACAAGTTTGTATCCTCTTTGCGAGACAAAGATCTCGCGCACTGAGGGAGGAATATTCTGCAGGTTCGGGTTTTCGCACGTAATGCGACCCGTTGCCGCCTTCATTTGGACGAATGTGGGATGGATTCGACCGTCGCCACCTTGTGCTACTTCTACCGAAGGGTCGGTCATGCGCTTGATCGGCTCAAGATAGGTCGATTTCAACTTGAAGAGTTCTCGATATTTAAGCAGAAGGTCGACAAACGGTACAGTATCGCGGAAGGGTTCGATCTTGTCGATATTAGTAGACTTGATCTTAAGTCCATAGTTCGTTTTAAGGATTGTAAGGATCTGCTTCGGTGAGTTTGGATTGAATACCTGTCCGGCTTCCGCATAAAGTTCTTTGGTTAGTGCGTCAATATCGCGATTGAGAACAACTTCTTTTTCCGTAAGACGGGTACGGTCGACCATGATGCCCCACTGCTTCATTTCTTCAAGAATGGGGACGAGCGGGCGCTCGACATCCTCGAGAAGCTCTTTGGAAAGCGTCTGCTGGTTGTCCAAGAAGGAGAGTTGTCCTTGAGTCTCTCGTGCATCGGGTCTTGTGCCTCGTATCGCATGTTCTCCCGGAGTGAGCCTTTTAATAATGGAATTAAATCCAAGATCCTTTAAATACGAGATGATCGTTTCGATGGGGAATTGCGTATATTCGATTTCAGAAATGTCGGTGATGGCAAGCGGCGCATCGCGGCGAATAGTCGCTAGATGTTTTGAAAGTAGAGCGATATCTTCGTGCTCGATAAGCTTTTTATAGGAAAGCATTTTTTTATCCGTGGCGTCGGATGACTTGATTGCGGAAAAAAATGATTCAATGGTGCCGAATTGTTTAATGATGGCCAGTGCGGTAACTTCGCCAACCTTCGGAACTCCCGGAATATTGTCGGACGTATCTCCGGTTAGCCCCTTGTAGTCGACAAAAAGAGACGGAGAAAATCCATACCGTTCTTCAAATGCGATCTGATCATAGGTGATCGTCTCGCTGATGCCTTGTTTGAGCGTTTCGACGACAACCCGCTTGTCGTCGATCAGTTGGAACATATCCTTATCGCCGGTCAAGATGACGATTTGAATATCCTTTTCATGCTTAAATAGTTCGATCGCGGTACCGATGAGATCGTCCCCCTCAAAGCCGGGAATCTCGTATGTTTTTACGCCAAAGGTGTCGAAGAGGTTGTGCGCTTCAATAATCTGTGCCACAAGTCCGTCATCGGCTTTAGGGCGGTGTGCTTTGTATTGGTCATACAACTCCTTGCGAAACGTAGGTTCCGGACGGTCAAAGAATGCTACGGCATATTCGGGGTGTTCTTCCTTGAATATCTTGATCAGAACATTGGAAAGGCCATAGAGCGCTCCACTCGGACGCCCATCGGGCGTGGTAAGATTGGGGATGGCGTGAAATGCCCGATGGATGAGCGCATTCGCATCAATAAGCAATAACTTCTTCATGTGCATAGTATAACATAGAGTCGTCGTTCCCTCCCGTATTGTCATTCCAGACTTAACCCTCGGCGTTGCTAGTGATCCGTCAGACGACGGAGAGCGTGCAACGTGCCGGGATACTCGAAGTGCGTAAGGTTTCTGCGCTTCAAGTGATCCGGAATCCAGAGTCTGAACACTTAAACACCATCATTGCAGAAAACTCTGGATCCCGGCATTCGCCGGGATGACACCAGCCCTCCTCACATTGTTTGGTACGTGATATACTAACAAGATGAAATCAAATCGCGGATTTTCATTATTGGAAACTCTCCTATATCTCGGGATTTTTGCTATCGTAGGCGGTTCGCTGTTCGGTATCCTTACTAATGTTGTAAGGATGACGACACGGGAAATATCGGGAGATGAAATCGCGGGGCAGTTGCAGTTTACGATAGGAACCATTACACGACTAGTACGAGAATCATCGGCAATAGAGATGGCGACAAGCACGGCGACAACGACCATTAAGCTAAGAATGACAAATAGTATGCAGGATCCCACATGCATTTCGCTGGTTGGCGGGGTATTGAAGCTTGCGCAAGGCCCCGATCCGTTTCAACCGCAAAATTGTACTGCAACGACCACGGATATTACGACCAGTAAGGTTGTTGTAGATAGTGCGTTGTTTAAGCGCCTGGAATTTCCGGGCGGGCACGATCAGATCGCGATCGATCTGCAGATTTCCAATACGGGAATAGGGACAAATAAGATATCACGAGCGCTGCGCTCGGGCGTTTCCCGCGCATCTGCGGCAACATTTGACGCAGACCTGCTTCCCAATGCCGATGCGGTATATGAAGTGGGGTCATCCATTCCCGGAGGAAAACGATGGAAGAACGCTGCATTTTCTGGCAACCTTACCGTTGCAGGGAATATGGGGGTTGGAGTGACTAATCCAGGGACAAAACTGACCCTCTCGGGAGGAGACGATGCGGCTAGTACGGGAATATTGCAATTGATAACCGCAGGCGGAACAAATCTTAAGTTGGGAGGTAATACGACATATAGTTGGATACAAAGTCACGCTACGAAGCCATTGTACATCAATCAATTGGGGAATAATGTGGTTCTTAACTTAGGCGCAGGGAATGTAGGTATTGGTACGGCGGGGCCGACGTATAAGCTACAGGTGAATGGCAATGCGGCAAATACGACCGGCGTATGGGCGGTTGCGTCGGATGAACGACTAAAGCGTGACATACTACCGATCGAAGGGGCATTGCAGATGGTCACGGCGCTGCAGGGAGTGGGATTTAATTGGAGGGACGACATAAAAAACGAGCAGTTTGGACAGGTTATGGGCTTTATCGCGCAAGATGTCGAAAGGGTGTTGCCGCAATGGGTAAAGACCGATGCGGATGGATATAAACGCATCGAAGCAATCGGCATAGATGCATTGCTTGTAGAAGCGATCAAAGAGCAACAACAGCAGATACTGAATCAGAAAAAGGAAATAGAGGTACTTAAAGAAATGATGATGCAGATACAGAATAGATAAGGAAAAACCCGCCCGTCAGCTGACGGGCGGGTTTTTAATTATAAGAAGTAATATGATATAGTAAGGGTACTACAAGTCAAATATACATATGAAAATACATGACATTGCAATAAAAATAATCCAGGATTCGCGAGGGCAAGATACGCTCGAGGCGACGATTTCCTGGGATAATAATGGACAGGTCATGTCCGCAAGTGCAAGTGCTCCGAGTGGGAAGAGTACAGGGACACACGAAGCATTCGTACTTGAGCCATCAAAAGCATTGGCGATGTTCGATACCACCAAGCAGGACATTCTTACTAAGGAGTTTGCAAGTCAAAAAGAATTCGATGATTTTTTGATCGCGATCGACGGCACTGAGAACAAGGGGCGATTGGGAGGAAATCTTATTTTGGTGTTGTCGCTGGCTTTTGCGCGCATAAAGGCGCAGGAAGAGGGGAAGGAATTATTTCGCTATATCCGAGACATTAGCGGATTGGAGATCGTCGGCAATCGCATGGTGCGATACCCGATCTTTAACGTGATCAACGGAGGAGCGCATGCAGAAAATCAGCTAGACTTCCAGGAATTTCAGGTTATTCCAATGGGAGAAGGTTTTGCAGAAGCACTGCGCGTCGGTAAGGAATTTTATGAAAAGCTAGGCGAAGCAATACGGCAGAAGTTTGGAGAAGAACATGTGACGCTGGGAGATGAAGCAGGATACTCCGCGCCATTTACAAGTAACGAAGAAGCGATTGCGCTGATGAAGTCGGTTATTGCGGCAGGAAACTTTCCATTGCGCATCGGCCTTGATGTTGCGGCAACGGGATTCTTCCAGGACGGAGGATATATGGTAGAAGGCAGACGCCTTTCATCACAGGAGTTGTTGGGCATGTATTACGACCTGATCTATCGATACAACATATTGTCGCTCGAGGATCCATTCGAAGAAGAGGCATTCGAGGACTTCAAGACGCTGTATCAGCGATTAAACCAAGGGAACTTGGACACGATGCTGATAACCGATGATCTTACGACAACGAATCCAAAAAGATTCGAACATGCGATAACGGAACAGGTAGGCAATACGATTCTGGTAAAGTTGAACCAGATTGGCTCATTGTCTGAAACATTACGTGTCGTGCGTATGGCATATAGCAATAATTGGAAGGTCATTATATCGCACCGCAGTGGCGAGACGATGGATGATTTTATTGCCGATCTCGCAGTTGCCGTCGGTGCATGGGGATTGAAGTCTGGTGCGCCGGGCAAGTCGGAGCGATTGGTTAAGTACGAACGCGTCATTGCGATCGAAGAAAAAATAAAACAAGGAAAATAACAAAAGAGGCGCAAGCCTCTTTTGTTATGTTTACCTAATTATTTTTGTGATATACTAAATACATATGCAGACAAAGAATATCATTCATCTGTCAGGAGTCGCAATTGCGATCATACTATCGTTGGTCATTGCGCAAGAGGGATTCGCATGGACGAGTCCAACGAGCAACCCACCGATAAGCACACCGGCAATAGCGGTATCAGGAAGCAGTGTCGGTATTGGTACTGTAAACCCGCAAGAAAAACTCGAAGTCATCGGAAACATTCGATTTCCGGATAACACTGCATGGACGCTGACCAAGCGTGCAGACAATGTACAACCCTTGATTCGCACATCTCGTACGGATAATTCTCAGGTGGGGTTATTTCAAATCAATGGATGGGGAGACTATTCTTTTGACCGCTCACTCGGCATCGGCTATGACCTCGCAGGAGGGACTATGGGGGCAGGTAATGTATTCATTGCTGGACGACAGACGATCGGCACCGCAACGCCTGACGCAAACTATCGCCTCACCACCAGCGGTGGCGGTATTAAGGCAGAAAACAACAGCGCAACCCAGCCTGCCGGCTATTTCAATAATGCAGGCGGAGGCCCTGCCATTACCGTCGGCACGGGAGGTCTTACGTTGGGAGGTGTGAATCGCACAACATGGGGGAGTGGAGACAATCTCGGCAACCATACCGCAACCGCTGCCTTGAATATGTCAGGCAATGATATTACCGCATTGCGTAACCTAACCCTGAGTGGGACTATGACCCCGAACGGGGTTGGATTTGATTCGGGTCTCACCGGCGACCGTGCCTATCAGTTCGGCTATCAGGAGGGAGGCGCGTGGGCGTTCCCGTATCCTGATCTGATCTTTGGCTATCATACCGGTGTTAAAATCGGTGGATATTATGGCTATGGCGGAACCCGTTTTTATAACGACCATCCATCTCGCGCTGGCGCAACGGAGATCCTTTCCGTAGGCAATGGCGACAACCACGTACGTGTTGCGAATAATCTGTATGTTACGGGCAATGTCGGCATCGGCACATCCGCGCCTGCCGTAAAGCTGCATGTGAACGGATCAGTGCGAGGCGATCAGGCTGGCGCATTGCGCATCGACAGCGGAAGCGGAGTGCTTGATATTGGCGCGATGAACGCAGGCTATGCGCATTTCCAGACCGATCGACCCTCATTCTATTTGAATAAAACAACAGCCATAGATGGCGCATTGACCAACTATTCCAATGCGTATCATTTGGCGCAGAGCGGCGTCTCTTATTTGAATGGCGGCAATATCGGTATCGGTACGACAGATCCAACTTCCCAAATGGCGGGAACGCAAGGTATCGGTATCTTCAAGAATAACTACCCCGCGATCGGATTCAAGAACGATTCGTCTTCATGGCTTTGGTATGCCAGTGGTGTAACATTTCGCTTGTGGAATGCCTCTGCGGGAGATTTATTGACCGCGAATACTTCCGGCAATGTTGGGATTGGTACCATAACTCCAGCGCAAAAATTAGATGTAAATGGATATATTAAAGGGTCTGGATTATGTATTGGAACCGACTGTAAGACGGCATGGAATCAGGTAGTTGTAGTCCCCGTGGCAACTGCATCAACAACATGCATTACTCCGAATTATTGCATCACTCCGGTAACGGACATTATCTATAATCTAGCTGCGGTACCGAATACATTGCGTTCGCAAAATACACCAGGAACAACGAATGAATCGAACGTTATTTGTTTGAGTGTGAATTATTGTATCGTGGCTGCGACCAATAAGATTTACCTATTAGATGCGGCAACGAATGCAATACGCTCACAGAACACTTCCGGAACGGTCGGGAAGTCAAAAATCATTTGCCTTTCGACTAATTATTGCGTCAGTACGGGAACGGATATTATCTATACGCTCGATGCGGTAACGAATATATTGCGTTCTCAGCCTGCTCCAGGCGTAAGCGCTACGTCACCGTTTACTTGTAGTACCGTGAATTATTGCGTCATATTAGGAACAAATAAGACGTATGTGTATGATGCGCAGGTAAACACACTGCGTTCTCAAAATACTCCCGGAACGTAAATCATCGTATGTGTGAGGTTTGTTCGCGATTGGCATCAAATGGGCTTTCGCGTCGATCTGGGGCCTGGTAAGGCCCCTTGCTTTTTTTGGGCATTTTCCGTACACTATCTGCACATTCCTTTAGTAATAAGGAATTTATTAATTTATGGATAATAAAATAACCACAGAAGCAGTCGAGGGGATGACCCACACCGACGAGATCGATGTCGACATGAACCTGATCAAGGAAATGGCCGACAATGGGTTGTTGTATGGACACAAGAAACAGCGGACTCATCCGCGTTTTAAGCAGTTCATCTACACCACTCGTAATGGTGTCGAGATCATCGACTTGGCGAAAACGTCGAAAAAGATCGACGAAGCAGTAGCGTTTTTGAACGCACAACTGAAAGAGAACAAAACCGTACTCGTGGTCGGGACTCAGGCAGCGAGCTGGGACGCGGTTGAGTCATTTGCGAAGAAATTCGACATGCCGTACGTAAAGAACGGTTGGATCGGCGGACTCGTCACCAACTTTAAAGTCGTCGGACAGCGTTTGGACTATCTCCGCAAGGCACTTGTGTCTATTGAGAAGGGCGAATTCGACAAGTACACTAAGAAGGAGCGCGTGACCATTAACCGAAAGATCGACAAGATGAAGATCATGTTCGAGGGAATGGACAATTTGACCAAGACCCCGGACGTCATGTTCGTCATCGACGGTTCACTCCGCAATCACATCACTGCGATCAAGGAGGCTGCAACGTTGAAGATCCCGGTAGTTGCCATCATCGATAGTGATGACAATCCCGATCTGGTAACGTACCCGATCCCGGCAAATGACCATGCCAAGTTGAGCATCACTTGGATGTTGAACCATCTCGGCGATAGGCTTAAGGTATAAGCTAAAATACGTGAGATTTGCGAACTACTTTGTTGCGGGCCCCTGCCGACTCGGTCGATGTGCAGCTAGCACACCCCCTCGTCGGCTTTCCCGCGCCGCGTATTTCATCAAATCTCGCGTATTTTTTAAAATCGACAAAAGGTTCTATAATTAATCTATTCACATAATATTTTTACTAGTATGGCAATGGAAGATATCGCAAAATTGCGTGAATTGACTGGGGCTGGCGTTGTAGAATGCAAAAAAGCATTCGATGAAGCTGAGGGTGATTTTGATCGGGCAAAGGATATTTTGTTCGAGCGCGGCATTGCCCGCGCTGAAAAGAAGAGTGATCGCGCGACTGGAGCGGGATTGTTGCAGACTTATACCCACAACGGACGTGTTTCCGTCATGGTTGAGTTGCGCTGCGAGACCGACTTCGTCGCCCGTAATGAAAAATTCCAGGATATGGCGCATGGTATTGCGATGCACATCGCGGCTATGGCCCCGGAAACCGTCGAGGAGCTTTACGGACAGCAGTTCGTCAAGGATCCGTCCATGACCGTCGAGGAGCTCGTCAAGAGTATGATTGGCACCATCGGAGAGAACATTAAGGTGGAGAAGTTTGCTCGATTCGAGATTTGAGCTTAGAGCCTCGAGATATGAGGACAGACAAATCCCAGCCCGTCGCATGATAGGCTGGGATTTGTTTTTACGGCAATTTTTAACGTATAATATAGATATTAACTATGTATCACTTCGTACTACAAATCATCATCATGCTCTCGCTGGGCATGTTGGTCTACATGGCTGCGCGGAAGATTCCGCAGATATCCGATACGGTTCCTGAAGAGAATATCGGCCATCCGAAGGGGTTCTGGCATCAGATCGAGCTTATCCTTGGTAAGTTGCCTTTAGATAAGTTTGATTTTGCGGTAAGTCAGTTTCTTGAAAAGAACATCCGAAAGATGAAGTTGTTCCTTGCGCGATTGGATAATTATTTGACGCACCATCTGGAACAGTTCAAAAAGGTTAAGCAGCGTGCACATCGTAAGCAAGAAAAGAAGTTTGCCCTATTTGAGTCTACTGAGACCTCTGAGAGACAGGAAGATCTTGTAACGACCGCTGAGCGGGAAGAAGGGCAATCTCGCTCTACTGAATCCTCCGAGACCCTTAAAAAGGAGGAATCAGGTCTTGCAAAATAATTTCCAATAAGGCATTATTGGAAAACTGGGTGGGTAGTCCCGTAGGGGCCGGGAGCAGACTGTAAATCTGTCAGGCATGTACTCGCGTGAGTTCGACTCTCACCTCACCCACCAAAACAAAAAGCCCGAAAGGGCTTTTATTTTTAGGAGGATTTTCTAGTCTAGTTATATGATTTTAACAACTGGTTTGTTATAATATTGTATATGAAAACTCTGAAAGACGAACAGCGAGAAATCGCGAGACTTTATATGGATGAGGGATATTCTATGATGCAAATCGCTCAGCAATTTAAATGTTCGGTATCCACTATTAGGTATTGGTTAGACAAAAATAATGTTAAAAGGCGTTCTATAAACGAAGCAATAAACAATATATATAGTACGAAGTTTAATAAAGACCCTTTTTATTTAAATAAAAATCTATCTAAAAAAGATGAAGAGTTAAAAATAGCTGGCACCATGCTTTATTGGGGAGAAGGTGCAAAAACAGGGAATGCTGTTAAATTTGCTAATAGTGATCCGGAAATGATCGTTTTATTTATAAATTTTCTTATTAAAGTTTGTGGAATTTCTCAAAATCGATTAAAGGTTTTAATGCATATATACCCTGACCATGATGAAGAGGCTCTAAAGGCTTTTTGGTCGCGAACTACACATATCCCGACGGATAGGTTTTATAAGTCCCATGTTCATATAGGGAAGATTGGGACATATAAGCGAAAATCGCCCTATGGGACGCTTGCGGTCAGTTATTCGGATAAAAAATTACTAAACATCCTTTTGTCTTGGATAGATCAATGTAAGCAAGATCTTCAATAATTGATACTTTGACAATTTTGATCAGGTATATTAAACTTGAAAAATAATTTAATGGCATTAGTGCCGATGTAGCTCAGTTGGTAGAGCAGCTCCATGGTGGGTCGCAAACCCCCGCCCACTCCGATAGGAATATCGAAGTGAATCCCGAATAACGGTTAAAGTCCGCCTAAGGCGGATCAGACCGTGGCGCTCCGGCGCCCGAACGACTGACAAGGGGATCCTTACTCGTTGTAAAACGAACGGTTCAAGATACAGTCTAGCCCGTCTATAATTCGCCTTGTGCGATGAAATGAAGGTGTAAGCGAAGGAGCAGGTCGAAGGTTCGAATCCTTTCATCGGCTCATTTTTTGTTGGCCAGCATAGCTCAGTTGGTAGAGCAGTTGCTTTGTAAGCATCAGGTCGTGGGTTCGAATCCCTCTGCTGGCTCCAGGGTTGCAAAATATAAAGAACCGTGATATATAATAAAGACTATGGCGAAATCAAAGCTTAAAGAACAACTGACCCGTCTGCGCTGTGCAACCTGTAAGCACGTCAATTACCATACCCGGAAGAACAAAAAGTCTGTTTCCCGGAAGATCGAACTGAACAAGTTCTGTGATTGGTGCAGGGTTCATACTACGCATAAGGAGGCACGCAAATAAAAAACTCTGGTATTTTGCGAATCGCTGTGTTGCGGGGCCCTGCCGGCTTGGTCGGTGTGCAATGAGTACACCTTCCGCGCCGGCCTTCCCGCGCCTTGCGCTTCATCAAAATACCAAAGTTTTTTAAAATATTTGTATTGCATAAACAATGCGTCATAAGTATACTGAATATGCTTTTGGCGCATTTTTTATAAGAGCGTTTATAACGGGGGATTAGTTAAATGGTATAATTTCTCTCTCCAAAAGAGAAGTCGAGGGTTCGATTCCTTCATCCCCCGCAATTTAGAAAATAGACCTTATAGGGTCTATTTTCTCGTCAGGAATTATATAAAAGTCATTATGTATTTAGTAGCGGCACCCGGCTCATTTTCTAACGGGGCCCGCACACAAGCAAAAGAGAATCCGTAATGGGTTCTTTTTGTGTCGGTATTGACATATTTATACAAATGTGGTAGTTTATATCCAGATCATCAAATTCGTCCATTGGACGTTAAACAGCAAGGAGACTTCATATGGTAGAAAGGCAGATTAAGACGCTCATATTAGCATTCCTCTTTGCCCTGACTTCTTCTGTCTGTACCTACTTGGTTACAGACGAACTTGTTGGGGAAAAGCAATTCGCTATGGGGCTGGAAGCCGGCAAGGGGCAGCTCAAGGAAGCAATGACCGGCGATGTCTACGAGCTGAAGATGGTAGGGGTGAAGGACGGGAAGGTCTATGATGTGGAGAGCTCATATGGCTACTCCGTTAATGGCCAGTCCGTCGTGAAACGCATCCCTACTGAGGCGGTGGTCGGCGATAATGTAGTGTGCGTACGGGCGGGTGATGAAATCCGAATCATCTCCCACCCATAGGTAGCTTCCCGGCATTGCGCCACATGGAGGCGGGTTTATCCCGCCTCTTTTTTTATATCCTCATGACTGATATATTAAAACTATGAATCGAACAGCCTATACTCCGGACGATTTCGCATGGGCGCAGTGGACCCCGGAAATCATACATCAGAAGATCCAAGAAGCTCTTGTATCAAAAAAAGAACAGTATGCCGTAATCAAAGCGATCGCTCCCGAAGACCGAACATTTGATAATACGATCTTTGCAATCGAATCATCCGATTATGCCCGTACTGATGCCATTTCGCAGATTAACCTATTGATAAACGTCAGTCCATTGCAGGAGGTGCGCAATGCTGCCCAGGAGGCAATTGATCTATTACAGAAGGAACTTGTCGATATTGAGTATGACGAAGATATGTATCGCGCCGTCCAGGAATATGCGGCGAAGAACGAATCACTTGAAGGGTCTGATAAGGTCTTGTTTGATGATACGATGCGTGCGTATAAGCGGATGGGCTTTTCGCTCGATTCTGAGAAGCGACAACAGCTAAAGAATAACCTTAAAGAAATTTCTGAACTTGCGACCGGGTTCGACAAGGCGATCGCGGAACATCAGGATCGTATCATCGTGCGCAGAGAGGAGCTCAAAGGGCTTCCTGAGGCGTATATCAACGGACTGAAGGAGGACAAAGAGGGTAATTGTATTGTCACGTTGGCGTATCCTGATTTTTTCCCGTTTCGCGATCGGTGTGAATCCGCTCCTCGACGCAAGGAATTAGTGGATAAGTTTAATAGGAAAGGTGGTGTGGCGAATATTGAGCGGTTGAAGCGGGTGCTTGAATTGCGCGCGGAGAATGCGACCTTGCTTGGGTACCCGAATCATGCCGCATTCAAACTTGAAGATCGCATGGCCAAGACGGTTGATGCCGTCAATCAGTTTTATAAGGAGATGCAGGCTGCCATTGCGAATCAGGCACGGTTTGATCTACAGTTGCTCGGTGAGATGAAGAAGAAAGATCTCGGTGATCCATCCGCCAAACTTGCATATTACGATATTGATTATTATATCCAACGTGACAAGATGCAGGGGTATTCCGTCGACGATGAAGCAATCCGAGAATATTTTCCACTCGACATGGTTACGCGGGCATTGTTCGACCTGTATTCCACCGTGCTTGGGCTTTCGTTTGTACGTGAACAATTTCCGATCTGGCATGATGCCGCCGAGTGGTATCGGGTTAGCAATACCGATGGGACCCTTGTTGGATATTTTGCACTCGACCTGTTTCCGCGCGAGGGTAAGTTTAGCCACGCGATGAACCAAGCTGTCGTGCACGGGAGACTCGCTTCACGCGCTACGGATGCTCCGTATATTGCTCCGGTGTGTGCGGTCGTTGCCAACTTCAATCCGCAGACGACTGACATGCCTTCATTATTGAGTCATGGCGAAGTGCAGACCTTGTTCCATGAATTCGGGCATGCCATGCATTCGTTGGTAACGACTGCTTCCTATGCCTCCCAGTCTGGGACAAGTACTGCGCGTGATTTTGTAGAAGCTCCTTCACAGATGTTTGAGTATTGGGTATGGGAACGGGACTTGCTTAAGAAGATGTCAAAGCATTACGTAACGGGCGAACCGTTACCTGATGATCTTATCGATCGGATGATCCGCGCGAAAAACCACGCACAAGGATACTTCCTTTTGCGACAGTTGTTTATTGGATCGTTTGATATGGCATTGCATACGACGAGCGAACCGGTAGACCCGGTACAAGTCTTTGCCGATCTATATAAGCAGATGTTTGGAATTGATGCATCGAGTGATCAGATGTGGGCTGCAGGCTTCGGGCATCTAATGGGGTATGATGCCGGCTATTACGGCTACCTCTGGTCTGAGGTCTATGCCTCGGATATGTTTACCCGGTTTAGACATGATGGCGTCCTAAACCCCGCGGTCGGCATGGAATATCGAAAGAAAGTGTTGGAGGTCGGTGGGAGTCGCGACGAGATGGAGTCCGTAGTTGATTTCCTCGGTCGTACCCCGACGACCGGCGCATTCTTGCGCGACATGGGTCTAGCCACGCGCGATGAGCGAGGGGAGGAGGTTTCTGAATAATTAAAAACAACGAAGGATACATTCTCTGCATCTTAGGCGTAATATAAAAAAGCCCTACATTTAAGATGCAGGGCTTCCCAGAAAGGGCCTAGAGGTATTACTTTTTGTAGCTTCCGGCATAGGGGCCGAACACCCCGTGACAGACTTCGCGCTCCCACGTTTTCCCGGTTTTGTTGTCCGTCTGCTGGATCCTGTCCATGTGACCGTTGGTGCAGTGCGTTGTGGTCGTCGTCTTGCCATCGCTTGACGACGTGCTACTTTCACTCGGTCCGAACATCGTGAATAATCCCATGACACACTCCTTCTGTATGATTGGTTTTTCTCTCGTGCGAGAGACGTGATTGGATACTATTGCTAACAATAGAGTCTTTTTATCTATTTTGTCAATCGTCTTCTGTCTGGTTGTCCTCTCTTTTTTTCGAGTGTATAATAAAAATAATTATGGCATCTCTCAAATATATTTTTGTAACAGGCGGAGTAATGTCGGGAGTTGGAAAGGGTGTGGCTGCTGCATCTATTGCGAAGATCCTTCAGTCGAAGGGTTTTGCCGTCACCGCTTTAAAGATCGACCCGTATGTTAACGTCGACGCGGGGACGATGAACCCCACTGAGCACGGTGAGGTTTTTGTTTTGGATGACGGTATGGAATGCGATCAAGACATGGGTAACTATGAGCGCTTCCTGAACACGAGCCTTTCCAGTGCGAACTATATGACCACGGGGAGCGTCTATCTCTCATTGATCAACCGGGAGCGCAGCCTTGCATTTGAGGGTAAGTGCGTGGAGGTCGTGCCCCATGTACCCCTTGAGGTCATCGAGCGTATCAATAAGGCGGCTAAAAAAGAAAAGGCTGATATCGTCATCGTTGAGATCGGTGGTACGGTGGGCGAATATCAGAACGTCCTATTCCTTGAGGCTGTGCGCATGCTAAAGGCGCGCAATCATGATGATGTCGCGTTGGTATTGGTCAGCTATCTGCCGCAGCAGGGCGAGGGAGGAGAGCTGAAGACGAAGCCAACCCAGTATGCAGTTCGGACACTCAACTCTGCTGCTCTGCAGCCGGATGTCATCTTGGCGCGTGCGAAGATCGCGCTTGATAAACCGCGCAAGGAAAAGATCGCGTTTAACTGCAATCTCGATAGCGATGCGGTCATTTCTGCTCCTGATGTAAAAAGCATCTACGATATTCCGATTAATTTCGAGCATGATAATTTGAGTGGTATTTTGATGAAGCGACTTAGATTGAAGCCGCGCAAGAACGACCTTAAAGATTGGAAAGCGTTCGTGAACAAGACGCATGCGGTTACTAAGCCGGTCAAGGTCGGCATTGTGGGAAAATATTTTTCGAGTGGCGAGTTTGTACTTGCGGATTCATATATTTCCGTCATCGAGGCGGTGAAGCATGCCGCCTATGCGGAGGGGAGAATTCCGGAGATCCACTGGCTTAATGCCGGCGACTTCGACCCGTTGGGTGTTGGCACGAAGATGTCAAAAGATAATCTGAAACTGTTAAAGCAGTATGATGGTGTTATTGTACCGGGTGGTTTTGGTAACCGTGGGATCGAAGGTAAGATCTCGGTCATCGGCTATCTGCGCGAGCAAAAGATCCCGTTCTTTGGATTGTGCTATGGTATGCAATTAGCCACCGTTGAATTTGCCCGGAACGTTGCAGGGTTGAAGGGTGCGCACACGACCGAGGTTGATAAAAAGGCTACCTATCCGGTGATTGATATTTTGCCGGAACAGCGGGAGAAGATGGCGCAAAAGGAGTATGGCGCGACTATGCGATTGGGAGCATATCCTGCAGTCGTGGAAAAAGGTACTCACGCTCATATGGCGTATAAAGGAAGCCATTTTCAGATCGAGGGAAACAAGCGACGCAAGGAAGATAAACTGAAGCTTCCCGCGGACGAGTTGGTTATATTCGAGCGGCACCGCCATCGCTATGAAGTGAATCCGATCTATGTAGAGAAGTTGCAGGAAAAAGGTTTGGTATTTTCGGGCACGTCCCCTGACCGGCGATTGATGGAAATTGTTGAATTGCCCAAAACGAAGCATCCTTTCTTCTTGGCGACGCAATTTCATCCGGAATTTACCGCGCGGCCGTTGGCCCCGCATCCGCTGTTCGTTGCATTTGTAAAGGCGGCGATACAAATGCCGAAAAATGGAAAAGGAAAAATGAAATAAGAAACATAAAAAGCGCCCATCGGATGAACCGATGGGCGTTGTTGTTTGTACCGAGATGCGAATGGATTAGAATAAGTCCTTCATCTATTGGTCTACTGACTGGGATGAAAGAATAATATCGAAGGTGGGCATGCTGTGCATCTTATCTCCTCTACGCTGCACGATCTGTATTCCTTTGAACTTGTCGATCGCGTGTGCCATTACGGGCTTCCAGTCGAATGCGCTTCCGTGACTTGGTATGGTCATGTGCAGTAGATGCGAATATTGCTCTGTGACTTTCAAATTCATGCCTAGTGGGTCAATGCTTTCGCAGCCAAGGCGCTCTAGTGCCTTGTCGAGTTCATGGCCAACGCGATCTTTTACGCGAAATCCCTCATTGAGATCGAGGATGAGTTCCGTTTCTTCGGTATTCATTCTCGCTCTGCATCCTCCGATCCACGCAGAATTGTTTTCGAGTGGGTTGTCATTTCCTCGGATTACGATTCTTTTTCCTGATGTCTGCGTCCTATGTGCGACGTACTGTTCACCGTCGATCATGACGATGCGCAGGAGTGGATTGCGCATTGCTCGCTGTATAATCAGCTTCTTAAGCAGGGACTGATCTCGGGCGCTTCTCATTGCGAGTGTTGCCAAGCGTTGCAGGATGAGCATCTTTTGTCTCCATGCGTGTAATGTCCTATTGAGGGGTCTCATCGTTGCTTCCTCCCTGTTTTTAAAATGATATTGCTGCGCTGATTTTGCCATTATTTTTACCCCTTGTAAAGAAATCCTTGAATTCAAGTACCGATTATTGACTAAATCAATGAAATGATGTATATTTTTTTTAGTATCTTATCGAATCAATATTTATTGGAGGATTCTATGCGACACGACAGTAGCTACTCTTTATGCGATCCCTGCACTGGTTGTGGCGGATGTGGTTCTGGCGGCAGTCGCCGCTGATCATCCTGGTTCGTTTATCCTACGGACTCTTGTATTTAAAGCCCCTTCAGGGGCTTTATTTTTTGGTTGCATTTTTGCTGTATAATAGCTATATACCATATATGCAACGCATCTATTTGGATAACGCGGCGACCACGCCGCTTGATACTGAAGTTAAAAAGGCCATGGAGCCGTATTTTGACGATATCTATGGCAACCCCAATTCGTTGCACTGGTTCGGCCAGCAGGCTCGCGCGGCTGTTGATTGGGCGCGGGAAACTATCGCAGATGCAATTGGCGCTCGATTTCGGGAAGTCATTTTTACCGGCTCAGCTACTGAGGCAAACAACCTTGCCTTGCGAGGCGCGATCAACAAGGCACGGCCGACTTTTACAGCGCTCTATGGCGATAAGCCAATGAAGGTTATTGTGTCTGCTATTGAGCATGATTCAGTTTTGGATACGGCTCGCGCGCTTGAGGAAGAAGGAGTTGAACTTGTCATACTTCCTGTTGATGTGAACGGATTTGTCGATGTGCAAGCGCTTGCCGATGCGCTCGATGAACGAACAGTCATTGTTTCGATCATGTATGCGAACAACGAGATTGGATCCGTTCAGCCGATTACAGAAATCGCCGCGCAAATCGCGCAGTTCCGATCACGTGAGAATGCTTTGCCGTATTATCCACTATTACATGTTGATGCCGTGCAGGCGTTTCAGTTTTTGGATTGTACTGTTGATATGCTCGGCGTGGATATGATGACGCTTTCTGGGCACAAGATCTATGGGCCTAAGGGGGTCGGCGTGCTCTATGCGCGTACTATGGATAGTGTGACGCATATGCAAGACGACCGTATGCATATCATTAGTCCTCGGATGACGGGCGGTGGCCAGGAATTTGGCATGCGCTCGGGTACCGAGAATGTTCCGGCCATCGTTGGTTTTGCAAAGGCCGTTGAGCTTGCTGTTGCGCGTCGCACTGAATGTGCCGATCAGATCGCACGTCTACACTCCCTGTTTTGGGAGCAGTTACATGGGGCATGTCCCGAGGTCGTATTAAACAGTCCTCATGCAGGTGATGCGCCTTATCTTCCCAATATCATAAATATACATATTCCTGGTCAAAAAGGAGGGGAGTTGCTCATTGCGCTCGACCTGCAGGGGGTTGCCGTCTCGAGCGGGTCTGCGTGTGCTGCGCGTTCTGCAACGCAATCGCATGTATTGCGAGCACTTGGATTTTCTGATGAGCGATCCAGGAGGAGCCTTCGGTTCAGCTTTGGCCGACATACGACGGCGCGAGATATTGACGGTTGCATTGCTGCGTTGGTGCGGATCCTTGCCGCTTGACGATTGCGGTTTTTGCGGTTTGTTGGTATGGTTTGCATGCCCGATTTTCGGGGTATCACGGTTGTGGTATAGTATATAGGTAATATATAAGTAACACTCTATCGATATTTTGTTTTCAATGAATAATTTCAACCGATTTACAATCAAAGCACAGGAAGCGTTACAGAATGCGCAGGACTTTGCCGCTAAGGAGAATCATGGCGAATTAAAGGCGTTACATTTGCTGGTCGCGCTCGTGACCGATGAGAGCACTCTGGTGCGCCCGCTGCTTGCCAAGGCGGGGGTGAGCGCTGATGAGGTGCGCTCGGGAGCTATCGTGGAATTGATGAACGAACCCAAAGCAATGGGGAGCGTGAATTTGTCGCAGTTATATCTTTCCCAGGAGTTAATGAACATTCTCGATAAGGCGGGGAAGATCGCGCAGCATCAGAAGGATGAGTATATTTCGTGTGAGCATTTGTTGCTGGCTATCCTTGAAGCCGGTTCCTCGAAGGCTTCGAAGATTTTAGTGGAGCTGGGATTCAAGCGTGATGCGGCGATCCGCATCCTTGCTCAGTTGCGTGGCTCATCGCGGATCACTGATGAAACGCCTGAGACCAAATTTCAGGTGCTTGAAAAGTATGGCGTTAATCTTACTGATATGGCGCGTGACGGTAAGCTTGATCCAGTTATCGGGCGGGACGAGGAGCTGCGCCGGGTTATTCAGGTATTGAGCCGCCGAACAAAGAACAACCCCGTATTGATCGGGGAACCGGGTGTCGGTAAAACGGCTGTCGTCGAAGGACTTGCGCAGCGCATCATCACTGGCGACGTCCCTGAACCGTTAAAGGACAAGGAGCTCGTTATGCTCGATCTGGGGGCTCTTATCGCCGGAACGAAGTTCCGTGGCGAATTCGAGGACCGCCTCAAAGCATTCATGCGTGAGGTCCAGAATTCGAATGGACGCATTATTCTGTTTATTGACGAGATCCACATGATTGTCGGGGCGGGTGCTGCTGAGGGTGCGATCGATGCATCAAATCTCTTGAAGCCGCCGTTGGCGCGCGGAGAGTTGCATGCGATCGGAGCGACGACCATCAGCGAATATCAACGACATATTGAAAAAGACATGGCACTTGAGCGTCGATTTCAGCCGATCGTGGTGGAGGAGCCGACTATCGAAGACAGCATCGCGATCCTGCGTGGACTGAAGGAAAAATATGAACTGCACCACGGTATCCGCATTAGTGATGAAGCGATCGTGTCCGCAGTGAATTTGTCTGCCCGGTATTTGACCGATCGATTTTTGCCGGACAAGGCGATTGATTTGATCGATGAAGCATCTGCCGCCCGACGACTTGAATCGGAAAGCCTACCTGCCGAGATCGATAAGGTCCGTCATGAGATTATTAAGCTTGAGATCGAGAAGTCTGCTTTGTCGACTGAAAAATCCGAAAAAGCTAAAGATCGGCTCAAGGGGATCGAAAAGGAATTGCACGTACTCAAGGAGCGCAATGATGAACTATCCGCGAAGTGGCATGCGGAGAAATTAACCTTCGAGGAATTTCACAATCTGAAAAAGAAAATCGAGGAGCTGAAACGCCAAGCTGAGCTTGCCGAGCGCGAGGGAAGTCTTGATAAGGTGGCAAAAATCCTGTACGGCGAATTGCCTCAGGCAGAAAAGGACCTCGCGGTGTTCGAGAAGAAGTTTATTGAAACAGGAAAGTCTAAGGGAAAGAAAAACGAAAGTGAAAAGTTCATCAAAGAGGCGATCGACGAGCACGATGTTGCTGCGGTTGTTTCTAAGTGGACGCATATTCCTGTTACCAAGATGATTGAGTCGGAAGCCAATAAACTTTCGACCATCGAAGACCAATTACGCGCACGCGTGGTTGGGCAGGAAGATGCCGTAAGGGCCATTGCAAATGCCCTTCGACGAGCCCGTACGGGACTTTCGGACGAGAAGCGACCCTTTGGTTCCTTTATGTTCCTTGGACCTACCGGGGTTGGGAAGACCGAGCTTGCCAAGGCACTCGCCGAGATTATGTTCAATGATGAAAAAGCATTGGTTCGCGTCGACATGTCCGAGTATATGGAACGACATTCCGTCTCTCGCCTGATTGGTTCACCTCCTGGTTATGTTGGTCATGAAGAGGGAGGTAAGCTGACCGATGCTATCCGTCATCGTCCCTATAGCCTGATCCTCTTTGATGAAATCGAAAAGGCACACCCTGATGTGTTTAATATTCTGCTACAGGTGCTCGACAATGGGCGCTTGACCGACAGTAAAGGGAAGAGTGTTAACTTTAGAAATTCAATTATTATTTTGACCTCGAACGTGGGGAGTGAATATTTCCATGAAATGTCCAGGCTTGGATTTGAGACGACCAAGGATGAGGAGGTTGGGGCAGAACAGGAAGAGTTGTTTAAGGAGCGGGTTAATCTCGCACTGAAGGACACCTTCCGCCCCGAATTCCTTAATCGACTGGATGAGATCATTGTATTCAATCCGCTGACGCCGAAGGAGATCGAATCGATTGTAGAGATACAAATCAATGAGGTACTGCATCGACTGCAGCAACGAAATCTAAACGTAACCATCGACGCATCCGTGAAGAAGCATATTGCCGAGCATGGGTTTGATCCGGATTATGGCGCGCGACCCATTAAGCGGTTGATCCAGAAGACTATCTTGGATCAGTTGGCAGACAGGATCATTAAAGGGGAATTCAACAATGTTAAAAAGATTAAAATCAGCTTTAAAGATAGCCGTCTCAACATCGTTTCCACTCGCGCTTAGGGTTAGTCGTTATTTTGGACGGAAGGCGCTTGTTTTCTCGACATCGTTGGCTAAGCGTCTGCGCCTCCCGATTTTGATGCCATCCATTCTTCGTGCGACATTCTTCGGGGGTACGCTGACACTTGCCGTGATTAATGGAGGATTCTTTTGGGCGTCGTTGTTCTTTGCGGCTGCCTTCTCTGGATACTTCCGCTCGCTGTTTGAATGGAATACGTTTCTGTACTCGTTCTTTGTTTTGACGTTGTATGCGTATCTGGGTACGTCGTTCCTAATGAGCACATCCGAGGTCGGGGGGGCTTCCGGTAATATGCCTGTGGTCCTCGCTTCTATGGTGTTCGGTACATTGTTTTTCCTATTGCTTGGTATTAAAGAATTTCTTTTTCTGTGGAGGCATGCCATCTTTAACTTTCTTTCGGGAGCACTTTATTTTTTCATTGGCGGAACATTTTTTATCGTCGATAAGAGTGCCGCGGGAGATTTTCTATTGTACTTCTTACTTTCATTCGTCGCGCTGTACCTACTCATCAGGGAATCGATCGAATTCTTCATGGAAGACGCCCCAAAGCGCAAGAAGGAGCTCTTGGTTATCGGTTCGGCAGTATTGGTCGCTGAGTTCTTGAGCGTAGTGAGTATTTTGCCGATCGGATTTTTGAATTCTGCGGCACTCATCATCCTTTTCGTCTTTATTCTTGAGGATCTAGTTTACTACCATCTTAAGGGAACGCTTGATCGGCAGATCGTATTGAACAACATGACAATCCTTATCGTCTGTCTGTTATTCATATTTGCAACGTCTAAGTTGTCGTTATAATCTGTTGACAAAATAGTGCTTTTGCGTCATTTTGGTTTTAGCAACTTATTCCATACATAACGAGGTGGACATGAAGGGGAGAGTAAAGAGAAAGTATCCGTTATTTCGAAACATTCTGATCCGGGTCGAGCACTACGCTAAAGCTTGCGTGGTCCGCAAGGCGGACGCGGAGCAGGTTGAGCGGTGCTGCATACTGTTGCAAACGTCGGTCGTATCTCATAGTCATCGTGCGGTGGTCATCGCCGAGTTGACACGTATTGCGGGTATGCTCCCTGAGCACTTCACAGATATGCGTAAGCATATCGAATTTACCCGACAGGAACTTTCTGCGGCCGCGGCATAGGGAGGAAGTATGACAGAAGAACGCAAACCCTGGTATCTGCACACGTTGTCGCGTATGGATGCGCGGGCGAGAGAGCTTTGCCCCAATAACGCCTTGCGTGGGCTAGGCGAACGTATTGTCGCCGCTGAGCTTTCGGGGTCCGAGTGCGACACAATCGATGCGGAGCTCGAGCGCATGCTCCGGGAAAACGGCAGCCAGTACGACCAGATGGGTCTCAGCTTTCTCAAGCATTTTCAAGAGCAGGTCAGGAGGTGGCCGTGGTACGTTACGCTGCTTGAACAGATGGCCGAGTACGCACGCACATCGGGGTTCATGCGCAATTTGCGTGAGGCGGGCGAAGATCTTCGCCTTTCCTACATGGATGCGGTGGAGTACGAATCGGTCGTTACGGAGCTCGAGCGCATGGTACGTGAAGATCAGCAGATGTATCGTTCTGCGGCTGTGGAGTACCTTATCTGTTTGCGTGCGCAGATCGTTGCTCAAGCGTAGCGCTCACACACTCTTTGTAGTATGCCCCGCACATGCGGGGCATTTTTTATACTTGCAAAACCATTTTTATGATGGTATTTTTATTTTTAGCAATTATCTTTCAAATATGGATAAAGGGAGGTAACTCGATGCCTGATTGCGTGCAGTTGGTATGGCATGAAAATGTCCTGAAGTTTATGGGGCATGAGATCCGGGCAGCACACACCGAGCGGCGATTAATTAACAGTGCTGTAATGCATCATTGGGTGGAATACATCCGCACTACAAAAAAGACGTCGAAGGAGCGTAGGGCAATTGTCGTGGGCTTGGACCAGCTCCTGAGCTCTATGCCCAATGACGAAGCAACGTTGTTCTCTAAGTTGGACGTAAAAACGTTGCGGCATTATCTCGAAGACCCTCCTCGGCGTATCTGTAAAAAACCTTTACCTATAGCGGCTGTATAAGCTGTAGCCACAAAGCCCCATTTTGGGGCTTTTTTGTTTTGGTTGGTTCTTTGGATGCTTTTATGGAGGTAAATCATCATATTTGTCCTAATTTTGAGGCTTTATTCTTTAACCGGTATACTTTATACTTGGTTTAAATGGCAAGAGTTATTGCAGTCTATAATCAGAAAGGGGGTGTGGCTAAAACGACGACCTGTGTAAACTTGTCGGCTTATTTGGCGCTTGAAGGTAAGAGGGTCTTGTTGATCGACTTCGATCCTCAGGCAAATGCCAGCTCCGGATTGGGCCACCCTGCGAAGCTGAATGAATTAAGCATCTATCATGGATTGTTCGGATTAGCCGAGCCTGAGACGCTCGTGAAGCCGACCATTTTTTATAACTACCATCTTATCCCTTCGAGCCAACATCTTGCCGGTGCGCTCATCGAATTGGTGAACATTCCCGAGCGTGAGTATAAGCTCAAACAATTCATCGACAAGGTTCGTGATACGTATGACTATATTTTCATCGATATGCCACCTTCATTGAGCCTGTTGACCATTAATGGATTGGTCGCGGCCGATGAGATCGTTATCCCCGTGCAGAGTCACTACTTTAGTATGGAAGGGTTGAGTCAGCTGCTCGAGATCATTGAACTAGTACATAAGAATATTTCCGAGCAGGGCTTGAAGGTCTCAGGGGCGGTCATGACCATGTTCGACGAGAACGAACCGCTTTCGCATAAAATCGCGAATGATATTGCAGAGAACTTTCCGCACAATATTTTTAAAACGCGCATCCCTCGATCATCAGCATTGTCCGAGGCACCGAGCTATGGGCGCCCCGTCATTCTTCACGATCCGAATTCTACGGGCGCACGCGCCTATGAGCAGCTCGCCAAGGAAATAATCGCGCAAGAGGCTCCGGCTAAGTCGTTTCAAATGCCGGCGCAACAGTATACCCCGCAAGCGCCCGCACCGCAGACGACACCGTTGCCAAACGAAGCCGATGTGCTAATTGATATTAATGCGCATCCTCAGCCCGCACCGCAGCATCCTTCGCAGACTGCGTTTGACCAGCGTCCGACAAATCCGGAAGAAGAAATACACGATGAAGCTTTTTACATCTAACCTATGATAGGACAGGGACTTAATTCATTAATACCGCCGAGGGATCCCAATCAGGGGAATCAATCGACATCGCAACATGCTGCTTCGGTGAACCAGCCACAGACGCAACCACATGCGCCTATTTTGCATATCCCGCAGCCTCTTCAGCGAGCTCAGGACGTTGCACAGTCTCAGTCGGCGTCGCAGCAATCGCCGATCGTTGAGGTAATCCATGTCGATCGCGAACAGCTTCGTGCTGATGAGCATGCCGAGATTGTGGTCGAATCGATCCGCTCCATGGATCATCCGCAGGTGGTAGGTATTTCCATGACTCCAGCAGAACGAGCTGAGATCGCGAGTGATGTCGCATACCAACCGCTTGGACATGAAGATCACGAGTATGCTACTAAGCGCGCTGCAGGATTTTCGAAACGCACTGCGTTGGGGGATGCGATTTTTCATATCGAAGTAGATAAGATCAAGCCGAACCCCTATCAGCCCCGGAAACATTTTGACGAGACTGCCTTAAAGGATCTCGCCAACTCCATTCGGGAATTTGGTATTTTGCAGCCACTCGTCGTTTCTAAGGTGGAGACTGAGAGCGAGCATGGAACCCATGTAGAATATCAGCTCATCGCAGGGGAACGCCGCTTAATGGCGTCGAAGCGCGCAGGTCTGGAGCGTGTACCGGTTATCATCCGTCAAGCGGCGGAGCGTGCCGAGCAGCTCGAACTTGCGATTATCGAGAACCTGCAGCGTGAAAATTTGGATACCATCGAGACTGCTCGCTCGTATGCGCGCCTACAGGATGAATTTGGCATGACGCAACGCGAGGTAGCCGCACGTCTTGGCAAGAGCCGTGAGGTTGTCGGCAACGCATTGCGTTTATTGAGCTTGCCGGTAGAAATCCAGGATGCATTGGCGCATAATCAGATTAACGAAAGCCAAGCACGCTTATTGCTTTCTATTCCCAATGTGACGGTGCAGAAGCAATTATTCGCCGATCTGCTGACGAAAAACTTCAGCGTGCGCGAGCTGAAAGCGAAGATCAAGAGTATTCATAATCCGCCCGTTGCAAACGATCGACCGGTATTCGACGGACAGGCACAGTCAGAAGATGCAGAACTGCGTGGCCTCCAAAACCGCTTAAAGGACGCACTCGGAACCGATGTGAAGATCGAAAAGCGCGGAGAAAGCGGCAAGATCGTCATCAGTTTTTATTCCCCTGAAGAATTGTATGGGGTTGTGAAAAGGATCAACCCACGAGGGGATTTATGATTTAAGAATTGACACCAATACAGAGTGTTATTCCCGCTCATTCAACGAGCTCGGTCCGTCAGCCGACGGATCCGACGGGAATCCATAACAATAAATAAATTCTGTGGATAAATTTCAGGTTGCAAAAAATAAGATCGTCGAGGTTGTCAGTCATTCCGAAAAATATGAAGACCCGGGGCATTCTTTAAATACGTTACATTGGGTATTGAAGTTAAACCCAGATGCCGATGAAATAGTACAACTCGCTGCATTGGCCCATGATATTGAGCGCGGTATAGAAAACCGGCTGACTGTTGATATGTTTGAAACATATAAGGCATATAAAGGTGCGCATGCGATCAAGGCGGCCGAACTTGCGTCAGGGATCATTAGTGATGCCGGATATTCCGATCAAGATGCAATGCGGCTGTTTGCTATCATTAAAGATGCGGAAACCGGGAGTGATGATCCCGACGTCAACCTGATCATGGATGCAGACAGTATTTCATTTTTTGATTATATAATCGAGTATTATTTTAAAGCGAAGGATGCAGAGCGTACTAAAAAGAAAATGTGGTTTGCGTATGATCGCGCTTCGAATCGATCAAAAAAGATAATTGACGGCATCTTGGAATCAAAGCCGTTCTTTCAAAAGTTATTTAAAGAACGTAATTGATGCATCCCACCTATCACACAATCGAAGAAATGATCGAGATGCTGTCGGAACCGAATCGAGGGACCTGTAAGACGATCCTTGCTGATAATCGGGAATTGCTCCAGGCTGTACATGGTTCGAGTAATAATCATCAGGTATGGCAGGTCGGATATTTTGATCATGTGCAGGAAACGATGAACATCGTGGTGATGTTGTATAATGCGCTGAATCCGTTGCGGCCATTCCCGTTCACATTGGCGGATGCGCTGCTGGTTAACTTTTTCCACGACATCGAAAAGCCGTGGAAGTATGAGCTTGGTGAGGATGGAAAATTGTATTATCGAGAAGAGCTAAAAGATAAAGAAGCGCAACGTATCTTCCGCATGCAGAAAATGCATGAGTACGGCATCCGCCTGACCGAAGAGCAGGACAACGCCATGTGGTATGTGGAAGGGGAATTCGCCGACTATACCAACGAGCGGCGTGTGATGGGGCCGCTTGCGGCATTTTGCCATATGTGCGACGTGGCGAGCGCGCGGATCTGGTTTGACCACCCCCGACAACAGCATGGCCCGCTTCATGGAGCGGAGCGTATGCAGGATATTACGTAATGAATTTGTTGAAGTTTTCGCGATCGCGAAAAACTTCAACAAATTGGCATAGTAAAAAGCCCCGATTCTTGTGAGCGGGGCTTTTGATCGAGTCTTTGTTGCATTACTTTTATCTGACGATCGTCAGATAAAAGTAATGCATATATGAATACTCATTTACATATTTTTTTATCTACTCAACCAACGCATATTTCGGACAAAAGATTAGCGTCATAGCAGGCGATACTATTTGCCACCACATTCACCCTTCCCGGTTCTTGGGAAAAGACATGCGAGCGGAAACATACACCATAGTAACGGAACATGGTTGTCATCCCGTGCTCCGACACGGGATCCAGAGTTTTTGCACCCGTGATGTTACCCTATAGGACTCTGGATTCAGGCTCGTGGGTCGGAATGACAATGCGTGTGTCATCCCATGCCACGACACGAGATCCAGGTTCACAACCCTAAAACTATTTTCCCACAACAATACTGGATACCGGCCTCCGCCGATATGACAATGTAACCGAAGCCCTATTAAGGTATCGTAAATTACTTTGGCCGAAATGTGCGTTGGTTATACATTAATGGAAGTGGATTCCCGCCTTCGCGGGAATGACAATTCTTATTAACGACACTCAGTGCTGCCAATTATGGGAGTGGTTAAAAAAATAAAGCCCCGACTCTTGCGAGTGGGGCTTTTTAGGCATGAGGATAAAGGAGGAGCTAGCGCTTGATACCGAGCTCGTCGGTCATGACGCGGTTGAACTCGGCGACCGGGTCGGCTGCTTTGGTGAACTGGCTTCCGGCGACGAGTTTTGTTGCGCCGCTGGCAAGTGCGTCTTCGTGCGGTACGATGTTTTTCTGCGAACCTGCTGCCGCTCCGGGTGAGCGTGTGCCAGGGACGACAAACTCGTTGCCCGGGTATCGGCTCGCCAGTTCTCTTACCTCGTTGCCGGAGCATACGAATCCGTGACAGCCGGCGTTTTTGCCGATGGTCGCCAGAGTGGCCACCTCGTCGTTGCGGTTGCAGTGGTAGATCGTGTCGCATTCCTGCTCGTCGATCGAGGTGAGTACCGTGATAGCGAGCACCTTGGTCGGCGTTCCTTCGAATGCGCGCACTGCTGCGCGTACGGATTCGCCGCTTGCGTTGGCGTGCACGGTGACGGCCCAGGGCGGATCGTTGCGGTATTCCAGGCAGGTGTTGTAGATGGTGTCGGGTGTATCGCTTCCCTTGAAGTCGATCATGGTGCGCCCGTAGGTGTGGACATCGCGGACAATGTGGCTCCGTTCCTGGTTGTGCAGTAGGTTGTTCATCTTGAGGATTGCACCGGTGGGGCGCAGGATATCCATGAGCGGCAGGGCGGTGTCCCAGTCCATGCCATCCAAGGCCCAGATAAACGGGTTCTTCTCTTCCATCTCCGGCTCACAGCGTTGCATGAGCCCGAAGGTGTTGATGAGATGCCTCCTGACGGTGTGCAGATCGGTGCCTGCCCAGGTGGGCAGGTTGATGCCGAGTTCGGTGAACTTCTGCCGCCAGCCCTGCATGCGATCGACCATGATGACCAGATACGGGGTGCCGCCCTTTGCGGTGATCGCGTAGTAGGGCTTGATCTTCGATTTGCCGTCGGTCATGACGTCGTCGTACATGCCGATGATCTCTCCGGGTCTCATGTCGCCGATGATCACGCCTTGGGTGGCACGACCAGGCTTCGCTTCTTCGCGGATAGTGATCGCGGGGATGCCGAGGCGCTCCTGGATCGATCCCGAAAGGTTGCTCACCGCCAACGGTACGTCTGCGATGCGGTTGACGCCGAGGCGCTTGAGCGCCACGGCGTAGCGGTCGGAGAGGAAGGCGACGCCTTCGGCGAACTTACGGCTTTCGCGGATGTTGATGTAGATATCCGTTAGTCCGCCGTTTGCCAGGGGGAGCCTTCTGCTGTTATCCATCTTGATCATGTCGTAGTAGACGAGGCCTGCTACGAGCTGCTCCTGCTCCGAGGGGTCTAAGAAGAACCCCGCCGGAAATTCCGGGTTGAATAACGTGTTCCTGATGTTTTTTTGCACGCACTACCTCCTTTGTCGTTGTGTGGTACTGCTTAGCTTTTACCATTAAATTACGGAAGTGTAAAGGTTCTTTATCAGGTGGTATATGGCCAAAGGTGGTATACTTATGACATGAGAATCACCAACGCCGAAATAGCACAGCTACTCAGCGAAATCGCAGAATATCTTGAAATGGACGATGTTCCCTTCAAGCCGCGCGCATACCAAAAGGTTGCGGATGTTATCGAGAGTCTGGATGAGGAAATCGTAGAGATCTACAAGAAGGGTGGGCTGAAGGCGATCGGAGCGATTCCGGGCGTTGGTATTTCGATCGCCAAAACGATCGAGGAATATGTCACGACAGGGCGGGTTGCCTATCATGAAGAATTGAAAAAGAAGATCCCCGTTGACCTGCGCAGTCTGACTGCAGTGGAGGGGCTTGGACCGAAGAAGATTAAAAAGTTGTACAAGCAGATCGGGATCAAGAATTTGCAGGATCTTGAAGTGGCTGCTACTTCAGGCAAGCTCGCCGAAGTTGAGGGGTTCGGTGTAAAGTCGGCCGAGAATATTTTGAAAGGGATCGAATTTCTAAAGACTTCCGGGGGGAGGCTTATTTTAGGGGATACATTCCCCGCGATCGCGCATATTAAAGAGGAGCTGGAGAAGATTAAGGGGGTAGAGCGCGTTGATATCGTCGGTTCTGCGCGACGGAAGAGGGAAACGGTCGGAGACTTTGACCTTTTAGTTATCGCAAAAGATTCGCAGCCAGTTATGGACTTTTTTGTTCAAATGGACGAAGTAGTTCATGTTTACGCACAGGGTGAAACTAAATCGTCGGTTCGGATCCGGTCTGGCGTGGATGTCGATATTCGTGTTGTATCTAAAGAATCGTACGGAGCTGCGTTACTGTATTTTACTGGCTCAAAGGCTCATAACGTGACATTGAGACAATTAGCAATCAAGAAGGGGTTGAAGCTAAATGAATATGGTTTATATCGTATGAAGGGCAATAAGGAAGAGAAGATGGTCGCAGGCGACACGGAAGAGGGAATCTATAATATGTTAGGGATGACATATATCGAACCTGAAATGCGTGAAGATATGGGCGAAGTTGACCTTGCTCAGAATCATCGATTGCCTACGCTTATCGAGTACGATGCAATTAGGGGCGACCTGCAGATCCAAACCAACTGGAGTGATGGTTCTAATACCATTGAAGAATATGTCGATGCGGCTATGCAGATGGGGCTGGAATACATCGTCATCACTGACCATACCAAGCGACTCACTGTCGCCAATGGATTGGATGAACAACGCCTACTGGAACAGATGAAAGCAATTGATGCCGTGAATGCGAAACTTAAAAAAGAAGGAAAGAGGTTTGCGGTACTTAAAGGGAGTGAGGTAGACATCCTGAAAGACGGATCCCTTGATATTGCCGATGAAGTGTTGCGACAGCTGGACGTCGTTGGCGCATCGGTGCATTCTTATTTCAATCTTTCGCGGGAGCTGCAGACAAAGCGCATCATTGCTGCGATGGAAAACCCGAACGTGGATATTATCTTTCATCCGACGGGGCGAGTCATTAATCGGCGTCCTGCGTATGATGTTGATATGGATGCGATCATCGACGCGGCAAAGCGGACAAAGACAATTCTGGAGATTAATGCGTTTCCCGATCGGCTCGATCTGAAGGAGGAGTATGTCCGTAAGTGCGTACAAAAAGGTGTGCTGCTTTCCATCGATACCGACGCACACTCAATCAACCATTTACAGTTCCTTGTTTGGGGTATTGGGCAGGCCCGTAGGGGGTGGGCGGAGCAGAGCAATATTGTTAATGCATGGCCCGTGGAGAAGATGAAGAAGATGCTTAAATAACCTACAACTAATAACCTACGACGGAATTTCGTGGTAAAAATCATGTAATCATGAATCCGTCGGCTGACAAATCAGGATGACAATCTTGCCTTCGCTGAAATGACAGACTTTGGGGTCTGTGGAAATGAGACAAAAAGTGGTAAAATAACAGAATATGAAACACCCGCATTGTAACCGTTCCCATGCCGCACATTTTTTTTGGTGCCGTGGGTTTGCCCCTGTTTTCTTTATCGTTTCTATCGCGCTGATCGTCGTCGCTATTGGCAGCGGTATCTATTTTGCCGTTGATAAGGAAACCGCCCAGGCTCCCAGCCCGCAAGAAGCAGTATCATTACCTGTTTCGGAGGTTGTGGAATCTGTTGTCGTTGCGACATCAACCGCCGTTGCGTCGAATGCTGTTACTCCGCCCGCTTCTTTAGTAGCCACAAAGACGGCTCCGATTGCTATCGTCAATTGCGGATCAAGCGCAAAGACGGCTCCCCAATGTATCGCCGAGCATATCAAGACCTGTTCACCTGCAAAGGGTATCGTTGTTGATCCCGCTTCCGGTTTAACTGTCGAACGCGTGATTGATGGGTATAAAGGAGATGTATGTTCATATCGAACAACGATCATTTCTGGGGGAGGAGAACTCGCGTTGCTTTCGGGGATGGATATCGATTGCATGTTGCCAAAAGCGACACTTGCCTCAACGGTGAAGGATGGTTCTATGAGTCAAGAGGATCTTTTTGTTTATTGCACCGGCTCGTTCATGGACTTTATGCGTGAACAAATGAACTATTCTTCCCAATAATACCAGATATTATGAAAAAACTTTCAGCACTATTTGATCGAAATCTTTCCGAAGAGATTGCCATTGTCCGCATCGATCTTAATATTAATAACAAGACCCTTAAGGCACGCACAGATAATTTGCGTGTTATTTCCATCATTCCGACCATCCAATTCTTGATCAAGCGGGGAGCGAAGGTTGTACTGGTTAGTCATCGGGGTCGTCCTGCGGACGGAACCAAGAGCGGAAAACTGATGACTGATAACATAAAAGAATTCGGACTGAAGCCGTTTGCGAAGATTCTCATGGGCCTATTGAAAAAGGATGTTTCGTTCATACCACTTGATACCAAGCGGGGGCAGTTGTTTTCAGAAAATGACGCGGAAAAAATCAGACAGGCTCCAAAGGGTTCGATATTCCTATTGGAAAATATCCGATTTTTGCCCGGAGAAGACAAGAATGATTCGGCTGTGGTTAAATCACTCGCGGCACTCGGTACATTCTACGTGAATGATGCATTTGCCTTTTGTCATCGCAAGACTGCTTCGATGGTTGCAATCACTAAGCTGTTGCCATCATGCGCCGGTCTATTATTGGAAAAGGAAGTGTTTCATATGGACGAAGCCATCCATAACCATAAGCATCCGTTTGTTGTTATCCTCGGTGGCGCAAAGATGACAGACAAGATGGGGTTGGTTAAGCGATTTATTGATAAGGCAGATTATTTTCTTGCGGGCGGAGGAGTTGCCAATACTTTTATGGCTGCCGATGGATTGCCTATTGGAGATTCCATTTACGAGAAACATATGATTCCTGTCGCAAAAAAACTCATGAAGACAAATAAAGTCATTATACCGATGGATGTTGTCATATCTGATCGAAAGATCGTGGACAATGGCGAAGGTACTACGGAAGAATGGGTAGAAATCATTAAAAATGCCCAGACTATCATTTGGAACGGACCATTGGGAGTTATCGAAGACAAGCGATTTGCAAAAGGGTCGCTGGATGTTGCCAAGGCTATTGCAAAGAGTAAAGCATTTGCCGTCGTTGGCGGAGGAGAAACTGCTCTGGCATTTGCGGGAATTTCTTTGAAGAAAAATACATTTCTTTCGACCGGTGGCGGGGCTATGCTCGAATATTTGTCAGGAATCAAGTTGCCGGGAATCGAAGCGCTTCGCATGTCGGAGAAGCCGAAACAAAAGAAATAATCCTATACGAAAAAGAATATGAAAGATATTGTTGTTCTGTATCATAACGGTTGTCATGATGGATTCGGAGGTGCATGGGTCGCGTGGAATAAATTTAAAAGTAAGGCTGAGTACATCCCCGTTGATCATGGGAAGGAGCCTCTCGAGGGGCTTGTCGACAAACAGATCTACCTCATTGATTTTTGTTATTCCGCAGCAATCATGCAAATATTGCTTGAGCAAAATAAAAAGGTGGTCGTTCTCGATCATCATATCAGTCAGGCTGATATCGTCGGCATTTCGACCGAGCATGTATATGATAATGACCGTTCCGGATCCGTCATCGCGTGGCAGTACTTCTTTCCGGGGCAGCCGGTACCCAAACTGTTAAAGCATGTCCAGGATATCGATCTGTGGCGTTTCGCTATGCCGCATACGAAAGAGTTGATGGCGGCTCTGGACGGCTATCCATTCGATTTCAAATTGTGGAACAAACTGCGAGACGAATGGGAGGACAAGGAGGCTATCAAAAAATATCTTGAAGCAGGGAGAGTCATTTTGCAGTATGAGGGCCGCGTCATCGAGCGACTTATTCGTCATATCGAGCGCGTTGATCTTGATGGATTTCCCGCCTATGCCGTGAATTCGCCGATCTTGGAGTCCGAGCTTGGTAATTGGATTGTCGAGCATAAAAAAGCGATCGGGATCATCTGGTCGTATAAGGGAGGTAGTATCAAGGTTTCATTGCGTTCAAATGGGAAGACTGACGTCTCAAAGATCGCCCAGTTGCATGGCGGGGGAGGGCATAAGGGGGCGGCTGGTTTTGCATTCGATGTGGAATTGGGATTACCGTGGGTGAAGGTTCATGCCGGTAAGAAATAAAATATATATGCCATGTCTAAAAAAGTAGTTATTGCAGGAAGCGCTTCTCTTCCAGAGAAGATTGATTATTGGAAGCGTATATGGGAAGATCAGGGGTATCTGGTAACGGCTTATCCTCGGCAGCTTCCTGTAGAAACTTTTTTTGAGGAATATCCTCGTGTGCATACGGAGTTTTTCAAACAGATAACCGAAGCGGATATTTTGTTTGTCATGAATGAAGATAAGAATGGCATCAAGGGGTATCTTGGTGCTGAATCGTTTGCGGAAATGGGATTTGGTGTTGCACGGGATCTATTGCATAAAAATCATTTGAAAATAGTCCTCTTGCAGGTTCCCGATAGTAGTGTCCAATCGTATGATGAGATAATGTTATGGTTACAGCTTGGGTGGATATCATTATACGCAGCGAATCGTTGACAGAGTCGGGGAACTCCTGTATTTATGAAAGTAGTTGTGTGCAATGGTAAGTCGGCAGGGAGACGATTACCCCTTCGCTTCGGCGAGAGGGAGGAAGGTCCGGACACTCATTTCTCCCACCAATCAGGCCAATATCTTGGAGTGACGGTTGAAGTACACTGCGCTACCGCTTCGTGTTGCTGTGGGATGTTGATCTGATTGGTGGGAGAACTAACAAGGTAGCGGCTAACAGCCGTCGGGAGTAATCCTCGAGGTGCGAGCAGAGACGCCTGTTTTCGAAAGGAAATGGGGCCCCGCAAGGGGTAGCTCTTATGGAAACATAGGAGGTGAAACGGCTAAATCCTTACCGGGTGCAAGGTCGTATTCCAATAGTAATATTGGTTTGTACCGCACGAACTCCTGGAGCAATCCGGAGTCCAGATAAATTATCGTCGAGACACAGAATCCGGCCTATTACTTGCCGATTTACCATTATTCATAACTAATTTTTCTATGATACATAAAAAAGTTGCGATTGTTTCTGGGGGTGCCATGGGGTACAAGGACGGAGGTGCCTCTATTGGCGGTGCGGCAGCGATCAGGTTGGCTCGAGATGGATACGCAGTTGTTGTTGTTGATGAAGGAGCTATGGGGCAGCGTACGGTAGATGCTATCAAGCAAAATGGTGGCGAAGCGCTATTCTTACAATTGGATGTGACCAATAGTGAGAATGTGCACAAGATTATTGCTACAACCAAAGAAATATACGGAGCACTTACGTGTCTCGTGAATTGTGTCGCGCGATATAGCCCGGATATGGCGAAGAACATCGCCGATATTTCCGAGGAGGAGTGGAGTAAGACGTTGGATGTTAATCTCAATAGTTATTTTAAAATGGCCAAGTACACTATACCGCTTATGACCGAATCTGGTGGTGGAGCGATAATAAACATCTCGTCTATAGAAAGTTTTGTAGCACTCCCTAATTTTAGTGTATACTCGGTTTCAAAGGGAGCTGTTGATGCACTAACGAGAACGATCGCAGTTGATTTTGCTCCGCACATTCGCGCAAATTCCATTCTTCCGGGATTCGTAAAAGTTGCAAATTCTGAGGGTACGAGAACGCCAGAGGAGCTGGAATTATGGTATCAAGAAATTTCCAAACAGTATCCTTTGCAACGCGTATGTGAGGCCGAAGAAATTGCAAATGTTGTTGCTTTTCTTGCGAGCGATGAGTCTTCGTATATAAACGGCCAGTCTATAGTTGTGGATGGCGGTAAGGGTATTGCCGATGCTCATAGTTTTTGATCCCTATCTCATTGCGCCATGTACAAATCCTCAAAAAGAGCTACTTGACATAATAGCACATTTGTGCTACTATTTTCTTAGTAGCTTAATTAAGAAACGAGGAGAATATCATGAGCGGAAAGCTTATATTGGTAGTTGATGTTTTAGATAATTCGAGCGATTTTGTAGATAGGTCGTTTCTTGCATTCTGTGACACTTTGCAACAGTCATTCGAGGTATTGCTCGTAAATGATCCACTCCTCATTACTTCGGTGGTGCAGTGCGGGTTCACCTTCTCGGCAATTGTTTTTAACGCAAAGGCCGAAAAGGATTTTCCTTTGGCAACTATGGTTGCCGAGTTCATCCCGGGATGTCCCCGCTTCGCTCGAGTAGAGCAGCAGGGGATGGCAACTCCCGATGGATTTACGGGAATCAGTAATATCGATGAACTTCTTGCGCTTTTGCGGAAATAGCGCAAGGATGGTACACACTAAGGGATTAGGCTTTTTGCCTAATCTCTTTTTTCGTTCAAGCATTTTTAGAGAAACGATACTAATAGTGCAATTGCAAATAATGCCATCACTATAAACGCAATCCAGAGAACAAGTTTCGATAGCCAGCCGCTTTTGTGTTCTCCCATAACGTCTTCTCGGCTTGAGATGCGGAGGATAAGAAAGATGAGCGGTACGGCTGCGATACCGTTGAACACCGCCGTGAAAACTAGTGCCTTGATCGGATCGAATCCAACGAAGTTAAAGAGTAATCCTGCTACTGTACCAAAGATAATAACGAGATAGAAGTTGCGCGACTGTCTGAATTTTCTGTATAGCCCTTCTTTCCAGCTAAATGTTTCCGCTACGGCATAGGCGGACGATCCAGCCAGTACGGGAATGCTTTGTAGTCCGATCCCGATTACTCCGACTGCGAAGATCAGTTTTGCGAGGAACCCTGCATTAGGAAATGTGTTTACTAATGGTTCGAGCGCCTTGGCGGCGTCTGCCGCGGTGTTGATTGTGGTCACACCTGATTGGTTGAGTACTACGGCTCCGACCACGATAATGAACCATGCTGTGACATTCGAGAATAGCATGCCGAATGCCGTGTCAATCCGTAGGCGCCTTAGGTATGCCTTCGTCAACTTGGGAATGCCTCCCTTTTGCGCAAGTCGATGGCTTGCGATCTCCTCCTCGACAACATTGCTTGTTTGCCAGAAGAATAGATAGGGCGAAATCGTCGTGCCGAAGATGGCAACCATGATATAGAGAAATGCAGCACTGAATTCAATATGCGGCGAGAATGTTGCCTTTATAACCGTTATCCAAGGTACGTCCACTAAGAATGCCGTGATGAAATAAGCGAATAGTGCCATGGAAAGCCACTTGAGGATGCGTATATAGGTACGATAGGAGATGAACACCTCAAGCAATATAATGAGCAGTGCAAATGCGATCGCCAATAATGGGAAGGGGAGTGACGGCGCGAGTAGTTGAGCGCTCGCGGACATAGCGCCGATGTCGGACCCGATGTTTAGGGTGTTGGCGAGTACAACTAGGACGACGATTGGATAGAGGATCTTTTTTGGATAGTGTTCCCGTACGGCCGCGGCCAGGCCCTTCCCGGTTACCGCTCCAATGCGCATACAGGCTTCCTGTACCGCAGTCATGAGCGGATAGGTGAAAATCATTGTCCACGGCATCTTGAAGCCGAATTGCGCTCCCGCCTGGGAATAGGTTGCAATGCCGGATGGATCATCGTCAGCTGCACCGGTAACGATGCCTGGTCCGAGTATGCGCAAAAAACGGCCGATCTTTTTTAGGCGTTTGTGTTTGATTTGCTTTGCACCGTGTGCGGTATTTTGCTCCGCTTCCTTTATTATTTCGTCGGGAAATTGGACCATGTAGTGTGTTTTATGAGTGCTTGCGTTTAGTTTGTGCACTATTATGAGCATTATACTGGAAAACAGTGTGCGAACATAGGGATGTTGATTGCAGAATAGTGATCAAAGGATTGCTACGGAACATCATTGACAACAGTCACCGACCGTGTACCATTGATATGCACTTACCGAATGGTAAGTATCAATCTATGGAGCCAGGAACACGAGAAAAAATACTTGCAGCTGCCCGAGAGCTTTTTGCAAACCAAGGCTTCAAATCAACTTCCATGTCTGATATTGCCGCCCATGTCGGCATTACCAAGGCGGGGTTATACTACTTTTTTAAGAATAAGGAGAGTTTGTATATTGCAATCGTTGACGATGCCTTGCGTGCAGCATATGAATATTTGGAACAGGCAGTATATAGTTCTAATGATCTTTATCGCATGATCGAAGCGTTGCTTGTCGTGGGGATGCGTATGGGGGCATCATTCCGTGCGATTGAACCTGGAGCGCTTGATCGTTCTGCGCCCCCCTATGCAGCGATCGTGCAGCGGTTTGAAGATGTGCGTCGATTGGTTGTTGCGTGCATCGAGCGAAGCGGCCTTCCCGATCCTGACGTCGCGGCCGAAGTTGTTCTCAATGCTGTGCATGCGTATGTGGTCCATACACAATGTGGCGTGCCGCGCATTAATCAGCTTGACTACGCTCGCTACTTGGCATCAATCATTAGCAATACCAAGCGTACATAATTTACATTCTATCTATTTCATATATGCAATATCCTAAAAAACACACCATAGGGATGATCGTTGCCGGAGTGGCGATTGTTACTATTTCGATCGGCGGCGCCATTATGCGCAATCGTAACTCAGAAGAAGAAGCTCCAATTCGCCAGTCTACAGTCGCCGTTCTTGCAGCCAGTGACCTTGGACATATGAATGGGGTTATTTCCGCCGAGGGAACACTTGAGTCTTTGGAACAGGCGGAACTACGTAGTCAACTGTCTGCGCCAGTGACTCGCGTCGCGGTTCGCATCGGCGATCGTGTTTCCGTCGGTTCTCCACTAGTCACCCTGCAAGGGCGTGATATTTTGGCGCAACTTGATCAGGCTAAGGCAGGGCTGAAGGCTCAGGAGGCTCGATTGAGAGAATTGCAAAAAGGCGCCCGACCCGAGGATATTTCCATGACGCAGACCGATCTAGCCAAGGCGCAATCCGATCTTGCCAACATCTATGCCAATATGTCGACGGTTCTTAACGACGTCTATGCAAAGGCTGATGATGCGGTCCAGAATCAGACAGATCCAATGGTTGATCGTGGCACTCCAACATCTCCTCGATTATTATTCTTGTTAAAGGATTCCCAAATGCAGATTGATGTAGAATATTTGGCGCTTGTTGCCACGGACCAGTTGTCTGCCATGCGATCCGAGATTGATACATTACAGGGTGATGCCGATCGCGTACGCGTCGAGGCGGTGCTTGCGAGCACCAAGACGCGACTGGTAAAAGTAAGTGATTTTTTGAATAAAATGGCTGAGGCGATTCAGTCGCAGTACGGCCTGTCTTCAGCGACCGCTGAGCTGTATAAGCGAAATATTGCCACGGCTCGCGCTGAAGTTACGGCGGCATTATCTATCGTTAATGCGCAGGAGCAGGCTATTATTGCCCATAAGACGAATATCAAACGCGTCGAGGATCAACTCTCTCTTAAGCAGTCGGGCGCAACTCATGAACAGCTTGAAACGCAAGAGGCGGCAGTTGCTCAAGCGCGTGCGAATGTGGAGCAGTTACAGGCCCATTATGCAAAGACGATTATTACCGCTCCTATCAGCGGAACGATTGCCTCTGTTTCCGTGCGTATCGGTGAATTATTGACTCCCGGTCAATCGGTTGTTTCGATCGTGAATAAGGAAGGATTGCAGGTAACGTTGTTTGTTAGTGATCTTGACGTGCAGTTTATCGAAGAGGGTTCAGAAGCGATTATTGGAGAACATATTAACGGTAGGGTGTTGCGTATCGCTCCGAGCGTCGATAAGTCTACGCGCAAGGTCGAGGTTACCGTGCTCGTTGTCGATAAGGCGCCTACGTTGGTAATCGGACAAAACGTCTCCGTTGCTATCAGGGTCCGACAGCCCGCGGAAGGAGCTGGTGTATTTATGGTACCTGTACAGGCTTTACGCGTCGCCGAAAACGTGATGTATGTCTATACCGTCAATGTCGATGGTATTGTGGAGGAGCATCGCGTAATTACGGGACGCATCTTGGGAGAGGTTGTCGAGGTCATTGGCGGATTGGACCCGGAAATGCGCATTGTGTCGATCGCGCAAGCCGTCCGTGCGGGGCAAAAAGTGAACGTACAATAACATGGAAGAACTACAGCAATCCAAACAGGAAGAGTCGTCCGATTCTCGCTATCTTGCGCGTCTTTCCTTTCGCCCTGAGTTGAAAAAGACATGGCTTAATTTTTTTGTATCCAATGTACGCGTCGTTACATTGTTGATTGTGGTGCTCACGACATGGGGAGGATATGCCTATGCAAAGCTTCCTAAAGAATCAAATCCTGAAGTAAAGATTCCGATAGCTGTCGTTTCCACAATCTATCCGGGTGCTGGTCCGTCCGATATTGAAGAGCTTGTGACAAAAAAAATAGAGACCGCGGTCGGCGGACTCAAAGGCGTGCATAAGATTACATCAAATTCTTCGAACTCGGTTTCTTCAGTCACTGTCGAATTCGATGCGAATGAAGATCTCGATGATGCGATTCGACGCTTGCGTGATAAGATTACTACCGTCAAAAAAGACCTTCCTCAAGAGGTGAATGATCCCGCAGTCATAGAGATATCTATGGACGACCAGCCTATTTGGTCGATCGCGCTGACCGGACCCGGGGATGGATTTGCCTTGCGCAAATACGCCGAAACAATCGGCGATGAATTAGAAAAGATCCCCGGTGTGCGCGAGGTTACTATTTCAGGAGGGGATGAGCGCGAGTTTGAGGTTGCTTATGATCCGCAAAAAATGATGTCCTATGGCATTACGCTCGATGGAGCCAATGCCGCCATCGCAGCCACAAATCGTGCGGTTCCGGGGGGTAACTTTGAAGGCTCCAAGTTTGTCTATGCCATTCGTACCGAGTCACGATTTTATGATGAGATTCGGCTTGCCAACATACCTGTTGGTCATGCTGACAATGGTAGCGTCATTGTATTAAAAGATATTGCTACGGTGCGGGAGCAGGCTATCAAGAAGAACGTCTATTCGCGTTTTTCGATCAAGGGTAGTGTGTCCCAGTCTGCTGTTTCCATTAGCGTTGTGAAGCGGACTGGCGGGTCTGTTATCGATATCGTCGATACTGCGCGCGTTGAAACGGACCGGCTCATTAAGACATTTCCTACAGGAGTCGCATATGATGTGACCAGTGATATGGGTAAGCAGATCAAGACTGATTTTGATCAGTTGACTCATGATTTTTTGCTGACGTTAATTCTCGTCATGGGCATCCTGTTTTTGATTGTCGGACTGAAGGAGGCATTCGTCGCAGGCATCGCCATCCCCTTGGTATTTTTCGCGACGTTCGGTGTCATGTTGGTCGCTGGACTCACCTTGAACTTCCTTTCAGTGTTCTCTCTCCTGTTGGCACTCGGCTTACTGGTCGACGATGCAATTGTTGTTGTTTCCGCGACAAAGCAGTATCTGAAGACGGGAAAGTTCACTCCTGAAGAGGCGGTGTTGCTTGTACTTAACGATTTTAAGGTTGTATTGACCACGACGACCTTGACTACAGTTTGGGCGTTTGCGCCACTCCTATTTTCTACGGGGATCATGGGGCAATACCTCAAGTCCATACCGATCACCGTGTCCGTTACCTTGATTACTTCGTTATTTATCGCATTAATGATTAATCATCCACTTGCAGCCGTACTTGAGCGCATCCGCATGACGAAGAAATTCTTTTTCCTGATCGAAGCCACTCTGTTGCTTGCCGGTGGGCTCCTGATTTATATTGGTGGCATCGAAGGTTATCTTTTTGCCGTATTGGCTTTGTTTGTTGCCGGATGGATGGTGGTCTGGTATGAAAAAGGCGGTGATGTGAGGCTTATTGCCAATAAGGAACTTGCCGACCGCGAATGGACCGATGATGCGCTCATTAAGAAGAAGTTAGGCGAGCAGGGGACGCATACTGATGCCGATCTTGCCGAACGGCTCATTCATGGCATCATTAAGTTCGATCGGGTCATCCCGATTTATGAGCGCTATTTGCGCATCGTATTGGCAACCAAGCAGAGTCGCCGTAAGCTCCTTGCGGGAGTCTTTGGTATCTTTGTCTTTGCGATTGCATTGCCAATGGTTGGCGTCGTGAAAACCGAATTTTTCCCTGCGTCTGATTATGAAACGATGTTTATTACCATTGAAGCTCCTATTGGGCTTAAGCTTGATGAAACTGACCGGATCGTGCGCACGGTCGAAGAGCGACTTATGACCTATTCCGAAATCGGAAACTTTTCGACGATTGTTGGACGTCAGGGTGCTTCCATGCAGTCGGGTGGATCTGCGGGTAATGCCTCGACGCACCTTGCCGGTATTACCATAACACTTGTTGATGCGAAACAGCGCGATAAGACATCCTATGCGCTTGCTGATGTAATGCGTAGCGATCTTGCCTCCATTGCCGAGGCAAAGGTCGTTGTCGAAGCAGTTGAAGGGGGGCCTCCTTCCGGTGCCGCGTTTGAAGCGCGCATTAAGGGTGATGACCTTGTTGAACTTGACCGGATCGCACACGATCTGGAGAAGTTGCTTGTAACCATTCCCGGAGTCATTGACTCGAGTGTTTCGTTGAAGCAGGCAGCTCCTGAATATACGTTCGTCCTTGACCCGATCAAATTGGAGCAAGCAAACCTCAATGCCGCGTATGTTGGATCTGTATTGCGAACTGCGGTTTCGGGAGCTACTGTAACGACCGTAATCCGAGAAAACAAGGAGATTGATGTCGTTGCCCGATTTGATGAACAATCCATTCCAACAATCGAAGCATTGCAGAATATGCAGGTTATTAACCAGCGTAAGCAGGCGGTCTTTTTAAAGGATGTTGCTACGATTGAATTAAAGCCGTCGCTTGATACCATTACCCGTATCGACCAAAAGCGAACTGCTGTTCTTTCTGCAGGCGTTTCTGCTACGACGATCCCCAATACGGTTGTTGCCGAATTCCAAAAACGAATAGCGCAGGAATACGAATTGCCGGCAGGCTATACTATTATGTATGGTGGTGAGAACGAACAGAATGAGGAATCTGTAAAATCGATTATTATGGCGATGGGTATTGCTATCATCTTGATTATTTCTACGCTCATTATTCAATTTAACTCGTTCAGAAAGGCGTTTATCGTATTGATGACGTTGCCGCTTGCGTTGATTGGCGTATTCCTTGGGATGGCCTTAACGGGAATCCCGCTGAGCTTCCCAGGCCTTATTGGTGTATTGGCGCTCTTTGGTATTGTGGTAAAAAACGCGATCATCCTGATTGATAAGATGAATCTCAATATCAAGTTTGGGATTCCGTTCGAAGAGGCTGTTATCGATGCGGGTAAATCACGATTGGAGGCCATCTTCATCACGTCTGTTGCTACGATCGCAGGCATCATCCCAATAACGCTTTCTAATGAAATGTGGAAGGCGTTGGGAACGGCTATGATTTTTGGGTTGGCGCTATCGTCATTCTTGACCCTGTTTATTATTCCTGTGCTATTTGCCATGTTGGTAAAGCCTACGGCGAATAAGACGTCGAAGTAGATATACATAAAAAACCGATCAGTCAATTGACTGATCGGTTTTTTATTAAGATGACATTGAATGTCGATCTGATGTAGCTTAGTAGCTGCTGCGATATCCACCGCCGAAGCCTCCGCGTCCACCACGATCTCCACCACGTCCTCCGCCGAAGCCTCCGCTTCCGCCTTCACGGCGAGGAGCGCGCTCTTCCATCGGACGAGCAACGTTCACGGTCAAAGAACGACCTTCGTAGTCCTTTCCGTTAAACATGTCGATCGCTTTCTCTGCTTCTTCATCAGAAGCCATTTCCACGAAGCCGAATCCCTTCGAGCGGCCAGTCATCTTATCTGTGATGATCATAGCTGACTCTACGGAACCTGCCTGTGCAAACAATTCGCTCAATGCGTCCTGGGTGGTTGCGTATGGCAATCCACCTACGTATAACTTTTTGCCCATTTTGAGATAGTATTTTTTTAATTCTGTAAGTCGACCCTTCTCATAGGCCTCGAGAGCGCATAAAACAAAAACGTTTTACCTTCATATATCCACATCCGCTACAGCAGTTCGGGATTGGAAGCAAACTGAGAAAACTTACTTTTCCTAGTATACAGCATCACTTTTGAAAGCACAATAGCCATGCCATATCCTCCCGTTTCTTGCAAATTGACAGAAATATCGTATGCTCAAGAGATATGGAAGAAATGGAATACCCAATTCGCATCAACCGTTACCTTGCGGTAAAACAGTATGCCAGTCGGCGGGAAGCCGACCGGCTTATTGAGGACGGGCAAGTACGCATTAATGGCAAGGTTGCTTCTCTTGGTGATAAGGTGCAAAAAGGCGATTCTGTTGAAGTTGGCGCCGGTGCAAAGGCGCTTGCTAAAAAGCGCGTCTATCTCGCATTTTGCAAGCCAGAGGGCGTTGTGACGCATAGTCCTGAGCGTGGACAGAAGAGCATTGCCGATATACTTGATTATGAGGGGCGCATGTTCCCGATCGGTCGATTAGACATGGATTCTCGCGGATTGATTATCTTGACGAACGATGGGCGCATCACTGATAAGTTGCTCAACCCCGAGGGAGCGCACGAGAAGGAATATCTTGTGCGTGTGGATAAGCCGGTCAATCCGGAATTTATCGCATCGATGGCTAAAGGGGTATTGCTTGATGATGGATACAAGACAAGAAAGTGCGTTGTCGAATCGACCGGATCGAAGCAATTTCGCATTACCTTAACCGAGGGAAAGAAGCGACAGATCCGTCGTATGTGTGAGGCACTCGGCTATGCGGTGACCGACCTATTGCGCATTCGTATCATGAATATTCGTTTGCGTGAGCTGCGCGCGGGGGAATATCGCCAATTGGTTGGCGCAGAGCTACAGACGTTTCTAAAGAGTATCGGCATCAATCAATGACAAAAAAATCAATCGCAATCGATTGATTTTTTTGTCATACCTATACTTCTTCGTTTGTCTGTTCGCAGATGATGTATTTATCGTGATAGCGAAGCATGACAACGTTCACGATGATAAATGAAAGCAGTACAACAGGGCCGGTTATGACCAGCAGAATGAGCATCCATGGATCAATACTGAGCGCAAGTAATCCAAGGATACTTACTGTGATGCCGGTTGAAAGGAGAAGGCTGAATATGATCGCCGACTGTAGAGGACTCTTTGCTTTGGTCACGCATTTATAGGCGAGATAGGTATGCGGCATGATCACACAGAGTAAGCTTACGAGAATAAATAGCGTAATAAAGAATGGGAATGACGTCATTGCTCGGCTGATCAGATCTGTGAATGGCATATATTCTATGAACCTATGCCATTCGGGGTGCTGTGAGGCAAAGTAGAATTCAATTTTGGTATAGAAGTATGTTATTGCCGGGAAAATAAAGAGTAATCCGCCAAGCAGGATGAATTCATACGCAAGAACCAAGCGCTGCCCCTCGATCGTTTTCTCTCCAACTCGCTCCGGGATACATGTGAAGATATTCCGTACTTTTTTTATATTAAAGGCGGTGAACAGGGCGATCGAAGAGAGATAGACCCATGAGCCATTAAACGCAATTGCGTCGATCGCGATTGGGAATACGGGCGTCGGAGACAGTTCCCGGATTAGTATGGCAATGCTATGCACAATCGCGGCAATGAGAATACCGAAGATTATCGGTTTTTTGTAAATTTTTTCTTGCATAAATAACGGTTATTTCGCTGTGCTTGTAAATAATGCGATCGTTTTGGCAACTTCGTCATCGATACCATCGATACAATTATAGTTCTTGATCTCTTCTGCGTCCACCCATACATGGTCAGTGAATGCGCCTTGCTCGAGCAGTACATTGCCGTTCTTGTATTTGGCTGCAAATTTCACTAGCACCACGGGAATTTCGTCGGGCCTGACAAATGAAACGCTGTTGATATATACGAGGTGTGGTTCTATTTCAATTCCCGCTTCTTCCTGCACTTCTCGGCGCAAGAGATCTTCGACGGAGTTTTCGAAGTCGATTACATCGCCGTTCATGCGAGTCGGATTCGTTATGTCCAGATCATTCCATTCCAGTTTTCCTCCCGGCACGGCATATTTGCCCGGGTGCACCTTCTCCCGTTCGTCTCGCTTAAGAATCAGACATCGGCCGTCGGATTCTCGAAAAACGACCACGTTTGCGACGAAGTAAAACAATTTATCCGTTTTTGCATTTTCAATACTTATTTTTTTTGCGGGCATATATCGGTAGTATATCATGTTTTACCGCGGCATAAAAAAAACGATCTCAGATAGGCTATATACTGGATCTTCCGGCAATGTATCATGTGTTTTGTGTCTGTGATACGTTTGTATACTATACTATGTATAGTATAGAGACCGTGAAGCGTAAAAAAATAAACGATGCAGCGGTAATGTATACCGTTCCCGCGATCGGAGGGGTTGGGCCTAACGATGAATTGGTAATGGCGCTGACGGTTGATACGTCTACGACTGGGAGTAGTTGTATTCGAGGTTTAGTCCGGATCATAACAAAAAGGATCGGAAACGAAAATATGCCTGGATATATCGATACCAGTGAACTTTGTCACGTGGAAAGCAGGGATGGGCTTACGTGGAGAAAAACTACTCCGCTGGTGATAAAAGGCATTGATATGATCGTGGAAAATATCGCCAACGATATTGGGGGTATTTTTTGGGGATTGGAAGATCATTCTATTTGGATTGATGAGCGGGGGATCAAACATGTTTATTTTACAATCGCTTTTGGCCTTGGTAAAAAACAGGGTTATCGAGTATATCTGGGGCATGCTGAAGGGGAGACATTAGCTTCTTTGGTTGCAACTAACCCAGTACTGAGCCCCATTACGCGGGTAAATAAGGGATTCAAAGAGGTGGTTATTTCCCCCGTCGTTGTTGATGGGATTCGGATAAATCTCGCCGAATCAAATGATGGTGGGTATTCCGTAATCTCCGCTATTGGAACTGAGGAATATTATATGGGTGGAATTTTTTACGCATTGCCGCGCATCCAAAAAAAATCGGATACACCTGGTGTGCTGAGCACCTATCTCCTTCCTCACTATTGCCTCACCAGTTCCTTGAACATCATAGCCTGCTTGTCGGCATAGTAAACGGACGAGAGAAGACAAAAATTGTACACGGGGTGCGCATGTACCAAAAATTTAGGCCTGGATTATTTCTATTCAATCCTATGACCGGAGAAATTCCATGAGTTTCCCCGAGCCATTGTTCGAAGACTCGGCTGTCGAAACAATTACGTTTGCGAGCGATTTTGTGCAGACGAGTGATACTAACGGAATACTATATGCGTATGTAAACGATTCATTTGTACGTGCCTATGAATTGAGTAAGAAAGGAATCATTGCGTGGCTTCCTGGTTGAATAGTGCCCTTCCTTGTAAAAAAATATCCCCAAATAATTAGGGGATAGTTTTTATTTAGTCAAACGTCAGTGCATCCACGATCTCGTCAATATTTGCCGTTGCTACGCCGACGACTCTGTCCGCTCCGCCGTAGTAGATGAACAGTTTTTTGCCGATCACGGTACTTCCGCAGGGAAATACGACATTGGGGATGATCCCATTTTTTTCGTAGTCCGTTTCCGGGGCGAAGATATAGTCGGTCGTTCGTGCCAATACGATCATCGGGTTATGCAGATCGAGTAAGAGTGCCCCCACCCGATAGACGCCTTCGTCGGAAACGCCATGGTAAAGAAGCAGCCAACCCTTCCCTGTCTTGATCGGGACCGATGCGATGCCGACCTTACGCCCATCCCACATTCCCTTGCGCGGTCCGATGATCGGGGTGAAGGTGTCTATCCGATCCCCGTCGAATTCAAGCGACTTTATCGGATCAAGGCAGATGTGGTCGTGTGTCCTATGGAACACAAGATAATTGTCCCCGATCTTTTCGGGGAAAAGACAGGAATCCTTATCATCGACATCTGCAGGCGTGATGATCGCCGGCCACGACCAATCCCAATTTTTTTTGAGAAAATTTTTAACCGAAATGCTTGTTGCCGCGACTGCCGGGGGGTGTACTCCGTCGTAGGCGGTGTAGAACATATAAAGCATGTCATCGATCTGCGTGATGCGTGGGTCTTCGCATCCCGAGTTTCCCGGGTGCACTTTCTTTTCGAATGACTCACGAGGTACGTAAATTGGATGTTCGACCCGTTCCGTTATTGAGAGGCCGTCCTTGCTGTACGCGTATCCCAATACCGACGTGTCATCATCGCCCATTGCTCGATATACGATGTGCACCTTCCCGTCGATTGCGACGGCTGCAGGATTGAATACTGCCTTGTTTTCCCATGGGTGATTGTCGAGTGGCTCAAGAATAGGGTTCTTTTTGTGCCGAGTTACAACCGGTTCCTTCCTCATGCTTTTAAGGAGCGCCTGCAGATTTACATCGGCTCGGCAACAGGTCGTATCCGTTGCCCCATAGTAGATGTATAATTCCTCTCCCTTGATGGTCGCGCCAGATGGGAAGATGACGTTCGGTATCTGTCCGAATTCTTCATATGTTTCTTCGGGGATAAGGAGTGGGCTGTCGGTGCGAGCGATAATCTTCTTGGGATCGTTGAGATCGAGCAGTAACGCCTCGATGCCGAAGATCTTATTGTCGCTGAAATAGTTTTGAATATGCGAATAGATCACCAGCCAACCCTCTTTCGTTTTAAGTGGTACTGCGCCTATCTCTACCTGATCATGTTCCGTTCTTCGGACGATCATACGGTGGGATTCTATTTCTGCGTGCCACTTGTCCCAATAGGCTGTTGACCAAATCTGTTCGATGGAGTCGAATTCTGCCAAGCATATCTTTACTGGAGGCATGTCGGTGTGCGCCGCCAATAGAGCGACATACTTGCCGTCGATTTTTTCAGGGAAGAGTGCCATTGCCTTCGCGTTGAACGGCGTTACCAAATGTCGTTCGTCAATCGTTTCGAAATCCTTTGTTACGGCGACGGCAATGCGGATGCCCTCCGCCCGGAAGGGGAACGTGCCGAGTGCCGTATAGAAGATATAATAGGTGTCTTCGATTTTGGTGACGCGCGGGTCTTCGCAACCATAGCGTTCCCATTCGTATTTTGGGGTAATTAGCGGCTTACGTGGCTCGTACCAGTGGCCATCCTTACTTACGCCATACCCGATAGTCGAAAGACTTAGTTCGTGTCCCTTGATATATTTCATTTCTGACATTGCGCGATATACACAATGAAACTTCTCATCATCTTGGATGGGGCACCAGTTGAAGGCCGCAAACGATTCCCATGGATGGTCAATGGTTGGGCTGATAATTGGGTTGTAGAGTGAGCGTTTTACGACAAACATAATGGGATAATTTAAAATTTGAAATTCGAAATTTTGAAATACGAAATCAGATCGTTTGACTTCACTTTGCTTCACTCACTGGATAGAACAAAAAATTTGTAGTGGGGGTGTTTATGCAAGTTTCGTTCTGGTGATGTGCGCTGTCCGCATGGGGAGTGTTTCTTCGGATACTCTATCCTGCTTTACCGTTTCGAGAAAGGTATCAAGCGGTGCAGTTGCTACGCAGGCAACACTGTCTGCTCCCCCGTAGTAAACGAAGAGCGTGCCATCTTTAATGATGCTGCCGCAGGCAAATATAACGCCACGCTTTGCACCTTCGTTCTCGTACCATTCATTCGGCTCCAGAATGGGAACGTCTGATCGGTGCAGTATTTTCGTCGGATCAGTTTCGTCCAGAAGCATTGCACCCAGCTTATATCGATCGGGGTCGCGCTTGTCCATGGCGTGATAGAGTACAAGCCAGCCGTCTTTTGTCCGTAATGGGGGAGTCGCGGCTCCGCGCATGAGGTTATCCCATCGAGTCCACTCGCCTTTGTTGGAAAACGGACTTTCAATCGCCATTTCCGCATCCATCGGGTCGTCAAAATAATCGATCCGTATTCGGGGATTGATTGCGTGCAGGAACGCGTATTTGCCGTTGATCTTTTCGGGGAACATAACCCAGTTTTTTTGGATCTGTTCGGGTTTTGAAATGAGGATCGGTTCCGTCCAATCCCAGTTCTTTTGCAGGAAGTTCGCCTCGGTTATTGAGGTTAGCGCCATCCCTGGCGGATGATACCCATCGAATGCGGTGTAGGTCATGTAGAGCATATCGTCCACCTTTACCATGCGTGGATCTTCGCATCCGCTCCAGCTGCCACCCGACATATATGCATTGGTGTATGGCTCTTGTTTTGCCTCGATCTTCGTGTAATGTTCCTTCGCGATGTAGACCGGCTTTTCCGAACGGTCTTCAAAATTGATGCCATCTTCGCTTGATGTATATCCTATATAGGAAAGCCCGTTGGAGCCGATTGCCCGATAGAGTAGATGCACCTTGTTATTGAGATACACGGCTGCAGGATTGAAGGTTGCTTCACATTCCCATTCCTTATGCGCGCGCGGTTCGATGATCGGATTGCTTGGGTGCCGTTCGAGCGCCGTTGCCAATTCCACCGACTGCGGACTACAGAGGGATAGTGGGAGTATTGCCGAAATTACCCCGTTCTTTTGCGTGCGCCAATAGGTGTGCACCTGCCCATTGTAATAGATTGTGCCAAGCGACATCGCCGGGGCATCTCCCTTCGCGAGGGTCGTTTCCCAAATAGGGAATGCCGATCGCCACTTCGCCCGATAGGGTTGGTCGTACGCAAACAATGCCGCGCCAATAAGAAGATGGGTTGCATCGTGTTCATAGTCTGTCGCGTCATAGACTGCGAGAATCCCTTCGTTGATCGTCGTCGCTCCGATGACCCGCAATGCCGCGTGGTCGAATTCTCCGGTACGGCGTTCGATAAGCGGCCCGGTAATATGCCAATCTTGGAAGTCCTTTGTGACAGCGGCTCGAATTGATTCGTTTCCCGTATAGGCGACGAAGTGATCTTTGTACGCATGATCCGGAACGATGGCGATGGGTTCGTTCACAAACGGTGTCTTATGCACCACGTGAAATGTCGCACCATCATCGGAAGAGGCGACTACGCGCTCCGTTTTGTTGCGCACGGCTCTGATGTAAGTAAGATACTGCGTTTTGCCGTCTGCCGTGATATGAAAATCTGATGTATGCGTAAGTGGCTCATGTTTCCCTGTTACGCCAAGAATGATAACGTCGTTTGTGAATGAAAAATGCACGCCATCGGGGGCGGTGAAAAGGGATAATTTCGATGTCGAGGTAAGCGGGAGAACGTACAGAAGTGCAGGAATATCACCAAGCATGGTGACGGCGACCGGGATCATTGTGTTATTGTCTGGTGCTGCTGCTTTTTTCATACGCATGTACATAGTGTCATTGCAGATTATGCAGAAGCTCTTCCATAAGAGTCTTCTAAACGGACAATATCCGCTTCATCGAATGAACCAAATGCTAATTCGAGAATGCGGACATTCTGGTCGTTTGCCCGTATGCGATGATTGGTTTTTTTAGGAACGAAGAATTCATCACCTACCGATGCGATCACTTCGCTGTCACCGATGATGATGGTCGGGTTGCCATCCAGTATTCTCCAAAATTCTTCCCGGTCATTATGGTATTGCAGACTAAGCTGTTTACCGGCGTTGATACTCACTAGTTTTACGGTACTCGGTTCGTTCAACGTGAAACGCCTAAATGAGCCCCATGGCCGCTGTTCATCTTGAATATTCATAGATCGATAGAGGAAACATTTTGTGCACACCTGTTGCATATAAGTATACCCCGTTAGGAACTTTATTCCAATGTGTATAACGTCATTAAAATTCTTTTAGCATCTTTCTCGGTTTTTTAGCGGGGCGCACTGCGCATATTGTAAAACTGTATTAGTAATATGGATAACCGCGCGGCAGTCGTGATATACTGTTTGCATGAACATGCGAAAATTTATCATCGGATTAATCGTTGGGATCTTTTGCGCGATGGGCATCTGGTATCTACTCACGACATCAGAGTCCGTACAGCCTGCGCTTGTTGAGACCGCAGCGACCTCGTCCGCGACTCCGAAGGGGCCAGGTGCAACTTCCGGATATGGGCCAACAACGCCTCCGTCCGTGACGCCACCCACAACGCCTCCGCCTGCATACTGATAGACAAAAAAATTCCCCCATGGATCATGAGGGAATTTTTTTGTCGAATGATTTGGTTAAGGTGATCTTGTTCTCGCGGCTTAGCTTCTTGATCTCGATCTCGCGTTTGAGTGCCGATCCTTTGTCGGCACATTGCTCGGAATAGCAAATCCGTTTTGCGCCCCGTGCATGTACGTACTTTGATCCTTTTCCCGCCGCATGCTCCTTAAATCTACGTTCTACCTCGGTTGCAATGCCCGTATAGAGGGATCCATCGGCGCATTCGAGGATATAGACGAAGTAGGGGGTGGCGGTCATGGAACTATTGTAATAGATTCCCGCCTGCGCGGGAATGACAGGCGATTTTAGTGCAGTAAATAAGGTCTTTATGCTATACTATTATAGTATGGCCGCAATAGACAAGGAATCAATCGAAAAAATATTGAAGCAATCAGAAGACCAGATCTCTATTATCGATCTCGTGAAAGAGATCATTGAATTTGCGTACATCTCACGCGCATCGGACATCCACCTTGACCCATTCGAGGATAAGCTGATCGTACGACTCCGTATCGACGGCGTCATGCACGACATGTTTCATATTCCGAAGAGTATTCACCCTGAGGTCATTAGCCGCATCAAGGTGCTTTCTGGATTGCGAACGGATGAACACCAGATTCCGCAAGATGGACGATTGCAGTTTCTTACGTCTGATAAGATTAAATTCGATATTCGTGTTTCTATCGTCCCGACGTATCATGAGGAAAATACCGTTATGCGTCTTTTGATTCAGGAAGGGCAAGCTGCTCGTGAACTCGAGACTATGGGATTTTCTGACCGCGATCTCGCGGTCATCAAAAATGCGATCGCAAAACCATTCGGCATGTTGTTAATCACTGGGCCAACCGGTTCCGGAAAGACGACTACGCTCTATACGCTGTTGAAGCGTCTCAATACGCCGGACGTTTCCATCATTACCATTGAGGATCCGGTAGAATTTTCACTTGAGGGAGTCGATCAGATCCAGGTGAATTCACAGACCGGTCTTACCTTTGCTAATGGGTTGCGCGCCATCTTGCGTCAGGATCCGAATATCATCATGGTTGGAGAGATCCGAGATGAAGAAACGGCGGCTATCGCCGTCAACGCCGCGTTGACGGGTCACTTGCTACTTTCCACACTACACACTAATGACGCCGCAACGACATTACCTCGGTTGCTCGACATGGGAATCGAGCCGTTTTTGATCGCGTCAACCGTCAATATTGCTGTTGCCCAGCGCTTGGTTCGCAAGATCTGTCCCGTCTGTAAGCAAGAGAAGAATTATTCCGTTTCCGCACTTGAAACGCTTGGCGCCGCATTTCCTGCGGGTACGATTACAGCCGATATGGTCTTTTATGAAGGCACGGGATGTAAGACATGCAACAATACCGGATATCTTGGCCGTCTTCCTATCTATGAGATCATGGACGGGACCGATGCGATCCGCGAAGCCATCATTGCCCGCTCAAGCGCCGCCGACCTCAAGGCTATCGCTATGCACGAGGGGATGACCACCATGCTACAGGATGGCATCTATAAGGCATCACAGGGGCTCACTACCCTAGAAGAAATACTTCGCGTTATTCATGGATAATCAACTCCCTAACACAAGCTCAGCTCCCGAGGCGACCAAGCCGAAGGTTTCGGTTGGCGATTCTTTGAATCGCATGTTTTCGAATGTGTTCACAAGCGTTTCGCTTGCCGAGCGCATTATGTTCGTAAAGCATATGTCCATGATGATTCATTCCGGCATGACGGAAGTGGAAAGTTTGCGTCTTATTCGTAGCCAGATCCGCAGTAAGGGATTTTTGAAGATCCTCGACGATATCATCGGGAACATCGAAAACGGACAATCTCTTTCTGTTGCGCTGAGCCACTACCGGAACGTATTCGGTGATCTGTTTATCAACATTATCAAGATCGGAGAGATCAGTGGAACATTATCGGAAAACCTCGATTATCTTGGTCTTGAAATGAAGAAGAGCCAGTCACTGCGCTCCAAGGTTCGCGGCGCACTTATTTACCCTGCAGTCATTTTGGCGGCAACTATCGGTGTGGTTGGTGGGTTGATTTTCTTTATCCTGCCGAAGATCCTCCCAATTTTTAAAAGTTTAAAGGTCACTCTTCCTATTACGACGCGTGCATTGATGTATCTTTCTGATACGTTGCGATCGCACTATATTCTTATCGGCCTGGGATTTATTCTTTTTATTATATGTTTGTTTGTACTCCGCTCGATCCCTACGACGCGTTATATTATGCATCGCATGCTATTGTCTACGCCTATCTTCGGAACGATCTCGATCGGATTCAATATGGCAAATATGACCCGTATTCTTGGTATGCTACTTAAGAGTGGTGAGAAGATTGTGCAAGCGGTTTCGATCACGGCTGACGCATCATCCAATCTTGTGTATAAGAAGGCATTACGCGAGGCGGTTGTCGAGGTGCAGCGCGGCAAGACGCTGTACGCCTATTTTGAAGAACATGAACACCTGTTCCCTCCGACGGTCAGTCGCATGATCGAGGTAGGGGAGAAGACGGGAAATCTCGATAATAATCTTGCCTATCTTGCGGAATTTTATGAGAACGAGGTCGATGAAGTGACTAAAAATCTTTCGGGTATCCTTGAACCTATTCTACTGGTTGTTATGGGGGTTGCGGTTGGGTTTGTGGCGTTGGCTATTATTACACCGATATATGGGATTACGCAGGGCCTTAAAACAAAATGATGTATTATTGGTGAGCTGCTGTGTTGCGGGACCCCGGTACTTCAGTCGCCGTACTGGTAGTACGTCTTCTTCGTACCGCTCCCGCGCCTTGCACCTCACTTAATACTACATCGTTTTGACCGCTATATTTTAAAATATGAGAATGCGTCAATCTAAACATAATAGCGGCTTTACGCTCATTGAACTGCTTATCTCTACAACGTTGTTTGCCGTTATCGGTACATCGACGTATTTTGCATTCCAGAATGTATTGGAAGCGATCTCACGTAGTCAAGTGCGGAGCGACGCCATTTCATTGATAAAAGGAGAGATCGAAACGGTGCGTAATATGCCGTATGTCGATGTGGGTATCGAAGGAGGGTATCCTGCCGGAAAGTTATTGGCAGATAAGACACTTGCCTTCAGCGGTAATTCTTTTAGGTTAAATACCTACGTCCGCAATATCGATGATCCGTATGATGGGACGCTTGGCGGTATGCCGAACGACACAGCCCCTGCCGATTATAAGATTGTGGAATATCAAATCGAATGTACGACCTGCGGGCCGTTTGTACCGATCGCCATGACGACGACAGTTTCCGCCAAAGGACTTGAAAGCGCCAGTACGAATGGATCCTTATTTATTACTGTTTCCGATGCAAGTGGTAACCCTGTTCCCGGGGCTAGTGTGCATGTGGTCAATTCGAAATTAAGCCCGACCATCACTATTGACGATATTACCAACACCGAGGGGATGTTGCAGCTTGTTGATATTCCGCCGAGCGTCACGGGATATGAAATCACCGTAACTAAGGCAGGCTATTCGACTGACAAAACGTACGATCTTACATTGCCGGGCAATCCCAATCCATTGAAGCCGCATGCAACGGTTGCGACCCAACAGGTTACTTCAGTAAGTTTTTTTATTGATCGCGTTGGAACCATAAACGTCGCGGCTAAGGATAATCAATGTGCGCCGATACCCGGGCTTGGTTTTTCGCTTTCGGGGACTAAGCTTGTCGGGACCGGACCCGACGTTCTGAAGTATCCTGCCACGACATTCACAACCGATACCGCAGGGGAAAAGACCATTTCTAATTTGGAATGGGATAGTTATACCATTGCTAGTATTGGAGCGCTTGAATTTACCGGGACGGTCCCGTTTGTTCCGTTCACATTGAATCCGGGAGTGACTATGGACGTAGCGCTGCTATTCGAGCCAAAGACAATTAAATCGCTTTTGGTTACTGTTGTCGATGATGTCAACCAGCCGGTCGACGGTGCGAGTATCCAATTAGTCAAGACGGGGGCCTACGATCAGACGCTGTATACGGCTCGACGCACTATCGGGCAGACCGATTGGGGTGGCGCGGATTATGCCGTGCAAAGTGGTGGGGTTGGGTATGATAGCCCGACAACCGAACTACAGGCGCATGCATCAGGTAGCGGTACTACGAGTACGGAATGGGTCGTATCGAATACGTATGATATGGGAACGAACAGCATAACCTACTATCATTTGCGATTTGATGCACAGCTGCAGCCGGCACATCCGAGTCCTGACGCGGTCCGTATTCAGATTGCGACTAATAATGATAATGCGACTTGGAATTTTGTCGGTCCTGATGGAACGGACAGTTCGTACTTTACGACGAGTAACGCGGTATTACCCACGGTGCTTGACGGTAAGCGTTACCTGCGATATAAAATCGATTTTTATCTTGACGGAGAGACGACCGTTACTTCGTTCAAAGATATTGCGATTGATTTCAGTTCGAGCTGTACTCCCACCGGACAGGCTTTGTTTAATGCGCTTGGGCCGGGAACCTATAGTATGACAATCAATAAGGCCGGGTTCCAAACATATATCGATGCCTCGGTATCCATCAGTGAGGATTGGCAGCAGTATAAGGCGACGCTGACAAGATGATTTACGACCAACAACGTATAACGGAATGCGAACATTTTTACTCATCATTGCTATAGGAACATTGATTATGACGCCGCTGCGTTCTTTTGCGGCGGAAGAAAAGTTTTTCGAATTCGCTACTGATGTCGGCGTGCCGATTGAGATTCCGACCGGATCCATCGCGATCCAGGAATTCAAAGTCCATAATGATTATATCAATGCCATCGATCTTTGGTTCGATAATGCCGGATCTTCGGGGAGCGCGACAGTTACCTTTCTCGATTCTTCCAATGCCGTGCTGACATCTAAAAGCGTCACCATCGCCCCTAGCGATCCTTTTTACACAGGACAGCAATTGCACGTCAGGTTTAGTAAGACGGTCGGCATCACGTCCGGTTCGTGGTATAAAATAAGGATCACGAGTAATGCACCCAAATTGCGGTTGTATGGCGTTAAGCGAGTTCAATTTGTCGAGCACGATGCACCGTATCCGATCGACAGCTCGGTTGGGGGTTCATCGGTGAACGGAGAATCGCAGATCGCGGTGTTTAAATTTGCGCTGTATGAAGAGACTGACGCTGAAGCCCCGATCATTACCAATGCAAGTTCCACGATCTCCGGTCCCGATACGATGCAAATCGCATTTAATGCGAACGAGCTTGTCGATCGCATGGTGTCTTATACACGTATTGGGTCGGGAATAGTGACCACGATCGGATATACCGGCAACTACTCCATTTGTTTTGAGGACATTTTTGCTTGCCCGCTTACGATTGATACCCAGCGAGATGCTCTATATACCTACCGATTGACCGTTCGTGACAGCTGGGGGAATGAAGCATTTTTTGACGGGGCATTCGAAAGTTGGAAGCCGGGCACTCCTGTCCCTCCGGCCGATCCCACCGTTCCCTTTGTGGCTCCTCCCGCAGAGGCGCCTTCATCACCGACTGAATCGCCTGTGGTTTCTGTAACGATCACCGATGCGCGCATTGTAGCGCTTGCCTATAATTCCGTGCAGTTGTCATGGAATACTAACAAGGCCGCCAATAGTTCATTGGTCGTCAGTACCGATCCTGTCGGTGCGCAGGTCGTTTCCACAGTCACTACAGGCGTATATGAATTGGTCCATACAATCTCGACAGGAAAGGGCATTGCTGCCGGAATTAATTATTATGCGACGATCATTTCTCGTGATGAGGCCGGCAGTATGGCTGCGCAGGTGCTTCCATTTACTGCTCCGAAGGCCGGTGCTGATGCACCACCTGCCGTACCCGAAGGTTCTTCGACGCCAACAGAGACGTTGCAGACATCCGTATTGGGAGAACAGGGGCTTGTCTCCATTGTCTGGGATCCTCTTGTGGGTGGAGAACCGAGTAATGGGTATCGCATTGATATCATCGATGCGCAAGGAAATCTGATTGAATCGCGTACCGTTGCTCCGGGAACGTATGCGATCAATGTGGACGGTCTTGCGGGTGGAGAATATCGCGTCCTTGTGTATGCCGATGAAAAAGGAGTGGTCGAAAAAGTTGCCGCACCCGCGACCGTTGTCATTCCAAAAAGAGCCGAGCCGATCGATACGTACGAACTAATCAAGCGACCGATCGTGTACATCCCATCCATTCTTTTTGCGCTGCTTATCCTGGGATTGGCTATCTATAGCAGAGTACAAAAGAAAATACCCAATAAAAAATGATGCAACAACGCACACCCAGATCGAATAGCGGGTTTACGCTTGTCGAGGTATTGATTAGCCTCGCCCTTTTTGCCGGTATTGCGCTTATTATCGGTACGTTCATGAAGTCTATTTTTGATTATCAGTTGCTTTTTACGCAACAGTTGACCGCACAGCAAGAGATTGAAAATACATTTGCATCCATGATTCCCGAAATTCGATCGATGACCCCCTCTGCATTGGGCGGGTATGCCATCGGTCAGGTGTCGACGAGTTCATTGACGTTTTATGACGATATCGATATGGATGGCATCGCCGACCAGATCCGCTACTTTTTGAGCGGTACGACCCTGAAAAAAGGAGTCACCAAACCTACCGGAAATCCACTGATCTATATTGGTGCGAATGAGGTAGCGACTGACATGGCAATCAATGTTGTCCCCGGTGATCCAATCTTTACGTATTATGACCTGAATTTCACCGGCACCGAGCCGGCAATGTCCTACCCGATCATCATTTCCGATATCCGCTTAATCCGTATATCATTGACTGTTAAGGATCCGGATAAGACCGCCCCGCTTTCCGCGAGCATCGAGATCGTTCCGAGAAATTTGAGAACCAATTTATGAGCGATAACAAACAACCAACAACTTATAACCGACAACGGGGAAGAGAGGATAATCCGCAATCTGCAATCTGCAATCCGCAATACTCACTCTATTCCCGAGGACAACTTTCTATACAGGTATTGCTTTATGGGGCGATTACGATCCTTGCACTTACCGGATTTTTGACGTGGACTGATTCGGTGATTAATTCCGTCTATCGTGAGGCCGATCGCGCACAAGCGCTTTCGATCGCTGAAGCTGGTATTGAATACTATCGGTGGCATCTTGCCCATGCGCCAGAGGATTTTCAGGATGGTACCGGACAGCCTGGTCCGTATACGCATGAGTATATTGATCGGTCGGGCTCCGTTGTGGGTACGTATACGCTTGCCATCACTCCACCTATTCCCGGATCTACGGTCGTAACGATCGAATCTACGGGTGCGCTTGCTTCTAATTCTGACATCGAGAAGGTTGTGCGTGTACGTATGGGTATACCTTCTTTTGCAAAATATGCGGCAGTGCTTAACGCAAACGTACGTTTTGGACAGGGGACGGAGATATTTGGCGAAGTCCATTCCAATGGAGGAGTGCGATTTGATGGTATCGCGCATAATCTTGTGACGAGTGCTCAAGATCAATATGATGATCCCGATCACACCGGACAGAAGGAATTCGGCGTGCATACCCACGTGAATGTCCCTCCTGCGACGGGTGTTACTGATACGGTGCGAACACTTGAATCTCCACCTGCCGCATCCATGGATCGTTCGGACGTGTTTTTAGTTGGGCGGCAATTCCCTGTACCTGCGGTTGATTTTGCGGGCATTACAACCAATCTTTCCCAGATCAAGACCGATGCTCAAGCGAGTGGTTTTTATCGTCCTACATCGACCACCGGATTAGGATACGAGATTATTTTGAAGATTGATGACACGTTTGATCTCTATCGTGTTAATTCGCTCATCACTCCTCCAAGTAATTGTACAAATACTGCAGGACAGGACGGATGGGGGACTTGGAGCATTAATACTAAGACGCTTCTTGGGAACTACCCTATGCCTGCAAATGGTCTCATTTTTATGGAAGACAATATCTGGGTCAGCGGACGGATTGATGGTGTTCGTGTTACGATCGCGGCTGCGCGATTTCCAGATAATGCCGTAACCAGACCAAGTATTACGGTAAACAGCGACCTCCTATATACCAGTTACACAGGGAATGATGTCATTTCGCTCATTGCACAAAAGAACATCAATATCGGTTTGATCAGTTCTGATATATTACGTATCGATGCGGCGTTAATGGCGCAAAATGGCCGTGTCGGCCGGTATTATTATCAGGGTCCGACGACGAGTCCAAACCGGACTAATTGTTCGCCAAATCATGCACGAACACAAATCACTTCGTATGGCATGCTGGGGTCTAATCAGCGATATGGATTTGCCTATACTGACTCCACCGGGTATGCAACGCGCAGTCTGATATACGACACCAACTTACTCTACGGGCCACCGCCTAGTTTCCCAATCACGACGGATGCGTACAAAATCGTTTCATGGGAAGAAATTAAGTAGCGCGCAAATGCGCGGGTCATTCCGGTGGAGACAGGGGATTGTTGCCGGTAATATCATCTTATAGTATAATAATCAGTAAACGGAAAGGTCGAGGATTATATCATCATTTTCATCACCAATGAACAAAGTTTTATCACGAAAAGGATTTACCTTGATCGAATTGCTCGTCGTTATCGGCATCATCGCGATCTTGGCTGGTGTGGTTATCGTCGCGCTTAACCCGGGACGACAGTTCGCACAGGCACGCAACACGCAGCGTTGGAGCAATGTAAATACCATCCTGAATGCAGTCAGTCAGAATATGTCTGACAACAGGGGGAACTTTACATGCGCAGCCGGCATATTGCCTGCTACTAGTACCGAAATGGGAACCGCGGGATATGACATCGAAGGATGCATCTCTCCGACCTACGTATCAGTCATGCCGACCGATCCGACCGCCGGAACTGCGGCGAATACCCATTATTATATTTCGTATAGCTCATCAACGCGTCGCGTCACAATCAGTGCACCGGAGGCGGAGTTGAGTGAGTCTATTACGGTTACCCGCTAAAAATAGAACACTTTACTTGGCGAACTGCTATGTTACGGGTCCCAATCGATTTGGTCGCAGTACTTCTGTATAGCTTCCGTATCGATCTTCCCGTGTCTTGTATTTCACTTAAGCAAATTCGATCTATGTAATAAAAAAAATCGTCCTGTGAGGGGGCGATTTTTTATGCGTTGGTGAAGTATGCGTAATGGAAAAAATAAACCACATATTCTATAATGTGAGTAATCAATTTTTATCGTCATTTATGAAAAAAAATCTCACAAAAGGATTTACTTTGATCGAATTGCTCGTTGTTATCGGCATCATCGCGATCTTGGCTGGTGTGGTCATCGTCGCGCTCAACCCGGGACGACAGTTCGCACAGGCACGCAATACGCAGCGTTGGAGCAACGTGAATTCCATTCTTAATGCCATAAGTCAGAATATGGCGGACAATAAGGGTCTGTTTACTTGCGCTTCCGGCGCATTGCCGACTACCACGACAGAGATCGGGAGTGGCGTGTATAACCTTGAGCCGTGTATTTCGCCCGATTATATTTCTATTATGCCGATGGATCCGACGGATGGCACCGCCATCAATACAGGATACTTCCTTTCCTATAGCACTACGACCAGGCGCGTGACCGTTGAGTCTCCCGGCGCAGAGCTGAGCGAGGTTATTAGTGTAATTCGATAAGGCAGAATATAGTTGCTTGGCGAATTGCTTCGTTACGGGGCCCAATCGATTTGGTCACGGTACTTTTGTACAGCTTCCGTATCGATCTTCCCGTGTCCTGTATTTCATTTAAATAAATACGTTCTGCAACTGTAAAAATAGCTGTCAGCGCGCTCTTCTTGTTGATTGCGGTTTTTGTTGACTCCGTGGAGTTTTTGCGGTATGACTGAATCAGTAGTTTTATCTTCAGTTTTGAGGGAGGTGGTCTGCATGGGGAGTCATTGTGGGAAAAAACGCAAACCCCTTACAAAGACCCAAGCACTTAAAATCCATGCAAAGGGACGGGCTAGTACGCGATATCATTTTGTGCTTACTCGCGAGGATATCCGAACCCTTGTGAGAATGATCCAAGACGGGAAGGGAAGATTCATTGAAAAACAATCAAACCGGGTTACCCGGTGGAGTGTCGAGTATTGTGATATCACATGGAACCTTGTTTATGACAAGATACGCCATACGCTTATCACCTGCCTGCCTCTCAAAAAGGAATGACGGATATGATCCGGGCTTTTTTGTTGATTTTATGCGGGAATTGTGGGAAAATAGAGACCGTGGCGTCTTAATAATGGCTAATGAGAAAAAAAGTACAATGGAGCCCCAAACTCCTTCGTGGCAACCGGGCATGCAGCTGTTTCTTAGGTTGAGCGGTTGGATCGGCTTCCCCGTGCTTATTGCGGTGGTTGTCGGCAACTATTTGGATACACTGTACCACACGGACCCGTGGCTTTTTTTATTGAGTGTGGGGATCGCATTTGTCGTCTCGACGTTTGCATTGATTCACTATGGGCTTAAAGAGATGAAGCGCATCGAGTCGGAATATCCCGATAAGCGCAATTGATATATATCGACATGTCAGCACACGCAGAACCGACAACCCAACAGGAAGTATCGCACGAGGCGACGTTGTTTGCGGAACCTATCGCGCATGCGGGACCTTTTGTCATCACGAATTCATTGGTCATGAGCTGGGCTACCGTACTTGCGCTGGTTGTTGCGTTTATGTTTATCGGTAAGAAGATGCAGCGGGTTCCCAGGGGGTTGCAAAATATATTCGAGATCCTTTTGGAGCAGGCATTCGGACTCGCGGATACCGTTACCGGTAGTCGGGCGAAGAGTGAAAAGTTTCTGCCGATTGTACTCGCCTTGTTCTTGTTTATTCTAATCAACAATTGGCTTGGACTATTGCCCGGAGTCGGTACCGTGGGGTTTGTGGAGACCGAGGGAGGGCATTCGGCATTTGTGCCGATCTTACGGGGAGGAACGGCGGACATCAATACGACCCTTGCCATATCGCTCTTTGCGGTCATTACATCTCATTTGTTTGGAGTCATTTCCTTGGGTATCTGGAAGCACCTGAATAAATTCGTGAATATCCATGCATTTATGGAGATCCCGAAAAAAATTAAAGAGGACCCGGTTATCGTTCTGGTTAATCCAATCAAGGCCTTTGTCGGGATCATTGAGATGGTAGGGGAGCTCGCCAAGGTTGCATCGCTTTCTCTTCGATTGTTTGGGAACATCTTTGCGGGTGAAGTACTGCTTGCATCGATGATGGCCATCTTTGCCTTTATCCTCCCGCTCCCCTTCATGTTCATGGAGATCATCGTGGGTATGGTACAGGCGTTGGTGTTTTCTATTTTGACGCTGGCGTTTTTCGGGATAGCTACGAGTGCCGAAGAACACTAAGTGTAAAACTTGTGCCTTTAGCGAATTGCTTTGTTGCGGGGCCCCGGCACTGCGGTCGTCGTACCGGTAAGTACGCCTTCCTTATGCCGCTCCCGCGCCGCGCACTTCATCTAAAGGCAGAAGTTTTAAGGATATAAAAATAAATTTATTTAATGAAGGACAAAAAGTATCGCCCATTCCGTTTTGTAATGGCCGGTGCGAATGTTCAAACATAATCACACTATGGAAGGAATCAACCTCACTATGCTTGCAAAGGCAATCGCCATCGGTCTTGGATCCCTTGGACCTGGTCTCGCCATCGGCATGATCGGCGCAAAGGCAATGGAAGCGATTGGACGTAATCCGGAAGCTACCGGAAAGTTGTTTGTCCCGATGTTGCTTACCGCCGCATTTGCGGAAGCTATTTCGATATACGCCTTAGTCATAGCATTCTCAATAAAATAATGCGCTTGTTTGCGCATTACTGTGCTATGGGTCCCTACCAACTTGGTCGTTGTATCGGTAAACACAGCTTCCTCGTCGGTTTTCCCATGCCTTGTACTGCATCGAACAATCCTATTATTTTTCATAATTGCTTGTTTTATTTGCCATGGAAGAATTAATCAAAACATTTCATATTGATTGGAAGTTGATCATCGCGCAGTTGGTCAATTTTGCGATCGTATTGTTTGTGCTTAAGCGGTATGCGTATGGTCCGGTACTCAAAATGATGACTGAACGAAGCGACAAGATAGAAAAAGGCATCAAGGACGCGGAGCATGCACATAAGAAGCTTGCTGAAATTGCCGACAAAGAAAAAGAGGTGTTGGTCGAGGCACGCAAGCAGGCGAGCGAGATCATTATCGCTGCAGAGGCTATTGCGCTCAAGAATAAGGAAGTGATCATCGCAGAGTCTAAACAACAGGCAGAGAAGATGCTTTCCGATGCCGCACGGAAAATGGAGGCTGAAAAAAACCAGATGATGCAGGAGATCCGCACACAGATTGCTGATCTAATTGTTATCGCAACAGAAAAAATCATCGATGAAAAGATGACTACCGACAAGGATAAGGTCATTATCAATAATGCAATCAACGGATGAAAACAACTTCCATACAATACGCACGGGCGCTGTTCGAGTCTACTACAGGAAAAGAGCCGCATGAAACTGACGCCATTATCGGCCGGTTTGCCGACCAGTTGCGACGCGACGGGCAGGTGAGTCGACTTGCATCCATTATTGCCTCATTTGAAATGCTGTGGAACAAGGAATATGGCATTGTCGAAGCGATTGTTACAAGCCGTGATCGTTTGGATGATGCTACTCGAGCCAACATTATGCAATTTGTCATGCATCGCTATCGGGCGAAGCAGGTGGAGATTGTAGAACGCGTCGATGCGTCAATTCGAGGAGGTGTCGTTATTCGGGTGGGTGATGAGATACTGGACGGCAGTATCTCATCACAACTTAAAAAATTGAAAAAGAATCTCGCCGGTACGGGCGTAACGCAATCATGAACAAAGACCATATCATCGAACAACTGAAAAAGCAGATCGAACAGTTTACTCCCGGTACGGATGTCGAGCGGGTCGGCAATGTGATCGAAGTAGGTGACGGTATCGCGCGCGTAAGCGGACTTTCTTCTATTATGGCATCGGAAATGGTCGAATTTTCCAATGGCGAATTTGGCGTAGCGCTCAATCTTGAAGAGACTGTGGTCGGCATCATGGTGCTTGGTGATTATTTGCGCATCAAGGAGGGCGATACGGTGAAGTCCACCGGGAAGATTCTTTCCATCCCCGTGTCCGAAAAGATGGTCGGGCGTGTTATTGATCCGCTTGGCAATGCTGTAGATGGAAAGGGTGATATCGTTTCCGATGTGTATTATCCGGTTGAAAAGATCGCTCCGGGTGTCATTACACGCAAGTCGGTGCATCAGCCGGTGCAGACGGGCATCAAGGCGATCGACGCCATGATACCGATCGGACGCGGGCAACGCGAACTGATCATCGGTGACCGCCAAACCGGAAAGACTGCTATCGCGATCGATACGATCATTAATCAGAAAGGGCAAAACATGAAGTGTATTTATGTCGCCATCGGACAGAAGGAGTCAAAGATCGCGCGCATCGTGGGTGAGCTTGAGAAAAAAGGAGCCATGGAATACACCACGGTCATCGTGGCTGGCGCATCTGATAGTTCTGCGCTTTCGTTTATTTCCCCCTATTCGGGCTGCGCATTGGGAGAATATTTTATGGACAAGGGTGAGGATGTTCTTGTCGTTTTTGACGACCTTTCCCGACATGCGTGGGCGTATCGTCAGATCTCGCTCATTTTGAAGCGACCGCCGGGACGCGAAGCATATCCGGGAGACGTCTTTTATTTGCACTCCCGTTTATTGGAGCGAAGCGCCAAGCTGAACGAAGATTACGGCGGTGGCTCCATGACGGCGTTGCCAATTATTGAAACGCAGGCAGGGGACGTATCGGCCTATATTCCAACCAACGTCATTTCTATTACCGATGGACAGATCTTCCTTGAATCTGATCTGTTTTATAAAGGCATCCGACCGGCTTTGAACGTGGGTATTTCAGTATCGCGTGTCGGTTCCAGTGCCCAGATCAAGGCAATGAAGAAGGTTGCCGGCAAGTTGCGCCTCGATCTTGCCCAGTTTCGAGAACTTGAAGCGTTTGCACAGTTTGGATCTGATCTTGATGAGAAGACCCGGGCGCAGATCGAACGTGGACGTCGCACGGTTGAGATATTGAAACAGGGACAGTACGAGCCGATGGCCGTTGAGCATCAGGTTGCGATCTTGTATGCGCTGACCAATGGATTTTTGGATGACGTGGCCGTCGACCAGGTCATTGCGTGGGAAAAGGCATTCCACTCCTATCTTAAATCGCAGGCACAGGAGGTTATTGATCTGATCACCAAGAAGAAGGAGCTTTCTGATGATGTCGTTGCGGCTCTCGAGAAGGCGATTATCGAGTTCAAAGAAACACAGCAGGGATAACGAAAAAGGAAAAAGGGAAAATGGGCAATTGTATTTGAGCCCCCCCTATTTCCTATTCCGTTCTTAATTTTACACGCAATTATGGCAAGCTCTCTCGATATCAAACGAAGAATACGTTCCATTAACAGTACGAAGAAGATTACTCGCGCGATGGAAATGGTCAGCGCCGCAAAGATGCGGCGTGCCGTTTCGAGCGTATTGGGAGTTCGGTCGTACGCGCATAGCGCATGGCATATTCTGACCAATCTTGCGCGTGCATTTGAGTCGTACCAAGAAAGCCCCTTTTTGGAGGTTCGTCCTGTACGACGCGTACTGGTGGTTGTCGTCTCATCCGATCGTGGATTATGCGGATCGTTCAATACCCAGATCGCCAAGATACTGCGTGAAGAACTTACCCATCCGGAAAAACTCAAGACAAGCCGCCTTGGCAGGCGACGCATCGATTCTCAGGTAGAGGATGATCAGCTTGTGGTCGACTTTATCACGGTTGGTAAGAAGGGGGAGGCGATGGTTCGTAAACTGAGTAGAGAAATCATTGCGGCGTTTCCGAGCGGAACCCATTTCTCGGTATTTGGAGATATCGCCCCGCTTGCGCGCATCGTCATCGAAGAATATAGCGTTAAGCGTTATGATAAAGTCGTCGTATTCTATACGGATTATGTATCCGCTGTAACGCAGCAGACAAAGATGCGACAGATCTTGCCTATTTCAAAATTTGATATTGAGCAACAGATCGCCGAGATGGATATCTTGGCAAAGCAGTATGCGGTTGAGGATTACGCCATGGAGTATAAGGTCGAACCAAGTCCTCCTGAACTTTTGGAATACATTCTGCCAAAGCTGATCGCGATGCAATTGTTCCATGCTGTGCTTGAATCTCAGGCGTCCGAGCATGCGGCGCGCATGATCGCGATGCGCAATGCGACCGATGCGGCCGCGGAAATGTCGGGAGACCTTACATTGATGTACAATCAGATCAGACAGGGGAAGATCACCCAGGAAATCGCCGAAATTAGCGCAGGTAGCGCCGCGCTATCGTGACCGACAACCTACAACCAACAACAAAGAATCATTTATGAACAAAGGAATAATTATACAAATCATCGGTCCTGTCGTCGACGTGGAATTCACCAATGCATTACCCGGTATCTACAACGCACTCGAGGTCGTCGGCAAGGAGCGGCTCGTTTTGGAAGTCCATCAGCATCTGGGATCCCACAAGGTGCGTGCGGTTGCCATGGGGGCTACCGATGGATTGCAGCGCGGTACGACCGTGACCGATACGGGGGCGCCGATCAAAGTACCGGTCGGGCAGGAAACGCTCGGACGCATGTTTAACCTGCTCGGAGAGCCGGTTGATGGCAAACCTCCAGTGGAAACACCATTGCACGATCCTATCCATCGCGACGCGCCGAAATTCAAAGATCAGTCGACCGAGGCAGAGATTTTTGAAACAGGCATTAAAGTCATCGACTTAATTTGTCCCTTTATTAAGGGAGGCAAGGTTGGATTGTTTGGAGGAGCGGGTGTTGGTAAAACGGTTGTCATCCAGGAACTTATCCGTAACATCGCGCAAGAGCATGGTGGATTTTCTGTATTCGCAGGCGTTGGAGAACGAACTCGTGAGGGAAACGATCTCTATCATGAAATGAAGGAATCGGGCGTGCTCGACAAGACGACGCTTGTGTTCGGACAGATGAACGAACCACCCGGAGCGCGGCAGCGCGTCGCACTTTCCGCACTCACCATGGCAGAACACTTCCGTGATCGCGAAAATAAGGATGTGCTTTTGTTTGTTGACAATATTTTTCGATTTACCCAGGCTGGATCCGAGGTATCGGCCCTCTTGGGGCGCATTCCGTCTGCGGTGGGTTATCAGCCGACGCTTGCGGAGGAAATGGGAAAGTTGCAGGAACGTATCACTTCGACCAAGAGCGGTTCCATCACGTCCGTACAGGCTGTGTATGTACCCGCCGATGATCTTACCGATCCTGCGCCGGCAACGACCTTCGGGCACTTGGATTCGACTGTTGTGCTTTCGCGCGGATTGTCCGAGCTCGGCATCTACCCCGCGGTAGATCCGTTGGATTCCAGTTCTACCATTCTCGATCCGAATGTGGTTGGGCAAGAGCACTATGATGTCGCCCGTGGCGTGCAGCGCGTATTGCAGCGGTATAAGGACTTGCAGGATATCATCGCAATTTTAGGTATGGAAGAGCTCTCCGATGAGGATAAGGTTGTTGTCGCGCGTGCGCGCAAGATCCAAAAGTTTCTTTCGCAGCCGTTTTTCGTTGCCGAGCAGTTTACGGGAGCCGCAGGTAAGTACGTGAAACTTTCCGATACTATTCGCGCATTCAAGATGTTACTCGACGGTACAATGGACGATGTTGCCGAACAGGATTTCTACATGAAGGGGAGTATTGATGAGATTACGCATGATTGATCCTATCAATTTTAAATTTCAAATTAACGCATGAGTTCGCAAATACAATTTAAAATCGTAACTCCCGAGGGTACCGTACATGAGAGTAGTGTCGACCAGGCGACTCTGCCTGTGGTTAGCGGACAGGTTACTATTCTCCCGGGGCATCGATCATACATCGCCGCACTTAAAGCGGGCGAGGTTGTGTTAAAAAAAGGGAGCGAGGAAACACATATTGCAACTTCGGGAGGATTCGTCGAGTTTAATAATAATACACTGGTGGTTCTTGCCGATACGGCAGAACGTGCGGATGCGATCGACATTGCCCGTGCCGAAGCTGCCCGTAAGCGTGCTGAAGCATTGAAGAAAGAGAAGGTTTCCATGAGTGAATTGGAATATGCCAAGGTTGCGGCCAGTATCGAGAAAGAAGCTGCGCGTATCCGCGTTGCGCGAAAGCATCGCACAAGGCATGGGGCGCATATCGAGCACGCCGATCAGTCCGATTCCATGTAACGGGTAAGCCACTACTTGGTATTATAAAAACCACCGTTGAAAAAGCAGCGGTGTTTTTTATTGTCCATCGCCAGGAGTCAAACCCCACGTAATTGATTGCCGATTTCAGTCAGCTGTTCTCGAAACATATCGACTTGCAGCCGATATGTTTTTCATTTTGTGCTGAGCGGAGTATACTGAATACGGTATACATCTAATACATATACGATATGTTATTTGAATTTTACGGGGAAGAATGTTCTTTCTGTATTAAAATGAAGCCGCTCGTTGAGCGGCTCAAGAACGAGGAAAAGGTCGAGATCCAGTCATATGAGACTTGGCATAATCCTGAGAATGTTAAAAAAATGCAGGAATACGACAAGGGTTTGTGCGGAGGGGTTCCTTTTTTCTTCAATACAGATACCGGCAAGCATATCTGCGGAGGAACCGATTACGAGGCGCTCAAAAAATGGGCGACGGGGGAATAATGTGGTATTATGAACATAATTAGTAATCACACACCACTTTTATGGATACGAAAAAAGTAGTTCTTGTTGTTGATGATGTCCCCGAGATTATCGAGGTTATCACCACTGTGCTTTCACGGGATAATATCGAGTCGATCGTTGCAACGAGCGGGCATGAGGGTATCGATATGGCAAAGAAGCATAAGCCCAATCTGATCCTTCTTGATTTCAAAATGCCGGATATGGATGGTGCTGAAACGCTCCAAAAACTTCGCCAAGATCCGGAAACAAAAGACATCAAGGTTATCTTTCTCACTGCGTTTGGCGATATCAAAAAGCTTGAAATGGAAATGGAGCCCGAGCATGCCGCAGTCATCGGCAATACCCCGGTCCTTCAAAAAGGAGGTGATATTGGCGTGTTGCGTGACACGATCCGCAAATATCTCGAAATGTAAAACAAAACAGCCCTTAGGGCTGTTTTTGCTTTTACTGCAATATCTCAGGCGTTAACCAGCAGGAAGTCTATTTATTGTAAAAGGATTATTCCACCGTTATAATTAAGTCGTAGATCTTAATACGATAATGATACCGGATGAGCAATTAAAACAGGTCATAAAAGGTTTCGTTTCGGAGGAAGCGTTGGCCAATGCCGGCGAACTTGCCGCGCGGGAAAAGATCCCGTTATACGAATCCATCGTGAAGATGGACCTCATGTCCGACCGACATCTCGGTGGTCTTGTTGCCGAGTTTCTCACTATTCCATTTGTGCAACTTTCTGAAGTCGCCATTCCAAAGGATGTCTTGGATATTGTGCCCGAAGCGGTTGCCAGAAAGCAGGCTGTTATCGTTTTTAATAAAAATGCCGATGGATTGCATGTGGCAATGGCGGACCCTGACGCTATTGAAATTATAGAATTTATCAAAAAGAAGGCCGGGCTACCAGTTGTTATCTATTTTGCGACGCAGCGTGATATTGAAAATGCGATCGCACTCTATGCGAAGGATATAAGAGCGATCTTTGACGAGATTATCAAGGAGAACGTCGGAAAAATGCAAGGGAGCGGGTCCGCACCTGGTACAGATCTGCCGATCATCAAGATCGTTGATACGATCGTTTCTTACGCGTATCAAAATAAGGCTTCGGATATTCACCTTGAGCCTCAAATAAAAGGTTCGGTTGTTCGATTTCGCATCGACGGTGTTTTACATGACGTGATCACTATACCCTTGGAAATGCATCCCCAGATCGCTTCACGCATCAAGATACTTTCCAAGCTCCGTATCGATGAGCAGCAGGCAGCCCAAGATGGCAAATTTCAGTTCAGTACGTCTCGGGAAAAATTGGATGTCAGGGTTTCTGTCGTTCCGGTGACTGGTGGTGAAAAAATAGTCATGCGACTGTTGTCGGAACGGTCCAGGCAGTTTTCGCTTGAAAGTCTTGGATTTTCTGCGGAAAATTTAGAGAAAACGAAGGTTGCGTATGCCAAGCCATATGGCATGATCCTTTCAACTGGACCTACTGGTTCCGGGAAGACCACTACTATGTACGCAATCTTGAAAATCCTCAATCAGCGGGGTGTAAATATTTCGACCATTGAAGACCCTGTAGAATATGAAATGGAGGGCGTGAATCAGATCCAGGTCAATCCGAAGGCTAATTTGACCTTTGCGTCCGGTCTGCGCAGCATCTTGCGACAGGACCCAAATATTATTCTTGTGGGGGAGATACGCGATGAAGAAACTGCAGATATTGCGGTCGGCGCCGCCATGACGGGTCATCTGGTTCTTTCGACGGTGCATGCAAACGATGCCGCTTCTGCTATTCCGCGTCTTTTGGATATGGGCGTCGAGCCTTACCTGCTTGCGTCAACAATCAATGTTATTATTGCTCAGCGGTTGGTTCGTAAGATCCACGCTCCTTGCCAGGTGAGCGAAGAAATACCCGCGGACGCAATCATACGACTTGTCGGAGCCGATGCGTATACCAAGGCATTCGGCGATAAGAAGACGGCATTCACCTATAGAGGGAAGGGGTGTAATCTTGATTATGGTATCGGTTATGAAGGTCGCGTCGGTATTTATGAAATATTGGTCATAAATGACGAACTTCGGGAGGCAATCATCTCCAAGAAGGACGCGGAGACGCTTAAAAAAATAGCAATCAAATCGGGCATGATAACCATGATGGAAGATGCGTTGGTAAAGGTTGCTGCCGGCGTTACCACGCTTGATGAATTGATGCGGGCCACGGAAGAATAATTACCTGTATGTCTATCGACTTTTTTTCAACCATAAGCGAACTTGACACGATCTTGTTTGCAAAACATTTGTCAGTCATGTCGCGCAGCGGTATTTCGCTTTCTGAATCCGTCGAGACGTTGATCGCGCAGACGGCATCACCGAAGTTCAAGAAGATACTCGAAGGCATCCTCGCCGATCTCGAGAATGGACAACCGCTTTCAAAGGCACTTGTCCGACATCCAAAATTTTTTGGTGCATTTTATACGAATTTAATTGAGATTGGAGAGCGGTCAGGTAATCTTTCGCAAAATCTCGATTATCTTGCAAAGCAATTGGCGAAGAATCATGAGTTTCGAACGAAGATAAAGGGTGCGGCGATGTATCCCGCCATTGTGCTTTCACTAGCTATTGTCGTCGGAATCGGAGTGAGCGTATTCGCGTTGCCGAAGCTGGTCGATTTGTTTAGCGGGCTCGATGTTGTGCTACCGCTTAATACCAGAATATTGATCGCTATTTCGGTGGCGATGCGCGATTATGGATTACTGATCTTCGGTGTGTTGCTTGCGGCCATAGGAGGGGTTCGGATCTTACTGCGGCTTCATCCGGTGCGAATGGTTTGGCATATGCTTCTTCTGCGGCTTCCGATTGCGGGTCCGATCATAAAAAATACGCAGCTCGCGTTGATGTGTCGAGGTCTCGGCGCGATGATTGGAGGTGGCATCCCCATTATTACCGCATTGCGAGTGCAGCGAGACAATACGAGTAATCTTGTGTATCAGACCCATCTGGATGGCATTATTAATGCAGTAAATGGTGGCGGTACGTTGTCGAGACAATTTTCCACGAAAGAACATAAGGATATTCCTCCGATCGTAGGTAAGGTTTTGGCGGCCGGGGAAAAGAGCGGTACCGTTGATGAATTACTGGTCTATCTAGGGGATCACTTTGAAGGAGAGGTTGATGAGGCGACCAAGCTAATTTCGATCATACTTGAGCCGCTCCTATTATTTATCATTACCACTATTGTTGGATTTATCGCCTTGTCTATTATTGCACCGATTTATCAATTGACGGGAAGTATTCAATAATGATCGTACACAGTGAGTAAATTACAATATCGATCATCGGCATAGCACTATGAATCATAAAAAAAGACCCACGTTCTCACTGCGTAGCAAGAGGAGAGTATTCGTAACGGGTGTACGATTATGTCGCACGGGCAATGTCGTTACGGGGTTTACCCTGATTGAAATGGTTCTTGCAATCGCGCTCGTATTTTATATCGGGCTTCTTTCGACCGCATTCTATTCCGGATTTTATCTTCGCAATGCCGCCAATATAGTTACGAAAGATCTTGCATTTAGCTTGCGTCAGGCTCAGGTATATAGTATGTCCGGCAGACAGGGGAGTGATTGGGGTGTCGCGCTTACGGACGATGCCATTATTATATTCAAGGGGTCTTCCTATGCGTCTCGCGCCACCACGTTCGATGAATCACATGCTATCCCTGTGACGCTTGTGGTGACCGGATTTAATGAGACTGTTTTTTCGCGCATAACCGGATACCCGAGTGCTACATCGACGGTCGTCATAACCGGTGCGGGGCGAACGCGGACCGTAGTGGTTAACGAGCAGGGTATCGTAGATCAATACTAACTATGAACCGCACGCATTATTTTCAAAGAGGTTTATCCGTTCTAGAGGCGATTCTCGCATCGGCACTTTTTGTACTCATCGCAACAGCTGTTGTTACATTATTACTACAAGGCTTGGGGAGTAATCGGCTAAGTAATGAACAGACGATTGCCAATCAATATGCCGCCGAAGGTATCGAAGCGGTGCGTAATATTCGGAATCGTTCATCGTATGCGGCACTTGCGACCACTACCGGTATTGGGGTCGACGCCAGTAGTGGTGTCTGGACACTCGGCGGTACCGATACCTTATTTGATAAATATACCCGCGTGATAACGATTGCCGATGTCTATCGCGATACTGATGGCAACATCGTCTTGAGTGGGGGCGTGTTTGATCCTAATACAAAGAAGGTGATTTCCACTGTGCGATGGAATGTGTCGTTATCCCGTTCTAATTCGATCGTGTTAATCGCGTATCTTACTAATTGGCGGGCTCCGATTGTATCATCTGGTGGTATGCTGATCTATGGCGATGGTGGAACGGTTGCCGATACGATTGCATATCGGATATTTGATGGAACCGCCTGGGGTGCGGCCGGCACCGTCGCTGATGTATCGACGGCAACGACTAATCGGGCTGCGCGAGCTGTTAAGGTTTATTCGTCCGCTGAGACAGGAGGAAAGGTTTTGCTGTCGCGGCATTATAACGGCACTACCCAATATATATATGGGCAGGTATATAATGCCACTACGACGACATGGGGTAATGTGCAGCTGTTGGCAAGTTGGAGTGGGTCGACTTATTTGGATGTGCAGAATTTCGACGGGACCTATTTGGAAAATGGTGCATTTATGGCCGTGTATTCGGATAATTCCAGGATTCCAAAGGTCAGAACATGGAATGGATCGGCATGGATGGCGCAATCGTCGATGACGAGCTTAGGAGCGCCGGTCCAGATTCCGAATTATATTGTTGCCAAAGCGCGACCGGGGACGAACGAGGTCATGGCAGTATTTTTTACGCAAGGGTTGGACACAATAACACAGTATTATAACGGGACTGCATGGTCCGCTGTTACAACCCATGCAGCTGTTGCTCCGGTGAGTACAAAGCGGTTTGTTGATTTTGCATGGAGTCTTAATGTGGATACAACCGGGATGCTTGTTTACGCGTTCGGGGTAAATGCAAAAGCGCTCTCCACTCGGGTCTGGGTTGCTAATGGAACGGGGAGTGGGGCGTGGGGGGCAACTATTGCTACGGCATCCCAGTCGGATACCGTTGGTGCAGTTTCTGTAGTTGCGCGTGCTGGCGCGAATGAATTTCATCTGTGTAATAAGAATTCGGCGTCGACACCTGCCCTAATATGTTATGCTGCGACGTTTGTCGGCAATACTCCAATGATCGTCACGCCGGCAAATAATACTATTGCGGCAGCTACCGACGCGGGTATTGAGCGTAGCTATCATCTTGGGTTTGAGCGGTCAGGTTCCATCGGAATAGGCGTTTATTCGGACAATACTACCGTTGCGAAGTTGAAGAAATATGCTCCATCCATTAATACCTGGGATGTCGGTGCTACGCCTATTGCTGCCGCGCCGTATACGTTGGGATCGATCAAATCTGTGCGTGTCGCCGCTGCTTCGCAGAATGATGATATAATGCTATTGATCACCGATGGGAATCTTGATCTGTATAGCATCGTATGGGATGGGTCAGATGACGCACTTTCGACAAGCCCCCCGGGGAAGGCATTTGTACAGCACGGGCTGAATGGGTCTGCGCCAATTGATCTTTGGTATGATTTTACTTGGGACTCACCGTAATTATGCGCAAAGGATTTACTCTTATTGAAATATTGCTATACGTTACGTTATTAGCAATCATAATGGGTTCGATTTTGCCGATAGCACTCCAGATTATCAACACCGGAACCAAGAGTGGTGTCGCGCAGGAAGTGTATCACTCCGCACGATATGCGAGTGAGCGGATTATGTACGAGATCAGGAACGCAAGCGGTCTCTATACCGCGAGCTCTACTTTTAACGCCAACCTTGCGACAACGGCTGGCGCGGCCTTGTATTTGGTCGGCTCTTCGTCTTCGACCGACCCTACGGTGATTACGGTTGCGACCGGAACCATTCGGATACAACAGGGTCTTCGTGCGCCGGTTGCATTAAATTCCATCGATTCATACGCGGAACAGCTAATCTTTTTGAATCATTCTACGAGTACCGCCACCAATATTGGCCTTACACTTACAATGAAAGCTGCCGCAACCTCTACCCGACAGGAATATAACGCGAGTACGACCATCGCTACGTCCGTTGAATTAAGAAGTAAATAATATCCGTATGAATGGTTATAAAAAAAATGGAGGATATGTAGCGATGTTGGCAGTACTTATGATCGCGGGTGCGGGTCTTTTTATCGCAACTTCGGCGTCATTGATCGGCATTGGTGAAATTAAGTCGGCACTATCGATGACCAATGGCGAACGTGCATTGACCTTTGTCGAGGGGTGTGTCGAGGATGCTTTGTTGAAGACGTGGGTGAGCCCGATCTATGCCGGCGGGACCATTACGCGGCCCGAGGGCACTTGTACGGTTGTGATCGCTAAGGCAAGTCCACGGTGGACCATTACCGTTTCCGCGACGGCAACCGATTATGTAAGGACTATCCAAGTCGTAGTCGATCGATATCCGAATGTGATTAGCATTATACAATGGAAAGAGTTATAAGAGTTGCGCACACTGCTTGCTGTATCCGCTGTTTTGTTTGCCATAGTTTGCTATACTAATCGTATCTATCTATCTATGTTTTTTACTCAAAAACACATCATCTCTATTTCACCGAATGCCATTGTTGTTGCGGCCGTTGATGCTGGAGCTAAGAGAACGGTGACGATTAAAAAACGAATACCATTGAACAAGAGCATGTTACGAGAAACGCTCTTGGATATTAAGAAGAGCTTCAATGGGTCATTCGATGTCATCTTGGGTGATGTGTTTGCGTTTGTATTTGCGGTTGCTATCCCTACCGGTACGAAGGATGAGCGGGAATTTGTACGTATCAAGGCCGCCGAGGAAGTTCCTCAGGAGATCACCCCTATGACAGGGTGGGATTTTAAGGAATTTTTAAAGCATGTCGACCAGAATGAAAAGGTTGTCCAGTGTGTCGTAGTCGAAAATGATTTCTATTCCCTGTTTTCTGATGCTGTTCGAATGTCGGGAATTTCGATCGATGCCATGGAACCGATGTTATGCTCTCTTGCCCGAGCATTCGAAGAAAAGCCGGAGCCACGATTGGTGCTCTACCAGGAAGAGCGAGTTATTGCATTTGTGACGTATCGGGGTTTGGTTCTCTCGAATGTGAGTTTCGACACAACTCCCGATCCGCATGTCATCGCACAACTGATAGGATTTGTTAAAAAGAAATTTGATATAGTTCCCAAACATGTCTTCCTCGCCGGATCATTCCCCCTGTCGGATGAGATGACCAAGGCGCTCTCAAGTTATATTGTGGAACGGGGAGATCTCGATCCGTTTATGGAAATGGCGAAGAAGAAAGACGGCAAGAATGATAAGGATACTGCGAGTCTGAATATTATGCCGGCGGCTATGCGTATATCCGGGGATCCGAAATTGCAGCAGCACATTGTCGGCATCGCCGAACCTTCTCTGGAAACCGGCGTTATGTCTCATTATGAGCGTATTACCGATGTGCGGAGTGGTTCCTATCCACAAGGGAAGCTATTTACCATACTTATTTTCGCAAGCTCATTTTTGATTATTTTAGCAAATGCGATGATCTGGTATCAGCGACTACAGGAGGAGCGGATCAAAGAAATTCATCCTCCGGCAGTATCGACTGGAGTATCTGAGACGACAACAATCATACCATCGGGTATTGCCACATCCGTTACGCCAACATCCCTGTAGAGAGTTACATAAAAATAAATTGAACAAGCGGTAGTAACACGGTATACTATAGTATACGGAAGTCAGATCAGTCTTCGGCTGATGCGGTTGATATGGTATTATTAATTAATAAATATATATCCTCATGTACATAAAAGAAAAAATAGCACAAGCAGGATTTACATTGATCGAATTATTGCTTGTCATTGTGGTCATCGTTGCATTGGCGGTTACGGTGTTTGTTTCGTTGAACCCAGCAAAGCGTTTGGCAGATGCTCGGGATGCACGAAGAACGGCAGATGTCGATGCGATATTGACGGCTACCCACCAGTATATCGTCGATAATAAGGGTGCGCTTCCCGCGGGCGTCAGCATCACTACTGAAATGCAACTCGGCACGGCCGCTTCAGGATGCGCGGTCACGACTGCAACGTGTAATACGGCAACAAACTGTTTGGATCTTTCGACTCCGCTCGCTGCATATCTAAAAACAATCCCATTTGATCCAAAGTCCGGAACAACCACCGCAACGCTTTACTCCATTGTTGCGGATAGTAATGGAATCGTAACCGTAAAGGCGTGTGGCGCAGAAAATGTGCCGAGTATTACATCCTCGCGATAATACCATAGTATTAGGTCCGTATCGGTATTGATCGGCTGTACCTCGGCTGGGGTGATCGCAAACGGGTCGTATAGTCGATCGCGCGTCGCAGTCGCCGCGATTTATTCTGATACCATGCGCGTGAGTGCCGCAGTCGCGGAGCATCTGAGTGCCGGGGCACGGGAGGCGCGGGCATTTCTGCAGCCGAGGCCGATCGTCAGATGATGGTTATGTTGTCTGACGCGTCGCTCACCAAGGCAATTGTAAGCGATGTCGTTATGGGTGTTCATGAGGTGTTTGGCGCGTCGGTTAGCATGGTTGGTGGAGGTTCGTCAGATAATTTGAAATTCAAAAAGTCATCGCAGTTTTTGAATGACACCGTTTATACGGATGCGGCAGTAGGCCTGCTGCTTGTGGCTGATAGTCCTTAGTCTGTGGTATCTCGGCATGGTTGGAGCCCGACCAGTGACCCGATGGTTGTTACTAAGGCGATTAGGAAAACGGTTTATGAGCTGAATGGCCTTCCCGTTTTAAACGTTTATATGGAACACATTGCGTAGGATATCGAATCGTTCAATTTTGACCGATTTTATGATGTTGTAATGACGCACCCGTTTGGGTTGCTGTCTGTGGCGGGTAACGAATATGTTATTCGTGATGCACTAGCCGCATCCAAAGAGGATAAATCCATATCCTTCGTTGCAGAAGTCCCGCAAGGGGCAATAATACAGTTTATGGTTGGCGGAAGGGATGCATTGCTACAGGCGGGTGCGGATGCCGCTATACTTGCGAGAGGGGAGATTCGTCATGAGTCGGCGTTGGTTTTTATTGCGGATTGTGTCTCGCGTTTGCTGGTGCTTGGCGTCGAGACCGAGAAGGAATTGCGCAATATTGCCAAGCATGTCGGCATGGAAGTGCCAATGATCGGATTCTTCTCGTTCGGTGAAATTAGTAGCGAAACCGATCGGGCGGCATTTCATAATAAGACATGCTCGTTATATGTTATGCCGGAATAACTATTATAAAAACGCGTAGATATATTGTCTACGCGTTTTCTATTTGTTATTGAACATATACGAGCTACATAATCGATGCCGGCATGCGTGCGTATGTTCTGTTCTGTCTATATTTGCTATACTTATGTATAGCATTAGGCATAGAGTAGTACAATGCCGCGATAATTTTATTATGGACCAACTGACTCCTGAACTACGAAATATGTTTGCGGAACAACTATTTGGCGCGTTCGTCGAAAACGGAGAAAACGGCGTATTTGTCGTTCGCGCGGATGCTTCCATCGCGTATGTCAATCAGGCTATGGGGAAGCTACTCGCATACGATATTGATGCATTTATCGGAAGGCCATTTTTAGATTTTTGGGCAACGGAATTCAAGGCACTTGGCGAGGAGCGTTATCAGGCTCGTATTGCAGGAGCGGAGCCGCCCAAGCGATATGACATCGAAATGATTCGCAAGGATGGTTTGCGGCTTCCGGTTGAGGTGACCGCATATCGAATACTGTTTGAGGGAGTTGCTGCTGATGCAATCGTCGTGCGTGACATTAGCGAGCATCGTCGATTGGAGGCGGAATTGCGGAATGCCTTAAAACAATCCCGTGAACTCTCATCCGTCGTTGAAACGAGTTTCGACGCCATTGTCATTACGGATTCCGAGGGGCTTATTACGTATGTTAATAAGAGCTGGCAGGCACTTAACGGATGGGCATCGGAAGAAGTTGTTGGTAAGGTTACTCCGCGTGTTATTAAATCAGGAAGACAAAATTCTTCATTCTACCGAGTGTTTTGGCAGACGATTAAAGCCGGCTCCAGTGCTCGGCTGGATGTCACTAATCGGCGTAAAGACGGCTCGGAATATTTCGCCGAGCTGATTGTTATGCCACTGAAGGATGACCAAGGGCTTATTACGGGATTTGCCGGATTTCAACACGATGTCACGGCGCGCCATCAGGTTGAGCAGTCGCTTTTTGAAGCGAAGGAATTTGCCGAGCACATCATCGACAGTGCGAATGCGATGGTCGTGGTACTTGATAACACAGGAGCCATCGAGGTGTTCAACAAGCGGGCTGAAGCGATAACCGGTTATACTAAGGCAGACCTGCAAGGGAAGAATTGGTTTGAGGTGCTGGCGCCGCGTGAGCGCTATCCCGATGTTTGGCATGTCTTTGAGGATTATCAGAAGCGGGGCATCGTGTTGCAACAATTTGAAAACCCTATTTTGACGAAAGATGGTCGCGAGTTGATGATTGCATGGACAAATAGCGAATTGAATCAAGGAGGGCAGACGGTCGGGACAATTTCGTTCGGCATGGACATTACCGACCGCAAGAAGACAGAAGCTCAGCTTTTAACGATAAACCAGGAACTGCAGCGGTTTAAAGACCTAATGGTCGGCCGTGAGCTTAAGATGATTGAATTAAAAAAAGAAGTAGAATTATTGCGCGCTGGACAATCGGGACATCTTCATGCACAAACAGATATCGCTTCGAAATAAAATAACCGCATTTACCGTCGGATCTATTCTTTTATTCGGATCCGTTGCAATTGCGATCGTGTTTTTTTATGCGCGATCAAATTATTACGCATTGCGACAAGCTGATATTCGGACGGAGGTTCTTGAGCAGGCGAGTGATATAGGGGCTTCACTTGAGCAGGCGAAGCGCATCGTAAAGCATATTGCAAGCGAGAAAGAATTAATACGGTATTTGGAAGGCGATGCCGAATCTTCAGATCGTGCGCGTATTGTTGATATGTTAAGTCATTACAACGGGGAGCGGCTGTATGATCCATTATACGTACTTGATCGATCAGGCATCGCTACTGCATCGCTCGATTCTACCTTTGTCGGGAATGATTATAGTTTTCGCAGTTATTTTACGAACGCGATGCGTGGTGAGTCAACGGCAGAATTTTTGATTGGCGTAACGTCCGGAAAGGCGGGGTACTATTTTTCATCCCCAGTCATTTCCAGTGATGGGGGTATTATCGGTGTCGTTGTAGGGAAGGTTTCCCGGGATATTGGAAATGAATTGATTTCCGGAAGTTTTTTAATAGAAAACGGGTCAATTATGATTACCGATACCGACGGTATCGTTTTGTACGCAAGTCGGGCGGATCAACTCTACCACTCTATCGGGGTATTGTCTGATGAAGATCGGGATAGAATCACAGGAAACAGGCAGTTTGCTAATCTTCCCTTGACCTCGCTTGGATATAACCGCATCTTTCAGGCCATACGAACACATACAGGAACGCCTGACTTATTTGATTTTTCCAACCCTGTTACCCATGAGAATGAGGTGGTCGCTGTTGTTGCGATCCCGCAGACGGATTTGTTTCTTGTTGTTCAAGAGAGTGTGGTGTCACTTATTGCGCCGGTGCGCATTATTCTATTCGGTCTTATTATTGCTGTGCTCCTTTCCATGCTCGCCACTTCAATATTTGTGTACGTACTCGTTCGTCAGTTTTTGGCACCATTATCACGATTAAAATTTGCCGCAGAGCGCATCAGTGCGGGTGCGTTTGATTATCGCGTCGAGATCAAAACCGGTGATGAATTAGGTAAAATGGGCGAACAGTTTAATGTAATGGCGGATCGTCTTAAAAATTCGTATGCCGGACTTGAACGAACGGTGGCGGAAAAAACGAGCGAACTTTCTGCCAAGTTGGTTAGTATCGAGCAAAAGAATGCGGAGCTACGTGATACGCAACGCGCGGTATTGAATATTTTGGAAGATGCACGCAGTTTGGAAGCGCAGATTGCAGATGAGCGTAACCATTTGCGCGGGATTCTTGCGGCGATGGGTGAGGGACTCTTTGTGCTCGATGATCGATATCGCATCGTACTGAGCAATCCAATTGCCGAGCGGATACTTGATATGCAGGCTGATGAAATTATCGGAAAGAGTATGAGCGATATCATTACGCTCTATAAGGGGAAAGAGGAAGTTCCGGTTGAAGGACGGCCTATGGTAAAAGTGTTTACTGAGGGCAAGATCATTGCGGCTGATCTGCGGGATGATTTCTATTGGCAGACATCCAAAGGGCGTAAATTCCCCGTTGGTTTCATCGCTGCTCCACTTACGGTTGGTGGAATACGAAATGAGGTCGTTGTGTTTCGCAACCTGGAAAAGGAGAAAAATCTTGATGAGGCACGGACAAGTTTTATTTCCATAACATCACATCAGCTCCGCACGCCGCTTACGTCGATCAAGTGGTTCCTCGAGATGCTCATGGAAGGGAGCTACGCCGATCCGTTGACCGTAAAACAGCGCGAATTCGCCGACCTTGCGTACCAGGCGAGTGAAAAGATGGTGGGCATCATTAATCTTTTGCTGCAGATCGCTCGCGTCGAATCAGGCCGATTGAAGGTGCTTCCGGTCCCTACGGATCTGAAACAGCTTACCGCTTCGATCATTGCATCGTTTGGGAATGCATTCCAGATGCGTAAACAGGTAATAATAGTCCAGACTGTTCCCGATCCGCTGCCGGTTATTCAGATTGATGTCGACGTCATGGGGCAGGTCATCCAAAACCTGTTGTCCAATGCGAATCGGTATGCGAACGAAAATAGCACGATTATCATTTCGATTGAAGCGGGTCAAGGAGAACAGGGTAGTGACTTCATTACGTATTCGATCGCCGATCAAGGGATTGGTATCGGTAAGAATGCCACCAGTCGCATCTTTGAGAAATTCTATCGCGCAGAGAATGCATTACGATCTGTGCCGGAAGGGTCGGGACTTGGCCTTTCCTTGGTAAAGTCGCTTGTGGAGGGATGGGGCGGGCGTGTGTGGTTTGAATCTGAAGAAGGGAAGGGTACTACGTTCTTTTTTACGATCCCGATCGGTGGCATGCAAGCTCGCGCCGGAGAAGTCGGTATTGCGGTTACTTAAAACAAAGTGACTGTAATTGAGCGTTGCGTGGATGCGAATACGTACCGCCCGTGCTATACTAGTGTAGTAATATCATGAATATAGATACTGCCATCGGCAAAAAGAAAATATTGATCGTAGAGGATGATTCGTTCATTGTAAAGGCGTACCAGATCCGTTTTGAAAACGATAATTTCGATGTATTCATAGCGACAACCGGCACTGATGCGCTTCACTATCTCGATAAAGAGCCTGTGGATGTTGTGCTCCTCGATCTGATGCTTCCTGGGGTGAGCGGATTTGATGTGCTTATGGCGATCAGGAAGAATAATATATGGAAGAACGTTCCCGTAATTATTTTAAGCAATCTTGGACAGACCGAGGATATTCAGCGGGGGAAGGATCTTGGTGCGACGGATTATATCGTCAAAGCGAACGCGCGTATCAATGAAGTAGCAGATAAGGTTAAACGTTATTTGTGACAATCGATATTGGTTAACATAAACCCCCTCCGTATACGAAGGGGGTTTATGTTAAACCACTCTGTCTCGGTGCTCCGCCTTGTGTACTCGCAACTCTTCTTTTATTTGGATCATCTTGAGTTCGCGATCAATAGTTGCCCTTTGCCATGCTTCAAGTTCCGATACCTTTTGCTCAAGGTCGTTTTTTTGGCCGATTAGATCTTGCTGTGATTGTTTAATCGATTGAACCATTGTGTTAAATGAGTCCGCGAGTAATACTGTTTCTTTGCTACCACTAACCGGCATATGCACTTCCATGTTTCCGTGTGTGAAATTTGCCGCGATTCGTGATAGTTCTGCAATTGGGTCGATTATCGTGCGTGAGAGGCGGAGCATGAGCGCTGAAAGCGTCAGTAACCCACCCATACTGATCGCGAAGAGAATATAGAAAGCCCGGTCGAATTGAGCCATAGTCTCTGTGAAATCGTATGTTACGCGCATCATCCCGATGAGATATGGTCCTGAGGTGATGGGCTGATCCAGTGTGAAAATATGACCTCCTTCTTTGTGACTGTCGGTCCCGCCGGCTACTTTTGAGGAAGTAGGCCCTATGGGGGATGGTTTTGCTTTTAGGGATGTATATGCGAGTACATTCCCTGCGGGTTCGAATACGGCTAGTGATACAGAGGGTGTCTTAGAATACCGTTCATCAAGTAGTATACGAGTCAGAAGAGGAATATCTTTTGAGAGTGTCGCCTCTTTTATGGAATCACTAATGCGTTCCGCGTCGATAAACGCACTTGTTTGAAGATTTTTTTCAAACCCATCTTTCACATAGATTGAAGCAAATACAAACGAAATACTCCCGATAATCATAAATGGGAGAATGAGAAATAGGAATATTTGTGCTTTGATCGAATACATGATTTATAGGCGAATGCAATCCTGCGATTGCTTTTTTCCATCAAGGGGTACAAATTTCCCTCCAATGATGCGCGTTAAGTAGGCATTGCGCAATGCTTGATGATCGGTCATCGAAAAGGATGCGTGTAATTCTTTTGCGATAGGGTAATCAGTAAGGGATTCCAGGGCGCTGATGAGTGATGTTCTTGTAAGCGACGGACCGGCACGTTTGATACCTTCTGCCAGTATTTTTGCATTGATAAATCCTTCAAGTGTTCCGAATGTAGGGTTTTTTTCGGGAAAGTATTTTGCAAGTAAATATTCGTATCCATCCGGACAATTTGATTCGGGTTGCATATTAGGCAATGGCATTGTTTGAGATATGATAATGTCTTCACTATCGATTCCCAGTTCTTGCGCGAACGCTTCCGGACCGACAAATGACATCGTTGCGAATATTGGAGTAAACCCTCTTTCGTGCGCCTGTTTTATGAACTGTGTGCTTGGGCCATAGACCGATGCAAGAATGACCGCTTCTGGTTTTGCGGCGCTAATCACATCCAGTGCGCGTTCGATATTGATCGTATTTCGTTCATAAGAAGCGGTTGCGACTGGGCTGAGTTTTGCTTGTTTTAGCGCATTGTCTATTCCTTGCAAGACGTCAAACCCGAAGTCGTCATACTGGTAGAGCACAGCAATCTTCGTTAGCCCGCTTGTTTTTACGAGGTGATTTACGACAGCAGCGCCTTCTTCATGGTAAGACACCCGGGTGTTAAATATGTACGGTTGTAGTGGTTCTCGAAATATCTTGGCACCGCTAAACAATCCTACGAGCGGTATCTGCGCTTCGTTGATCATTGGGAGCGCCACTTTTCCGGTCGGTGTACCGACATAATTAAGCAGTGCAAATACACCATCATCAACAATGAGTTTTTGTGTATAGTAGGCCGTTTTGGGGGGGTCATATTGGTCATCATACGAAATAAGCCGTATCTTACGGCCGTAAATACCACCCGCATCGTTGAGGGCATTGATATAGGTTTGCTCACCGATCGCATATTCTGTACCGAGAAATGCGGTTGGCCCGGTCAATGCCTTTACTGTGCCTATTCGGATCGTGTCTCGGGTTACGCCGGTCGTATTGGCAACCGTCTCCTCGGTTTGCGGTTTATTGGTGTTACGAAATAAAAAATACGATCCCGTTGCAATAACGGCGATTATACTAAGTGCAGATAAGATGGTCCGCTTAGTCATTATCTATATAGTATACCATATATTTCTTCGCGTTAGGCAATTAGAGATACGCGGCGACGGAGTGCCTGACTTCATTATCCGCGATACGATCTCTCAAGTATTTGGGGATCACGCATGGTCAATGGATCATCGTACTACTTTCTTTTGTTGGTGATGGTTTATGCCAAGCGCAACGATCACGACCATAAGCACTATTCCGGAAAAACCAAGAAATTGGAGTATATTGCCGAGTAACACTGCCTCGCTGGCATATGCGCTTACGATTGCATAGGGGATTTCTGAGAGTACTGTCACGATACAATAGGCTCCGAGCGGGTAATGCACGACACCGAATGCGTAGCCCAATTCAGCCGGAAGTACCAGTCGTAAGAGAAAGGCTGTTGTGAATGTCGCCCGTTCGTTAATCTGTTTACTCCATACCTCAAATTTCTTTCGGTAGACAAGAAAGGGGACTATTCGTTCTCCTACTATCCTTCCGATAAGATAGGCAATGATGCCACCGACTAGCCATCCGGTCAGAAGAAGGAGTGTGGTAAGGAGTGGTCCCCAGATCGCTACAGCAAAAGGGACAAGTGGGATATTGGTCAACGGGCTGATTAATGCTCCGAGAGCCGATGAGATAATGAAAAGCCCTATCGCAAGCAGCTCGTTTTTTGTGACCAATAGATTAAAGAAGTCGACGATCCGCCAAAATTCATTTTGCAGCAATGCCGAAGACCAAAATAATAATGCAATGATGATTGCCAGAACTAGTCCGATGATCACGCGCTTGTTCATATGGTTAAGTATAGCAAATGTATTGCCTGCGCGCAGGGTTGATCTTCTTCAGAATAACGGTCGCTAGCCGTTTTACACGCCATATAATCCCATGCAAAATTGCATAAAAAAGACGCCCGATTGACCTAACGGAAGGAGGCTAAAAAATTTGCAAAATTGATAAATTTCAGGCAATATTAGAAGCATATTGCCAGATCGTCTAATGGTAGGACAGCGGACTCTGAATCCGTCAATCTTGGTTCGAATCCAGGTCTGGCAGCCCCGTAAAATAACGCAAAATCAGCCCCTTCTGGGGCTGATTTTGCGTTATCACGGGGCAAGCCATTCGATGGGTTGCCCCGTGATATTTTACGAGGGCCACGTGACAAATTTCTTCGCAAATTTGTTTTACGTGGCGTATACTTATAAAAATGTACTGGACTTATATTTTAGAAAATGAGGTAGATAAAAGTTGGTATATAGGTGCGACTTCTAATCTTGAAAAACGTATCGAAGAACATCAGCGCGGACATGGTGGCGCAACTACGGGGATGAAAGTGGGTTGGAAACTTATTTATTGTGAAGGATATATAAATAAGGAAGATGCTTTTGGTAGGGAGAAATTCCTTAAAAGTGGTTCTGGTAGAAGATTTTTAAAGAAACAGTTAGCGTATTATTTGGCTTAACTCGCGCACCTGATTCCCTTGCCCAACCCCTCTTTGGGGCGTATTATAAGTGAAATAAGAAGGGAATTAATAAGTGGGATTAAAGGCACTCTCAATCCCTTTAAGTCTTCAAGTGTGATGCTTGAAATCGATATGGATATACTTAGTTCGACAGTTATTGTTATTGGAAATGGTTTTGATTTAAATCTGGGATTAAAGACGAGCTACCATGACTTTATGAAGAGTCGGTATTTTTTAGACCTACTTGTTACGGGTAATCGCCTGTGTATTTATTTAAAAAAACGCGAAAATCTTGATAATTGGGTAGATATTGAAAGTGCGCTAGTCCCTTTTTCATTGATGGAGGATTCTGTAAATTTTAAGAGTGAACTTGCTGTATTAAAGATAGCACTACGCAATTATCTAAATCATATTGATTATGGGAATATAAATCGGAGGTCGCACGCTTATGAATTTGTTCGAGACGTGGGCATGAATGCCTCGATGATATTGAATTTTAATTATACGGATACAGTCGAATTGATATTGCAGGAGCATGGATTGCATGCTGACTTATCTAAGGGTAAGGTGACCAAGGTTCACGGAACATTATCGAACGGTGCTGGGATAATACTTGGTGTTGAGGATAAGGCCGAGCATAGAACTGGGCATGCTTTCATTAAAAAATCTTCAGACGATTATTTCCCAGCTGTGAACGTGAGCGAATATCTTTTAGGTGCGAAATCCATCTATTTTTATGGGCATTCTTTGGGTAAGACAGATCACATGTATTTCGAAAGATTTTTTAATTCAGTAAGCGCTGCAGCTGAACCTAAAAAAGAACGCATGATTACAATGTCCTACTTAAAATCTGCTGGGAATGCTGACATGATGGAACAATTAAATAAATTAACTTCAAACAATGTGCTCATTCTTAAACAGGAAAATATTTTTATACCTCTTCCATTAGAATAACCCGGCATTAAAGAGGTTAGACATCTTTGGTTTTTTGAAACAATTATGGCAAACAATAATCTTGCTAACGCAAAAAGGGCAAAGAATGACGAGTTTTATACGCAGTATCATGACATTGAGAAAGAAATCACTGCCTACTTTGAATACAACCCCGATGTCTTTCGGGGTAAAACAGTGCTGTTGCCTTGTGATGATCCAGAATGGAGCAACTTTACCAAGTTTTTTGCGCAAAATTTCCAGAAATTTGGACTCAAAAAACTTATTAGCACGAGCTATGCTACAGATAGTAAGAACGTTAAAAGTGACTACCAGCCAACTCGATTCGAAACCAGCGATCCGCAATACGACGAAAACAAAACTGCCAGAAACGGCAAGATTTTTACCTTATCTCACGACAAAACCGGCAACGGAAAGATAGATGTTAATGACTTAGAATGGCATTATCTAGACGGAGACGGCGATTTTAAAAGCGATGAGATCAAAGCATTACGCGATGAAGCCGACATTGTTATTACGAATCCTCCTTTTTCGCTTTTTCGTGATTTTTTAATGTGGATTATGGAGGCTAATAAGCGGTTCGTGATCATTGGTAATATGAATGCAATTACCTATAAAGAAGTGTTCGCGTTACTCAAAGAGGATCACATTTGGTTAGGTAATGGTTTTCATGCCGGCAACGCTTATTTTGCCACGCCTTTTGCCAGAGAATATGCAGGAGGAGTATATGATTCCGAAACCGGTTTAGTGAAATTCAGAAATGTTTGTTGGTTTACAAATCTTGACCATGGGCGACGCCATCAATTGTTGCCGCTTATGACCATGGAAGATAATTTAAAGTACAGCAAACACAAAGAGATTAAAGGCAAAGACTCGTATGATCGGTATGATAATTATAACGCTATAGAGGTTCCATTTACCGACGCTATCCCGAGTGATTATGATGGAGTGATGGGGGTGCCGATCAGTTTTCTCGATAAATATTCCCCTGAGCAGTTTGCGATTTTAGGAAGTGACTACAACATTAAAGAAGGACTATTGCCCGAATTAGTTAACCCGATGTGGAAAGGTAAGGTAGATAGGGGATATATAAATAATGAAAGGCGTTATAGTCGAATATTTATTAGACATAAGAAAAGTAAAATATAATGAAAACAACCCTAAAAACTGACATTACCGTTAAAGATATCTGCGAAGGATTTGTCTACAATGAACTCGAAGGCAAGGGGCTATTTGGCTTATCTGGCAAGCTCACTATTCAGCCGGAATATCAGCGTAATTATATCTACGCCGATGGTAAAAGAGATGTTGCTGTTATTGAGTCAATTCTCAAAGGCTATCCGCTCGGATTGATTTATTTCAACAAAACCAGCGACGATGTGCTGGAAGTTTTGGACGGGCAACAGCGTATCACCAGTATTGGTCGGTTTGTTACTAACAAGTTTGCTGTAAAAGATGAAAATGGCATGGAACAATATTTTAGTGGCATCGCAGCTGATAAACAGACCCAAATTATGAACGCAACGCTACTAGTCTACGAGTGCGAGGGCAAAGAGAGCGAGATAAAAGAGTGGTTTAAGACAATCAATATCGCCGGTGTCCCGCTTAATAATCAGGAATTGCTCAACGCCGTATATTCGGGCCCATTTGTAACGCTTGGTAAAGAAGAGTTCAGTAATAGTCAAAACTCCAATATTCAAAAATGGAGTGCGTATGTATCGGGTAGTGCTAATCGGCAGGAGTTTTTGGAACGGGCATTGGACTGGGTAAGTAAAGGCAATATCGGTGATTACATGAGTCGCCACCGCAAAGATAAAAATATTACCGAACTAAAAACTTATTTTAATAGCGTGATCGATTGGGTTTCCGCTGTATTTACGGACGTAGAGAGTGAAATGCGCGGACTGGAGTGGGGGCGACTGTATGAAGAATATCATAATAAGGCATATAATCCTTCCAGGGTGTCGGCAGAAGTGCAGAGGCTCTATGGTGACCCATATATCAAAAACCGCAAAGGTATTTTTGAATTTATCTTAGGAGGTTCTGCCGATACAAAATTGCTTGAGGTTAGAGTTTTTGATGACGCAACCAAAAAATCAGTATACAAAGAACAAGCTACGAAAGCTGAAAAGAAAAAAGAATCGAATTGCCCACTGTGCGCTTTAGGGCACGACGTCAACAAGGGTAAAATGTGGAAGTTGGAAGAAATGGACGCCGACCATGTCACAGCGTGGAGTAAAGGTGGGGCGACTTCTGCTAAAAATTGCCAGATGCTGTGTAAAACACATAACCGAGCAAAAGGAAATCGGTAATAGAACCAACGGTTTTAAAGGTATCTGACCTATTTAATTTGCATCGACTAAATCCAAACCACCCGCATGTGCGGGTGGTTTGGATTTAGTTGATTTTAATGAGTTCCACATCGAATATTAGGGTCGCCTTTGGTGGGATCGGGCCGTATCCTGCTTCGCCGTACGCGAGTGTGTAGGGGATGGTTAGTCTACGCTGTTCGCCGACTTTCATGCCGGTAACGCCCATGTCCCATCCTTTGATGACCATGCCGGCCCCAAGCTTGAATGAGAAGGGGGTTCCTCTATCAAGACTCGAATCGAACTTGGTGCCATCTTCCAAAATTCCCGTATAGTGGACTGCGACGGTGTCGCCGTTTTTTGCTTCGACTCCTGTGCCTTCCTTAAGCATTTCTTTCTTTATTGTATTTGGTCCAAGTATTGTCATGAGCTGCAATGTTTGCTTTGTGGGATTATTTGTTGTTGCGGGGGCTTCTTCTTGTTGTAGTGTAGTTGCAGGTAGTTGCTCCTGCGGTGGCGTGGTCGGCTGTTGTTTGGTATTCTTGTTTGTTTTGAAATATTCGAACGAGAATAGTAGAGCAATGGTGATTATTAGCGCAGTAATAATCGGTATGACAATTTTTTTATTCATGTATGTAATCATACAAAAGGATTGGGGAAAATGGAATATTGCCTTTAAAGGGGTAGGTACCTTTAAATTTAAAATAAGGATGTCTTTATGGTATCCTTATTTAATTATTGGCACTGCTATGAATATCGAAAAACAATATGATGTTGATGGGTTGGTAAGGGGATATGTCGATGGAAGTCTGGAGAATGAGCAGAACGACCTTGGTCGTCAGTTTTTGAGGGAGCGAGTGGATATATTCGATCGATCCTCTTCTTTATTGGATATTGGCTGCGGAAATGGCATGGATCTTAAGGTATATGCAGGTATGGGTTTTACGCATTTATATGGCGTTGATCCATCGGAGAATTTTTTGCAGGAAGCGCGCGAGCTGCTTAATGGTAAGATTAAACTTTCCGAAGGGGTCTTTGAGCAACTACCTTTCGAGAACGAGATGTTTGATGTAGTTGTTTCCCGACATGCGTTGCATTATTCGCATAATCTTACTCGCGCTGCGATAGAGGTTGCACGTGTACTGAAGTCAGGGGGCGCGTTCATAGTCGTTATAAGCCATCCATTCGCCGACGCACTGTTGCCTAGGGACGAGGAGGGGAATGTGACGGCGACTTTATTTAATGGAGCTGTCTCGATAATATTTCCGCAGCATGCACTGAGTGATCTGTTCTCGGCGTCGTTCCTTGATTTGTTTGAGCTCGACCTGCTCTATGAATATGTCGGGAACGAGCGGGATGGGGCTGTTGCTGAAATTCCCAATACACTTGCCTTTATTGCAATTAAAAAATAATATCATGTCTGAAATTACATTCCATAAAGCAACACTCGATGATGTTGACGCATATCTTGCGATCGAGCAGAAGGTTATTCATCTTCGGATGTATTCGGGTATTTCGGATAGAGAAGAGGCTCGGGAGGACTTTGCAACCAATGAGGTGTATTTGATTAAGAAGGATGGGGTTGTTATCGGGAGTACCGAGTACCAGATACAAGAAGGTGGTATCGTGTATATGAGCGGGTTAGTGATCGATCCGGATTTTCAGGGGCTTGGTATCGCGCGTAAGGCCATTGAATTCAGGCTTTCTCTGGTAGGCGATGCGAAGCGCATGTACGTGGTTACACATCCCCATAACAGCAAGGTTATTGGCATGTATCTTTCGTATGGCTTTATGATTGAATCTTGGAAGGATGATTACTATGGTGATGGGGAGCCGCGATTGATTCTTGTATTTGATCGATCAAAATAAAAAAAGCCCGGAGAGAAATCTCCGGGCTCGAATGCTCGTTGTCGAGTGCTACCATCGCGGCGCGTCAGATGATGATGCTTTTGCCGCTGTCGGCAGGACTGCTGCGTGCTGCGATCGCAGGGCGGTCTTCGACGAACGTGTAGATCGTGAAGGTTACCGGCGAAGAAGGAATCGTGTATTGGAAGGGGCTGCTGCGTGCTGCGATGGCGACGGACAGGGAGAGTGGCTGTATATCGATGTTTGCCTGTGCGTCCGCCGTTGGGGCGGTGGCGACGAGCTTGTCGTCGATCGTTCTCATCGTTGTGCTATCCACTCCGATCCTAATGGCGAGTAGGGCGAACAGAACGACGAGAAAACCCATTAAACGTCTCACAAGTACCTCCTTTACTAAAGAGATGTGACACATCGCGCTCAATGCAACCTCCTTTTGTCTCGCATAGCGGTGAGCAACCGTTATACGACGTGATAAGGTGCAGATGATCAAGAAGTGATCGTGCATCTAGTATAGTGGTATGACGCCAGGGGAGTCAATGGGGGGCTGTGGAATATTTGGGCTATTCCCTATATGATTAATAGGAACTCATTTATTTAGTTTTTTATAATATGGAATATTCATCTATGTATAAGAAAGGAAATACAAAGGGAATGTGCAATGGCGTGTACGGATTCGCCGTGCTTGGCGCAGCAGTTTATTTCATTCAACACGCAACGACATTTTGGATGGGAATTTTTGGTATCGGCAAGGCGATCTTTTGGCCTGCTATGGTTATGTATAAGGTTTTGGGCATGCTTGGTATGTAAGAAAAATCCCCCCCCGCGCGGGGGGATTTTTCTTACCATATTTCGATGACCTTGAATTCACGCTCTTTTGAGCCGATCATGCCTTTTATTTGCTGACCAATGCCCTTTCCGAGGAACAGCGCGCCCAGGGGCGATGCGTATGAGATGGTATTTTTAGTGAAGGTGATATGACTCCCAATCTGAAATGTTTGTATACTATTTGTTTCCAGATCCCGCACCGTTACGGTGTGTCCGATTGCGACAGTTATGACATTTTTAGGCAAGGGGATAATTGTCGCATTTTTGCGAATATGCTCAAGATCTTGGAGTCGTTGCCCTAATAGTCGAGCTTGTTGTTGTGCGTTTTCGAACCCGAAATTATCGTGCCATGTTTCGGACGATTGCGTTACGGCGGTACGTAGTTCGGTACCTACTTTCCTCAACTTCTCGATCGTTTCTTGAATGCGTGCTTCTAAGACAGCCATATCCTTTTCCAGAAAATAACCCATATTATTAGTATAACGGGATTAGGTAGATTTTGTATTGAAGATTTGTATATACGCGACGCTTCGTCGGTGCCGTGGAAGATATGCCGCCACCGACGCTCCGGCGTGTTGCACGCTCTTCCGCTCTCCGAGTAAACGAATGGAGAGCGTTTCGCTAGCAACGCCTAGTTAAAAAAGAGGCAGCCGAAGCTGCCCCAATGGGTGTGGACGAACATGCTGTTTGTCCTATACATTCCTACCGACACGGTTGATACGGTACATCTTTACCATGTGCCCTTTTCCTCGTCCCCAAGACTGAGCAATTTTCCTTCCTGTATCGCCTTCACCTACGAATAGGTCAAAGCGACGTGGGCCTTTGATTGCGCTTCCCTTGTCCTCGACGGTCCAGATGCCACGATCTTTTCCGTCGATGAATATATGAAACTGTGTTCCTATGGAGTGGTATCGTAGGTCGGCCGCGAGATGGCCGATCCGCACCTTCTTCCCTGAGTAGGTTGTTCCCGTACCGTTGAGACGAATATCTCCGCGATATGAGCCCGTCGCATATCTACTTTGCCCGCGGACTGTTTTATAGTAGCAGGTGGTGATCGCAATGAGCGGGCTGGCCTTGTATGCCTTTTGGATAGGCTTACCGGTTGGCCGAGGATTTAAAACGCTGGGTGGGATTGAAGCATGACTTACCGTGTCGGCGGAGCAAAAAAATGTCAGCAGTACCAGAATAATGATGGTGTTTAGTGCTCTCAAATCTTTGTTCCTCCTTGTGCTGTATATATATTTTTAATGTGCCGTATATAAATGCCGTCATGTATTATGGCGGCACCTCATTCGATTCACTTGGCACGCCGAGGATGGCATCCGCTACGTGGTCACGATCGTCGAATGTAAAAAACAAAAACGGCCCTTGGGGAGCTGTTTTTGTTATTGAATCTACTATAACACACTGTATTTTTTTGTCAATATCACTCACATGCGGTGCGTTTTGTGTGCATTTTTAAAGGCTTTTTGCCTTCAATCTGGATTTCCTTGATAATTAAGGTGTTTTCCATGGATACATCGGCTTCGAGGAGCTTTATGCGCTTTTCTTTGCCAAAGTGCATATTACACAGAGATGATGCTATGGTCCAAGTACCCGGCTCGGGGTTTAGGGCGCGGATTTTGCGTTCGATAGTTTTGGCTATTTCTCCACCTTCTATCTGTGCCCGCTCAATGTCGTGGATGTCTATGAACCCATCGTCCGTCGTAAACTTCTTCGTAAAGGTAGCCTTGGTATGGTCCTGTTCTTGTGGGGTAATTGTGCCCGAGAGAAAATTGGGAAGAACCGCCGCAATAAGTTCACCACTGATTTCGGAAAGTTTTTTCGCGAGCATCGTGTAATTCATTGTGCCAATCTGTACTGTCTCCTGCGCGATGATCGGGCCGTGGTCCATCTTTTCGTCGATGAGAAACAATGTCGTTCCGGTGATGTCCGTTCCTTCAAGTAGCGTTGTCTGCATCGGTGATGCTCCGCGGTAAGTTGGGAGGAGTGATGGATGCACGCCAATCGTGCCGTGCTTTGGTATATCGAGAATGTCTTTTTTGATCAGCTTTGCAAATGCCGCTACCACAAATACGTCCGGGTTGAATGATTTTAATTGTTCTATAAATTCTGCACCGAGTACTTCCGGTTGCAGGATTGTGATGTTGATAGTCGGGTCTTGTAACTGGTGCTCCAAGATGAGCAGTTTTACCGCCGGGGGGGTGAGCAGTTTTTTACGCCCGACCGGCCTATCTGGATTACAGACAACTGCTTTAGGGGTTATACCCCTGTTGAGTAGCTTTTCCAATACGTCCGAGGCAAATTCCGGTGTTCCAAAAAATATAAAGTTTGGCTGAGAGCCGTTTTCCATAAAAGCGTTCTTTTTCTGTTTAGTATGTGCTACGATTATAGCATGAAATTTTTCATAGCGTCACCATGGAAAAATAAAGCTCAAGTTGAACAGCTTACTGAAGAACTTGAGCGCATAGGACATTCCGCCTATTCATTCGTCAAAAGCGGAGCAAACTTATTGACGGGTAAGCCTATCGAGGCTGAAATGAAGGAATTCAGCGATGCGCTGATGAACTGGAAGGCCGATGATCGCATCGCAAAGATTGCCGAATCGGAGGTGCAGGCATTGCGAGATGCCGATGTCGTTGTACTGCTACTCCCCGCGGGGGATTCTTCTCATATGGAAGCGGGGATTGGATATGGGTTGGGCAAACGTATGATATTAATCGGGCCGGTCGAAAAACCCGAAATCATTTATTTGCTTTTTAACCACGTATATCTCGACGTGAGTTCGTTTTTACGGGAATTTGCATTCCCCAATATGGATGCATAAAGAAACACCGCCAACGGGCGGTGTTTCTTTATGTCATATTTGATCATTGTTGGTTTCCTCGGGTTCGCTTTGGTGAAGGTTTTTTGCCTTGTCAATAAACACTACGCCGTTGAGGTGATCCACCTCATGCTGAAATATTCTTGCGAGCAATCCAATCGCTTTTACTTTGAGCGGTTTTTGATGTTTATCAAATCCAGTCAATGTCACTTCTTGCGGTCGGGTAACGATACCATAAGTTTTGGGAACGCTGAGACACCCTTCTTCCATCGTCTGCATCTCCTTTGAAGTGCTTATGATCTTTGGGTTAAATATGGCGTATACTTTTGGCGCCCTGTTGTGTTGTGGAAGTTCCGCAACGAACAATTGCATATCAAGACCGACCTGGTTTGCGCTCAAGCCGACACCGTTTGCGCTCCGCATAATCGATCGCATATTCGCGATCAGTTCGCGTAGTTCTTTCGCGGTGTATTTTGAGAAATCAAAATCAGCCGGTCGTTTACGCAGGAATGTTTCTTCTTTCTTATTTGTTACCGTTAGGATGTGTTGGTTTTTTTCTAACATTGTTTTTTTGGGCAACCACCTTCTTTTTTGCCGGCAACACCTTTTTCGCTCGTTGTTCCTCGGTCTTGATTGGCGCCACTTTTGGCTGTTTCGGAAGGGGAAACCGCTCGTGCAATACCTTCATGAAGTAGGCTCCCTTATTAGCGACATTACTTCGTTCCGCCGTGTCTTTTGCCAGGGAAAGAAGAAGCGATTCGTCATACTGCTTCGCCAGTTTTATATAGAGTGCCTTGTGCTTGCTGTCACATAATATTTCGGCAAGCTGAAGGCCAATGTCCTGGAACTTTTTATATACGTGGGATACCTTTCCACGTTCCTTGAGTTTGTTGATATAGTCCGCATCGAACATTGACAATAGTATATATTTGTTTTGTAAATTTGTCCACCCCGTTGAGTAACTGATGACCTACAACCGACAACGTACAACGGAATGCACTGAAAATGAATAAAAGTTTGTTTTCGGATATACTTACTACCATGTGGATCATTTATGCGGTCTTGGCGGCGATTACTGCCGCGGGAGTCGCCATCTTCGCAAAACTTGGACTGAGACAGATCGATGTCGTACTTGCTACGACGATCCGCGCTTTAATTATGGCCGGATTTTTGGTTGTCGCCAGTTTATTCTTGAAGAAGTTCGATGGGTTTTCTCCATCGTCGTGGAGCGGGCGTGAATGGGGCTTGATCGCCTTGGCCGGGTTGAGCGGAGCTATTTCGTGGCTTTTCTATTTTATGGCATTACGCTCGGCCGATGCGTCACGGGTTGCGGCGATTGATCGGACGAGTCTGGTGTTTGTTGCTTTGCTTGCCGCATTGTTTCTTGGTGAGCAATTAAAGATAAAGGCGATACTCGGAATTGTGTTAATGGTGATCGGAGCGGTTTTGATGGTGTGAATAAACACATGTAACATTCAATAGCGCTCGTGTAGATGCCAAATAGTGCATATTGCGATGACAATATACGATAATGTTTGTAAAAAAAATGCGGCCGATGGGCCGCATTGTTGTTTTCTAAGAGGAGTTGTTTGTCGGTGTAGCGGTCAGTGTCCCTGCAGGACGAGATCCAACCAGCGTGTATCCTCTATTCGCTGTGCGTCGAAGGTTTCGGCCCGTTCGTGCCAGACCGGTGTTATAGAAAATGCATGGTTATGTATGCCGTAGAGCTGCGCGAGTCTGTTCGTGTCCGGGATGATCTCCAGAAGTTTGTGCCTGTATTCTTGGCGGAGCGGGGAGTGCATCACGATCTGCTGTATCAGAATCGCCTGTACTACCGGATCTTTTGTTCGGTATGCCATGTATATCAGGCTGCCGGTCGCCGTCTTTGTACCGATGATCACGACGCTTTTTACGGTTACCTCGATGCGATCAACTTGCAATTCTCCAATGGCTCTTTGAACGGCCTCAAGCCGCTTGGTGGTGGCCTGGTCGAGTGCCTTTTCCAATGCCTTGTTCATCCTTTACTCCTCTCTTGCTTATGATTTGTACTAGGTGAATATAACCATAGATATAATTTTATGTAAAGGGTAAAAAAATGCGGCCACGGGGGCCGCATTTGTGCGGTTTATGCGTTTGCACAGGCGCAGTCTTCGCCGCAGGCGCCGCGAGTCTTTTCGACCGCCTCGACGATCGCCCAGATGAGCGGCTGGATGCTTATGAGGCCGGGGTCTATGGTGCCGAGTTCAGCGAGCGTTTCTACCTGGGCTTCTGGGTCCAGTCTTTGTTCGAGCAGCTCCTTGTAGTCGTTTCGATACGGTGATATCAGGAGCATAATCGCCAGTGTCTCGTCGTCGATCTCGACGCAAAGCTCTGCGAGTGTTTCGGCCGCCGCCTTGGTGCCGAGGAACGAGAGCTACTCAGCTGCGAGTGATACACACGGTTCTTCTTGCGTACGGATGATCGCAGCCAGTATTGCTATGCGCTCGCCAACGATCCGGTCGATGATCTCTTGCAATCGGGGACTTACCACGGGGTACCTCCTTTGGTTTGGTGAGTTGCTTGTATCGGTATAGCACTGTGGGCTAAAAATGTAAAGACCGCCAACCCTAGGGTTGGCGGTCTTTGTGATGATCATTCGATAATGAAGATACGTGCTCCGGGGGGAATGTCGGTTTCCTGTTCCGGGAGAACATAATAAATGTTTTTTTCCTTGCGTTTTTCGGACGTGAATGAGTCGGTGAGATACATGACCGTTTGCGCCGGCATTGGAATGCCTCGCACGTCCGTCCCTCCCGTAGTTACAAGAATGTATTTAGGGGTTTCGTTTGGTATTAGCGCAATCTCTCTTCCTAGGTCGGTATAGTTTTGCGCGAACGCGCCGAATGTGTTTGGATCTTTGCTCCACCGTACGAAGTACATGAAGTACGCTTCGGTTGGTAGGAGGACGAGGAGGATGACAATGAAGACCTTAAGAATCATTTCCTTTATGTGCGACCAGGTCGACTCCGCATCTGCCCCCCGCGCGAACGCGACCAAGCGCTCATGGATCCAGATGCCTCCCGCTCCCGCAAGAATAAATACAGGAGGGATCATAAGGATCGCGCGCAATGCGTGAGGGATGCCTTCCGCGGAGATGACCACCGGAAGCATTGCGACCAGGAACCAGAGAAAGGGGACAACGAGCGCGAGTGGCGATGGTTGTTCGATCGATTGGGTATTTTGATTAACATTCTGTCCGATAGGTTGTTCCCCCAATGCTTTTTTTATAAGTCTGATAGCTAATGAGGCTGTGGCGCGGATCGCCGCAAGAAACCCTATCAGGAACATGATGCCTGCCGGCCAGAAGAGTTGTGCCCGTCCCGCGACATTGTGTCGCCAATTCATATCACCCTGCACGTAGAACATACCTAGTGTCTTTCCGGTATTAAGTACCAGTTCGTAGATCGGATGCTCCGTACTAAATACCGATATCTGACTCGTACGCCCAAAGAAATCTTGTGGGTTTGCGGCAAAATATACCATGAGCGGGAGGAGTGCCAATGCCGCCATGGCCGCGAAGATCACAAAGGCGTGGCGCAATTCCCTGCGCGTGTCATGTTTGACGACATACCAATACGCAAACATGACGAGTGGTATGAGTGGCATGATGCGGTACGCAATGTAGCTATTGAACCCGAGCCCAAAGATGAAGCCCGCTGCTCCCGCAAAGAGAAGCGTATACAGATTCAACCCCCAATAGGTCTTTTCTTTCGGTATGGCAAACACGGATGGAGCGCCCAGTTCCAATGTTGTACTTGACGCCGCTTGGCGGTCTTTAAACGCGCTGAGCGTCCGTGTCATAACCAATAGGAAATATGTTCCCCAGGTCATGAAGAAGGGGGCCATGATTGCACGAAATCCGATACGTGAAAAAATAATATGCCAAAGTGACGTCGCAGCTAAAAATGCCGCGAGGAGTGCTATTTTTTCGTGCCGCTTAAGTTTCGTGTCGAATATCTCTTCCGCATGCGAACCTTTCTCGGGAAGGAAAAGTTCGCGGGTAAGAAAATAAATACCCAAGACCGTTAAAATCCCGAAGATGGCACTGACGCTGCGCAATGCCCATGGCTCATTACCGAACATGCCGACTGAAAGCGCCTGCAGGTTTATGAAGAAACCTTCGCGGCCATTGTTCTCCGGATAGAAAACCTTAAATTGTCCGGTTGCGAGTGCTTCGAGTGCGTTGTTGCCATTCATTGCCTCGTCGGGATAGAGCCCCGGAGGGGCATCACTGATGTTGTAGAGCCTCATGAAAGAAGCTATAATGACGATAGTAAATAGAAGCAGCGTTGCGAATCGTTTTGGGTTTTGTACTAATTGTATGAGGGTTGCCATATTGCTTCCATTATACTCCACTTGCGCAACGTAAGTCGATATTCAAATTATTTTTTTTCTCTCCATGGCAGAAGAAACAACAAATCAAGTTTCTGTTTCCGCGGAACAGGTTGTTGCTACGATGCATGCGCATCCGCTGGCATATCTCGTTTACTATTTGGGTGGAGTATTTATTTTTATTGTTTCTTACTGGTACGGGTATCTTTATACGGCCGTCGGTCTCCTTGTTTTGCTCGTGAGCGAAGTGCTTCGTCGGGCGGATACGTTCTCTATTCTCGAAGACGGTGTGTCGCGTAATTTTTCCCTATTTTCCACAAAACGTGTTTTTACCGGATATGATAAGATCCAGACCGTCACCGTCATACAAAGCGCACTGGATAGGATCTTGGGAGTTGGCACTGTCGTTCTTATCACTGCGGGACTCGAAGAGGGGACGATACAGTTTGCAGGAGTGATGAAGCCGTATGAGATAGCTAAGATGATCCAAGATAGGTTGTCCGCTTGAGACGGCTTCTCGTTTGACGAATTGCTTCGTTGCGGGTCCCCGGCGCTGCGGGCGTCGTACCGGTAAGTACGCCTTCCTTGCGCCGCTCCCGCGCCTTGCACTTCATTCAAACGAGTGCGCCTTAGACAGATCGAATAGTGAAGAAAATATGAACCATGGAAGAACAATTAGAACAACAGAACAAGATAGAGGCTGACCTGCATCGTGTCGGGCAGGAGGTTCGCGAACAGGTTGGAGGAGTTGTCACACCGGAAGCTACAGAGCGTGCGTTGGTGCGTCAATCTTTGCAGCCCATGATCACCGCCCCATCAACTCAGACCCCGCAACGGGGGCGTGCGGCAACTGATGACGCAATGCTTCCTACCTATATGAAGGATGTTACGGTCGATATTAAAGATCGCGTCGAGCGTCTTGTTGAAGATGCCTTTGCGCATGGCGTAGAGCATGCAGCGGAAGAAGCTCAGAAATCAGGCCCGTTCGTTGTGGACGCATTGCATGATGCGTTGTCAGATAGGTTCTATGAAGAATTAAAAAAGCGCAATCTCGTTTGATAATGTGCCAGATCGACGAGTCGCTTTGTTGCGGGCCCCTGCCGGCTCGGTCGCCGTACTGGTAGTACGGCTTTCTCACCGTCTTTCCCGCGCCTCGCATCTCATTCGATCGGACTCATTATCATTTGGTTCTTAAATTATATTAACGAGTTAATTATGCCTACCACCCTTATCGCTATCGCTGTTGTTTTATTCATCGTGGCCGCTATTTTTTTGTTTTTTGTGCGTCGTCGCGCAAACCGGATTCGTATGCGACAGGCGTTTGACTTGCATCTTCTATTGATCCGATTCCCGCGTCTTGCGCGGGCAGATGAAGCGCGAAAGGATTTTAAGGATGAAATCAATCTTTCGGCACAGCTATACAGCATCTTACTTGGATTGAAGACACCCTTTGCGCTAGAGTCTGCCGTCCACAACATCGGAGAAGAGATCCATTTTTATATTGGTGTCCCGAAGGATATGACTGCTGCCGTCAGCAGGCAGGTCGAGGGAGTTTTTAAGGATGTGCAGGTTGAACCGATCGATGATTACAATATCTTTAATGCGACAGGAGTGAGTGTCGGTGCGTACGTGAAGCAACATTATCCGTATGCGCTTCCTATTAGAACATATCAAGAGGCAAACGTTGATACGTTTTCCCCCATTTTGAGCGGGTTTTCAAAGGTGAGCGAGATCGGTGAGGGCGTTGCATTGCAGGTATTGGTCCGCCCCGCTCCCGAGAGCGCAAAGAAACACGTCTTTTCCATACTTGGACAATTGAAGCAGGGTGCAAAATTCGAAGACGTCATGCGTGGCGCCGGCATCACGCTTAAGGATATGCAAAAGGCGTTTATCGGAGACGTTGGTCCGACTGTCAATCCGCAGGTACTCGAGCAACCAAAGCAGGTTAATGATGAGGCGGTAAAGGCGCTTGAGGCAAAGATCGCAAAGCCTCTTGTTTTTGCGAATGTGCGATTGATCGCTTCTGCTACTAATCAGATGCAGGCTGATGATCTACTGAACGGAATAGCGCATGGATTCGCGCAATTTTCCGCTCCATTTCGACAGGAACTCCGCATTAACAAGCCTAGGAATCTGCAACGCTTTTTACGGCAGTATTCGTTCCGTGAATTTGATGATGACCAGTCCATTTGTCTGAATACCGAAGAGGCCGCGAGCTTATTTCATATGCCGACAACATCGCTTGAGGTGCCACGGTTAAAGATGCTGGATTCCAGAGAATCTGCGCCTCCCGATCAGTTGCCGACCGAAGGTACTCTAATCGGCGAAAGTTTGTTCCGTGGCGATCGCAAGAAGATCTATCTGACGCCACAGGATCGTGTGAGACACACATACGTGATCGGACAGACGGGTACCGGTAAGTCTACGTTGCTTGTGCAAATGGCACTTGAAGATATCAAACAAGGAAAGGGTGTGTGCATCATCGATCCTCATGGCGAATTAGTGGATAAGATTCTAAGCCTTATACCCGAGCATCGCTATGAAGACGTCATTGTGTTTGATCCGGCTGATCTTACCGCGCCAATGGGCATGAACATGCTTGAATATGACTTGACGAAGCCGGAAGAAAAGACGTTTATCGTAGGGGAGCTGTATAACATCATGGACAAGCTTTATGATATGAAGACCGCGGGCGGTCCGATGTTCGAGCTGTACTTCAAGAATGCAATCTTGCTGCTCATGGAGGATGCGCGCAATGAGCCGGCCACGTTGATGGAAATCGGACGTATCTTTACCGATGACGCCTTCCGTGAGCGCAAGCTTGCGCGGATTTATAACCCAACTGTCATTGACTTCTGGGAAAAGGAAGCTTCAAAGTCTACTGGTGAACATTCACTGGCAAACATGACCACATATATCACTTCGAAATTAAACGCATTCACCGCGAATGATTTCATTCGTCCGATCATCGGACAGCCGCAATCGGCGTTCAACTTCCGACACGTGATGGATGAGCAAAAAATTCTCCTCGTCAGCCTTTCAAAGGGTCGCATCGGAGATCTTAATATGGGGTTGCTTGGTATGGTCATTGTCGGCAAGATCTTGATGGCAGCACTCTCACGCACCGATATTCCCGAATCTGAGCGCAAGATGTTTAATTTGTATTTGGACGAGTTTCAAAATTTTTCGACCGATGCCATTAATACCATCTTTTCTGAGGCACGCAAATACGGCTTGAGTCTGACGGTTGCGCATCAATTTGTTGCTCAATTACCTGATAAGATCAAAAGCTCGGTATTCGGCAATGTCGGATCGAAGGTTATCATGCGTGTCGGTATTGAAGATGCTGAAGTATTTGAAAAGGATCTTGCGCCGACTTTCACCAAGAATGATCTTGTGAATCTGAAGGCAGGGCAGGCTTATGCAAAGTTGCTTCTTAACGGCCAGGTTGCGCGACCCTTTAATATGCAGACGTACAACGTCGCATGGGGCGAACGAACGTTAGTCGAGAAGCTGCGTGAACTGTCTCGTTTGAAGTTTGGGCGTGATCGGCAGGAGGTGGAGGAAGATATATTGCGGAGATTAAGAAATTAAACAATTGGCTTATTGCGCATTGCGAATTACGGATTTTGAACGCTGGATAATTTAAGGGGGTAATTTGTAATGCGTAATTCGCAATGGAATAATTCAAATTAAATGGTTTTACCAAACATCATCAAAGATAATTATTTGCGTGTGGTCCTTGCAGTCACGTTCGCGTTGCATACAATCATCACGATCATCGTATTGGTACATTTTTTGCCGCGGAGAGAGTCTATCGTCCTGCACTTTGATGCCTATCGAGGTATTGATTTTGTGGGCGGTCGCATTGATCTTGTTGGCATTCTTTTGTCCGCATATATCATGCTTGCGCTCAACCTTCTGCTTGCCGATTTTTTGTACGCACGGGATAGGTTTTTTTCTTACGTGCTTGCGTTCGCCAGCTTGCTGCTTGCAATGCTGTTTGCCGTTGCGATGATGATCGTTTATTCGATTAACTAATCCATATAATCGTTTGAGTCCTGTCGCGTCATGCGCGGGCGATCACCAGTGCGAGGATTTGCTTTGCGCCGGCCGCTTTGAGTGTTTGTGCGGCTTCGGAGAGAGTCGCTCCGGACGTTGAAACATCATCTATTAAAATGATGTTTTTGTTCCATACGCACTCCGGGCGTGAGATAATGAACGCATCCATCATATGCGCGAAGCGCTCATGGTGCGTTTTTGTTTGCGCTTGCGCGTCATTGTGCACTATTTTTATAAGTAGTTCGTCATACGGTAATTTGAGCGCTGACGCGAACGATTTTGCGATGAGCGCCGATTGGTTAAATCCGCGCTTTCGTTTCTTTTTCACATGCAGTGGGATGGGGATAACGATTGGTGCCGTATCGAATAGAGATGGATGAGGGTTAAGATTTTGTGCGTATTCAATAAGTAAGCGAGCGAGCGGTTCAGATAGCGCATGTATTCCCTGGTATTTGTATGCATAGATGCAGTTTTTGATGACCGGATCCATATACAATGTCGCTGATCCGAGTAGATATGGAAATCGGCGAGCGTCGGGTACGCTATGGTTGCAAATGCGTCTGTTGTGCGCGAGTCGGGTTTTGCAGATCGGGCACGTCAGGGTTGTGCATTTTTCTATAGAGGTGTAACAGTTATCGCAAAGCGATCCTGAAGAATCGCGCATATACATTTCGCAATTGACACAGAGCGGAGGAAAGAGAATGTTAAAAAAGAAGTGAATAACGGTTCGAATCATACGCAGTATCTGCTTCATTATTAATCAAAAATATAGTATAGTATACGGTATAGTATTCTGCTGCGCATCTATTTTATCGACACCATGTTTGGAATGAAATTGTTTGGATCAACCTCATATCTTGGCGTAGACATCGGTACTACGTCTATTAAAATTGCCGAGATCGGCAAGGGGAGTTCCGGTCCTGAATTGCAAAACTACGGTATTTTGGAAAGTTACGGCCATTTGGAGCGGGTTAATAATGCCATCCAGACGAGCACACTCAAAATCATGGAGGCCGATACAATCCAACTATTAAAGACACTGGTTAAGCGGTCTAATTTTAAGTCGCGGGAGGCTATCGTTTCCATTCCGTCATTTGCCGCGTTTATTACGCTTTTTGAGATGCCTCAGATGAAGGATTCCGATATTTCAAAGGCTATGCAGTTTCAAATCGGACAATATATACCGCTTCCGATTACTGAAGTTTCGATCGATTGGCTTAAGGTAGGCGAGCGGCAGGATGAACAGGGGTTTATCAAGGAACAGATCTTGCTCGTTTCGATCCCTAATGAGGTTATCGAAAAATATAGACGCATCTTCTCCGCGTCAGGGCTAACGTTGCGAGCGCTCGAGATCGAAAGTCTTGCATTGCAACGTTCCGTGACTGACGTTTCTATGTCGCCGACACTCGTCGTTGATATCGGATCGCGTTCTACCAATATTGCCGTCATCGATAAGGGTAATTTGCGCTACAATTATCAGACAGACATGTCGGGCGCGAGTATTACGCAAGCGCTTGCGGGAGGATTGGGAGTGAAGATCCGTCGTGCTGAAAAATTAAAACGTGAGCGGGGTATTTTAGGGGGTTCCGAATCGGAGCTATCCACATTGATGATGCCTTTCGTTGATGCTATACTAAATGAAGCAAAGCGTGCGAAAGGTAAGTATGAGCAAAATTTTGGCAACGCCGTTACACAAGTCATTCTTGCGGGAGGCGGCTCGAAAATGCCAGGCATTGCTCCTTACGCGCAAGAACAGTTTGGACTCCCTGTTACCATTGGCGATCCATTTTCAAAAATTCATTATCCACCCGCACTTGAACCTATCATTCGGGATCTTGGACCATCGTTTGCGATTGCCATTGGTCTTGGTGTTAAAGAATTCTCCGACGGTTCGCTCTAATTTAAAAGAGGCCGTATGGAAGTTTGAGACGGGATGGTAGGGTACATCATCCTACCGCTTAAACCTCTTACCTCAAATCTCTAACCGCATACTGCATATCTATGCCATACACACAATCAGCGTTACAGAGTGAATTATCAAAGCAACATACATCGGCTGCCGGCTGGCCGTGGCGATTAATGACCCTTTCATTGATCGTGCTTTTGACCGTGGCTGCGGTCTATGCGGGTATGAAGTTTGGGTTTCAAGATGCGTATCTCAAGTCACAGCTAAAAAGTGCCAATGCCGAATCTGCCGACGTATTCAAATCGGTCACCGCTGAAGAACAAAAGCAAATCTTTAATTTTTATTCGCAACTGAGCAATATTCATTCCCTGCTGGATACTAGGGGGAAGGGCATTCTTTATCTGGATCTACTTGAAAAGAACACATTGAAGACTGTTACGTATAGCAATATCGGAGTTATTGTTGCCGACAAGGAAGTTAACGTGGATCTCGACGGAAGAGCTTCTTCTTACGGTGCTATTGTTCAACAGATGGACCTCTATAAAAAAATGCCGGGTGTGAAGGATGTGAAATTGTCAGGTGCCCGTGTCGGAGGGCAGGCTGCTGATGGGGTGCTGTTTTCCATGAAAATAATTGTAAATCGATAATAACCATCGTATGAAATATCTTTCCAAACGATTCATTAGCGTACTCCTCTCATTTACATTCATCGCCATCGCGATGGTCATATATGTCAACCTTATCAAGCCCGTGTATGCAAACATCAAGGAGGATCAGGCGGAACTCTCTGCACTGAGGCAAAAGAACCACGAATATACCGAAGTGTTTGGAAAATTGAAGGCAATTTTGGATGAACTCAAAAAATCTTCCAATCTTCAGGATAGAATATCGATGACACTTCCCTTGGATCCCAACGCATCTGATTCCATGAATCAGATCACTGCGGTGGCGATCGCCAATGGTCTTTCAGTTGCTTCTATTGATATTGCTAGCGCCCCCATCATTCCCACTGCAGGTGTGAAGGCGGGAACTGTTTCTTTGATTAAGAGTACTGGCGTTTTAAAAAATACCGTCAAAGCTTCGGGGAGCTATGCGCAGATACGGGCATTTTTGCAGGGCATTGAATCGGGAGTGCGTCTATCAAGTATTAAATCTCTCAAGATTTCCAAGGTTGGTGTTTCTAATACTCTCGATCAGTTTTCTGTAGCCGCGGAAATAGAAACCTATTATCAAGTAAATTAATCACGTATGGCAATTGTTATCGAAGGAGAAAAGAAAAGTGTCGATTGGGGATTTATATTAGGTATTTTGTCAATCGTCGGCATTATTGGAGTCGCGATTGTCTACCTGTTTTTTGTAAATCCTGAAACGGTACAGCAACTCACAACTACGCCCGATCAACAGCGCCTCAGCGAATTTTCAAAGACGAAGCTAAGACCGGAGGAGATTTTGAACAGCGCCGAGTTTCAGTCACTCCGCACTACGGCAACGATACCCGTTCCGAGTGAAGGGGAGATTGGCAAGGTTAATCCCTTACTCCCACAATAACCCGTATGGTCGGCGATCTACCGTGTTGCCTTCCTCGTTTGCTCCCGCGAAGGAGTCCATCTCCATCTTGGGCGCAAGCCTCGTCGGCGCCTCGCAGCTCACTCAACCATACATGTTATTGGCATCGCTATCATTATTGAATGCCGAACGAACCTCATGGAAAACAAGACATTAGTTGATGCTTTAATTCAAGATAATCTACTCGGAGAGATCGAGGGACGAAAGGTATTGCAGGAGGCCGCGCTTGCGCGTCGTCCCGTTGATGAATTGATCTACGAACAGCGATTGATTGATGAAGAAAAACTTGCCATGGAAAAGGGCAAGCTTTTGAATGTACCGTATCGAAAGATCGACCCACAAGAGATTAGCGATGAAACACTTAAACTGTTTCCCGAGGAAACAGTGCGTAATTATAAAGTTATACCAGTCAGCATTAAGGATGATCTTTTGATCGCGGGTATGGTCAATCCTGATAATGCTCAGGCTCAGGAAGCACTCAAATTTATCGCAAAACAGCGTCGCTTGAATGTAGGGGCATATATTATTACCCCTTCGCTTTGGGAGATGATTTTGCGAAGATATTCGCCCTATCGCAGTCTTATCGATGAAGCGGTTAGGGCGAGTTCGAGTATTTCGACGAAAGGTGCCGGGCCTACCCAGATCGTCCAATTGGAAGAAACAAGAGCGGGGAACTCGGACGAAACGCCTATTATTCGGATCGTATCAACGACGCTAAAGGAAGCCGTTTGGGAGCGCGCATCTGATATTCATATCGAGCCACAACGCAATCGTAGTCGCATCCGATTCCGTATCGATGGCGAATTGCAGGAGGTTTCTACGCTACCATTGGCGCTGCATTCCCTAATCGTATCGCGCGTCAAGATTTTGGCGAATTTAAAGATCGACGAAACACGTATTCCTCAAGACGGACGATTCCGTACTGTTTTGTTTGGTCGGGATATAGATTATCGCGTCGCAACGTTTCCGACTCCCGTTGGGGAGAAGGTCGTTATTCGTGTACTTGATCCTTCGACCGGATTGCGTGGTCTCGAAGATCTTGGCTTACGTGGTCGCAACCTAGATACTGTCAAAAAAGGAATAGAAAAACCTTATGGCGTTATTTTGATCACCGGGCCGACCGGTTCGGGAAAGAGTACGACGCTGTATGCATTGATGCAGCTTTTAAACAAACCGGATATTAATATTGTCAGCCTCGAAGATCCCGTCGAATACTACATGGATGGATTGAATCAGTCTCAGGTGAAGCCGGAGATTGGATACGATTTTGCTTCGGGACTCCGCCAGATCCTCCGGCAAGATCCTGATGTTATCATGGTTGGAGAAGTCCGCGACGAAGAGACTGCAGGGTTGACCATTCAAGCCGCACTGACCGGGCATATCGTGCTTTCGACGCTCCACACAAACAATTCTGTCGGAGTTATCCCGCGACTTATTGATATGAAGGTACAGCCATTTTTACTTCCCGCTGCCTTGAATATCATGCTTGCTCAGCGGTTGGTTTCTCGTTTGTGCCAGCAGTGTAAAGTTGCGCAACCCGCTTCCCAGGAGATTGCCAATGTTATCAGTCATGAGCTCGGTAAACTTACTCCGGAGGCGCGCGGGCAGTATGCTCCGACTGGCCCATACAATATTTATCATGCGCCTGGATGCGAGGTGTGCAAAGGGAAAGGTGTATCGGGACGACTTGCTGTTTTCGAGGTGATGACCATGACTCCTGAATTGGAGCATATTATCAATATCGGTGCTACCGAGAGTTCTATATTGGATGAAGCCCGTCGTCAAGGCATGGTGACTATGCACCAGGATGGCATCTTGAAGGCGCTTGAGGGGTTGGTGTCTATGGAGGAGGTTTTACGAGAAACCGTCGAAATGTAAACCGTCTTATCCTCCTGACGTGTAAAACTTTTACATTTTGGTGAGGAATATGAAATATGGTATACTAATTAAAATATTATTCTACGTGCTTAGAGGGCAGAGTGGCAGTGATTGCGGATAATTTACTTCGCCTGCGGCTCGGAAATTTCTACGATCATGACCGATTACAAACAACAACTTAACGACCTATTACTTTCCACAGCAAAGCAGAACGCTTCCGATCTTCATATTGGTGTCGGAAAATATCCGATGCTTCGTATTGATGGACTACTTATTCCTCTACAAAAAGAGGGGATTGTTACTCCAGAAGTTGCTACTGGCTTGATTGGTGAGTTGTTGACTCCGGCGCAGCGGGAAACGGTTGATCGCGATCGCGAGATCGATTTTTCTTATACATTTGAGGATAAGGCACGCTTTCGCGTCAACGTGTTCTACCAGAAGGGTTTTCTTGCTGCGGCAATGCGCTTGATCCCGCCTGAGGCTAGGACTGTGGAAGATCTCAATCTCCCTCCAATCCTCCATGATTTCACAAAGCTTTCTCAAGGATTTATCTTGGTTGTGGGTCCGGCGGGGCATGGTAAATCTACTACGCTTGCGGCACTTGTAGATGAGATTAACCACACTCGCACCGAACACATCATCACTATTGAAGATCCGATCGAATACATGTTCGTACAGGATAAGGCTATCGTTTCTCAACGCGAGGTCATGAGCGATACGCCAGATTTTCACGTGGCATTGAAGTCATTGTTGCGCCAGGATCCTGATATCGTCATGATCGGAGAAATGCGTGATAAGGAGTCTATTGCGACCGCTATGACCGCGGCAGAAACGGGTCATTTGGTATTCTCCACATTGCATACTAACTCGGCTGCGCAGACGATCGACCGCATCATCGACAGTTTTCCGCCCGATCAGCAGGGTCAAGTCGCTTCTCAATTGGCCGCAACGCTTGTGGGTATTGTTTCCCAACGTCTTATTCCGCGCGTTGATGGAGGGCGCACTCCGGCGTGCGAGATCATGATCGTTAATTCCGCTATTCGTAACCTTATCCGTGAGCGCAAGGCATATCAGATCGATCTTGTTATCGAAACATCCATGCAGGAGGGTATGATCACCTTAAACCGATCACTTGCCGCATTAGTGCGCAGTCGCCAGATCGCATTGGAAGAAGCTGAGCTGTATTCGTTGAATGCATCTGAATTGCGCATTCTTATCGAGCGCGTCTCATAAAATATATGCATTTTGCGAACTGCTTTGTTGCGGGTCCTAATTGGTTCGGTCACCGTACTGATGGTACGACTTCCTCTCTAATTCTCCCGCGCCTTACATCTCATCAAAATGGCAAATATTTTATCTAAAAATAAACAGGGTAAAAAGCACGACGATGAAATTCAAATACCAAGCACGAAATAAAGAAGGGGAGTTGCAGGTAGGATTTGTCGAGTCGTATTCCCAAGGGGGTGCGGCCGATATTTTGGTATCCCATGGATTGTATGTCTTAAGCCTTGAAAACGCAGAGCAGGAGAATTTCTTTGATAAATTCATGCTTGTTTTTAAGCGCGTTACATTAACCGATAAGATGGTTTTTAGTCGACAGTTTGCGACTTTGCTGGAAGCAAAGGTTTCTTTGAGTGATTCGTTGAAGAATCTACAAAAGCAGACGTCCAGTGCGACTATGAAGGAAGTAATCCATGAGATCACGGCTGACATCGACAGCGGGCTTTCGCTTTCTCAATCGCTTGAACGACAGAAGGAAGTCTTTTCCGAATTTTATGTCAGTATGATCCGCTCCGCAGAGATTACCGGCCGATTAGAAGAGGCAGTCATTTATCTTGCAAATTATTTGGAAAAACAAAAGTTGTGGCGATCTCGTGTGATTAACGCACTTATTTATCCCGCCGTACTTATCGTCATGTTTATCGGCATTGTTCTTCTGATGGTTACCTTGGTGCTCCCTAATATCAGACCTATTTTAGAGGAAGCGGGGGCTGAATTGCCATGGTATACGAGTGCTGTTTTGAATAGTGGGGATATTATTATCAACTGGTGGTGGATCATCATCATCGCCGTTGTTCCACTTGTTATGTTCGTCTTGGAATACCTTCGTAGTGATGAGGGTAAAATCGTCCTGGATGAGATTCTCTTGCGAACGCCCGTCTTTGGGAAGATGTTTTCAAAGATGTATATTGCCCGCTTTGCAGAATCACTTGCTATCTTAATTCAAGGGGGCATCCCCATCGCGCAAGCATTAGAGATCACGTCCCGGTCGATTGGCAGCTCGGTCTTCGAGGATGTTCTGCATGAGGTAAGCGAACAGGTGCGCGGAGGAGAACTTCTTTCGACCGCACTTGGCCGGTATGATTTCTATTTTCCGCCTCTTGTGAGCCAGATGATTTCCATCGGAGAAACGACTGGTCGACTCGATGAACTGCTTTCTCGCATATCCACGTTCTATACCCGTGAGGTCGATGATATCATGGGCCGGCTTGGTGAATTGATTCAGCCGCTTGTCATTGCAATCATCGGTGTATTTGTCGGCTTCTTGTTTGCATCCATCCTCGTTCCGATATATAATATGGTAAAGTCATTCGGCGCATAATAGTAACCGAAAACTAACAACCTACGACCAATAATGAAAGCCGTAGGAATATAATAATTATTTTTATGAAAACATTGCATTACAAAAAAGGTTTCACGTTGGTTGAAATGCTTATCGTCATCGCCATCATCGCAATCCTCGCTTCCGTTGCGTTGGTAAGCGTTGGAGGAGTTCGACAGTCCGCTCGTGACACGAAGCGCGTTTCTGATATCAGCAAGCTACAGCAGCAACTCGAAGTATATTATTCCCAGAATGGCGCCTATCCGGCCGATCTTGCAACCTTCTCAGCCTTTGCCGGTTCTGAAGCAAACTTCACTGACCCGCTCAATGACCCGTATGCGTATGCCGCATATGACAACGACCAGAAATATCTTCTTGGTATTAATATGGAAGGAGGGACTTCTGCAGAAAATGAACCGAACGAAGTCGACGCGCTTCCTACTGGGCTTGCAGCATTCAGCATCTCATGTACCGAAGCTAATCTTGGTTACTGTGTCGGCAACTAATAGCTTAGCTGAACAAACGTGGATTACCTATTGTATCTGAGTCTTGCCATATTTGGCCTGATCTTCGGAAGTTTTCTTAACGTTGTGACTATTCGATATAACCCCGACAAGGGGTTTTCGAATATTAAGTCCATCGGGGGGCGTTCGCATTGTCCGAACTGCCGCAATCAATTGGCATGGTACGAGCTCGTACCCGTGCTTAGTTTTTTGTCTCTTCGCGGAAGGTGTCGCCATTGCGGACATGCCATATCCTTGCAATATCCGTTCGTTGAATTACTGACCGCACTTATCTTCGTCGTTGTTCCAATGCAGGTTATCCTGTCTTCTCGCATACTTGTTCTTGTGGACGTTAACGCTCATATTGGTGGTATTATTGCGCTTGCGGCTCTTTGGACCGTCGCATTTGTGCTGTTTCTTGTCCTGGCGATCATTGACTTCAAGCACATGATCATTCCCGATTCTATCAATGTTTCTTTAGCAGTTCTCGGGATTGCGATCGCGGGTGTTACACAGTGGGTGCATGGATTCGGCGCGTTCCAGGGCTCGTTTTTGCGCCACTATGCCGTTATTTTTGGATTCCGCGATACTATTTGGATGAATCATCTTTTTGCTGCGATCATCGGGCTGCTCTTTTTTGGCGGAATCATCGCGGTGAGCCGCGGTCGTGCCATGGGGTGGGGCGATTTAAAGCTTGCGGGCGCCCTTGGATTGTTGTTCGGCTGGCCTGATGTTGTATTGGTCTTTGCTTTTTCTTTTATTATTGGTTCGATCATCTCGATCGGCTTGATGATGCGCGGCCGCAAGCATATGAAGGATGCCGTTCCCTTTGGTCCGTTTTTGGTTATTGGCGCAGTGATGGTATTTTTCTTCGGATTTCAATTGGTGTCGCTGTATTTCGGCATGTTCGATGTGATATAATTAATGCATGCGACAAACAAGGCGTAGCATTTACCGTGTAGTGGGACGACGGGGGACGACCCTCGTAGAGATCATGATCGTTTTTGGACTCGTTTCCCTATTGATCTCTGCGACGGCTGTTTATAACCGGGCTATTCAGCGACAGATTGTTCTCACGCGTGAACATGCTACTGCGCTTGGTCTTTTTATTCGTGCACGTTCGGCGGGACTTACCGCCCCAAGAGGCACTTCTGGGGAGCTTGTTTGCGGATACGGCATCCATATCGATGCCGCATCGAGAACATTCACCTTCTTTAAGGATCTCGGAATATCTCCAGCCGATTGTTCGTCTGCGGACTTTTCTTATACCGATGCTACCGAGAAGATCGACCAAAAAATTTTAGGAGATTCGGTTAGCGTCACTGACAGTGGCGTTTCTGATATCGTATACACGCCACCCTATGGGAAGGTCTATACGGACGGAATTGAAGCATCTGATTCTGTTTCGGTCATTATTACTAGCCTTGATACGGGTTCGGCAAAAGGGATCAGGGCAAATGCCTTTGGGCAGATAACAGAATATCTATTACCAACGCCATGAAGCAGAAAGCCCACATACATTCACGTGGATATTTATTAATCGAAGCCATGGTCGCTATGACCGTTTTAACGACCGGAGTGCTTGGTATCTTTGCGTTGATGTCCCAATCGATCAAACTTACCCGCGTGATTAACGATCAATATATAGCAACCTATCTTGCCGCAGAAGGTATCGAAGTGACAAAAAATTTGTTGGATGCAAATACTCCCGATATTAACGCGGGGCGACCCTGGAATGATGGTGGATTCGACAGTAGTGGATGCTATGAGATCGATATTAATACCTCAGCTTTGAGCAGTGCCTCTCCTGTTGCGTGTGCCGCTGGAAGTGTTACTCCGTTGCAGTTTGATGGATCGGTCTATCAGTATGGATCGGGTTCGGCAACTCGTTATACGCGGACGGTTGATGTTCAGCCAATCGGCACGATCGGCGTGCGGATTGTTTCGACGGTTGCCTGGGCAGCGGGTGCCTCGTCTATTACATTGGAGGATAAATTTTATGATTGGCACTGATCTATGGATATAACACCACTGCATCGTAAGCGCACAGCGCGCACGGGCGTTACTTTAATCGAATTCGTTGTTGCGTTCGGTATTTTTACCATGCTGATCACAATTGCGAGCGGCAGCTTTATTCGTTCCATGCGAGTACAGCGCACTTCGCTGCAGCTTATGTCGGTTAACGACAATATGGGAATTACGCTAGAACAGATGATGCGTGAGATGAGAACCGGATACCATTTCTGCACTGCCACCGACGGGATGACATACGCGGGCATTCCTGCGGAGGTTATCACCCAGTGTCAAAATCTTGCGTCCGGTCTAAACTTGAGCGAGATTCAGTTCTTTAATGCGAGTAACGAAATCGTCCGCTATCGCTGGATAAACGAAATGCTCGAAAAGGGAATCTCGCGTGCGGAATTTTTTGATCCGGTCGCCGGGGCTTCGCTCTGCGGCGACGGCACTTTGGATATTGTGAACGGCATCTGCTACCACATCATCACGGGGGATAATATTAAAATCACAAACGCATACTTCAGACCGAGTTATAACGATGACGGTGATGGCTATTCGCCGCGCATTACATTGAGTTTTTCATTGACGACTAATGATCCAGTCGCCGAATCGATTGCCACTCCTATAACCATTCAGACGACGGTCAGCGCACGCTGTGGAGAATCTACCTGCCCTGGGGATAGTTGATGCAATAATAGATATTCACTTATGAAAAAAACCATCTTTCCTCATAACCCATATCGGACCGGACAGTCGATGATTCTTACCGTATTGGTACTTTCGAGTGCCGTTCTTGCCTTATCGGCTATCGGCGGTTATATGATGCTGATTCGCCTGCGTATCAATTCTGACATCGTCAATACGACCAAGGCTATTTATATCGCCGATGCGGGTCTTGAATGTGAGGCGTACAATCAATTCCAATTGGCGGACATTGATTGTAATGACATCCCGTATAATGCATTTCCTCATACGAGCGGGGTAGTGGATCCTAGGGCCTCTTATGTTAGTGAATATACCGCCGGCCCTCCCTCGTATATGCTATCAAAGGGGTCGTATCGATCTGCGAGTCGCTCCTTTAGACTTGGTTTTTAAACCCCTATTGCAATACACCCTTCCTTTGGGGCGTGTTTATTTTGCTCTCAAAATGGGCTATAGTTGATATACATATTATATAACGATCTACCGTATGCAATTCAAAAAAGTTGAGAAAAAGTGGCGGGAAGCATGGAAAAAGGAGGGTGTCTACCGGGTAAAGGATGCTGTTAAGGGAAAGAAGAATTTTTATCACATGGTTATGTTCCCGTATCCGTCGGGGGATTTGCATATCGGGCATTGGTATAATTTTGCGCCGGCAGACGTGTTTGCGCGGTTCAAGCGTATGCGCGGGTTTAACGTTCTTTCTCCAATCGGGTTTGATGCATTCGGTCTTCCGGCTGAGAATGCGGCGATCAAGCGCGGAATCCATCCGAAGACGTGGACGTATAAGAATATCAAGACGATGACGGCCCAGTTAGAAAATATGGGTACGATGTATGACTGGGAGCGAAGCGTGATCACTGCCGATCCCGAGTATTATAAGTGGACGCAATGGATGTTCTTGCAATTGTTCCATGCCGGGCTGGCATATCGCACGAAGGCAAAGGCAAACTGGTGTCCGAAGGATCGGACTGTTCTTGCGAATGAGCAGGTTATTGATGGTAAGTGTGACCGGTGTGGAACCGAGGTCGTGCAGCGTGATATTGACCAATGGCTTCTGAAGATCACCAGCTACGCCGATCGGCTATTGGCTGACTTGGAAGGACTTGATTGGCCGGAGAAGACCAAGGCTATGCAGCGTAACTGGATCGGAAAATCCGAGGGTTCGTTGGTTGCGTTTGCTATTGAGGGTATTGACCAAGCTGTTTCAAAAGAGACGCTTAAATTCAGGCCGTATTTGATCGCACCGGTTCTTTCGGGTGAAAAATATATTACTCATCGTCTTGAGTCAAAAGCTGTGAAGGTGGGAGATCTCGTGCCACTCATCAATTGGGCGAGTAAGGAGCAATTTGGGTTGGCGCGTATTACTAAGGTAGTTAAGGACGTGATGAAAAATGTTTCCGAAACTCAGGATGGCCATGAGAAATTCAAGAACCGAAAGGAATTTTATGCAACGTATGCAAAATATTACAACAAGGTCGTCGATGATGATACCGCTATTTGGATGTATCACTTTGAGTTGGTTTCGCCATCGATTGATGTATTCACAACTCGTGTAGATACCATCTTTGGGTGTACCTATGTCGTGGTAGCTCCCGAGCATAAACTCATCGAGGCGCTGAAAGGGCAGATCGAAAATTATAAGGAGGTTTCCGTCTATACCGCCAAGGCACGCAAGAAGCTTGAGCTCGATCGCATGATGGAGGAAAAGACAAAGACGGGAGTCGAGCTTAAGGGTATTCGTGCCATCAATCCTTTTACGGGAGACGCTGTCCCTGTCTATGTCGCGGATTACGTATTAGGCGGTTATGGAACTGGGGCGGTTATGGCCGTGCCGGCACATGATGAGCGTGACCTTGCGTTTGCGAAGCAATTTAAATTGCCGATTAAAGTTTCTGTCGCCGGAACGTCTACCGAGCTAGGGGAATGTATGATTGATGATGGAACGCTGGTCGATTCCGGATCATTTACCGGGATGAATTCTGTAGCTGCGCGGACTGAGATGACTAAGTGGCTCAAGCAGCAAGACTCCGGTTCTGGAACGATCAACTACAAGTTGCGCGACTGGCTTATTTCTCGTCAGCGGTATTGGGGATCTCCTATCCCGCTCGTATTTTGTGAACACTGCAAGACGCGCATCGAATCGGGCGATTACAAGAAAGGAGAATTCACCAAAGGGGAATTGGCTAATCCGGGATGGATCGGCGTGAAGGAGAAAGCACTGCCGGTACTGCTTCCGCCGGTGAAGAATTATCTGCCGACCGAAGAAGGCAAGTCTCCACTTGCGCATTCGAAATCTTTTGTGAATACTTCGTGCCCGCACTGTGCTTCCAAAGGTGTTCGTGAGACGGATACTATGGACACCTTCATGTGCTCTTCTTGGTATTATCTGCGATATCCCGATCCGAAGAATGCAAAGCAATTTGCCGATCCGAAGAAATTGGCGGCGTGGTTGCCAACCGATATGTATATCGGAGGAGCGGAACATTCCGTCATGCATTTATTGTATGCGCGATTTTTCACCAAGGTCCTTTATGATCTGAAGCAGGTCAAATTCAAAGAACCGTTTATGGCATTGCGGCATCAGGGAACGATCCTTGGTCCCGATGGACAAAAGATGTCCAAATCAAAAGGGAATGTTATTGATCCTGACGATCTGGTCGATCGGTTTGGTGCCGATGCTGTGCGGATGTATCTGTGTTTTATGGGCCCGTATGACCAAGGAGGTCCGTGGCAACCGGGAGGTATGGTTGGGATCGCCCGATTCCTTCAGCGCACTGAACAATTATATGATGCATATAGCAAAGGTGCGCATACTGCGAAGCGATCGGCAAAGGGTAATCCATTGAAGAAGATTTTGCATCAGACTATCAAGAAGGTTACGGAAGATATCGCAGAGTTCCGTTTTAATACGGCTGTGAGTTCGTTAATGATATTACTTAATGCAATGGATGATCAGCGTGAATATATCGATGCTGAGGTTCTTGAGCAGTTCCTCCTCCTACTTGCCCCATTCGCCCCTTATTTTGCTGAAGAATTGTATCGTGGCTTGTTGGGCAATAAGACATCTATTCATATCGTGCCATGGCCGAAGTATGCTGCCCGCCTTGCCGTCGAGAATGAGTTTGAACTCGTGATCCAGGTCAATGGCAAGACGCGTGACACCATGCGGGTGCCCAAGGGTACTACGCAAGAGCGCGCACGTGAGATTGCACTTGCTTCCCCAAAGGTGCACGCCGTCGCCCTTGGTATGCAGGTCAAAAAGGTCATCTTCGTTCCCGACCGACTTATCAATCTGGTTATAGGAATATGACGAAGCATATCGGGTCGATCATCGCGTGGATTATTATTGCGGGCGTCATTCTCTATGCCGCCCGTCATTTCTCCGATATCGTGGGCGGTGTTACATATGTGAAGCAGTCGATCGACGAGCAGGAGGTTCCTGATGCCGTTGAATTGCTATTCAAGTAGAATCATAAAAATGCACAGCTAACGCTGTGCATTTTTTGGTTCATTTCTTTTCCGCTAGTTTTGGGGATACGATAAACATCCTATTTTTGCGCAGGACCTTCAGTCGAATAATATCGCCAATGGTGTGCGACTCGAGCATATCGCCTAATGTCTTTTCTCCACTAATCCGTTTCTCGTTGCATTCCAGGATAATGTCATGATCTTTGATCCCGGCGAGTGCCGCTGGGCTCTTAGTGATAACACTCTCAGAATATGGTTTTGGACTGACGACCAACGCTCCGTAATCCGTTGGCAATTTGAGTTTTTGTTGCAGGGTTTCATTAATCGTAACATAATGTACCCCGAGAAATGGCTGACGGATTCTTCCAAATTGGCGTAGATCGATCAGATCTTTTTTAAGTGTATTAATCGGAAGTGCGAACCCGATATTTTGTGCGCCCTGGATGATCGCAACGTTAATGCCGATTACCTTGCCATTGATGCCGACGAGTGGCCCACCCGAATTTCCAGGGTTAATGGCCGCATCGGTCTGGATGAGTCCGTGAATCTCCTGTATGGGTGAGCTCGCATCTATCTGTGCCGTGATTGCGCGTGAAAGGCCGGAAATGATGCCACTTGATACTGTATTTTGGAACATGCCGAGTGCATTCCCGACGGCGATGACCGGATCGCCTAATTCACAATGGGAAGAATCTCCCAGTGAAAGAAAGGGGAATGCGTTTTCTCCTGTTATTTTGAGTATCGCGATGTCGCTGAGCGGGTCCCGGGCTAATATCGTTGCCGGATATTTCTTGCCGTCATTGGTGATAATCGTGTATGCGTTTCTTGTTTCGCTGACGATGTGTCTATTGCTGATCACGATGCCCGAAGGATCGACGATGAATCCTGATCCATTTCCCACTTTGAGCATTCCATTTTTATCGGTTTGTTGTTTGAGAAATCCAAGTTCCTTGCGTTTGAGCCATAGCGGGATATCGGGAAAGTGTTCCACTGCTTCACGTTCGATTTCGCCGAACTTTTTTGATACGACGATCGTTACGGTTGCCGGGATGACCTTCTTGATCACCGATACAAAATTATTTGCGTGTTCCATATGTTTTTATTGTAGCATGAAAGGAGACATTGATGGAATTATTTTGAAATACGACACTATTTTAGTGTATACTGCATCATATGAACATTCGCCGGCCAAGCGATATTAGAAAAAAACAGAATAAACGGGATTCTAAGAAGAAATACATCATCGCCGGAGGGAGCGCTGTTTTTTTACTACTGGTCGTCGGATCGGTATTCGGTATTCGTCAGACATCGTTGTTCCGTATCGATTCCGTTTTCGTAGAGGGGATACCGGAGGCGTATGGCGTTCAGGTGCGACGCGATCTCGAATCCTTTTCGAGGGATCATTCGCTTGTGTTTCGATTTTTAGGTAGCGGCAATATGATCGCATGGGATGGCACACCTTCGGCGTTTTTGGACGCAAATCCCCAATTTCGCGATGTTCGCATATTAAAGGATTATATGCGCAAGTCCGTAACCATCATTGTCGATGGCCGTGAAAAATTTGGCGTGTGGTGTCATGATCCGGCACGCTCCACCTTGATGCCGATCGAAGAAGGAGCTGCGAGCACTACGACTAATAATGAAGAATACGAAGAGGAAGAGCCGGATGATACATGCTATTGGTTTGATCGCGATGGTGTGCTATTCGCGCGTGCTCCTCAGGTTAAGAGCGAGCTGTTTAATCGAGTCTATGATTCCACGGGGCGCTCGATTGGGTTGCGTGAAAAGATCCTTCCTGATCGGCTTTTCGTGAATTTGGCAAAGATATTCAAATTGATGGAGATGGCGCAGATCAATACCAAAACCGTATTTGTGCGCGACCTGGCATTGGAAGAAGTCGATACGGATTCAGTATCCGATCCGAGGATTATATTCAGTCTACGAAACGATCCTTTGTTCGCATTGAGCGCGATTGACGCATTAAAACAATCGGGAGAGTGGAGCGGATTGCACTATGCGAATTTTACCGTAGAGAATCGTGCTTCGTATAAATAATGACCAGACAAATAAAAAATCATCCGGGAGAAGGATGATTTTTTATTTGTCTGGTCATTCCACATGCGAAGACAGTTTTTTTATCAGCTTCAGATCCCACTCCTTTAGATCGTCTAGCAGTTTCATGTGAGGATCGATTGCGATCGACCGCCCCAGGTATTGGCCGCTCGTAAAGTGGGGGAATATGACGTAGTCCGCGCCGTGCTGATATAACCGCTCCACCTCCTTTTCATCATCCGATCGAACGATAATTTTTATGTTGCACCCTTGCTTTTTAAGAGTAGTAACCTCCTTGATCAACATGTCGTTGTTTTTGAAATCGGATGTGGTTGATATAACAAGCCGTGCATTGTGTAGATTTGCCTTTTCCAATATCTCCTCATCATCGATATCGCCAAATAAATATGTGTACCCATATTTTTTCAAAAAGTGGATTATTTCGGGATCGAAGTCGATCACGAGCACATCTTCTTTTTTGAGATTGAATGCAATACTTTGGCCGATACGATGCGCTCCGATAAGTATGATGGGTTTCGCGAACTCTTCATCTTCGGATATTTTTTCCGAGAGGTTTTTCCGTTGGAACAATGATAGGAGCGGGATTAGTCGCTGATAGATTGGCTCCGCGTGCGTTACAAGATACGTCGAGACTGCAATACTAAGAATCGTCGCTCCCGTTATAATGGCGACAATCTCGGTCGAGAGATGTCCGAGCTTCATGCCGATACTCGCAAGCACAAGGCTGAATTCGGATACCTGTGCAATGGTCATTCCCGTGAAAAAGGATGTCTTTTTGCGATAGCCCATAGCTCCCATGATCGCGAGTATGACGAGCGGCTTGATAATTAATACGAACAGCGTGAACGCCATAAGTGGCAGGATGATGTTTGTATAACTGGAAAACACGAGTGATGAGCCAAGAATGACAAAGAAGATGAGGATGAAGAAATCCCGTAGATATTTTATCTTTGAAACAATCTGAAACTGATGGGATGAACTCGAGAGGGATATACCCGCAAGTAATCCGCCTACCTCGATCGGGAAGCCGATGGCAGGATGCGATACGGTTGCCGCAACGATGAATGCCCAGCTGAGACTACTGAAGAAGGTTAATTCTTGAGAGAGCGCTATCTTGTCGAAAATGACTGGGATAACCTTTCTCCCGATAAGGATCGTTGCTCCAAAGAGCAGGGCCGCCTTGCCGATTGTGAGTGCCAGTTGCATAGGCATAAACCCGGTTCCTGACGCAATGCCCGAAAGAAGTACGAGAATGAGAATGACTACCATGTCCTGAATTAAGAGGAGTCCAACGCTTAACTTGCCATAGAGGCTACCCGTATCTTTTTTTTCTGAGAGCATCTTTATTACGATGACTGTGCTTGATAGCGTGAGCGCTATCGCAATATAGGCCGATTCGACCGGAGAAAAATGGAACAGCGTTGAAAGTAGAAACCCGAGCGCGAACGTGAGTGCGATCTGCGCCCCACCGATAACAAAGGACGGTTTGCCTATTAGTTTTAATGACTTGAAGTCTATCTCGAGGCCTACCAGGAAGAGTAGGAACATAATCCCCAGGTCGGAGAAGATTCGAAGCGTTTCCGCATTATTTAAATGAAAAAGGCCCAGATGGCTGATGATAATACCCGTACCGATGAAGGCCAAAATAAGCGGTTGTTTAAAAAGTCGCGCAATGATGCCAAGCATGGTTGCGATCAAAACCACGACGGCGAGTTCTAATATTCCTGTACCCATATTACTTCAGTATAAAGGTAAACCGGGAAAATAAAAAATATACCCAAGGAACAAAAACACCCTTCGACATACTGCCAAAGGGTGTGTGTGATAGCGATGATGAGTCGCTATTTTTCAACGATGAAGAATTCCGCCAACCTGCGCACTACTTCGAGTCCCAGTGCGGAATCTTCTCCCGGGATGTTTCGTTCGTGGATGCTGCGGATCTCGTCCAGAGTCGTTGCACGGCCGAGATCCGCCATGGATAGATTGAGCATTTTCTGGACCGCCTGATTGAACAGGCGCATTTTGGTCGGATCCTGCTTGCACAATCGCCGCACGAACTGGTCAACTTGTTCATACGTGACTGCCCGATCGAGCTGTTCCTCGAGTGAAATCTTCCGCATAGGGGCGCTCTTGCTGAGCTTTAACAGAAACGTCTTTGCCATGCTGAGCGGAATATTCCCCGCCTCTGCAAGAGCCTCCACGTTAACAATCGCTCCGTTGGGCAACTGCAGTTCTTCCATTTATGCCTCCTGTGTCTGCGTTGGGGGATAGGTATGTTCTGGGTGCTTTATATAATATTTTATTTATTATGTCAAACTCTTATTTTGGCTGATTATAATACTGAAGTTGTATTCCAGGTCACTCCACTCTTCTGCGTGCTCCGCGCCGATGCGTTTTCTTTTGATGATGTGCTCGGCAGGAATGCTGACATCGCGATCTTCGAACCATAGGCCACTTTCTTTTGTTGCATGTGTGCCATCAAACTCCTTCCCTATCTTAAGGAATCTCGTGAGCTCTGCCGGGCCTTGAATGTGTTCGATCTCGCCCGTCGGCAGCATGACAAGTGCGCTGCGAATCAGTATTGCTGCGGGATAATCCTTTGGGCCAGTTACGATATGCAGTATAGGTCGAGCGCTGTCGATTGCTTCGGTTGCCGTAAAATAATTAGTCAGTGTCTCTTTGTTTACCCGTTGGGATATATGAACACTGCCTGCTTTCGCAAATAGCGTCTCATTGTGATCCTTGCGCCCTCCGTAGGCGGGGGATAGCCTGTCTTCCGGTCCGTCATACGTCTCCACTTCGGTGACCATCAGCGACCAGGCGTGATCGTTGTACTCGCGGACTAAAAATTTTCCAAGAAGATCCTGGGCAACGATTAGTGCTTCGCGATCAAAAAATTCATGAGGAATCGGTCTGTGCATATGTGATTATCCTACAATAAAAATTCCGCCAGACAAAGTGTCTGGCGGAGTTTTTATGCACGCTTGGATATTTTTTTGGGCGTCGCTTTTGTCACCTTTACTGCGACCTTCTTTCCTATTTTCGCAGTATCTTTGGGTATCGTGATCACGAGAATGCCGTTTTCGCATGATGCTTTAATCTTCTTTTCGTTGACCGGTACCGGCAAACGAATTAGGCGTTCAAATGATCCCCTCCGTATCTCCTTCCTCCAGTAGCCTTTTTCTTGCTCCTTTTCCTTCTGCTCTGAGGTGCCCGCTATATGGAGAATACCGTCCTTGATCGAGATCTCGATCTTGTCGGCATCAATACCAGGGACGTTCATTTCCGCTATGACATTCGGACCTTTCTCATAGATATCCATCGACGGTCGCAGTGGCGCATAGTCCGATAGTGATGGAAAATCGGCGTCGAAAAAACGGTCCATGTCAAAGAGTGATCGATAGGGTAATAATGGCATATGGTGATAATACAATTATATAGCCGACCTTTATTATATACCACAAGTATACTATACTAGTGGCATATATTTCATCTTGCTATGAACACTGGACCCGATCATGATCATCAACTTGTTGCCGCTCTTGAGGCGCTTTTATTTGTACATGGAGATCCGTTGGATGTAAAAAAGATTGCTTCGGTTTTAAAAACCGAAGCATCCAATGTCGAAGGGGCGATTGCTACACTGGCCGGACACCTGGAACAGGAGGGGCGCGGGTTGATGCTTGTGCGTCAGGAGTCGCGTGTGCAGCTTGCGACCAAGCCCGCCTTCTCTTCATTGGTTGAGTATTTGGTCAAAGATGCCTTTGAAGAAAATCTTACTCCCGCAGCACTCGAAACGCTTTCATTAATAGCATACCTTGGTCCTATCTCCCGTGCACGTGTCGATTATCTGCGTGGCGTGAATTCGTCTTATTCCATCCGCAATCTATTAATGCGCGGACTCGTTGAAAAGACAGTTGATCCGCAGAGTGCACACGTCACTGCTTATCGGGTGAGTTTTGATCTTCTTAAACATCTTGGTGTCTCGTCTATCGAAGACCTTCCGGATTACGGCAAATATAAGGAGCAAGAAATCTGACCTAAAGCAACCCGATCTCGCGGTTGCTTTTTTAAAAGGCATGTGGCATAACAATTTCAGCGCCATTTATAATTTATCAAGTCTACGGGTTGTTATCGACCCGCATTAAGGAGTATGCCTTGTGAGCCACATCTTCCGAATGATCGTAGATATCCTTTTATTGTCGAGCTGTTCCCATAATCCGCAATATCTGCCTGGTTCAGTAACCCCTTTCGACGTGTATGGTATCGTCGGCGGCGGCGATGCTGATTCGTTCGCCGCATCGAGTTCCTACGTTGCGTCTGTGTTGACGTCTACTGCGGAGGTGCAGGAAGACATTAAGGCAAAGCGATTTCTGGTTACCGTCTTGGGTGATACGGGTCCGCTGCTCGCGCGCGCGGCTGATCAATCTTGGCCAACAGCATCTATCGCAAAGCTGATGTCGGCCGTTATCGTTGCGGAGCATCTGGATTGTTCCCATTTAGTCGCTATGACTACCAAGGCTATCGCGACCGAAGGGGAATCGGGGCAGTTTGTTCCGCAGGAACAATTTTTGGTTTACGATTTGTTACGGGCAATGCTGATTGCTTCAAGTAATGATGCTGCCGAAGCACTGGCGTTGTATGCCAATCGAGAAACATTTGTGCGCCGTATGAACGAAAAGGCTCGGGAGTTGGGGATGGATCATACGACGTTTGTCGATCCTTCCGGTCTTTCCGACAAGAACCGTTCGACACCTGAAGATCTTCTTACATTAATCGCATTCATCTATGCGAAGCATGCGGACCTGCTTGCTATCACTCGGCTTTCCTCGGTTCGTATTTGTGATGTCCAGTTTGGACATAGGAAGCAGTTGTTATCGACTAACGAGTTTACTCGTACGGCCAGTACTGCTAGCGATGTTCGACGTGTCGAATTCATCGGCGGGAAAACCGGCTATACGGCGTCGGCGATCGGCAACCTTGTTTCGCTTTTTTCCGTGCATGGATATACAATTGCCATTGTCGTCATGGGAAGCACTGACCGATTCGGAGATACTCGACGTTTGCTCGCGCGCGCAGCTCCACGTTTCCGTTAATACCAAAAGCCCCTTACGTGAGGGGCTTTTTTTGCAAGGCGCCAATCCTTCTGATAGAATGGGCTTAATGCGTAGCAGATCCGCTTCGCGTATAGTCCACCCTGTTACAAATTTTAAAATATCTTATTTGTATTGTTACAGCGTTGTTATTCATACCGCTTGGCAATATGTCGGTATAGTATAAAATTTGTAACGGGGTCCAGTTCGACCTGTCTATCTATGAGAAAGAGTAGAATCATTTTATTGGTATTGTTTATCTCGCTTTCCTTTGCGATCGTTAAGGCGATGGAGGACGAAGGAAATCATTATGCTGTCGATCAAACGGCTGTGGTAAAAAATACTATTGAAGCCGTCCTTCAACCGGCCCTTATAACCGAAGGCAGTGCTCCCGAGATCGTTTCCTATCCGGTACTCGCCGATCTGGAACCGGTCTCTTCGAGTACGACACCGGAGACCTGCACTTCCCGAGTAGAAACTCGCTTTGGCTTAGTCCGGCAGCTTAATGGCGATACGACAGTATTCGAACGTGGCATTGAAAATCGTTGGCCTATTGCGTCTATCACCAAGCTCATGACCGCAATTGTTGCCACGGAGCACAATGCGCTTGCAAGTAACATCACCTTTACCGAGTCTATACTGAAAGCAGAGGGGACTGCGGGAGGATTTGCAACGGGAGAAGTTGTGAATGGGGCCGACGTGCTCAAGGGAATGCTTCTTGTTTCGAGTAATGATGCCGCCGAAGCAATCGCCCAAACATATGGTCGAGACGCATTCATTCGAATTATGAATGAAAAGGCAAAAGAGCTTCGCATGCTTGATACGAAGTATGTTGACCCATCCGGACTCTCTCCGCAGAACCAGTCGACTGCAAGCGATCTGTATAAGCTCATGGGGTACCTATATGATGAGCATCCCGAACTATTACAGATCACCCGGCAACGCAGCGCAAGTATTTCCATCGCTGGCGTGAAGGCGAAGCGTAAATTGAGCAATATCAATATCTTTGCCGGCCAGGCAAATTTCATCGGAGGAAAGACGGGATACATTACCGAAGCTGAAGGAAACGGAAATCTGCTTACCTTATTCACGTATAATAATCAGCCGTTCGTTATTGTGGTACTTGGAAGCCCTGATCGATTCGGCGAAACAAAGTCGCTACTCACATGTATCTAACCCACGCAGTCCTTATTGTGAAGATCCTTAGCTTCTTCATGGCATCATTTTTGGTTGCCATTTTATTGGCGCCGATCTTGATTCATTTTCTTTATAAGTATAAGGCGTGGAAAAAGAAGCCGAAAGAAAAATCGATCGGTGGATACGATACTCCCATCTTTCAGAAATTTCACGCGAAGAAGGAAGTGTCCACTCCTCGCATGGGTGGTATCTTGATCTGGGGGACCGTACTTGTTATTGCGATCCTTGATTTTATTTTGGCGCGTGTATTACCGGAGCCGCTTGCCACTCAGGTTGATTTTTTGAGTCGATCGCAAACGTGGCTTCCGTTGTTCACGCTTGTCGCAGCTTCGTTGCTTGGATTAGTCGATGACATTATGACCGTTCGCAATAGCGGCAACTATATCAGTGGCGGACTGCGCTTTAAATGGCGGTTGGCAATGGTGTGTCTTATCGCAGTCGTCGGTGCGTGGTGGTTCCATTTCAAGCTTGGTTGGAGTAGTATCTACATTCCGTTCCATGGCAATATCGAGATTGATGGATTATATATGGTGCTGTTCGTATTGACCATGCTCGCCACGTTTTCAAGCGGTGTCGTCGACGGGCTCGATGGGTTGTCTGCCGGTGTACTTACCCCGATCTTTATATCGTTTGGTATCATTGCTTATTCGCGCGGATTGTATGATCTTGTCACTTTGATCGTTGTCATTGTTGGTGCTCTGCTTACGTATCTTTGGTATAACGTTCCCCCCGCGAAATTTTATATGGGGGAGACGGGCATTCTCGGACTGACAGCTGTGCTGTCGGTGATTGCATTCTTGACCAATTCGGTCATATTCCTTCCGATTATCGGGATCGTGTTGGTTATCGAATCGATGTCCGTCATCATTCAGCTGACTTCTAAAAAGTTGCGCAATGGAAAGAAGGTATTCCTTGCCGCCCCGATCCACCATCATTTCGAGGCACTGGGATGGAGCGAAAGCCAGATCACGATGCGTTTTTGGCTCCTGTCGGCGATCTTTTCCGGATTAGGATTGATATTGTACTTTTTGAGCAAATATCTCTATTAATACATTAATCAAGAGCTGCCCTACGGGGCGGTTTTTGGTTGCGCAATCTCGTATACTACTCTATACTAAGAAGGTATTTTATTGCATGTATGGGTTCACAATCATATATAGGAATTTCTCATTCTTCTTGCGTGGAATCCGATATTCGATCGAGCGCCGTTTCTAGGGTTATTTTTCTTATTTTGCAACGACCGCATGGGTCGCTTTTTTATTTTTAAAGACTTCACTTTTTTTTAGTTGTCTTCTATAATGCCTGTACGTATTAGCGGGTATTGCATAGTGGTAGTGCGCAACCTTCCCAAGGTTGAAGCGAGGGTTCGATTCCCTTTACCCGCTCACAACTTAAAAACCCCCGGGAAACCCCCGGGGGTTTTTAAGTTGTGGATGAGTAGATACGGGAATCGAAGGGTATCTGAAAAATATAAACTGCTTTATATTTTTCAGAACCCCGGCTTTGAAGGAGGAGTGGAACCTGTGCGAATTTATGAGCACGATGGAGCGACGGGTGAAAAGGATTCCCTTTACCCGCTTAAAAAAAACAACATAAAAGCCTTTGAGGCTTTTATGTTGTTCAGTATGAAAAGGGAACGGGGGTATTAGCTCTTGTCGGCTTGTTGATCCGGAATTTTTCGTGTAGTACTCGCGCTTTAAGGAGGAAGTCGATCGCGTCATTCGCATCTACCGATATGATCGATGCCAATGTGCTCAGTTTTGTATTGAATACCGCACGGTCGGATCGTGGAATTCTTACTCCTTCGTTTGTCCTAATGTATAATTCTTCGTTGAGATGGTTAGTATCCGCGACACAGATGAGGTGATCTACCGTCCCAGTTTTTTGATCCAAGAAGCGTATCGATAGCGTGGTCTGTTCTTCGTGTAATGCCCGAAATATATAATCATTAAAATCGAGATCGTCTGATATGCCACGCGTCAGGTTGAATGTGAACCGGTCGACACGTTCCTGACCTGGCCAGTCTTTTGCAATTGTAATGATGTCTCCTTCGCGCATGACCCGTATTGTACTGGGGACTCCTTGTACGATGGGGTATGCGGGAATCGTTCGAGTGTCTTTGATACCATCTACATCGATCAGTTCACGGTGCATGAAGTATGGGCAAAAAATAAATCGTCGCTTATTTGTGTAACAGAGGATCGATCGGTGGCGGCCAACGATCATATCCTCGATGTAATAGGTCTGATCGAACCCTGCCTTGGTTAATTCATTCCTGATGTTTCTCGACTGTTCATAGCAGTTCGACCCGAACTGTTTAGACGGCCTTTGTCCGTTTAGGACATACATGGACGCGGCGGAACTATATTGAAATGAGAGCGAATTATCTAGAATTCGCTTTAGTTTTTTTAGCCCCGTATTCATACGTACACGTATACCATATAATCGCAGATTGTACAGGGGGATACTGGCTTTTTCGACCTGTTTTTGCTATACTGAGGTATATCAATAAGCGCCAGAAGATGGCCTTTTATTTTCTAAATTATGGCGAAAAAAGCAGAAAACATCGATGAGCTAATCGAGCAGGCTCAGGAAAAGGAGTCGAAGAAGGTAGCCGCCAAAAAATTGGAGGACCCGATCGATAACAGGGGCAATGCCTCGTATAGTGCAAAGGATATTCAGGTTCTCGAAGGATTGGAACCGGTGCGCAAGCGTCCGGGTATGTATATCGGCTCTACTGGAGCGCAGGGATTGCACCACTTGATTTGGGAAGTTTTCGACAACTCGCTCGATGAAGCGATGGCGGGCTACGCCAAGAATATCAAAGTAGAGTTGTTAAAGGATGGTACGGTCACTGTGCAGGATGACGGACGTGGCATTCCCGTAGACATTCATCCGAAGACAAAAAAGTCGGCGCTCGAAACTGCGGCGACTACATTGCATGCCGGCGGAAAATTCGATGGTGATTCATATAAGGTCTCCGGAGGCTTGCATGGCGTGGGACTTTCTGTTGTGAACGCACTTTCTACCTGGATGAAGATAGAAGTGTGCAAGGAGGGAACGATGTACGTGCAAGAGTATAAGATCGGCAAACCACAATATGATGTAAAGAAGGCTGGCAAGTGCACGGCAAATGGAACCAAGGTTTCATTCAGGCCTGACGGGACAATCTTTTCAACACTCGAATTCGATCGCAAGGAGATTGTCGGACATTTGCGCCAACAGGCATTTCTTACGAAGGGCATCCGTATCGAGATCATCGACGATCGTGAGGATGTTCCGTTTTACTACTCGTTTTATTTTGAAGGTGGACTCGTTTCGTTCGTTCGGTACGTGAATCGTAATCACACTCCCGTACATAAGGAGATCTTCTATGTGCATAAAAGTTCGGAGAGTATCGACGTTGAAACCGCATTTATTTATAACGATGACCCGGATGCTCGTGAGCTTAGCTTTGCGAACAATATCTATACGCCTGACGGAGGTATGCATGTGACCGGATTCCGTACTGCATTGACGCGTGCGTTGAATGACTTTGCGCGAAGTATTAATGCGCTGAAGGGATCCGAAGATAATTTGACTGGCGATGACGTACGCGAAGGCATTACGGCAATCATTTCCGTCAAGCTGCGCGACCCACAATTCGAAGGGCAGACCAAAGCTCGTCTCGGAACACCTGGGGCGCGGGGTGCAGTGGAGTCCGTGCTTTCGGAGGCGCTAAAGGAATACTTTGAAAAATATTCCGGGGATGCGAAGGCAATTATCGAAAAATGTATCTTGGCGCAAAAGGCCCGCAAGGCCGCCAAGGCCGCCAAGGACACCGTACTACGTAAGGGCATGCTCGAGGGGATGACCCTGCCGGGTAAGCTCGCGGATTGTTCGAGTCGCAAGGCGCAGGATTCCGAGATTTACATCGTTGAGGGAGACTCCGCAGGCGGTAGCGCCAAGCAGGGGCGTGATCGTCGATTCCAGGCGATTCTTCCGCTTAAAGGAAAGATCTTAAACGTTGAGAAGGCGCGTTTGGATAAAATGTTATTGAACAATGAAATCAAGTCCTTGGTCATCGCGTTGGGTACTGCTATCTCGGATAGTTTTGATATCGAAAAATTACGTTATCATAAGGTGATTATTATGACCGATGCTGATACTGATGGAGCGCACATCCGCACGTTGTTGTTGACGTTGTTCTATCGGTATTTCCGTCCTGTTATTGAAGGAGGATTTTTGTATATCGCGCAGCCACCGTTGTTCCGACTTCAGTTGGGTAAGGATGTTCGCTATGTCTATACGCCCGATGAAAAGGACAAGGCCGTTACCGATATGACTGCCGGTAAAAAGGCTGAGGCTAACGTGAATGTGCAGCGCTATAAGGGACTCGGAGAAATGAACCCTGATCAGTTGTGGGATACGACCATGAATCCTGAATTCCGTACATTGCTTCAGGTTATGATCGATGATGCTGAGGAAGCTGATCGCTTGTTCGAGATCCTTATGGGTGATGAGGTTGCTCCGCGTAAGCAGTTTATTCAATCGAATGCTACGCTTGTTAGTAATCTCGACATCACTTAGGGAGTGCATGGGGTTCGCGAACCGTTGCGTTGTGGGCCCCTGTTGCTTCGGTCGCTGTATCGGTAAATACAGCTTCCTCAGTAACTTTCCCACGCCTTACGTTTCATCGAACCGCATGCACTCCAGTATCCCTAGGCTAAACCTTGCATTTTACTGGGGTTTAGTGTATGGTAATAACTGACTAATTTAAGCAAATCCCGAAAAACTCTTATGTTTTCACGTCTTACTTCGTATATTCAGGAATCGCGGCAGGAATTTAAGCGCGTCAATTGGCCAACTCGCCAAGAGACGATTCGATTGACCGGCATGGTTATTGGACTTTCGCTCATCTTCGCCGTATTTTTAGGGGTATTGGATATGGTATTTAATTATATTCTTGTTACGTATCTCATATAATCCATGACTGAAACAACACCACAGCAGGAACATGCAAAGCCTTCGGAAAAAAAATCCGAAAAGAAGGAGCTTTCCCAGAAGGGAGAGCGACATTGGTATGCAGTGCACACCTATTCCGGGTACGAAGACGCTGTTGCTCGGTATTTGAAACAGCGAGTTGACTCTTTGGAAATGGACAACAAAATCTTCAATGTTGTTGTTCCTAAGGAAAAGAGTATTAAGATCAAAAACGGAAAGCGTAAAGAGGTCGAGGAAAAAATCTATCCGGGGTATGTGCTCGTCGATATGATCATGAGCGAAGATTCATGGTATGTCGTTCGCAATACGCCTCGCGTGACCGGTTTCGTCGGATCTGATTCTACTGAGCCGACACCGCTTTCAAAGGAAGAAGTTGATTTCTTGCTCGCCCGTATGGATGGCGTCGAAAAGAAGGTTAAGCTTGATTATATTCTTGGTGAAACCGTGAAGATCACGGATGGACCGTTCAAGGACTATGAAGGAAAGATCAGTGACATCGATCACGAACATATGAAGATTAAGGTCTTGGTACCGATCTTCGGCCGAGAGACCGCAGTCGAGCTAGACTCGCTACAGTTGCAAAAAATCTAAACATCAGTACAATACACGAGTATGGCAAAAGCAATCAAAACAATCGTAAAGCTTCAGATCCCAGGCGGGGCGGCAAATCCTGCTCCTCCGATCGGACCGGCTCTTGGCCAGCACGGCGTAAACATCGCCCAGTTCTGTCAGCAGTTCAACGAAGCGACCAAGGACATGGTGGGAACCATCATTCCTGCAGAGATCAGTATCTATGAAGATCGAACCTTCGACTTCAAGCTAAAGACCCCTCCGGCGTCTGACTTGCTCCGCAAGGCGGCAGGTGTTACCAAAGGATCGGCAAACCCGCTGAAGATCAAGGTGGGAACCGTTTCTGAGGCACAGGTACGTGAGATCGCAACCCGAAAGATGGAAGATCTCAATACCGAGGATGTCGAACAGGCAGCTAAGATCATCAAGGGCGCAGCCCGATCGATGGGAATCGAAGTTAAATAAGTTTGATATGGAAAAGAGGCGGAAACGCCTCTTTTTGTTTTTTTTGTCTGTCATTCCAGCGGAGGCATGTCCTCGTGCCAACTTGTGAAGCATTTTGGTGGTGAGGGCGGGAATCCACTTCTATTTTTTAAACAATATTTCTTGTACTTTTTCTAGAAAAAGTACCAAAAAGTCCGCGAGCAAAATAAAAAAGCGGAACGAACACTTTTTACAGCTCGCACGGGAAATAAAGCATGCACCTTCCTGTTCATGAACTTGTCAGCTTCACATGCTCTCAGATAAAATGCAAGCGGAGAAAGATGTGATATACTAATACCATTATGGATATCAAAGGAAAGACAGTATTTATCACGGGCGGGGCGTCGGGCATCGGACTTGAGACTGCAAAAAAATTTATTAATGAAGGTGCAAATGTGATCGTGTATTCGCGCGGAACCGCGGGGTCGGAGGCGCTTGCGCTTCCTTCTGAGCGGACACTGGTCATTGAGGGAGATGTATGTGACCGCGATGCGGTTGGGCGTGCCGTTAACGCGACCATGCAACGCTTTGGCTCTCTCGATGTGTTGGTTAACAATGCAGGTATTGCGCAGCGCAAACGATTTGAAGATATGCTTGAAGAAGAGTGGAATCGTATGCTCAACGTAAATCTCTGTGGTATGTTCGTTGTGACCCAGGAGGCGCTTAAGGCAATGGATACTGGGTCTGTCGAAACCGACCACGATGGATGCATTACCAAGCGCAAGTGCATCATCAATATTTCTTCGGGTGCCGGGTTGTTCGGCATTCCTGAGCTCTCTATCTATTCTGCGACCAAGGCTGCCGTGATCGCATTTACGCAGGCATTGTCTGCAGAGTTGGTGCAGTCGGGCATCGATGTTATTACTATTACGCCTGGCTCTGTAGGTACGGATATGTTCAAGGAACTATTCAAGGGTGTTGAGGCGCATCACACGCCCGCAGACGTCGCTGAGGTCATCTACAAGACGGTTATTGGCGATATGAAGCCCGACAACCGCCTGATCGTGGATACGTTCTATCATCAGAGGGTATAAGGGGTAGTAAAATGGAAAAAGAAATATGGAAAACGAAATCGAGCGAAAATTTTTTGTCAAAGAAATGCCCGACCTGTCGGGCATACACCCGCTTCACTATGAGCGATATTTTTTAGAACGAGGAGCTGGGAAAGAAGTGCGTATTTCTAAGGTCAACGATTCCTATGTATTCGAGGAGAAGTCGGAGGTTTCCGATCTGGAGCGAACGCGCACAAAAAAAGAAATCTCGCGTGAAGAATTTGAGCGTTTGAAAGAAAATGCATCCGAGGGAATCGTTCGCGATCGGTATGCAATATCTTCCAATCCGGATATTGCCATACAGATATATCATGGGCGATTTGATGGGCTGGTTCGGGTGGAGGTTGAGTTCGATTCGGAAGGGGATGCTAAGCTATTTGTCCCATTGCCGTGGATGGGGAGGGAAATGACGGGATTGCCTATTGCGCGTGACGCGCGTCTCATCGAATTAACTAATGAAGAATTCCATAATTATCTGGGCATATGAATCTTACCGAAAAACAAAAAGAATTATTAAACAGAAGAAAGGTTGTTGCGCTGGCGACTGCGAGTAAGGATGCGGACCCGCAGGTCACTTTTGTTGAAATTAATCTTGTAGAAGATGATGATCTTGTCTTTACGGATAATCAAATGACGACGGCCCGCAATAATATTCTCGAAAACGGGAAGGTTGTCCTGATGGCGTTCGAGCAGGATTATGGATATTGTCTCAAGCTGTTCGGAACCGCACAATATCATACGGGAGGAGAGCGATTCGAGTACGTGAAGCATCTTGCGGATAATGAAGGGTTTTCGCCCAGAGCTGCGGTGGTCATAACGATCGAACATGTTATCGAGTTTAGTTGAAATGTACGTCATTCGATGACGTACATATAGCCATTATTAAAAATCCTCTCAATGAGAGGATTTTTAACTGCACATATTAATCTACGATTAGCTTGTGATAGTGAAGGCGCAGATAGAGCGATTCAATGATGCTTTGGGCAAATAGTGCCGCATCCGCATTGTCGATGCGATAAAAGTAGTTGTGCTTCCTGGAAAAATAGACGATCGAATCTCTGAATGAAACAAGCATGCAAGAGCCGGGTATCGCATCGATTGTGAAGCGCGCAGACCCGCTTCTCCGCTTGATCTCTCCTTGAAGTCGCTTGTCTATGCTTGATCGAAAAAGGGTTAGCGCCTTGGAGCTCCCAATGCCCTTTAATACAATACCCTTGTCGGCAAGAGTTTTTTGCCATTCGAGTAGACCGCCTTCGGTTTCAAGAAGCTCTTTGATCTCAGCATCGGATTCGATGGAGTACAAAATTTCCCCTCGTTTCAATTGGAGCATTTCGCGTAGTAGTGACGCTATTTGTTTCCGCGCATCTGCCCCCTGCGCTTCGGATGGCTTCAATTGCTCGGATGCCAGCGTGTAGTCAAATCCTTTTCTGATTACGATCCTTTTGTCGATAAGCGAATCAAGCGCATTATATATGCTTGTCCGGGCAAGATGTATGGCATGCGATATTTGCGAAATTGACGCCCCCAGTTTTTGGGATGTCAGATGTGTTACAACCCTTTCTTCGGTTGGGGTTAAAACCAGATAGGAGCGGGAGGAAGGGGGAGGCATAACGATAAATAAATGTACATATATTGTACATATTTTTACAGCGCCGTCAACTCATGGTTTACTGGAAGAAAGTATTCATTTAATGGTGTTTTTACAATCAAGGTAAGCAAAAATATAGTATGAATCGATCTAAAAAATGGGCCCTCGGTATCGTTTCAATTATTGCGATAGTTGCAACGGGGTATCTTATTACCAAAGGACCAGACGGAATTGAATCACCTAGGCCAATAAAAATAGGATTTATCGGCCCACTTACGGGGGAAAATGCCGCCATAGGAGAGGGTATAAAAAATGCCATCGCGTTATCGGCGAAGGACAAGAATATTCAAGTTATTTATGAAGACGACCGGTTTGATGGCAAACTGGGCGTTGCGGCCTATCATAAATTGCGCACCGTGGATAAGGTCGATGCGATCATCAATACAACCCCTGCTGTAATCGATGCGATTACTCCGTTGGTAAAAAATGATCCCATTGTAATCATACAGATCGCAGAGCCTGAACTGAGCGCTAATGATACCATATTCCAGATCATGCCAAGCGGTGCAATGTTATACAAAAAACTGGGAGGAATAGCAAAGGATAGCTACACCTCATTTGCCTTTGTGTATCAGGAAGGGGCTGCGTTCGAAAAAGCAAAAGATGCCTTTAAAAAAGAGTATACAGATTCGGATCATTTGTTTAGAGAATATCGTGTTGGTACAAGCAAGGACTATCGAGCAATCATTACAAAAATAAATAATGAAGGAGTTGCGGCCTATACAGTTATCGGTACGCCAAGCGTCGGCTCACAATTCATTAAGCAGGCGATGGAGCAGAGGATACAATCGCGCTTACTGTGCAATGCCGATATGGAAGTTACCATAGGCGAATATCTTAAGGTCTTACCGAGCAGTGCATTCAATGATTGTCTGTCGGTCATGTTCGCCGATAGAATGTCCACTAGTTTTAAAAGTGATTACAAGAATCAATTCGGGACAGATCCTGGTTTTGCGACTGATTATGGGTTCGATGCCGTAGCAATTCTTATCGGCACGTATTATAAAGATATTTTAAAATGGGCTGACGCACTTAACCATTTAAATTTTGATGGAGCGTCCGGCAAAGTGCAATTTAATGATTTTGGGGTGCGTATCCCGGAAATCGAAACGCATATATTTAAGGACGGGAAATTTACGAATATTCGATGATGTGATTATATTGAAATGGATTCCCGCCTGCGCGGGAATGACAGAAAAATCCTCTCATTCGCGAGAGGATTTTTTTATCGAGATATCGCCAAAGCGATCGGACTGATCGACGTGAATGTGTTGGTCGCGCAGGAGGTGTAATAGTGCAAGGAAAAGCACCACTACTTCTTTCTTGGATTTTTCATTTATCAGCGCTCCGAAGCTTCGTATGCCCGAAGTTACTTTTGAGAGGATTTCCTCAATCTTTTCCTCCAGACGCACTACGGTATGTTCAACTTTTTTGAGATCGAGCGATGCAGCCCTGATCGTCTCAAAGAGATTGCGCATTGCTTCGTGTAGTGAACGCGATGTTATTTCCGGAGCGGGATAAAAGATAGTCGGTCGTCCAAGGAGCAACGGGCGTGATACCGCAACTGCTTCCCGTTCGTATAGCTCCTTAATGTGCACCATGGCTGGTTTAAACTGCTGATAGAATTTCAAGCGTTGTTCCAGATCCTTGATGTCTTCTTGATCCTCGTTTGATAGTTCGAGCGAGGGGAGGAGTGCTTTTGATTTGATTAGGAGTAGGCGAGATGCAATCGCGACAAAATCGGATAAGAATCGAATTTCCTCCTCGTTACGTTCCTTACCAGTCGCATTCATCTCCTGTACGAATTTCAAGAAATCATCGGTCACCAATGCAAGACTCACCTGTGTGATCTCCAATTTGCGCCCCTCGATCATCTCGAGCAGTGTTTCGATCGGTCCGGTGAATTGTGACGTCTTAATCTGGTACATAATAATAACCTATAACTTACAACCTACGGCCAATGACGGAATGCAATATTTAATACTGGCAGCTTTTGTTGTAAGTCGTAGGTTGGTGGTCGTTGTTTAAGGTTTATCGAACAGAGTGGTGAGTGGATCGACGTAGCCGTAGTCGCGCGGGTGTCCCGGCGTGTAGCCGTAGCAGACGTGCGGCTCCCCGGTCGTTTTTAGCTTGCATGCCGTACCCCCCTCCGGATTCTCCAGTACCGGCTTCGTTTTGAGCTCGAAGTGCAGATGAGTGTCATTCGGATTGGCACTTTCGCATCCGTCGGTGCCTACTTTCCAATAGGATTGGCATCCGTATGCGCTATTGCCGACCGTTCCGAGGACCGTCCCTGATGGGATCGGTGATCCTTCCGTGAGTGTATTCGTGATGGATGCGAGATGCGCGTATACGCCATAGAGTGTCCTATCACCGATCGCATGTTTTACGACGATCGTTGCTCCCATGCCATGGTCCTGTCCGTCGTTCTGCTGGATCTGTATGACTGTTCCGTCTGCGATCGCATATACGTTTAGGTCCTTTGCATCCTGATTGGGGGAGAGGTCTATCCCCGTGTGTTCGTCATAGTCGAGCATTAACTTTTCGAGATTACCCGAATAGTTCCAAGCACTTCTTATTGGACTATTGAAACGTTGTCGGACCCAGAATTGGTCAAGTGTTACCGGGGAGCGCAAGCCTTCCTTTGCTGTGAGTCCCGCAGTGGTCTTGTAGATGATCAATTGGTCCCCGCGGTTAAGAAATTCGAATAGCCGTTTTGCGACTTCCGTCTCAAAGCGGATACATCCGCCGCTGAATTTTGAAGTTACCTTTGTACCATCATCGTAGAAAGGAATCTCATGCATAAAGAAATCTTCAGTGATCTGAATTGCGTAGGGCATATTAACCGGGAAGAGCGAAGATCGATGCTTTGCGTTCATTGCGCCTACGCGAAAATATCCAGTTGGCGTCTGAAACCACACGCCTTCGGGCGATTGGTAGGCGACGGGTACTATTTCGATCAACTTCCCATTTTCGAAGAGTAGCGCTTTTTGCGTCGTCAGATCGATCTGTACGCCTTTTGATTCCGTTAATTTTGGCGCTTCAAAACAATAGTGTCGATCCGTTTCGTCTAATAGCTTGAGCGTTTCCGCGCATACGTCACTTTTTGTGACTTCAGGAATTTCTGATCGTATATGTGTTGGCGGGGTAATTGGCATGGTCATTGACTCCGGATAGACGGCCTTGCCGATGTTCCAGCCTCCCCAAAAAAGAAGCGGGGTTGCGACAATGATCCCTGTTGTTGTCCTAATATTGTTCATGAGCCTGTTTTAGCGTTCGATGCGGATGGATAATAATTCTTTGGCATGCGTGTAGTAGACAGTCTTTTCTTTTGCGCTGTACCGGTAATCGATGAAATTGCTCGCGAGCGGGAAGATGTTTAGCGGGGTGCGATCGTCCAGTTCCGTTATGACTAACTTGGATGGGTGTTCTACGAGCAGGTGATAGGAATCCCCATACCATTCAATGGTTTTCACCGTATCTGTTTGTGGCAGTGCTATCGTGATCATATCACCCTCCTTTTTGCGAATATCTCCGTCAAAATCTTCAATAAAGAGGACGGATGGATTCCCACTATTGGGTTTGATCAATAATTTTTTATTGTCCGGTGAAAATGTGAAGGAATGGATATTCTCCGCTATGTGCTTGAGTTTTTTTTCCTTGGGCGTGAATAGGAACAACCCATTCTCCACATCAGAGAAAGCGATCGTGGCGAGATTGCTTGTTGCGTCTATTTGCGTGAGATAGGTTGTTTTTGGAATCTCCGTGTTTAGGTCATTTAAAGACGTCTTTGTCTTGAAGATAAGGCTAAAGGTAAATATCTCCTGTGCGCGTGTCTTCGTGTTTGTTTCTACGACAATCATTGTAGAATCCCGCATGGTCCAGGCAACAATCGATCCCTTGTAGAGCGTTTCAATTGTCTTCTTTTCCGAGTCGAACAGCTTAAAACCCGTTGCGTCTTCTATGACGAATTGTGTCGGCTTGAAGGGGATGAATGCGATGCGTTTTATCTTTTGTCCGCGCTTTGCATTGGAGACCGCCATGGTTAAATTGACCGTGCTGGATGCGTTTGTCTTTGTGTGTAAATAGTGGATGCCGGTCGATGTATCCTTGAGAATCATCCTATCGGCGCTTTCCGTTGCATCAATAAACGTTGTTCCTTTTGTCGGTGCGATAACCGTTGGCTCAAACGTGGTCGGTATTAATTGCACATTGAGCAGTTCCTCTACGAGAGCGGGCTGTACCGTGAGCGTCTTGTGATAGGGGAGATATCCATCTTTGGTCACTTCGATGCGGTATGTTTTGGGTAGCAAATTTGAAATAAGCGTCCCGCTTTGCAGAATACCCGATTCATCCTTGTATTCTTTGTTGTTGATCTTAATCGTTACGTCTCGCACATTTGCTTTGACGTAGATCGCGCCGATTTTTTGAACCTTCCCGGTTTCGAAGTCTATGCGCCAGCCGTATGAATATGCGAGCACGATACCTCCTAGGGCGATGAATAGAATTACAAACGTATAAAATAGGATGAGGCGGGTTTTGTGGGGCATAATATAAAAAGTCTCGTATTTGGCGAACTCCATTGTTGTAAGCCCTTGGCGTCGCGGTCATCGTACGAGTAGTACGCCTTCCGTGTGTCGTGCCCACCCCGTATGGTTCATCCAAGTGCGAGATCTTATGCGCCTCTTGGTTGCGTTCGCAATATATATGTTATAGTATAAAAACACGATTTAAGCAACTATTTATGCGGTTTATTGTCCATGGAGGGAAGGTGCTAAAAGGTGAGATCGAAGTCAAAGGTTCTAAGAATGCGGCGACGAAGATGATGATCGTGTCGCTTCTTACGGACGAAGAATGCGTCCTGGAAAATTTCCCCTCCATTGGGGATACGGACATCACTAAGGAGTTGTGTGAACATATCGGCGCGACCGTTTCTTTCGCACATGGCGTAGCCCGATTACACACGCCAACAATCAAAAGTCATCAGGTAACACAACTGACTAGACGGAATCGCATTCCGATTCTTGCACTTGGGCCATTGTTAAGCCGCGTTGGAAAGGCAGCAGTTCCTGTGTTAGGTGGCGACAAGATCGGTGCACGTCCCGTCGATATCCACCTGGATGGATTGCAGCAGCTCGGTGCCGAGATTACACACGATGATACATTTTTCTATGCCAGCGCGCCGAATGGACTAAAGGGTGCGACAATCACGTTGCGCTATCCGAGCGTGGGTGCGACCGAAAATCTGATCCTTGCTTCCGTGCTTGCTAAAGGACGTACGGTTATACATAACGCAGCCGTTGAGCCGGAGATCATGGATATCATTCTGCTTTTGCAGAAAATGGGCGCGATCATCGGGCTTGGTTCTGACCGGACCATTTATATCGAAGGAGTCGAAAAATTACATGGCGCGCGACATCGCATCCTTCCTGATCGCAATGAGGCCGTTTCGTTTGCTTGCCTTGGTCTTGCGTTCCCGGGGAATGAAGTAAAAGTAAAGAACGCCGTACAAAAGGATCTTATTACATTTCTTAACGCGGTTCGTAAGATCGGCGGGGAATATCGGATTGAGGACGATGGCATTACGTTTTATCGCAAGAACGGATTGGTTGCGAGCGAAGTTGAAACCGACACTCATCCCGGGTTTATGACCGATTGGCAACAGCCATTTCTCATCTTATTGACCCAGGCGGTAGGTACATCGGTCATACATGAGACTGTGTATGAAGATCGGTTTGGGTATACGGAAGAGTTGAATGCTATGGGTGCAAACATCGCCGTATTTTCGAAATGTCTAGGAGAGCTACCGTGTCGCTATACTGGACAGGCACATCCGCATAGTGCGATCATCGCTGGGCCTACTCCGTTACGTGGCATTGATACGCTGAAAGTGCGTGATCTGCGCGCGGGTATGGCTCATTTGATTGGAGCCTTGGTTGCCGAAGGTGAGTCTGTTATTGAAGGGATCGAGGAAATCGATCGGGGATATGAAGACCTCGACGCGCGGCTCAAAGCGCTTGGAGCCGATATTACGCGCATCGATTGATCGGAACCAAGCGGGCAAATAGTATTTGGGGAATATCGAGGAAAGCCCGTATGTATGTGGGCTTTTCTTTTTGCCTAAATTTAGGTACTATGGGGTTGTTATAAACGAGTGATTTTAGTGCCATTAACGTATTTTACTGCATGTTTACGAGAAAAATTGGAATCGATTTAGGGACCGCGAATACCATTGTGTTTGTGGAAGGGAAGGGATTTGTCATCAATGAGCCAACCATTGTTGCTTTGAGCGTGCCTGATAACACGGTGCTTGCCGTCGGACGGGAGGCTAAAGAAATGGTGGGACGAACGCCGAGTGATATCGTGGCATATCAGCCGTTGCGGGAGGGTGTTATTGCCGACTATTACATCACCAAGGCGATGTTGAAATATTTCATCACTAAGGCAGTCGGGTCATTTAATGTATTTAAGCCAGATATCGTCATTTCTGTGCCGGCTGGTATCACGCAGACCGAGCGTCGCGCGGTGGTCAACGCCGCGAAGGAGGCTGGAGCGCGCGAAGCGTACATCGTGCGCGAGCCGATGCTTGCCGCATTAGGTGCAGGCATCCCGATTAATTCGCATTCGGGCAATATGATCGTCAATATCGGTGGAGGAACAACTGAAACTGCGGTCGTATCATTGGGTGGTATCGTGTCATGGGCGAGTTTGCGTGTCGCAGGGAATAAGTTTGACGGTGCGATCATGGATTATATCAAGAAGAAGTATTCGTTGTCGGTCGGACATCAGACTGCCGAGGCGATCAAGATTCAGATCGGTTCCGCATTACCGACCAAGGATAAGCGCACAATGGAAGTGCGCGGGCGGGATCTAATCACCGGATTGCCAAAGGACATCGTGGTCACTTCCAACGAGGTTGCCGAGGCAATTCATCCGTACCTGCTCGATATCGCAAGTGAGGTGCAGAACGTGTTCAACGAAACGCCTCCCGAGTTGGTTGCCGACGTTATGGAAAAAGGGCTTATTATTTCCGGGGGTGGTGCACAGATCCCACATTTGGCCGATTTCTTGAAGCGCATGCTGGGTGTTAATGCCTATGTTGCCGAGGAGCCGTTGTTTTGCGTTGCCAAGGGAGCGGGTTTGATCTTGACTCACTTGGATGTGTATAAGAGGACGCTTTTGAATAAAAGATAATTTTTGTTCAAGCGCGTCCGATTACGAATTACGGATTAAAAATTGGGACAGGCGTCCCGATTTTTTGGTATAATAAAACCATATGGAATCATTGGGATTGAATTATCAACAGGCGCAGGAATTGGCGGACAAATATATCACCGATCCGATGACGCGGATTCATTTGCGCGAGTCGGAAGTCATTATGCGCGCGGTGGCAAAGCGATTTAATGAAGATGAAGAATCATGGGGCATCATCGGGTTGCTGCATGACATCGATTGGGATCTGACCAAAGGGGATACGCAACAGCATTGTATTAAGGCGCAGGATATCTTGCGCGATGCGGGGGCGAGCGAATTTTTGATCGAAACGATTGCGTCGCACGGGTATGGACTCGAACTGATTCCGGAGTTGTTTAATAAGCAGCGGACGACCACACTACAACATTGTCTTGTCGCGGCGGAGACGCTGACGGGGCTCATCTTCGCTTCGGCACTGATGCAGCCGGACAAAAAGCTTGCGAGTGTTTCGATCGAATCGCTCAAAAAGAAATTTAAGAACAAGGGATTCGCCGCTCGATGCAATCGTGAGTTGATCATGGAATGTGAGCAAGCAGGGATTCCTCTGGATGATTTTTTGCAGATCGGCTTGACTGCGATGCAGGAGGTCTCAGGCGAGCTGGGGTTGTAATTTTTTGACAAAGTGGCGCATAGGCGCTACGTTGTTTTCAGCACCACCATCCCCGCAGCAAAGGAGGAGGTATGGCCCAGAAAAACAAACAACCGCTGTATCGCAACGTACTCGATCTGATGCAGAAAAAGACCGCAGGCGTTATGGCTTCACACCAGGCCGAGAAGGATCTCATGCAACTCGGAGAGCTTCTGGCCAGTTCATCCGATATTCAGTCGGCAGAGCGGGGCGAGGTCGTCCGGCGAGTGAGCGAAATGGCCGAGCGACTTTCCGCTGGGGGCGACGAGCGGAACGCGAAGGCCTACCTCGTCACACTGGCGAAGGAACTCGAGCATGCGGCCTAGGACACCTCGGCCGTCGGTCGATTAAGAAGAACTGCGTAGCGCAGTTTTATGAAAGGCCGCGATATATTCGCGGTCTTTTCTTTTTGATTCCGCTTAAATGAGGTAGAATAAGATTAATAGCACTATGCAGGATGATCATCGGCACTATGTTCTTGAATATGTAAATTTCTTGCGTGGATTTTTATGTGATGACGTTGATACGAGCAACGCCGTTTTTGATTGTTCCAATGGAGCTGCCGGGCCAATCATTGAACGGTTGTTTCCCGATAGTATTATTGTGAACGGGAAGCCGGATGGAAATTTCCCTAACCACGCGCCCGATCCGCTCCATGCAGGGTCGTTGGATATGCTTATGTGTAAGGTGGTTTCTGAGCGTGCAGATATTGGCATCATCTTTGATGCGGATGGAGATCGGGCGTTTTTTGTTGATGATACGGGTCGAAGCGTTGATCCCGATGTGATCGCATATTTGCTGTTGTGGTCCCTACGCCCGGAAAAATTTATCAGTGAGGTCAAAGCCGGCTGGCTCATCAAGCAACAGTCGCTCGGTGCGAAGCGCACCGAGAGCAAGACGGGGCATTACTTTTTTAAACAGGCGATACGCAAGCACGGTGCGGAGTTTGGACACGAGGAGTCGGGGCATTATTATTTTAAAGATTTCTTTTATTGCGACTCAGGCATCATGGCTGCAATAGAAGTATTGAATGCAATTACGAAACTTCCGTATACACTTTCAGAATTTGTCGACCTATTGCCGAACACTTATATATCTGCGGAGATCAATTTTTCGGTGCCCTTTGCGGCACACGATGCGCTACTTGCGCGCATCGAACGGACGTATGCAAAAGACGCAGCGCATAGGTCAACGCTTGATGGTATTACTCTGGAATTTAATAATCCCGATTGGTGGTTCAACGTGCGGTTTTCCAATACAGAACCGCTTGCACGGCTGCGCGTGGAAGCGCGGGATACGCATGTGTATGACGCACAGCTCAAAAAATTGACAGAATTGCTTAAAAACAGTAAGCAGAAGGGGTAATGCGCGACTTTATTGTTTTTGATATCGAGACAAAGAATACACTCGCCGAAGTGGGGCGGGATAACTTTAACGATTTGCAGGTTTCTGTGGTCGGTCTTTTTTCGTATGCGCAGGATAAATATCTTTCGTTTGATGAATTTGAACTTTCCGCATGCAGTGATCTACTACGCGATGCATGTATCGTCGGTTTCAGTATTACCCGGTTTGATATTCCTGTTTTAAATAAACATTGCAACTTTAATTTATATTCCGTTCCGCGCATTGACTTGTTGGACGACATTGAATTGCAGCTGGGGCGAAGAATTAGCTTAGATCTGTTGGCGAAGGTAAATTTAGGCATGAGTAAGACACACCATAGCCTCGAGGCTCCTATCATGTACCGCGAAGGACGACTCGATGAATTGGCGGAATATTGTTTGCACGATGTACGCATTACCAAGGAATTGTATGACCTCGCGCGATCACAGGGGTATCTCTATGTCCCGCAATGGGGGACCGATGAATTGGAGCAGGCGTTCTTCAATTTTGAGGCAATGCAAAATTAACTATTGACTTATTTATAAAAGTGTGCTGTAATTTTCTTACAGCACATTTTTAATCGCATACCTACATTTTTTGGAGAAGGAGGTGGATTTGGAGCAGTAGGACGACAGTATTCGGCTGAGGCGAAGTTCGAAGGTCAACTCGTTTGAAAAAAGGAGAGAGCGGATGAAAAAGACAGCGGCAGTTGAGAGGCAGTCGGGAACGATTGTGGCCATCGGTCGGGATATGGGAATCCCCGTGGGGACCAATCTCGGATCGTTGACGATCGTCCCGCTGAAGAAAAAGCCGGTGGCGACAAAAATCGTCCCGGCACCGGCAGCATTGCCCGATCTCGACGCGATTGCGGTAGTCGTGGAGACCCCCGAACAAATCGCCAAACGGATCGAAGACGCGAAGCAGTTTCGCGCCTACGCCCAGAAGGCGGTGGGGATTGTGGTCGCGATTCGGGCAAGGCGGGCGCAAATCAGCGCCTGCGAAGAGCAGGCCGAAGACCTTATCCCGGCACTCCAGTACGAACTTGAGACGCTCGCCGCTAGCGAGGAGAAGATCCTTGAGGCGGGTGGCGACTCCGCCATGCAGGAGCGGATCCGGTTTGGCCTGCTGATGGAGGAGATCAAGACGGCTCCCGCGACGAAGGAGGCTGCATCCGAACTGCTGCAGAGTTGTATCGACATGGGCCGCTTCCGGCTTGCGATGGCGCAGGATGCCCCGAACTTCCGTACCGACAAGATCGGTGCCCAGAAGTTCGACGACCGCGTTTACATCCCCCTGCTTGACAGCCGGAAGGACTCCGGCCAGTACGCCCTTGAGGAGGAGCTGGGAAAGTACCTTGCCAAGGTTGGCGAGGTAATTGCCCTGGAAGCGAAAGCCCGATTGGAGGATACTCTGCGGGCAGGAGACCCGCGACTCGACCGCATGGCCGACGGCATGGTCGGCACGTACGTGCTGCGCTTTCCTGAGCGCATCGCGAGCGGTAAGCCGGCACTCTCCGCAGGCGTAGGTCTCGTATCCATCGAGAGTAAGATCAGAAGTGGTGGCGGCAAACTGACGATCATCAAGATCGTTTCCGGCGCTGGGCGCCTGTCCTGGATGGACGATTACCGGGGCTCCTGGATCTCATTCGGCTCGTTCAAGCGTGGGCTGTCCGATGCTAATCTCGAGGACGGGTTGCGTCTCATGTCGGACCGCTTGATCCGTACACTCTCGGACGCCAGTAAGCTCTGGAATAAATCGTCCTACCGGCGGTAGTGGGCAGGGTGTGGTTTGTGATCAATTTTAGGGAGGCTCTAGAGCCTTCCTTTTTTACGTTCATTTTCTTGCGCCAAGCGGTTTTTTGTGATATATTTTTTGCATTGTGAAAAAACAAGCCAAACTTATCCTAACCGGTATTGCTGTTGTTGCCGTCCTGGCAGCACTGTTTGTTCTCCCAATATCGAAAAAACCGTTTGATTTCGGTGGAAAGGTAGCCCCATGGAGACTGGGGCTCGATCTTGTCGGCGGATCGCATCTGGTCTATGAAGTCGACATGTCTAATGTCGAAGCAAAAGATCGTGATTCGGTCATGGGCGGCTTGAAGGATGTCATTGAGCGTCGCGTGAACTTGTTTGGTGTCAGTGAGCCGCAAGTCATTACCGCAAAGGAAGGCGATTCCCATCGTTTAATTGTCGAACTCGCGGGTGTTCCTGTTGAGGAAGCAATTAAGCAGATCGGAGAAACTCCGATGCTTGATTTTCGTGAGGTGATTGAGATTGGTACATCGACTGCGTTTTTACCAACTCAACTCACTGGACGTTACTTGAAGAAGGCCCAAATGACCTTCGACCAGACGCTTGGTACGCCGAGCGTAAGTCTCGAATTTAATGAAGAAGGGGGAAAACTTTTTGAGGAATTGACCGCACGCAACATCGGCAAGCCCGTTGCCATCTTTTTGGATGGTCAGCCGATTGAAGTCCCGACCGTACAGGAGAAGATTTCCGGCGGAACAGCTCAAATCACGGGTAAATTTACTTCCGATGAAGCACGCAAGATGGTAGAGCGCTTCAATGCGGGCGCTTTGTCGGCACCAATGAGTCTCATGAGTCAGCAGACCGTTGGCGCTAGTCTTGGTCAGGAGTCTTTGAAAAAGGCAATCGATGCGGGCATTTATGGAACGCTTATCATCGTCTTGTTTATGTTGGTTTATTATCGTGGATTTGGTCTCTATGCTTCGCTTGCGCTTGTCGTCTATATTCTATTGACCGCAGCACTCTTCAAGTTCGGAGTAACTATGACCTTAGCAGGTATTGCAGGATATATTCTTTCTATTGGTATGGCCGTTGACGCGAACATTCTTATCTTTGAGCGGACTAAAGAGGAACTGAAGCGCGGACTCTCGCGTTCGGCAGCTATCGAAGAAGGGTTCCGTCGCGCATGGTCTTCTATCCGCGACTCAAACATCTCAACCGGTATTACGTGCTTGATCTTGTTCGTGACAACGTCGAGCTTTGTGAAGGGCTTTGCGCTGACGCTTGGTATTGGTGTTTTGGTGAGTATGTTTTCGGCGATTACCGTAACCCGTCTTTTGATGTATGTGTTTTCGACGAAGGAACACAAGTAATCTTATCTATCATCAAACTATGAATATCATAAAATACAAGTCAGTGTTTCTCGGCATCTCCGCCCTGCTGGTCTTGGCGAGTGTCATTGCCCTTTCTACCCTCGGCTTGAAAATCGGCATCGATTTCAAGGGAGGGGCGATGTGGCAGGTAAAGCAGGTGTCCGGTGACGTTGCGATGAACGAAGGCACATTGAAGGATTTCCTCGGCACCACACTGGAAGACAAGAATTTTGTCATGTTCCCTGCGGATGACGGCAGTTATCTAATTCGCATGAGCGCCATTTCGGAAGCAACGCATCAGCAGTATCTGCAGGATCTTCGTGCTACATTTGGAACTATCGAAGAGGGCCAGTTCCAGTCTATCGGAGCAACTATCGGCGATGAGCTTCGTGCGAAGTCACTTTGGGCTATTGTGTATGTTGTTCTTGGTATTTCATTGTACGTAACGTATGCTTTCCGTAAGGTTTCCTATCCAGTCAAGTCATGGAAATACGGCGTAATCACCTTGATCACCTTATTGCACGATGTTATTGTGCCGGCAGGATTCTTCGCCGTTTTGGGCTGGAAGTTTGGCGTTGAGATTGACACGAACTTCATCGTCGCATTGCTCGTGGTTATGGGATTTTCGGTACACGACACTATTGTCGTATTCGACCGTATTCGGGAAAATGTGCTCAACCATGGGGGGAATACCAAATTTGAGGATATTGTGAACAAGAGCGTCAATCAAACGTTTGCTCGATCTATTAATACCTCATTAACCGTATTGATCGTACTTATTGCCATGTATTTCTTCGGACCGGCAACCTTGCAGTACTTTATTCTTACCCTGATCATTGGAATTGCGATGGGAACTTATTCGTCGATCTTCGTCGCTAGCCCGCTCTTGACAATATCGCGGAAATTAAGTAGAGTTTAATCACACTAATTTACAGTAGGTTTAATCACTATGAAGAACGTAGGCACCATCATTGAACGCGTAACCCATTCCCTGTCCGCCCGCCAGCGAGAGATCGTTGAGGAGCGTTTTGGGCTCCGTGATAACGAAGAAAAGACCCTCCAGGAATTGGGAGAGCGTAATGGGATTACCCGTGAGCGCGTCCGCCAGATCGAAGCCGAGGGGCTTCGTTTGGCACGGGAGCATTTTGCTGAGAGCGATGGGCAACAACTTGTTGACCTAGCCAAGAATCGCCTCGTAACCATGGGCGGTATTCGCAAGGAGAAGGATTTTGTTGCCGATATGCAGACTATTCTCAAGGATGATTCGGTGAACCAGTGCCAGTTGCGATTCTTATTCAAGATCGCCGGAGAACCGATGCACTACGGAGAGGATGACGAATTCTACAGCTTCTGGTGTAATGACAAGGCTACCATCAAGAAGGCGACTACTTTTATTGAGAAAGCAGTCAAGTTCTTCGGAGGGAAGAAGGAGGAGCTTGTGTTTAAAGGACAGTTTGACCAGTATTTCACACAGCTTGTCGCAACGGCGTCGCTCGACGTGGCTATTGGCATGAACTACCTCGGTATTTCCAAGAAGTTTAGTAATAACCCATATTCCGATTTTGGTCTTTCCCATTGGGAAGAGATCGCACCGAAGACGGCGCGCGCAAAGGCCTACTTGATCCTGCGAAAGCATGGCAAGCCGATGCATTTTCGTGATATTGCCCATACGATCAATAACACCGGTTTCGATAAAAAGCCGGTCTATGCACAGACTATCCATAATGAACTCATTAAGGACAATCGATTCGTATTAGTAGGACGCGGCATGTACGGTCTGACCGAGCATGGATTCTTTCCGGGCACTGCGAAGGATGTCATTAGGCAGATTCTCGTTGACGGAGGACCGTTGGCACAACAGGAAGTTGTGAAAATGGTTTCGGCACAGCGATTTCTTAAAGAGAATACCATTCTGCTCAACTTGCAGAATAAAAAGCATTTCAAGCGATTAGATAATGGAACGTATCACGTTGCATAACTAACCGACAACCAATAACGGAATACAAAAAAGAGACGCACGCGTCTCTTTTTTGTTGGGCTATTTTGCGATATACTGGGATAGATACATGGAGAACATTTTGAAATCATTATTTGGAGACCTGCCTGCGTCTCCTGTCATTGGTGATATTGTACTTGGCGTCTTGCGGAGTATTTTTGAGGTGTTCGGATATGTTTGGTGGATTGTTATTCCGCTTGCACTTGCATTTTATCAGTGGGATTTATGGGTTGATGGTAACAAAAGTGCCTTTAAAAAGAAAATTAAATGGGTTGTATTGGAGATGCGTATTCCTAAAGAAAACCTGCGCAGTCCTAAAGCTATGGAGCAGGTGTTTGCCACCTTGCACACGACCTATTCCGGGGAGATCAGCTGGTGGGATCAGAATATCAAAGGCAAGACCGAAGGAACTATGTCGTTTGAGATGGTCGGGCGCAGTGGCGGTGTGCATTTCTATATGCGCATCCCGGCTGATCATCGTAACCTCGTAGAGGCCGCGATCTTTGGTCAATATCCCAATGCCGAGCTTGCTATTGTGGATGATTATGTCGAATTGGTTCCGGCTTCGTTGCCGAACCAAGTTTATGATGTTTGGGGAACCGACCTTGTTCTCGATAAGGATAGCGCGTATCCGATTAAGACGTATTTGTATTTTGAGGAAAAGGAAGAAGAGCAGCGACTTGATCCCTTGACGGTCATCTTGGAGACCATGTCGAAGTTACAAGGAGAGGAGACCATCTGGCTACAGTATGTTATCAAACCGACTGGGGAGAAGACAAATGAGTATAAAAAGAAGGGGCAGGCGATCGTGGACAAGATGTTGGGACGCGAAGTAAAGGCGGTCGTTGAGCTGGGCGTGTTTGATCATCTGATTATATTGTTCGAAAACTTTTTTACGGCATTTATAACCGAACCGAAGTGGCCTGAACCTCCTAAAAAAGTAGAAACAAATCCAAAAACGATTTCCTCCTTAAGCTTCACAGAAAAGGAAGTGCTTGAAGGGATAGAGGGGAAGATATCAAAGCTGTGCTACGAAGTAAGTATTCGGATGATCTATATCGACCGACAGGAGCTGTTCAATAAATCCTATACCGGCGCGCTTATCGGTTCGTTCAAGCAATTTGGATCGCACCACATCAATTCATTCAAAGGAAATAAGGATACATCAATTGCGCCACCTAAGGGATTTAAGGCGTGGCTGTTTCCTAAGTGGAAGAGCCATCAGGAGTATCTCAAGAAGCGTTCTATGTATGATTCCTATAAGGGTCGTGGCATGATTAAGAAGGCGCCTGTGTTTTCCATTGAAGAGCTTGCAACATTGTATCACGTCCCAACCTCGTTAGTAGGCGCTCCGAGTATGCGCCGTATTGAAGCGAAGAAGGGTGAGCCACCGGAGAATCTCCCAATAGAGATGTAGATAGGTGCATTGTCATTCCCGCGGAGGCGGGAATGACAATATCATTTTAAATAGATTCCTCAGTCGTCTGACAGATGGAAATGACAAAAGATAATGAATAATAAAGAAGTCTCAATTTTTGCAAAAACAAATTTTCGCAACCAAAGCGTTAATTTTGGCATCAAGTCAGCTGATCGGCTTCGTCATATGTATGTCGTCGGCAAGAGCGGTACTGGTAAGACGACCATGATGAAGAATCTGATGATCAATGACATCAAGAATGGCTTCGGTGTTGCCGTGCTCGATCCCCATGGAGAATTTGTCGAGGAATTGCTTAAGCATGTACCCGAGGATCGCATCAAAGATGTAATCTACGTCAATCCCGCCGATATTGATAACCCTGTCGGATTTAATCCACTCGAGCGTGTTGGAGAAGAACATGCCCACTTGGTCGCTTCGGCGGTTATGGGTGTATTCCAAAAGATCTGGGTTGATGCCTGGTCTGCGCGTATGGAGTATATTCTCAATAATACCCTGCTGGCCCTTTTGGAATATCCGGGCACGACGTTATTGAGTATTATGCGCATGCTTGCGGAAAAGGAATATCGCCAGAAGGTCGTTTCGAATCTTAAGGATCCGGTCATCAAATCATTCTGGGAGAACGAGTTCGCAAAATATACGGACAAGTTTATGACCGAGGCTATCGCTCCGCTCCAGAACAAGGTCGGACAATTTAGTTCCAATCCAGTCATCCGCAATATTATCGGACAACCAAAGTCTACCATCGACATGCGCAAGGCGATGGATGAAGGAAAGATTCTCATATGCAACCTCTCACAAGGCCGACTCGGAGAAGATAACTCGGCATTGCTCGGAGCTATGATCATCACCAAGATCCAGTTGGCTGCCATGAGTCGTATTGATACTCCTGAAGCGGAACGTCGACCATTCTTTTTGTACATCGACGAGTTCCAAAACTTTTCCACAGGAGCGTTCACCAAAATATTTGCCGAAGCCCGTAAGTATGGACTCGGTCTTACGCTTGCCCATCAGTACGTTGAGCAGCTTAAAAAGGAGGAAGGTCTCGCCGAGGCGATCGTCGGAAACATTGGTACCTTGGTATTATTTCGTGTAGGGGCGATCGATGCCGTTTTCTTCGAAAAGGAATTTGAGCCTGAATTTACTCCAGCCGATATGATCGGCTTGTCAAACAGGCATATTTACCTTAAATTGTTGGTTGACGGTCAGGCGTCTCGGCCCTTTTCAGCAGAAACGTTGCCGCCATATCCAATTCCACAGCCGAATTTTGAGGATGTTATCATAGCAAATTCCCGCAGACTGTATTCGATGCCGAAACCGCTCGTGGATGAAATGATCGCCAAGGAATATATGGGTTCAGGCAAGACGTCTATGGAGGATAAGGTCATGCGAAGGGATGAGCGGTCATTGGGATCTACATTAATTCCTCGCGCGCAAGCACCGAGGTCCTTCGGCTCTGGTCAGGATAAATCCTTCGGCCACCAGCCGGCGGCTCAGAGTAGATCCTTCGGCTCTACTCAGGACAAGCCCCTTGGATCCGCTCAGGACAGGCAGGCATTTGGCAGAGACCAGGGTAGGTCAGCCGATTCTAGGCCTGTCGCTCATGCGCCTTCGTCGCGCCCTGTCGCGCCCATTAATCGATCTGATGATTCAGGTAAAAAAGCACCTTTTCATGATTCGACTGCCTTTGAGAAGGTTGTAACCGGTGCCCCTGTGCTCGTAAAACCTGAGGTGGATCGACCGAAACATGTTTATGAAAAGAAGCCGGTTAATATCGATGACCTAAAAAAAGCGATAGAGGAGACATTGCAAAAACGAAAAGAACCAGTTCTTACCGACAAGTATTTAGGTTCCGTTCAGGACGGGCCGGTGCAGCGGCCAAGGAATATTGAGCGCGATACGCAACCCCCTCCTATCGCCTCTCATAGTGATGATAAAGCGGTTGCTGTGCCGGAGAAAGAACAGCATACGTAATTATTAATAAAAATAACTTAGTAAGGAGGGTGATCAATTTTGTAAATTGATAACTCCGTTCGCAAACAAAATTGGCATGTTAGATATAAACGATCTTGAAAAAGGAAGTTCTATTATTATGGACGGTGACCCGTTCAGCGTACTTGAAATTTCTCATCAGCACGTCGGACGAGGAGGTTCGTCTGTACAAACAAAATTGAAGAATTTGCGTACCGGACAGGTGCTATCGCGCAACTTTAAGCCGGCTGACGAATTCGAAGAGGCAGAAGTCGAGGAGCTGAAGTCAAAATACCTCTACGCGACCAAAGGGGAATTTTGGTTTTCCGAACAGGCTAATCCCGGTAAACGATTTAGCTTGACTGAAGATATTGTGGGTGATCAAAAGGATTATCTTAAAGCAGATATGGAAGTTATTGCTCTGATCTTCAATGAGAAGATCTTTGGTGTACGGTTGCCGATCAAGATGGAATACGTAGTTACCGAGGCCCCTCCCGCAATCAAGGGTAATACTGCCCAAGGTGGAACAAAGGTTGTTGTTATTGAATCGGGCGCGAAGGTCAACGTGCCGATGTTTATTAATGAGGGTGATAGTATCCGCGTAAACACGCAGACCGGCGAATACGGCGAGCGTGTAGAAAAAGCATAATCACCATATATCCATGCAAGCACTCATAGCCAGTACCTGGTTCACTTTCGTGTTTACGTGGTTTACTCCTGCGGTACTTTTTGTCGTTGCGGTTACTGCGTGTATCGCATATTACCGACCGCTGTCTGATGTTCGTCGTACGCGAATCTACACATCGCTTGCTATTGGTGTCGTGGTGTTTCGATTATTTGCCGCCGGATTAAAAACGGGTTTGCAATATTATACCTGGACACTTACGGATGTTTCTAAATTCATGCTGCCGCCACACCAAAGCATCGGTGTCTTATTGCAGTACGTCTGGACACATTTTTGGCTCAATGCGGTGATCGCGATCGGGGCTGCCTTGCTGTTTTATATCGTTTTGCGATTGTTGCGTTCCCATAACGAACGGTATTTCGAAGAAGGGGAGGTTGAGCTCGGATTTTTAATGGCGCTTGTCGTTGGATGGCCGTATTTCGTCTTTTTTGTCCCATCCGTTTTTTTACTGGTTATCTTCCTGAGTATCATCCGAGGAGTATTTTTACATAAACCGTATACCACACTCGGGGTGCCCTTTTTTCTCGGTGCCGTTATTGCGTATGGGGTAACCTCCTTTATAATGGACGCATATGGCTTGGTGCAGTTTTCCATCTGAGTCTTGCAATTTCGCTTTAGTCTGATAGGCTTTCGGTGTTATGGAAACTCCTAGGCCAAAAGTATTCGTCATGATGTCGGGTGGCGTCGATTCGAGCGTCGCTGCTTTTTTGTTGCGTGAGCAAGGGTTGTATGACGTGGTTGGGGCATTTATCAAAGGCTACAACGTTGATGGGTGTCAGGATAGGGAGTCTGAGGATGCCCGCCGGGTTGCCGAGCATTTGGGTATCCCATTTTACGTCATTGATCTTGAAGAGGAATATAAGCAATTCGTTGTCGAGTATCTGGTCAACGGGTATCGCAACGGCATTACGCCAAATCCGGATGTGATGTGTAATAAGGAGATCAAGTTTGGCGTGTTTCTGGAGAAGGCGCTTGCGCTGGGTGCCAATTTTGTAGCTACGGGGCATTATGTAAGAATTTCAAATTTCAAATTTCAAATTTCTAATGAGGATACGAAGACCGTGTGTGCGTTGCAACAGGGGATTGATGATAACAAAGATCAAAGTTATTTTTTGTGGACGTTGCGACAGGGGCAGTTGAAACATTGCCTGTTTCCGATTGGCGCGTACACCAAGCCAGAGATTCGCGCCATCGCAACGAAGGCCGGATTATCTACCGCACAGAAGAAAGATTCTCAGGGAATCTGTTTTTTGGGGAACATATCGTTGCGTGAATTTTTGGAACAATATCTACCCAAGAAGCGCGGAGATATTATCACAGTTGACGGTAAGAAGGTCGGTGAGCATGATGGGGCCTGGTTCTACACTATCGGACAACGCCATGGTCTTGGTATTGGTGGCGGTCCGGCTTATTTTGTTGTTAAAAAAGATGTCCGTAATAATATCGTAACCGTGGCGCATACTGAAGGTTTGCTCGGACAGGCGATTGACCATATTGATCTTGTCGATGTTAATTTTATGGGAATATATGCCGCGCAATGTCCGGAATCCATCCCGGTCATGGCACGGATCCGTTATCGTCAGGCATTGTTTTCGGCTGTTTTGATCGCGGAAAAAAACGGAGTCTACCGATTACAGTTTGATGAGTTTCAGAAATTCATAGCACCTGGCCAGTCAGCCGTACTTTATGGTAATGATGGCGTTATGATCGGAGGTGGGGTTATGGCATGATCGAAAGAGAGGGGTGGCTAGAGAATTTCTAAGCTGGAGTGCGCGGCGATCTTTGATTTATGCAATAGGGTGGCGCGGGGCTTCCTATTTATAACATAGCCATTAGGTGGTACCATAAAAATGTATATAAAGGTCGCATTATTTTAGAAAAATAAATTATATGATGGGATATTATGGTATGGGTAGTGGCATGTTCTTTTTTGGCTGGATCATTTATGTGTTGGTATTGATCTTGCTTGTGCTTGGGATTGTCGCTTTGTGGAAATATATCAACAAGAAGTAATGTGCTTACAGTGCAAAAACCGCCTTTATACAGGCGGTTTTTGCATAGCAGTGGCAATTTCCTTCCAACGGTAAGGTTGACAACTTTGTATATATATGTTATATATATTATAGAAACTTTAACCACTATAAAGAGGAGGAGGCATTTATGCATGCGAATGGAACGCATTGGGCTCGATTTTTTTCGAAAAACTGTCGCAATGAAATGATGCGTGAGTGTCGAGACCTCGGCATTGAACCGAGCGCAATCCGCAGGAGTATTCTATTGAGAAATATGATAGGACGGTTATGTCATATTGTATTTCAATCACATCCTGGTAACATCATTTTTAGCCTCAGATCAAAAGAGGCTGCGAATGAGGCTGTAAAAAATTCGATCGCAAGTTATCGGAAAAAAACCAAAGAAACCGGTGGAGATTTTTTTCGGATCAATGTCGATCGGATTGGTGCTTACGATCTTCGACGCGATCCAATCGGCAGCTTGCATAAGGTATCTATGTTCTCTAATTTTTCAGAAATCGATGATACGTATTCTTATGCCGAGCTTCCTGTTCCCAATGAATGGGTATTACTCATGGGGATGGCTGCTCACGAAGTTCGTCATCGCATGCAGTTTGTGCTGGGCGTAGATCTTGTTGCTGTAGATGGAGCAGCCTACAAAGGTTTTACCGACGGGATGCTCTCGCATAGCGTCTGGCTCGAAGCGCTTAATACTAAGCTTGCGCTCGAACGAATATACTGTGATACGGTGGGATATCATCCTAGAGTGCGAGATTGGTATGCTTCTGATGTTGAGTTTGATGCCCGCGCCGTGGAATCGTACATGATGCATGCCTTGCATCGTTATCCGAATCTGGACAACGAGGCACTGCGAAGTATTATGTTCTTGCATCCGTTTAGATGATCACAGGGGTTAGCCCCTGTGTTTTTTTTGGCTGGATCATTTATGTGTTGGTATTGATCTTGCTTGAATTAAAGGGGTCAGGTACCTTTAATTTATCAGAAAATAAGCTTCCATTCGCAAGGCTTATTTTTATGGCTGGCGCTATGGGGCGATGTTGAAACCTTTTTAAACAAAAAAGCGACCAATGATGGCCGCCTCATGTAATGAAGAAAAGCTATAGTGCTGTTCCGTCGGGATTGAGGACTTCGTTGCGAAATGATTTCGGCGAGTGCTTTGGAGGGTCGGGTGTAAGTATTCCGCAACTTCGAGCGGATTTAAATGCAGTTTCACCTAACCACCAGCTGATAGTTGCCATCATAATGCAGATGATTGCTCCGAGCCAGACAGATTGCATCGGCCCAGGATCGAGGTTTGCCGCCAACGTAAGAACGATGGCAATAGCACCACTTACCATTTGCCCAGTCTGTTCAAAGTCAATATCATTCTTGGCTTGCCAAGAAGGATTTGCTTTGAGCAGGTAGTTACTTAGCGTTCTTTTGCTATAGAGCAGGTAGACGATCAGTAGGATGCTCGCGGGGATCTTGGCAAAGATGCCGAGCCAAGGAAGGAGCAATAAAAAGACGATTGCTACCGTGAAACTCCACCCAGAGACGTGGTACAGATCTTCGAAGTAAACCTCTTTCATAAAAGCCCTCTTATCTAATGTATTTAGTTTCTAATAAATCTGAATATACAATGCATTCTTTAGAAGCATTTGTAAAGGTTTGCTGGCAGTCATGGATTCGGACCCCGAGTGTTTTAAGGAATAGGCTGAATAGGGTATACTAAAGGCATTATGATCCATGACCTATTAAGAGATCCCGTGATCGAATATACCTGTCCGATGCACGCCGATATCACCGCAGAGAATCCGGGCAATTGTCCTAAATGTGGCATGGCGCTGGTACTACGAGGGGTGATCGAACATGAGCTCCCGGGTGAACATGCGCCGATTCATGATAAACATGCCGGGCATACGGCAAGCTCGTTTTTGCGCAAATTTTGGATTGCGCTTGCACTAAGTATTCCCATTGTATTGTATTCTGAATTACCCGGGGTACTGATCGGTAAGCGTATGCCGGCATTCCCGGGAATGCAATTTCTTGCGCCGATCCTTGGATCGATCGTTTTCTTTTATGCGGGGTGGATCTTCCTTGTCAGTGCTGTTCGCGAGATCCGCGCCAAGTTGCCCGGCATGATGACACTCATCTCTCTCGCGATTACTACTGCATATACGTATAGCATGTATGTGTTTGCTATGGGTGAAGAACATACGTTGTTTTGGGAGCTTTCGACCCTTGTTTCAATTATGCTTCTTGGTCATTACGTTGAAATGCGTTCTACCGATACGGCGAGTCGCGCTATGCAGGAGCTTGCCGTGTTACTCCCGGATGTTGCGGAAGTTGTTGTCGGTAAGGAAACCAAGACGGTTTCTCTTAATGAGTTAGTCGTCAATGATGTGTTCGTTGTAAAGCCGGGCGGAAAGGTGCCCGCTGATGGTGTGGTTATCGAAGGAGAATCTCTGGTCAATGAGTCAATGATCACGGGGGAATCCACCCCTGTACAAAAACGCTTAGATAGCCAGATGGTTGCCGGAACAATCAACGGAGATGGCCGTTTAATTGTGCGGGTTACTCGTATCGGCTCTGATACATTTTTGGCAGGAGTTATGCGACTTGTCGCGGGAGCGCAAGCGTCAAAGTCTCGCATGCAGATCCTTGCGGACAAAGCAGCATCCTATCTGACCGGCATTGCTATTTTTTCAGCGCTCACTACCGCAGTTGTCTGGGCGGTGGTATTTGATGCTTCGGCTTCGTTTACGCTGGGTCGTGTGGTTGCCGTTTTGGTGGTGGCGTGTCCGCATGCGTTGGGGCTTGCCGTTCCGCTTGTGGTTGCCATATCGACATCGCTTGCTTCGCGTAATGGATTATTTATTAAGGATCGCCTTGCGCTTGAGGCTGCCCGTACCATTGATATGGTCCTATTCGATAAAACGGGAACATTGACTACGGGTGAATATGGTATTTATAAAATTATTCCGTTTGAGCGAGAGATCGTAGAAGGTGATGACGGCGGTGTCGTGGAATCCCAGGTAGAAGAAAATATCTTGCGGCTCGCGGCTTCGATTGATACTGCCTCCGAGCATCCTGTTTCTCGTGCCATCGTATCAGAGGCGCGGCGACGAGAGATTGAATTGTTCCCGGTGACCGGATTCGAGCGGTTACCCGGTAAGGGGGTAAAGGGGACTGTGCGTGGGCTACATGTCCAGGTTGGCGGAGAATCTTTGATCGGCGCGAAGGTTATTGAGCAAACGCCACAGGTCATACGACAAGAAGTTGCCCTATTGGCAGGTAAGGGGCAAACCATCGTGTATGTGTTTGTCGATCATGCTCCGATCGGCGTCATTGCGCTTGCCGATACCATTCGTCCGGAATCGAAGGAGGCTATTATCGCGTTGAAACGCCTTGGTATTAAGCCGGTTATGATGACCGGGGATTCCGAGGAAGTTGCCGAGTGGGTCGCCCAGGATCTTGGCATTGCCGATTATTTCTTCCGAGTTTCTCCTCATGAGAAGGTGGAGCGGGTTAAGGAATATCAAGACAAAGGCTTGCGTGTCGCCATGGTTGGTGATGGTATTAACGATGCGCCTGCCCTGATGCAGGCGAATGTTGGTATCGCGATTGGGGCCGGGACAAACGTCGCGATCGAATCAGCTGGTATTATTCTGGCCAAGAGTGATCCGCGTGATATCGCCAAGATCTTTAAGCTGTCTCGATTGACGTATCGAAAAATGATCCAAAACCTGTATTGGGCAACGGGATATAACGTCCTTGCCATTCCGCTTGCCGGAGGGATCCTGTATTCCCAAGGTATCGTACTTTCTCCGGCTGTGTCTGCCGTGCTGATGTCTTTGAGTACGGTGATCGTTGCGGCAAACGCATTATTACTGCGCCGCAATCATGGACTACTTTGATTTTTAAAAGCCACTTTTACAAAAGTGGCTTTTTGTATAATAATACAGGTATGCATATTTTGGATGAATTAAAGGAACGGGGGCTGATCTATCAGATTTCAAATGAAGAGGAGCTCAGGGCGCTTATAGACCGCAAAGACGGGTCCTTTTATATCGGGTTTGATCCGACCGCGTCTAGTCTGCATGTTGGCGGGTTACTGGGGATCGTTTTCGCTAAGCGCCTTGAAAATGCCGGCATGAAGCCGGTCATGCTCGTAGGGGGTGCAACGGGACGCATTGGTGATCCGAGCGGCCGATCACAGGAGCGCGTACTGAATACAACTGATGTTGTCGAATCAATGACCGCGGGGCTTGAAAAGCAGATCAGTCAGTTTCATTTCAAGCATGCGACTTATGTAAACAATTATGACTGGCTTGGTATGATGCCGCTTGTTGATTTTTTGCGTGATGCCGGAAAGTATTTTACGGTCAATGAAATGCTTGCCAAGGAGTCGGTAAAGACGCGCATGGAAGACGGTATATCGTTCACCGAGTTTAGCTATCAGTTATTGCAGGCATATGATTTTTTAAAACTGTATGAATCGCGTGGCGTTGAATTGCAATTGGGTGGTTCCGACCAGTGGGGGAATATTACTGCGGGCATTGAACTGGTAAGGAAGGTCAAGCACGTTGAAGTAATTGGGCTGACTCATCCGCTTGTTACTCGTGCCGATGGAAAGAAGATGGGCAAGAGCGAGAGTGGGGCGGTTTGGCTTGATGCGACCATGACATCGCCGTATCACTTGTATCAGTTTTGGCTGAATGTGGATGATTTGGACGTGGTCAAATTCTTGAAGTATTATACGTTTCTAACACTTACAGAGATCGCCGAGCTGGAGCAGTTTCTCCAAGAGGAGCCTGAAAAACGTGCGGCTCATAGGGCGCTCGCCGATGAGGTGACCGAGTTTGTGCATGGTAAGGACGCACTGGAACAGGCTCAGAAAATTTCTGAAGCACTTTTTGGCGGCGATATTTCCGGGATCATCGGGGAGAAAAAGAAGTGTGAGGCGTTGTTTGTCGGCAACCCGGCTGTGCAGCGGGTCGGCGATGAAGCGGTTGTCGGAGTTGGTATTGCGGATTTTCTTACCTCTCTGGCATGGAAGTCTCCATTATCTAAGCGACAGGCGCGTGAGGATGTGGAAGCCGGGGCGATCGAGTTGAATGGCAAGAAGATTGAATCATCTGAGCATATATTGATCGAAAGTGACATTTTGTTCGACCGATATATTATCGTGAAGCGAGGGAAGAAAAATTATCATTTTGTCGAAGTAATTGCCGAATGATACAAAAGACCGCCTACGGGCGGTTTTTGGGTTTGGTTGATTTTTCCTTGATTATCCCTATAATAAAAAGGCTAAATCAGGGCCTGTAGTCTAGTGGTAGAACACGGCATTCGCATTGCTGAGACGCGAGTTCGATTCTCGCCAGGTCCACCCCCTCCGGTTAGAAATCTCGCAAGATGAGATTGTAAAATGGTGCCTTATAATAGGGCTTTCACGGACGCCGCCTTGCATGTGGCTATCTACTTGCATCACGTTGCTCTAGTCATCGCAAGTATCCTGTTCACCTATGCCGGAAGAATTTTACCAAAGGATGCCGCGAATTATATCGAGGTATCGAGGTGAAGCAAACAAAAAACAAAAACACCCGCGCCGGGTGTTTTTGTTTTTGGTGCGATTTTCGCTATAATGAATGTATTAGTTATATTCTATCTACATGGTCAATCAGGCACTTATTGATGTGGTAAAAAATCAGCTTGCCGGCGGTATCGGTGAGCAAGAGATCCGGGAATTTCTTCGGCGACGAGGAACGAGTGACGATGAGGTTCAGGAAATATTTAAAGCACTCTCAGTACGTGTTCCTACGCTGAGTGAAATACCGGTTACCGAATCGGTTCCTGCCCTTCCAGAGCAATCATTGCCCGTTCCTGCTGCTCCAGAGATATCCGTTGCCCACGGTATCGAGCGAGAAATTCCGCCTTTACAGCCCAGTGCGCCGTTTGAGCCCCTTTCTTTGGAACCGGCTCCTGTACGGGAGGATACTTCCTCGGGCATTGTGCTCCCTCCTGTGCTGAGTCGTGGGAAGCGGATCATACGCATCGGTTCCATTATCGCCTCCGTAGTCCTTGTTCTCGTAGGTGGGGCATATGCGTATACCGTTTATTTTGCATCACCAGAACAGATATTAGATCGGATGATCCTGCAAGTTCGAGACGTACGGGCTATGGCATTCGCTACCGAGATCAATGTGACGGCCAGTGGAGGGTCGTTGTTTGCAACGGCGGCATCTTCCACAAACCCTTTTGCGGGAATGCTTATGGGTCAGGAACAGCCGACGAAGTTGACTGTAACTTCCTCAGGTGCCTTTGATTTTCGCGATGAGGTGAGTCCGAAGGTTTCCATCTTATTCGAGGCCGATACGGATAAGTGGCCGTTGGGTGATTTTGCACTTGGAGCAGAATATCGGAATTTGGACAGAAAGAACTATGTCAAGGTCAACAACATTCCCGATCTTGGTTTTTTTAGCCTGAGCTTTTTAAAGAATAAATGGTTCGTCATCGAAGACAAAGAAGCAAAGACCCAATTAGGCGCTTCAACGGGGAGTTCTGAGACGGTCATCCCGGATATCACGCAGGAGCAACGGAATCAGTTGGCTGATGCGTGGGGTGATCATCGGTTCTTGACCGTCAACAAGCGTCTTTCGCCAGAGGAGATTGATGGTGTTGCCATGCATCATTTTTCGCTTGCTTTTGATAAGGAAAAATTTAAGGAATGGATTATTGTGACGGATGCGATCATGCAGAATGAGCCAACTGACGTAAGCGAGATGGATGAAACACTTTCGTTTTTGAATGTTGATGCCATGGAGACATGGATTGGTAAGCGAGATTCGCTTCCGTATAAATACACAGCCCAGATCTCGCTTCGTGATAAGGTTGACGCGAGTAGGATGACGACTATGAACATAGTCTTGACGGGAAAGAATTTTGGCAAGAATCAGGAGATTATAGCTCCTGATGGGGCGCAGTCATTTGAGGAAGTACTACAGGGTATTTTTGGACAGATGCTTGGGGCTGGCGCTCCGACGTCCGTACCGGCAACGCCACAGGCTCGTAATGATCAGCGAAGAAAGGATGTAACGTTGATCGCCGACGCGATTAAAAAGAACGTCTCCGATAATGGCGGAACGTTTATGTGCGCTACCGGTCCGTTGCCTCAGAAGGCTACATTTCTCGGTGCAGCAGGATTTGGCATGAGCGGGTATGCCATTGAGTCTTGCCTCGTGCCTAAATACTTGCCGGCAATGCCAAAGGATCCTACTAAGGGTGGACTTGGTATGAGTGGATATTCCGCATATTATGATTCAGTAACTAAGCGCATCACCGTGCGGGCACCGTATGCGGAAGAGGGATCTAAAATCACAATCACCAAGTAAAACGCATTAATTTTGTGAACTACTTTGTTGCGGGTCCCTGTTAATTCGGTCGGAGTACCGCTGTACGCCTTCCTCATTAACTTTCCCGCGTCGCGTATTTCATTAAAATTCACGCGTTTTATACTTATTCAAGTAATTCAAGGAGTATAAGATCAATGGACAAGCAAAAACTTATTACAATCGCAAAGGATCAGCTTAAAGGAGGTATCGGAGAAGATCAAGTTCGGGAATTGTTGACGTATCGGGGAGTTGAAGCGAACGATGTTGCTGAAATTATGCAGGAGGTTTTGCGTGCAGAAACGCAGCCTGTTACAGCAGAGGCCGAAGATGTCGTCCAAAAAGCGGATATGGTAATTGCAGAACTTATCCCAGATGCGCCGACTCAGCCCGAATATATTAAAAAGGAGCGTAATATCCTCCTGTTATCCATCGCCGCATTATTCATCCTTTTGATTACGGGATCGGTCGTCTATTATTTTTATTTCTGATATGGAGCGTCGCGTATTTATCATACATGGATGGGGTGCCGCCCCCGAGCGGGAGTGGTTCCCGTGGCTACGCGAGCAGCTTGAACATCACAATCTTGATGTCATCATTCCCGCGATGCCTCATACGGAGCACCCTGTGATCGAAGAATGGGTTGCGATGCTGCGTACCGTTGCGGGAGCGCTTCGTCCTACGGATATCTTTGTCGGACATAGCGTCGGGTGTCAGGCCATCATGCGTTTTTTTGAACAAGAGAATGTATCCTCCGTTGCTGGGTTTATTTGTGTTGCCGGATGGTTTACCTTGCGAGGTGTTGAAACGGGAGAGGAGTGGGCGATTGCCAAGCCGTGGCTTGATACGCCGATCGATCTTGCGATGGTTAAACGCACTGCTGGTTCGATTACCGCAATCTTTTCCGAATCTGATCCGTATGTTGATCTTGCTATTAATCGAGATATGTTCGAGCAGCAACTGGGTGCACGGATTATCATCGAACATGATAAGGGGCATTTTAGCGAGGATAATGGCATCTATGAATTGCCAATCGTTCGGGATACTATTTTAACACTGATACAGTAAACCATATGAACAAGCCATTACGATTTGGGCACCGGGGAGCATCCGGTTATTTCCCGGAAAACACACTCGCAGCTTTTCAAAAGGCTATTGATCTTGGAGTTGATATGGTCGAATTGGATGTGCATCGGTGTAAGACGGGGGAGATCGTCGTGATGCATGATGACACGGTCGATCGGACTACGAACGGGTATGGGCGTGTCGCCGATCTTGCTCTGGACGCATTGCGAATGCTCGATGCCGGGCAGGGGGAGCGGGTCGTTACGCTCGAGGAAGTCCTTGATATGCTCGATCATCGGGTTGGAGCCGTTGTCGAGTTGAAAGAAGCGGAAGTCATCGAACCAACCGCGGAGATCATCAATCGGTACATTTCTGAAAAGGGCTGGGCAGTCGACCAATTCTCAGTGACCGCATTTGATCATTATCTGTTGCGAACGTTTCATAAATTGTGTCCACGAGTACGCCTGGGTGCGATCTTGGCCGGCAACCCTATCGGCTATGCGGAATTCGGACAGCGTCTTGGGGCCGCTTCGGTTAATATGGCTCACCCATTTTTGACCCAGGAATTCGTATATGATGCCCATGAGCGTGGATTACAGGTGTTTGCCTGGCCTGTAGACGAGCCGCGGGATATCGAACGCATGAAATCGATAGGCGTGGATGGGATTTTTTCCAATTTTCCTGATAGAATCTAAGCCAGGTTTACCTTGTATTCGAAATTCGTCGCGTCCATCTATCTACTGGCGGGCGAACGTAAAATATATCCGTTTTGCAGGGTGAATTCGTACTCTCGGGTTGACATTTTCTGGGTCTTCGGGTATCTTTAACTGATATGAAATTCGCAGTCATCGAAACAGGGGGAAAGCAATATAAGGTTTCCGCCGGACAAAAATTGAAGGTTGAGAAATTGGAAGTCGAGATCGGACAGCAGTTCGTCTTCGACAAAGTGCTCCTCGTCGCCGATGAGCAGAAGGACAGCGCCGATGCGACCATCGGAGCTCCGTATGTCACTAACGCGAAGGTTGAGGCAACCGTGTTGAGCAAGGATCGCGACGACAAGAAGATCGTCTTCCGCTACCACAATAAGAACCGCTACCGAAAGTTTAAGACGCATAGGCAGCATTATACTGAGGTGGAAATTAACACCATTGGCTAAAATTCTTCGCCATTTTGCGAGCTGTTGTGTTGCGGGTCCCTGTTGGTTCGGTCGATGTACCAGTAAGTACATCCTCCTCCCCACCTTTCCCGCGCCTTACATCTCATCAAAATTGCAAACAATTTTCCAGAAAGAATCGTCGGATAAAAACCGGCGATTTTTTGTCGGTTGAAAGAAAAATTATAGCGAAAACGTAGTATACTGTATCTATATGATCGAGCATGGGCATTGTGCCGAAAAAACCGATGAGGAATTGGTCGCGCTTACTCTCCAAGACCGGGAAATGTACGCGTGCCTGATTCGTCGATATGAAGCGCCGCTTGCGCGGTATGTTTGGCGCATCTCGGGTTATTCTGATGATGACATTGCCGATATTTTGCAAAATGCGTTTATCAGCGCGTACCGTAATTTGAACGACTTTGATCCGTCGCTCAAGTTTTCTTCATGGTTGTATCGAATCGCACATAATGAAACGATATCTCAGCATCGCAAGCGGCATGCCCGCCCGCAGACCATTGCAGTCGAGGAGGGAGATGATGTATTCGAGCTGCTTGCGTCCGAGGTTGATGTCGTACGTGATGCGGATCGAAAGATGACTGCGCGCCGGATCCGCGAGGTGCTTGAAACAATGGATCCGAAGTATCGCGATGTGTTGGTGTTGAAGTTTCTTGAGGATAAGGATTATCGTGAAATATCGGATATTCTTCAGAAGCCGATGGGCACCATTGCGACGCTTATCAATCGCGCGAAAAAACAGTTCCGAGAACGGGTTGAAGCAGGAGGGATACTATTAACGAATTAATGATTATGAAAGATTTTTCTAAAGACATATTACATACCATAGAGGAGCGGGACATTGCGCCGTTGCCACGATGGATCTTTTTGATGCGCCAAACCGCTTTGCTTGGCGGCTTTGTACTCTCGGTGTTAATCGGCGGAGTTTCTGTTTCCGTCATCTTGTTTGCATTAGGAGACATCGACCCGGGAGCGGAACGTATGATACGTATGCATCCCGGACCATTCTTGATTACGTATTTGCCGTATGTGTGGGTTTTAACTATGATCGCGTTTGGTATTATTGCGTATTACGACATGCGCAGCATTAAAGGAGCGTATCGCTACCGCGCTGTCACAATCCTTAGTGCAAGCATTGTCGCGAGTATTATTGTCGGTGGCGTATTGCATACTGTTGGAGCGGGGCGTATTGCCGAGCGGCGATTTGCCGATGTAGTGCCGCAGTATCAAGCGTTTGAAACGCGCAAAATGCATCTTTGGATGCGTCCGGAGGATGGCATGCTTGCAGGCGTGATCGTCTCTGGATCGGCGACATCGACCCTTGTGTTGGAAGATTTTTCGGGAATACGATGGACTGTTGATGTTTCCGATGCGGTGCAGCGAGGATTGATCTTAGGAGACTTTGGAGAGCGCGTGCGTGTGGCTGGTTCTCTTACTGGACCCGCGGTATTTCATGCGACCGATATATTCCCGTGGACCCGGCGTGGCTCTGTAATAAATCGAGAGCAAGGTATGATACGAGACGAAGTTTTTTCACGCCGATTTCCGGATGAATCTGGGCAACAAGGAATGATGCTGCGTGAAAGAAATTTGCATCTTGCCCCGTAATAATATATGAAGGCCTTGCTGTTTGATCTGCAACCGTGCACATTGTTTGGTCCTGTAGCTTTGCCTGAAATATAAAACAGTTATTATTATGAACAAAAAAATTACAGTAGGAATTATTGGATTGGCTGTTGTTGCGGGCGTCGCGGGAATCGCGGCGAGCACGACGTATGCCAAAGGTGGTATGATGAATGGGCGCGGTATGGGTAATGCTACATCAACCGCCGCCATTGCGGCGCAGCGGGAGGTTATGGATGCTCATCGCGAAACGGTTGATAAGGCCATTCAGGCGGGAGATTATACGGCCTGGAAGGCTGCTATGAGCACGCTTCCCGGCAACGGACGAGGATCTGATATGACTAGCGTCATCACCGAAGCTAATTTTCCTCGACTCGTAGAAATGCACAAGCTTATGACCCAGGCCGATGCCATCCGGCAGGAGCTTGGCTTGAACGAGCGGGGAGGTATGGGAATGCATGGGCGCGGACAAGGTAGGGGCATGCATATTCAAGTTACTAGCACCCAATAAAAATTTATTACCAATATAAAAACACGGCGCGTGAGGCGCCGTGTTTTTTTGTTATGGATATGATATATAATTCAACTATGAAAATTGTTAAGAAAATCGTATTAGCCTTGCGTTTTATTTTATTAGACCAGGTATTTTCGATGAAAATAAAAAAGATGAGCGGGGGAGATTATTTTATTGCCGAAACAATTCCATATCAGTGCCAATTTGCCACTCCTGAGTTGGTAGCGGATATATTGGAAAAACGTATAAAAGGAGAAGACGACCCTAATTGGAATAATTTCGGGTTTCCTGATAGAGAAGAGTATGCATATTGGAGTTGGCGGGCGTGTGGGGTTGCCTGTCTTAAAATGGTGGTTGATTTTTATGCGTTGGCGGGGAAAACCATTGGCGAACTAACGTATGAAGGAGTTAAACTTGGCGGTTATGACGTGAGTGCTGATAGAGGGTGGTTTTACAAGCCCTTACTTAATCAAGCTCAGAATTATGGATTGACTGGATATACCGTTTCGCATTTCGGCATCGCTTCCATTTGTGAGCTGATGAAGAAAAAGCGTTTCTTCGTTGCTTCTGTGAATCCATCTTTGATCCGCTTTGATAAGACCGGTGTTAATGAAGAGCCGGGCGGGCACCTTGTTTTAGTGATTGGCTGCAGGGTAAAGAGTGGGGCTATCGAAGGCTTCTTTATTCATAACCCATCGGGCAAGCTAGATGAAACGAGAAGAAAAACATTTATACCTATAGATGTTTTTAATAAGGCATATAGTAAAAAAGGAATTGCCATCTGGAGATAAGAGGCGCTATATAAAAAACACGGCGCGTGAGGCGCCGTGTTTTTTTGCTTAAATGCGTCGCTCTAGGGCTTGTTCGAGCGTGTCCTCGTCGGCAAACTCTATTTCGCCACCCGTGGGAATACCTCGGCCAAGGCGAGTGAATTTCTTTGCGTAGCCCTCGAGTTCATTTTTGATGACCATGGCATTGAGATCGCCGTATGTCGTCGGGTTGGTTGCGATAATTACTTCGTCGGCCTGGCCGTCCAGCTTTTTCCCGATAATGTTCTTGAGGTGGCTCATGCGCAACTTTTGGGTCGCATCGAGGATGCCACCCTTGGTCAGCTCACCAATGATCAGATAGCGACCATTAAACCTCCTTGTTCGTTCGATAGACATGAGGTCGGTTTCTTTCTCAACTATCATGATGATATTCTGCACTCGGTGTGGATTTTCGCAGATACCACAGAGGCTTCCTTCGTTGGAATGAATGAAGAAACAATTAGTACATACCTTGATGGAGGCGAGGTCGATGATGCCCCGTGCCGCTTCGTTAATCTTACTTTTACCGCTTCCGATCAAAAAGAAGGCGAGCCGTGTCGCTTGCCGTGGTCCAATACCTGGCAATTTTGCAAATACGTCGATGAAGTTGCGGATTTGTTGTGGGAGCATAAGGAATGGGGTTGGAGATTAGAGGTGAGAGGTATGAAAATAAAAATGCGTCGCCTGAGCGGCTCCCTGATTTTTGCCTCGTACCCCCGGTCTCATATCTCGTAATATCAAATTGTATGTACCGTGTCCACCTCAGTAAAGGAAACCTTTTCCGGATTCCAAAGAAGTGGAACATCTCCGAGCGGGCCGTTGCGGTGCTTGGTTACGAGTAGCGCTGATCTGTTCTTTTCTTCTGCCGACATCAAGTCTTTGACGTCGCGATTGTATCGGTGGATGAACATGACGACATCCGCGTCTTGTTCCCACGAACCGGTTTCGCGTAGGTCGGAAAGTTTTGGTTCTCCACCGCGGGATTCGATGTTGCGGCTGAGCTGCGACAAGGCAAGTACTGGGACGTTGAGTTCGCGGGCTAGACCTTTGATACCATGCGAAATTTCGGTGAACTGTTGGACGCTGTTATCACCATGGCGACTCGGTTGAATGAGTTGTACGTAGTCGATCACGATCAGGTCAAGCTCATGTTCCATCTTGAGTTTGCGGGCCATTGAGCGAATTTGTAGAACCGTTGGGGATGGCGTGTCGTCGACATAGATCTTCATGCGGGAAAGGCGGTCGAGTGCCGCCTGGATCATCTGGAAGTCCATCTCGTCAGTAATACGGCCAGAGCGCAGGTTCCATAATGGAACGCCTGATTCGGTCGAGATAAGGCGGTCAATGATCTGTTCCTTGGACATTTCGAGCGAGAATACAGCAACTGATGCGCCGGCCTTTGCGGCACCACGCACCATGTCGAGTGTAACCGCGGTTTTACCCATAGATGGTCGAGCCCCGAGGATGATCATGTCGGACTTTTGGAATCCTGAGAGTAAATTATCGAGCCCCTTGAAGCCTGAGCTTGTTCCTGAAAGGCCTTCCATACCGAGGTTTCGTTCCATGCGCTCGTATGCCGCCTTGAGATGATCGGAGATTGGGGTAAATGCGTACGTTTTTGACTTTTGATTGATCGCAAAGATCTTCTGCTCGATCATATCGAGCATTTCGTCCGGATCTTCCTGGTTTTGGAACACGTCTTCGCTGATGCGCGCCGCAGTGGTTAATAGTTCGCGTAAGACTTTCTTTTGCTTTACTATGCCGCCATAGTGGTCTACGTGCGCGGAAGAAGGTACCGAGTTGATAAGCTCGGTTAAGTAAGATGAGCCGCCGACGGCGTCCATCTGGTTTTTATCCTTAAGCTTATTAGTTACGGTTAGGACGTCGATTGGTTGATTCTTCTCAAACAGTTCGACTATTGACGTGAAGATCTTTTGGTGTGCGGGTACATAAAAATCTTTCTCTTCGAGAAAGTCCACAACGCGCAATATAGAGTTTTTATCGAGCATAAGTGCACCAAGAACTGACTTCTCTGCGTCGAGATCTTGAGGCGGCACTTTCGGGTCGAGATTTCCTTTTGCCATAGTCGTTCGTATACTCCATTGTATGGTAAGCAGCTGCGGTTGCCAAGTAGTTTGACAGGGCTAATAAAATGGGTCTATATACATCTTTTACATATTGCTTTTTATCTGTGAATACTATTAAATTATTTCTAATGATGCGAACGCTCTATTTTAAGGTTCCTCGGAAAATGCGCCTATTTGTGGTCCTTTTGATCATGATGTTTCTGGCATATTTTGTCGGGCGGTTTTTGCTTGCCCAGACGAAGACCGTCCCGGGTGATTTTATGCAGGCTCGACAAGATGCTTCGCTTATTGCTCAGAATATCGTCGGCATGTCCAAAGAGTCGGCAAAGCGCATTGGCGACATTTCCGCATTGAACAACGAGAGAAAATATCCTGAGGCGCTTGAGTTAGTCAAACAGGAAATCGAACGGAATCGGCAGATCAGGGATAAGGCGATAGCCTTGTCTGGGTATCTACAGACCATGACCGTAAATGTTTCGGGCATTGAACCGAGGGTTTCTGCGGAAACAGCCCTGGAGGCTGTGAGTACCGAAGTTACGCTTATTGGACATCTGCTGACATATAATGATTATTTGAATCAGCTGCTCGTTGCCATCAAGGGGCAGATCATGGGTGACGGTGATGTATCCGCAGAGACCATTTCTGATCTGGTCAAGAAGATCAATGACGAATCCATTGTGGTTAATGTGATGAATGATAAGTTTAATGAACAGATGACAAAGTTCGATCGAGGATTTTAATACATACAGAATATGAAACCTGTCCGAGTGGGCAGGTTTTTTGGTATACTAAAAGCACTATGGCAATGGACAATCAGATACAAAAAGACGAATCCGATCAGCACCAGATGATACAAAAGCAGGAAGCTATTCGCCTTGGGTTTTTTGAAAGCATGGATCAGGTTAATCGGGCCATACAGGGGGCAAGTGATCTTGAACAGATGCTCGGTGGCGTTTTGGAAAAAGTATTCTCCATCTTTAATTGTGACCGCGCATGGCTTCTTTATCCGTGTGATCCTGATGCCGCATCATTTCGTGTGCCGATGGAGGTTACTCGACCCGAATATCCGGGCGCCAAAATTTTGAATGTGGATGTACCAATGAACCCGGATGTAGCTCAGAATATGCGTGAGGCGCTGGTATCTCCCGAACCGGTAGTTTATATTGCCGGTACGGATCGGCCCATTAATAAAGTTACTGCAGAACAATTTGGCGTCCAATCTCAGATATTCACTCCGGTATATCCCAAAGAGGGAAAGCCTTGGATTTTTGGCATGCATCAGTGCTCATTTCCTCGGGTGTGGACAGAGGAGGAACAACAACTTTTTCAGGAGATAAGTCGACGACTGGCTGATGGGTTAACCAGTCTATTGGCATATCGTGATATTCAGGAAAAGGAGCGATATTTCCGTGCGTTGTTTTACAACATGCTTACCGGACTTGCTCATTGCGAGATGATTTTTAATGACCAAGGAGCTCCTGTTGATTTTCGTTATTTGGACGTCAATCCCGTATTTGAGAAGTTGACCGGACTGAAGGATGTTGTTGGTAAGTTGGTATCAGAAGTGATCCCGGGTATTAAGGAGAGTGATCCCAAATTGTTTGAAATCTATGGACGCGTAGCTTCGGGCGGCGAACCTGAGCAATTTGAGATTTATCTCGAAGCGCTCAAAATATGGTTTTCGATTTCCGTGTTTAGTATGCAGAAAGGATTTTTCACCGCAGTATTCGACAATATTACGGAGCAAAAAAATCGAGAATTGCAATTGAGTAAGGCGATGAACGAGCTGAAAAATGTCGTTGATGCATTGCCAAGCATCATATATGTGCTTGATACGAAATCCAATTTAATTAAATGGAACCGTCGAGCGGAGATAGCGACTGGATATTCAGCCAATGAATTAAAACAAAAGCTTTCTCTTGAGCTTATTGCAGATCATGACCAGCCTTCGTTCATTGGAGCGATCAACGATGCGTATGATAAAGAATACGTCGAGGTTGATGCACACCTTGTTAGAAAGGATGGATCAAAACTTCCTTATCGTTGGTCAGCAGCACCGATGCGCGATGCGCACGGGGCTGATATTGGTATCATTGGCATCGGTTGGGATCTAACCGATCAGATCAAGAGTGCAGCTAAAATCGCTGCATATCAAGAACAGCAGCGCGTTATCTTGGATTCGGTTCCCGATATCATATGGATGAAGGATGTTAACGGAGTATATCTTTCCGTTAATGAAGCGTATCTTTCACGTATTGGCAAGCAAAGAGAAGAAATCATCGGAAAGACTGACCTTGATCTTTGGCCTAAAGAATTCGCCGATAAGTATCGAGCTGATGATAAGAAAGTCACGGAAAGTGGTTTGCAGAAGCGGATGGAAGAAACCGCCCCTGACCTTAATGGGAATATTATCTGGGTTGAGACAATCAAAATTCCCGTATATGATGATGCTGGCTTATTACGTGGTATTGCAGGTGTCGCACGCGATATTACCGAGCAGAAGCAGATACGCGAGGCGCTTGAAAAGCAGGAGCTGATCAACACGGTCGTTTCAAATAATCTGCCGATCGGCTATGCGATCAACACCATTTCTGACGGGAAGGCCATCTTTATCAATAAAAAGTTTGAAGAGATCTATGGATGGCCGCGAGAGACTCTGACGAGCGTGGATGCATTCTTTGAGCATGTGTATCCTAACCCTGAGTTTCGTAAGAAAATAAAGGAGCAGGTAACTATTGATATCATGAGCGGAGATCCCGTACGTATGGTGTGGGAAAAATTACCTATCGTAAGGCAGTCAGGAGAGACTGCTTACATTACTGCCCGGAATATACCTCTTACTGAATATGATCTTATGGTCTCTACGGTGCTCGATGTGACTCATCAAGTGAAGGTCGAGAAGGCGTTACGTGAGAGCGAGGGGTTGCAACGGTCGATCCTGAATACTATGCCCGAGTTGGTATTCGTTAAGGATACGGAGGGTAGATACATCACTGCCAATAAGGCATGGCTTGCGTTTGTGCATAAAGAACTCGACGAGATTATTGGGAAGACGGATCCCGCCATTTTTCCTAAGGAGTACGCGGATACATATCGAGCTGATGATGAGGCGGTTATCAAGACAGGTTCCACAAAGCGTATCGAGGAAGCGAGCGTCGATGGCGCAGGGGTGACGGCGTGGTTTGAGACAACAAAGGCGCCTTTCTATAACGATGAGAACACAATTGTCGGTATCGTCGGCATTGCTCGGGACATCACAAGCCAGAAATCGCAACAACAGTAGAAAGAAAAAACCTTTGATTTTTTGAACATGCTTTCATGTGCTATATATGATGAAACGAGCAGTACTTATTTCCGGATATGACGATGTACACATCAAGCCCTTATTAGTGAAGGCTGGTTTTTCTATTGTTGAAACTGACCCTGACCTTGTAATAAGTTATGGCGGGGATGGCACCTTAATGCGCGCGGAGATTGCATGGCCGGGTATACCGAAGCTAATCATCAAGGGAAGTACTATTTGCAAGTTGTGTAATCCGCTTCCGAATGAGGAGGTTTTGCGCCGGGTTACCGTAGGTGAATATACAATTCGCGATGTTTGGAAATTAGAGGCGGCCGTTGGCGATGCTGTTTTGATTGGTTTGAATGATATTGTTCTTCATAATGAAAATCCGCGACATGCGATCCGATATCGGTTGGATATTTCCGGGCAAGGAGATCTTGGACATGAGATTATTGGCGATGGAATTGTAGTTGCGACACCATTTGGATCGACTGGCTATTATCGGAGTATTACGCACAGTTTTTTTGAGGTGGGGGTCGGACTTGCGTTCAATAATAGCACCGAGCGTTTCGATCACATGGTGCTTCGTGACAATTCCATTATTACGGCTACGATTGTGCGCGGCCCTGCCGCAATCTATGCGGATAATCATATGGATGTTCGCGTGTTGCATGAAGGCGATTTGATCACGATTCGCAGATCGGATCAATTCGCACGCATCATTACCGTTGTGTGATCTATGAATATAAAAGTGGCATAAATCGTTTTTGGTCGTTGTGCCCCCGCTAGGTGCCCGCTTCGCTGCACTGCGTTCCGCTTGGGGGCAGGGCGCGCAGAAGAATAATGCGCGCCCTGCATTCCGTCGCGTTGCACGCTCTCCGTCGGCTGACGGATCGCTAGCAACGACCCAAGTCACAGCTCAATCGGACTGTGCCTTCGGCGTCCGATTCCTAGGGGTAAATCATAAAACACCCCGTAAGGAGTGTTTTATGATTTGTGCCCCCGCTAGGAATCGGACCTAGATTGGGAGATTAGAAGTCTCCAGTTCTATCCATTGAACTACAGGGGCGGTCAGGTACATTTACTTTTGCAACTATTTCAGTATACTAAGAAAGCAATAAACTGCAACAAACGGAGAGTAGTATAGTGGTAGTATGTATGCTTTGGGAGCATATGGTCCGGGTTCGATTCCCGGCTCTCCGACTAAGATAATACACAATCAATAACATATAACCAACAACAGGGTATTAGGCGGGGGGGGAAGTATTGATTCTGATTGGCAATCTGTGTATACTTGAAAAGCAAATTTGGAAAGCCGCCGCGGTAGCTCAGCGGTAGAGCGTTGCCCTGAAGAGGCAAGCGTCGGGGGTTCAACTCCCTCCCGCGGCACCAATAGGGATTTGATTAAACAGAAAGAGGCTTTTGTGAGGAAAGCCTCTTTTTGTTCCCCATTGACTTTTCTTGTTTTTTATTACAAAACTAAATTAGTATTATTCCAACTGAGGAGGTTTCAATGAATGTATTCAGGAAAGAACTTCAAGCACTTCTCAAGGCCGCACGGCGGGAGTCTGCGGTTGGAGGGCGAGCCGCTTTAGATAAGCGGGCTCGCAAGCTTTTCGACATGTACCTCGGAGGAGGGGATATTTATGCGACGGACGAGTCCGTTTGCGGAGAGCTCCTTCATATAACCGTCGATCCCAAAGGGGTTGCCGTTATGTACCATGTGGGTGGTAGACTCTGGCGCCGGGATGCCGGCGGTAGGATCTACTACGAGACGTTGGGCGGTCCGGGGAGGTCCTTTAAATTCATGCCGCATTTAGAGGATGATGTTGTTACGGCGGCTGATTTCTTCGCGGTCGGATTTCCGTATTTGGAAGAACGACTCGCGTTGGTCCCAATGGATGAAGGGACAGTCGCCGTAGTCAAGGGGGACGTTCATCCCATCTTCTCCATTGACGCCCTCGATCGGGTAACTCCCGACAGCATTCATGACATGCGTATATTCTCGTCCGGAGAACTGGCCGACAAGGTCTGCCTCTTGTTCGAGGAGCTCGTATCTGACGCAGACGGGGCGTGGGACAGGGTGTTCTACGCCCTCAATTCCTGACCTGCGTTGGAAATGTGAACAAACCCCGACACCGTAAGGTGTCGGGCCTTTTAATTGACTTTACCATCTTTTTATTGCAAGAATAGACCCAGTACTATTTCACGGCATTTCAAGGGAGGGTAATGATGTCGCGCACACAATTAAGAGACTTGTTGATTTCGGCTTTGTCGTTCAGTGACAGCAAAGGAGCCAAACTTTGGGAGAAGCATCTTGTCACTGGCTTCGATGCATTTTTGGGCGGAGAGGACGTCTTTGACGCCGCCTACAACGATCGACCAGTCGCATACATGCTCGCGACCATAGTTGAGCGTTCATCTGTTCGTTTTGCCATATACTGCGGAGGATCGTTCCATGCCGATACGATTTTAGCTGACAGGGTCGGTTATGTGATCACCGGCAAGGGTCTTTCCGTTCGCTATCTGCGAGGAGACCATGAGGAGGTCCGGGGTGAAATAGCCGACGGCTATCATGCGGCACTCGATCATTTTGGAGCTGATGCATTCCGGGAAATGTTCAACAAGATGATTCTTTATAGCGCCATAAATGATGCGTCCCTGCTTGATGTCGATCGGGGCGTTGTGGAGAGTATCCTCATAGTTCCGGGTGGTGTTATAAGCGATCCACTACGGCTTGAGGTGCCTCGCGTGAGTCGCTTGCGGTCTGGAACGTACTACGACCTGCGCAGCTACGATAACCGCGAAGACCTGGTTAACGGTGTCTATGGGGCGTGGACGGCTCTTGTCTCGTCTCGGGAACAGGACTGGGCTCGGTTTCTCGAGCTTATCCAGCCTGTCTTTGGCGACTAGGGCTATATCACTTCAACAGAGAGGGCGGGATATTCCGCCCTCTTTTTTCTCCTTGAAATAATATTCGGAATGGGTTATTATAAAAACCACGTTGAACATGGTGCCCATAGTTCAGTGGTAGAACGTCGGTTTGTGGTACCGAAGGTCGAGGGTTCGATACCCTCTGGGCACCCAAGTGATAATTAAATAGGGAATGTCTTGTATTTGAGCCGTAAACTTGGTTCGAGTATATTTTTTTATTTATGGATAAGTTTATGGTCTATGGCGACGAATTGCGAGAGATGCGCGATGTCTATATAATAAAATTAATACTATGGATAGTTTTAAAAATATAGTCATTATCTCGGGTATCTCTGGGACCATTGGAAACGCTCTTTTTCAAGAGTTTGTTTTTGATAAAGATACGCTAATTTTCGGAATTTCTCGGCGCGGGATAAAAAACCTTAAAACATTACCCCATTATACTTGCATAGTAGATGTGAATCTTGAGGATAAAAAAGATATCGCAAACTTCTCTAAGAAGGTTTTTAGCCTTAACCCAGAGAGTATTTCCTATATCCATTGTATTGGTCCCTTTAAGACCGAACTTGATAGGGTTACGCTGCAAAGAAAAATAGAAATAGATGACGATGGTGATGGACTTGATGATGAGATATATAAAAATATATTTATTCTGGCAAAAAATATGGCGGTTGGCTTAATAAGCCAAAGACAGAATAGCCCTATCCATTTAAGTTTTGTAAATATAGGATCATTAGTAGAGAATTATGACATATCTATTTTTAGGTCGTGGACAGGCGTGAGGAGGTTGGTGCGGGAAGAATTTAAACGATTAGCTTCTGATTTTAAAGATATTTCTTCAATAGATATTGTCGTTTCAAGTATTCTTTCGGTGACTGAGCTGATTGCTCGACCTTATGTTTTGGGGACGGATAATGATCCGCGATATTGGTTAAAACCGCAAGATTTAGCTAAACGTGTTAAAGCCATTATTCTAAAAAGGAAGGATGGTTTTCGACAATACAAAATATTTCATAAAGCACCTGGAGTATCACACGATCGATTTAAGGAGAGTGAAATGGTTAAAAGGCGATTATTTGAGCATTATGGGCTCATAAAGAGTGAACCGCGCAAGAAATTTAAATGATATTTGCCGGTATAAAAGTAGGAATATAAATACTCGCATCATTCTTCCGCGCAAACACAGTTCGAACATCTTCTACTACGGCACCCCAAGAAATGCAAAAAATCCCGTGAGGGATTTTTTGTTGCACGTGGAAGTATGCCGCTTGCTTGTGGTACTATATATTCATAACAATAATTAATCCTTATTATCGTATGAATACATTTGTATGGTCTCCGGAATATAGCGTTGGCGTGCAGTTGGTAGATGAGCAGCATCAGCATTTTTTCTCCATCGCAAACACGCTTGTGGCGATCTCTCGAGAAGATGATCCTGATCGGGAGTCGCTGCTTAATTTGTTTGGCGAATTGGGGGATTATGCTCTGTATCATTTAAGCACGGAGGAAAGTTTTTTCAGAGGATTTGAGTACGAAGATGCCGCGGAGCATGTCGCGGCACACGATGCCTATCGAGAGATGATCGCAAGTCGTTTTACGAACGAGATGCAAAAACCCGATGCGGATATGAAAAAACTTGCCGAAGAAATGGCTGTGTATTCTGGCACGTGGCTCCAAGACCATATCTTGGGCATGGATAAAAAATTTACCGCGTTCTTTAACGTGCATGGGTTTAAATAATTATCAGAACACAACGGCGTATGTATTGCATGCGCCGTTTTGTTTGTGGGTTGCTTGGTGTATACTATTATCTAGAGTTCAGAATAATCACGTAACCATATCAGAACGTATGAAACGATGGGAATGTCAGAAATGTGGGCATGTTTATAACGGCATGGTGCCGCCGGCGGAATGTCCGAACTGCGGATCGCCGCGGGAGCAATTCACGGAATTGGAATTCGAACCGGAGGGGAAGGTGTTTGTCGCCGAGGAGCATATCCCGCAGCATCCAAAGCGCTGGGAATGTGATAACTGTGGACTTATTGCGTTGAAGGAAGAAGCCCCTGCTGAATGTCCGAGTTGCGGAGCTCCTAAGGAACGGTTTCATCAATTAAACGGCGAACCAGTCGGATAATATACCTATAATTTGTTCTCTGCGCGTCTGTCTCTATTGGCTGCGATGCGCATATATGATCTGCCATATATGAAACAATATATTACATGGAGATGCGACCGTTGTAACGCGATTTTCAAATTTGATACCGACATCGCGCCATTGCGTTGCCCAGACTGCCTGTCTCCTAAGGAGCATTTGCATCAGGAGTCGAATGAATATTTATTTGGTAAAAAAATAAGTGAAGGGGACGCTAATGATTCCCATGCTGTCGAATGATCTTATGCGCAACACCACTACCTGTCATGGGTGGTGTTGTTGATTTTACGTGTATTTTTTTGTAGCGCGATTGTAGTAGTTTGCAGCATCTCTTTGAGATCTGCGGGAGGATTTATGCGCAAGCGGAGGCGATCACAAAAATTTACGCATGGCGGAAGAAAGATCGAGCGAGTCGAGTTGATCAGTGTATGAGATAATTTTATCGGAACATGCATTCTGGTCCTTGGGGTCTGCGTATGTGGATTCGCATATTGTGTCGCGATCATGTTCGGATTAGGGTTTTATTTGTTCGGCGGATAGTATTTTTTTAAGGCTGGGATGGGTCTAGGGCGAGGGACGTGGCAACGCGTCCCTTTTATGTTTCTAACGAAAAACCCCAGGCGTAAGCTCGTGGGAGTTTTATATACGGTATTATTTTGTACGGGTCCGTTAGCCGACCGATTCGGCACAGGATGTTTTTACTTAAGTGATATAGTGTGTATTACACGTATAATTCCCCGAAGAACCATTTTTTTATTGGGCAAAATGGTGTATAATGAGCCATAACACCAGTAATAAATTCAATAAGAATCCATCATTGTCATGAGTAATATTTATATTCGGAAAATGGACCAGGTCGGCATCAAGGATGTTGGCGAGGTCGGAGGTAAAAACGCTTCGCTTGGCGAAATGCTGCAGTATTTGGTCCCGCAGGGGGTCAACATCCCGGGCGGTTTTGTGGTCACCGCAAGCGCATATCGTTATTTTTTGGAAGAAACCGGCTTAAAAGAACTGATCAAAACAACACTGACCGGGTTGAATTCAAAAAACATCCCGCAATTGCAGAAAAAGTGTAAACTGATTCGTGAGGCCATCAAGAAGGCCGAGTTTCCTGCCGATATGCAAAAGCAGATCGAGGACGCATATCGCGATATGGAGAAGACCTATGGTAAGAATGTTGACGTTGCCGTGCGTTCATCAGCGACCGCAGAAGACCTTCCTGGCGCATCGTTTGCCGGAGAGCATGAAACGTTCTTAAACATCCGTGGAGCAAAGGATGTTGCGGTTGCCGTGCGCGCAGCTATGGCATCGCTCTTTACTGATCGAGCGACCAGCTATCGTGTCGATAAGGGATTTGACCACTTTCAAGTGGCATTATCCGTTGGTGTGCAGAAGATGGTCCGCTCCGATCTTGGTAGTTCGGGTGTCATGTTCTCAATTGATACCGAGTCAGGATTTAAGGATACGGTTGTGGTTAACGCCGTATGGGGATTAGGAGAAATGATCGTGCAGGGAGAAGTCACGCCTGACGAATTCCTTGTATTTAAGCCGACGTTGAAGACTATGGTTGGTGGCAAGAATGCAGCCATGAATCCGATCATCGACAAGAAACTTGCCCTAAAAGATGCGAAGATGATCTATGACACGGGCGCAAAGGCCGTGCAGCAGACCAAGATCATCAAGACGACTCCAAAGGAGCGCGATTCGTTCGTATTGGGCGATAAGGAAATATTGCAGCTCTCCCAGTGGGGCGTATTGATTGAAGATCACTATACCAAGGTACATGGCAAGTGGACTCCGATGGATATGGAATGGGCACGTGACGGAAAGACCGGCGAATTGTTTATTGTGCAGGCTCGACCGGAGACCATTCATGCAGAGCGCGATTTCTCCAAGGTGAAGGAATACGTCCTTGAAGAAAAGGCGACTCCTATCGTGACGGGTATTTCTGTTGGTAGTAAGATCGCGAATGGCAAGGTGCACATGATCATGAGCGTAAAGAATATTACCCAATTCAAACAGGGAGAAGTGCTCGTGACTGACATGACCGACCCTGATTGGGAACCGATCATGAAGATCGCTTCGGCAATCGTGACTGACAAGGGTGGGCGCACATCGCACGCTGCGATCGTGTCCCGCGAACTTGGTATCCCGTGTATTGTTGGAAGTCTTGACGCAACCAAAAAGCTTAAGAGTGGTAAAATGATCACCGTTGATACGACCGGTACCGAAGGATATGTCTACGACGGCGCAGTGAAGTTTAGCGTGCGCGAGCATGACATCAAGAAGATCGCAAAGCCGAAGACCAAGATCACGATGAACATCGCGACCCCGGATACGGCATTTGAAAAGTCGTTCCTTCCGAATGACGGCGTCGGATTGCTTCGCGAAGAATTTATTATCGCAGGATCGATCGGCATTCATCCAAACGCGCTTTTGAACTATAAGAAGCTGCAGGCGCAAGCAAAGAAGAACGATAAAGTTGCCAAGAAGATCGTCGCTGAGATCGATAAGAAGACCGTTGGCTACGATGATAAGGTGCAATTCTATATTGACAAGCTTTCCTATGGTATCGGCAAGATTGGAGCAGCATTCTATCCGAAGCAGGTCATCGTTCGTTTTTCGGACTTTAAGACAAACGAATACCGTACATTAATTGGCGGAGAGCTTTATGAGCCGAAGGAAGAAAATCCAATGATCGGATGGCGTGGTGCTTCCCGATACTATCATCCGGATTTTTCTGACGCATTTGTGCTTGAGCTAAAGGCTATCAAGAAGGTGCGTGAAACGATGGGCTTGGATAACGTTCACGTCATGATCCCGTTCTGCCGTACGGTCGAAGAGGGAAAGAAGAACCTTGCGATTATGGAGGCAAATGGCCTCGGCAAGAAGACTGGCATTAAGACGTACGTTATGTGCGAGATCCCGGCAAACGTCATTCTTGCGGATAAGTTCCTCGACATCTTTGACGGTATGAGTATTGGGTCGAATGACTTGACTCAGCTTACGGTGGGCATTGATCGCGACGGAAACGAGAAGATCAAATATATCACCAATGAAAAGGACGAATCGGTCAAGGTGCTTATCCAGGATGTCATTAAAAAGTGTCGTGCGCGTGGAAAGTATATCGGCATTTGCGGACAGGCGCCGAGCGACTATCCTGATTTCGCCCAGTTTCTCGTGGAGGCAGGCATCGAGACTATTTCGCTTAACCCGGATACGGTTGTGAAGACCACGATGGCGATTGCAGAAAAAGAAGCTTCGTTAAAAAAGAAGTAAGTATAAAAACCGTTCGCTTCGCGAATTACTGCGTTGCGGGTCCCCGGCGCTTCGGTCGTCGTACCAGTAAGTACGCTTTCCTTGCGTCGCTCCCGCGCCTCGTACTTCATCAAAGTGAACGGTTTTTATACCTTTCTGCGATTTCTGGTAAAATTATATTTAATCTAGAAAAACGTGATCGACTTTACTCAAATACTCGCAGTAGTGGCAGGGTTCATGGGGATTCTTATGGGCTTCGCTAACATTCCGCAGGCGCTAAAAATCTATAGGACTCGGAGTGCTAAGGATGTTTCGGGGCTTACCTACGGCATCCTGTCGGGCGGATATTTTGTGTTGCTATTGTATAGTATTTCGCTCGACAACTTCGCGCTGGTTGTCACGAATCTATTCGGCCTATTGGGCGTAGGTCTGGTGCTTTCCGGCATCATCCGCTATGAAAAGAAAGGGAAGAGACATCGGGGAATATGAAGGAGAGATAGTTAGTTCTCCAGAAGGGAAGTTTGTTAGGGTATATAATGCGTGTAACGCTTTGTTTTTGAGAACGTATACTATATGAAGAATGACACAATGAATCAGGCTAGTGAACAGTTTAAAACAATGGCAGCCCGGCTCAAGCGGGGCGATATTGGCGCAGGCGAGGAGGCATTCACTTATTTTAGCCCGCTTTTGTACCGCTTCTTTCTGGCGCGTCTTACTCATCGGACTATCGCCGAAGATCTGACGCAGGACGTATTTTTTAAGATTATTGCGAAGATTGATACATTTGACGAAGAGAAGGGTAATTTCCCCGGGTGGATCTGGCAGATTGCGCGCAATACGCTCATCGATCATTATCGGGATAAAAAGGAGATCGCGTTCGCGGATGCCGGCGAGGGCATTGAGGAGATCGCCTCCGCTGTCGATGATGTCGATCAACGTATGCGCGTGCAGAATATTATGCTTGCGGTGCATCAGCTGAGCGAGGAAGAGCAGGAATTGTTCTCGTTGCGGTATGTATCAGATGTTTCCTATAAGGATATGAGCGGCATGTTGGGCAGATCGGAATCGGCGTTGCGCGTCGCGGTGCACCGGCTCAACATTAAAGTAAAAGACATTATCATCGAATCATGAAAATAGTGGTAGATACAATTAAGGAAGTGCAATCTCGTCGACTATTGAAGCGTTCCTTTGCGCCGCGTGAAGAATTCATGAACAACACACGTGAGCTGTTTTTGGCCGAGGTTGCCAAGCGTCGCGTTGCACCGTACGCGCCGCAGCTTGCATGGTATATGTTTGGCATGCGCACGCTGCGGTATTCTATTGCGTTTGCCGTTATAGCTCTCGTTGGTACGTCGGGGCTTGTCGCTTATGCTGACGGTACGAATGTTGCCGTAGATAGTCCTCTGTATTCGTTAAAGCGTGTAGGGGAACAGGTTCGTTTGACCGTTGCACCTGCGGCAAAGGAGGTTGAGGTTTATCGGGAATTGGCCGAACGCCGGGCAAATGAATTCATTCAGATCGAAACAAAAAAGAAGCCAGACAATAGTGATACCCTGGATGCATTACGCAAATTGGAGGATACGGAAAAAGAGCTTCGTTCCGCCTTTCGCAAAAATATTGAAGCGCTCAATGATTATAGTGATTTGCGTAACACTGTTCCAGCTACTGTTGACTTTGGTCTTTGTCAGGCGGCGCAGCTCGTCGATCGGCGCGGGGACAATGGCAAGTCGGATCAATACAAGCGATTTGAAGACCAATGCGAACGGCTTATGGGGGATAATTTTAACGATAACCGCGATCGTAGTATGCGAGCGGGAGGCGATTCGCGTACCACTTCCCCTGTTGATCTAATAGACGATCGTGGAGGGGAAAATAATAATCGTGTAATCGACAATCCATCTGCTCGAACTTCGGGCAGGGGCGATCCTATTCGTCAGGACGACAGTAAGGATCGTGATCGAGGAGGGAGTAGAACAAACAACCATGATGAGATTCGTGAAGAAAGGGATTGATCTATGTATAAAAACACACACCTATGGTGTGCGTTTTGTTGACGGTTGAGTATCAACTATGGTACATACAAAGAAGCACTATTCAATAATCAAGGTACTGCAAGGAGGCTCCTGATGTCTTTTAAGAAAGTGAAGAACAGCTCGCATTTAGATGAATTCCGAAGGCGGGCGCAATTGAAATTGATGCCGCATGCTCCGATGATCAGGCTGCATCGAGAGTCGGCGCGATCCCAGTACGGGCATTTGCCCACCATAGAATCGCTCGCAGTCTTGACCCCTCTGGGGCATTACAAGACCAAGGCACTGGAGCTTGGATGGGACCCGCAGATCATCATGTGTGCCGTCGCTGCTTATTTGACTCAGCATGCCAACAATCACGCGTTCCATAACCAGAACGACCAGCCGATCGGCAGTCGTATGTATGAGGCAATGCGGGAAATTATCGGCGAGCGATGCTGCGGGAAGAGGGATCAGATGCGTATCTTCAACGAAACGTTTATACTCTAACCTAGGAGGAGAGTATTATGTTCAAGCGCAATAATCAGTTCGTCATTTCGCAATCCGATCGACCGGTAGGGTTGTATCGTTTAGTGCGAGAGCAGTCGCACGCTGTTCTTATTCCCACTGTTCCGCTCGAGTACGTCGTGGCGGATCTTCATCGGCTCATTCGTGAAAACGACGTTGCTCATTTGCAGCTGACGTCGTTCGGGGCCCTTCTGGAGTCGATCAAAGCCGTACCGGTAGCACTCGACATTATTGCGTACAAGCTGTTTCTTTATGTCGATACCGATATGAGCTTCCACCAGTTTTTGGCACACTACGCCCGCGTTCCCGACCGGTGTCCCGCTTGTCAGCGCGCGATCGACCGCTTCGTCATTGATGAGCGGCTCGAGCACATCATTGCATGTCAGCGACGTAGCATTCGCTCGGTTGTTGTGGCAGTTGCCAAGGGGTTGGAGCGGCCGCGATCGTCGACCTGAGATTGTCCGTAGGGGGGGTGCTATACACCCCCCTTTTTGTATCTTGGGATAAAGTGCGATATGCTGGAGCATAGCGTTTTATGTCTACGGAGAAGAAAGAACGGGTGAATATTCTATCGATCGAAACGAGCTGTGACGAAACGGCGCTTTCTTTTGTTACGGCAAGCGGGGGATTGGAAAAGCCGACATTTACGGTTCATGGCGACGTGGTCGCTTCGCAGATCAAATTGCATCAGCCATATGGAGGGGTTGTTCCGGCACTCGCAAAGCGAGCGCATTTGGAGAACTTGCCGCTATTGTTTGCTCAAGTTGTTCGAGGGGGTGTCACCCCGGCGGAGGCCGGGGTCCAGGAGGGTTTAGATTCCGGCCTCCGCCGGAATGACAACAGTGAGATATCGGCGCAAGAAGTTGAGCAGTTTATGGAGCAATTGGACTTTATCACGGTGACTGTTGGTCCCGGATTAGAGCCTGCATTGTGGGCGGGTATCGAGTTTGCAAAGCAGCTTGCGGAGAAGCATAGTAAGCCGCTTATCGGAACAAACCATTTGGAAGGTCATTTGTATAGTATCCTTGTCTCTACGAAGCAATACGATGTTGCATCGATCTTTCCCGCAATCGCATTGATTGTAAGTGGAGGGCACACGTTGTTGCTCAAGATGGATGATTTGACGACATTTAAGAAGATTGGCGAGACCGTAGATGATGCCGTTGGCGAAGCGTTCGATAAGGTCGCGCGCATGATCGACTTGCCGTATCCGGGCGGACCGGAAATAGAACGATTAGCAAAGGAGGGTAACGCGATGGCGATCGATTTCCCGCGTCCGATGATCGGGCATAAAAATTATAACTTCAGTTTTTCAGGGTTAAAGACATCGGTATTGTATCATTTGCGTGACCTTGCAAAGGCGGGTAAGGAAATCCCGAAGGCGGATGTCGCTGCAAGCTTTCAAAAAGCGGCTTCTGATGTGTTAATCAAAAAGACGTTGCGCGCTGCCGAAGAATTTGACGCCAAATCGATCATGATCTCGGGCGGCGTGTCCGCGAACCGCACCTTGCGTGCATCGTTTGCCGATGCGATCGAAAAGAAATTCAAAGCGAAAAAGGATAAGCCGATCCTTATTGTCAGTGAATTTTCTACCGACAATGCACTGATGATCGCGGCTTCGGGATACATCGATTATCTGAGAGGGAAGAAGTATAAGTTGGAGGCCAACGGTAATCTTAATCTGTGAGCATGTACGTCTTGCGATGACGTACATGGCTATGAAATGAAACATACATGTTTTCTTATCTACGACATTTTGATTGGAAGTTGAACGGCGCGGTTGCGCTTCTTTCGCTTGCGAGTCTTGTTGGTTTGGCGAGTATTAGTATGGATTTGTTCTGGAAACAGCTGCTATTTATCGTAATCGGCCTTGTGCTTATGCTGTTCGTTACCTATTTCGACTGGCGGTCATTTGCAAATTATCGAGGTGTTATTTTGGGCGTGTATGGAGTGGCTATTTTTTTGCTGATATTAACGCTTATTATCGCTCCTGAAATTCGCGGGAATAAGGCGTGGATCCCTATCGGACCATTTCAATTCCAGGCATCGGTGTTTGCGAATCTTGCGCTCATCATCGTCCTGGCGAGTTTTTTCCGTAAAGGGCATCGGAGTATTGCTCATCTTTCTACCTTGGCGAAATCATTTATATATTTCGCCATTCCTGCCGGGTTGGTCTATCTGCAACCTGACCTCGGATCTGTATTACTTATGTTCTCGGTATGGTTCGGATTTGTACTGGTTTCGGGTATTCGATGGCGTCATTTGGTCGCCGCGTTCATGATCTTCGCCGTTATTGGCGCTCTGGGCTGGGCGGTATTTCTTAAGCCGTATCAGAAGGATCGCATCGTGGGCGTATTCTTCCCTGACCGTGATGTTTTAGGGGTTAATTATAATGTGATTCAGGCAAAAATCGCCATCGGATCGGCGGGATTGTTTGGAAAAGGGTTTGGGCAAGGTACGCAGGTGCAACTTGGGTTTTTGCCTGAAGCACATACGGATTTTATCTTTTCTGGCATTACCGAAGAATGGGGATTGATCACCGGGTTTCTCCTAATCGGTGCATTTTTCTGGATAATCGTGCGTATTGTTGCTATCGGACTTGTTGAGCGGAATAGCTTCAGTCAGTTTATTTGTCTAGGGATAGCACTGTTTCTGTTGGCAAACTTTGTATTCAATACCGGCTCAAATATCGGACTCGTTCCGGTTATCGGTGTCCCGTATCCGTTCTTGAGCTATGGCGGATCCCATATCCTCGCAGAATTCATCTTATTGGGTATGATCCAATCGATCAAATTACGAAACGCATGAATATATTATTTACATTACTAAAGCGGTTTTTTTCCGTAAGTCTCCTTTTTTTCGGTATCATGGTCATATTGCTCGCTTGGGTTCTTTTTGCTCGCGAGCTTAAGCCTATGGCTATGGATGAGATTACGGAATATACCATTGAATACACTGTTCGTCCGGGCATGGGGCTTCGTGACATTGCGAAAGAATTGGAAGACCAGCACATTATCCGATCTAAGTATGCATTTCAAACGTATTCAGTCCTGAGGCAGAAGGCGAATGGATTCCAGCCGGGAATCTATACGGTAGGACCTGCCCAATCCGTCTCTGAGATCGTCTCTCTATTAACCAAGGGCCCGCTTGAGGTTGAGATACTCATCACGCCAGGTATGACTATGATCGAGATTGAAGACATAATGGTCGTTTCGAATGTACTTGAAGAAGGGGATCTAACTAGGTTTCCCGTAGACATGATCCGGGAGCAATATCCTTTTCTTGGTAATGCGCAGATCCTCGAAGGATTCCTTTTCCCGGACACCTATCGATTCTATCCACATTCCGACCCTTTGATCGTCGTGGGCAAGATTTTAGACCATTTTGAGTCTCAGGTAGGACCCCTCTTGACAGACTTGCGTAATTCTAAAAATAATGATACTATTCATTGGCTTATCCTCGCATCAATATTAGAGAAGGAAGTGACAAACAAAAAAGAGGCCCAAACAGTCGCCGGTATCTTTGAGAAACGGTTGGCAATAGGCATGCCGCTGCAGGTCGACGCATCGATTATCTATGCGAAATGCAGACGGTTTATTAGTTGCCCCACATTGACCCGAGCTGATTTTAAGATTGAGTCTCCGTATAACACCTACTTACACAAGGGGTTACCACCTACGCCAATTACCAACCCCGGACTTGATGCGATAAGCGCGGCACGTTCACCAGTTCGTTCGAATTACCTGTATTACTTGTCTGATCCTCAGACCAAGAAAACCATATTCTCGAAATCGTTTGACGAACACAATGCGAACCGAACTAAATACTTACTCAACCAATAACTCGTAAAAGCCGTCGAATAACGGTTATTTGTTTTTATGGCAAAACAGCTTCCAACAAAAGTTTTTTCAAAACACCCCGGCTCGTTCATCGAGCAGCCGTATCTTGCCACACTCCAGGCCGAATCTTGGGACTGGTTTGTGAAGAAAGGTCTGCGCGAACTCTTTGACGAGATTTCTCCGATCAAGGATTACACCGGCAATGAGGTAGAACTGCACTTTCTTGATTATCACTTCGATGAACCGCGTTACGACGAGGAAACAACCCGCTTGAAGGGATTGACCTACGAAGCCCCGTTGCGCGTCAATGTGAAACTCATCAATAAGGTCTTGAACGACGAAAAGGAACAGGAAGTATACCTGGGAGATTTCCCGATCATGACTAGTCGCCACACGTTTATCATGAACGGAGTTGAGCGCGTTATGGTTTCTCAATTGATCCGCTCTAGCGGCGTGTACTTTAGCGCAAGCATGTTGCGGGGAAAGAAATTGTTTGGTGCGAAGATTATCCCGAACCGTGGAAGCTGGTTAGAATTCGAAACCGAGATCGACGGCTTTATTGGCGTAAAGATTGATCGACATCGTAAGGCTCCGGTCACCGAACTGCTGCGCGTATTTGCCAACCAGGTAAATATTACGTTAACCAACGAGAAGATCCTCGAAATGTTTGCCGACATCGACAAGGGTGCCGTGAAGCATATCGAAGCGACTTTAAAGAAGGATGCGGCAAAAACCGCCTCTGAATCATATGTAGAAATTTACAAGCGGTTGCGACCGGGCGATTTGGCGACTCCGGAAAACGCACAGAGCTTGATTGACTCCATGTTTCAGCGCGACGACCGTTATAGCTTGTCCCGCGTAGGACGCTTTAAGGTGAATCAGCGCTTGGAATTGAAGTCTAAAGAATCGACACTGCTCGACCTCGAGGATGTCGTGCAGATTGTACGCGAGCTTATTCGCTTGAACAACGACAAGCACGCGGAGCCTGATGATATCGATCACTTGGGCAACCGACGCATCCGCGCCGTCGGTGAATTGTTGCAGGGCCGTCTGTATGTTGGTTTTGCGCGCATGCGCCGCGCCATCCAGGACAAGATTTCGACCGCAGAAGCGGATGTTGTCTTAACTCCGGTGCAGCTTATCAACGGACGACCGCTTGTCGCCGTTATGAAGGAATTTTTGACATCTTCCCAGCTGTCGCAATTTATGGACCAGGTAAACCCGTTGGCTGAGATCGAGCACAAGCGTCGTTTGTCTTTGCTTGGACCGGGTGGATTAACCCGTGAGCACGCAGGCTTCGAAGTCCGCGATGTTCACCCGTCCCACTATGGCCGCATCTGTCCGATTGAAACTCCTGAAGGACAATCCATCGGTTTAGTTAACCACCTCTCCAACTATTCTCGCATCAATGAATTTGGGTTTTTGGAGACGCCGTATGCAAAGGTAAAAAATGGCAAAGTTACCAACGAGATCGAATGGATGAACGCCTTGGAAGAAACCAAGTACAAGATCGCACACGGCGGAAACCGTCTTGATGCGAATAATAGAATTGTAGACGACGTCGTCGGCGCACGTATCAAGGGCGAGCCGCGCACCTGTGATCGCGAGGAAGTAGACTTCATGGACGTTTCAAACGACCAAACCGTCGCCGCTGCGACCGCACTTATTCCATTTTTGGAACATAACCCGGCAAACCGCGCGCTCATGGGAGCGAATATGCAACGCCAGGCCGTACCGCCGGTACGTCCGCAGGCTCCGCTTGTCGGAACCGGCATCGAAGACAAAATTGCTCGCGATTCCGCGCGCGCCGTTGTCGCACCGGAAGATGGCGAGATCATAGAAGTCGATTCGAACCATATCGTATTGAAGACCAAGAGCGAATTGAAGCATTTTGAATTGACCAAGTTCCAGCGTTCCAATAAATATACAAACATTTCCCAACACCCAATCATTAACAAAGGTGACAAGGTTAAGAAGGGTGATGTACTCGCCGATGGCCCATCCATGGATCATGGAACATTGGCACTCGGACAGAATATGCGAGTTGCATTTATGTCCTGGGAAGGGCGCAACTTCGAGGACGCCATTATTTTGTCTGATCGTGTTGTGAAGAATGATATCTTCTCATCCATCCAGATCAAGGACTTTGTGTGCGATGTTCGCGACACAAAGCTTGGACCGGAAATTACCACCAATGACATTCCGAACGTGTCGGAAGAGAAGTTAAGAAATCTTGATGAGGAGGGAATCATCCGCATCGGAGCCGAAGTGCGCGCAGGAGATATCCTAGTCGGAAAGGTTTCCCCGAAAGGCGAGACTGAATTGACCGCAGAAGAAAAGCTGCTCCGTGCTATCTTTGAAGAAAAGGCGCGCGACGTAAAGGATACGTCTTTGTCCGTCCCGCACGGTGAATCCGGACGGGTTATCGGCATCAAAATCTTCTCCCGTGATCGCGGCGACAAACTTGAGCCGGGTGTTATTAAGCGCATTCAGATCGAACTTGCGGAACTTCGCAAGGTTCGCGCCGGAGATAAGCTTGCCGGACGTTATGGAAACAAGGGTGTTATCTCGAAGATCTGCCCGGCAGAAGACATGCCGTACTTGGCAGACGGAACCCCGGTTGATGTTATCTTGAACCCATTGGGCGTGCCGTCCCGCATGAACTTGGGACAGGTATTGGAAGTACATCTTGGTCTTGCGGCAAATAAGCTTGGCTATCGCGCAGTGACGCCGGTATTCGCGAGTGCAACCGAAGATGATGTACGAGCTGAATTGAAGAAAGCCGGTTATCCGGAAGATGGAAAATTGGAATTGTATGATGGACGAACGGGCGAGAAATTTGTCAGCCCGGTGACCGTCGGATTTATGTATATGATCAAGCTTGACCACATGGTCGAAGACAAGATCCATATGCGCGCGACCGGTCCGTACTCATTAATCACACAACAACCGCTCGGAGGAAAGGCGCAGTTCGGCGGACAACGTTTTGGAGAAATGGAAGTGTGGGCCTTGGAAGGATACGGCGCAGCGTATACCTTGCAAGAAATGCTCACAATCAAATCCGATGACGTATTCGGACGTGCCGCTACCTATGAAAGCATTATTCGAGGTGAGAAGATTAAGAGTCCAAACATCCCGTCCGCATTCAACGTGCTTGTGAACGAAATTAAATCGCTCGGTATCTCTGTTGAGAAGGAGGAGGTCGAACCGGAAGAAGGCGAGGAATTACACGCAACCGCCTCGCGAATCGAAGAATAAGCGATAACGAATAGGGGTCGGCAAACTGCTGCGTTACGGGGCCCCGTTGGCTTGGTTGAAGTGCTACTTGCACATCTTCCTCGCCAACTTCCCCCGTACTTTGCATTTCATCCAACCCTATCCGTTCTCGGCATTTTCGAAATCTATTTATAAATTCTACCCTATGAATTTCAACGCCATTAAATTGAAAGTTGCCTCACCGGAAGAGATCCTAAAGTGGTCCCATGGTGAGATCACCAAACCGGAAACGATCAACTACCGGACCCAGCGTCCGGAAAAGGATGGTCTGTTTTCCGAGCGTATCTTCGGACCGACGAAAGATTATGAGTGCTATTGCGGAAAGTACCGACGCGTTCGCTATAAAGGACTTACCTGTGATAAGTGTGGTGTGGAAGTGACTCATTCCAGCGTTCGCCGAGAGCGCATGGGGCATATTTCGCTTGCCGCTCCCGTCGCGCATATTTGGTTCTTGAAGGTTGTTCCGTCCCGCTTGTCCCTCTTTTTGGACATCCCGGTACAAAAGCTCGAAAAGGTTGTGTACTACGCAGCCTATGTCATCACGCACGTCAACGACGACGCTCGCAAGCGCGTCTTGAAGGAGCTCGAAGACGAAGTGAAGATGAAGAAGAAGGAGTTTGAGGATAACAAGGATAAGGCAAAACTTGTTGAAGAAAAGGCAGAACAGATCAAGAAGCAGTTAAAGTCCTTAAAGGAAGGGCAGATTCTTGCCGAAGCAGAATACTTTGAATTGTCCCGCAAATACGGCGATGTGCTCGAAGCACTTTCTGGTGCGGGAGCCGTACGCCAGTTGCTCGAAAAGATCGATCTGAAGAAGTTTCTTGTTCAAACCGAAAAGGAATTGGAGGAGACTGGAGATGAGGGTCAGAAAAAGAAGTTGCTTATGCGCTTGCGCTTGATCCATGCCTTCACTCGACACCAGATGCGTCCCGAGTGGATGGTCATGACTCAATTGCCGGTATTGCCGCCTGAAATCCGACCGATGGTTGCGCTCGACGGAGGCCGTTATGCGACTTCCGACTTGAATGATTTATATCGTCGTGTTATCAACCGCAACAATCGCTTGAAGAAGCTCATGGAGTTGCATGCACCGGAAATCATTGTGGTCAACGAAAAGCGCATGCTTCAGGAAGCCGTCGACGCATTGATCGACAACGCTAGCCGTGGAGGCAGTGCTGTGCAATTGTCCGCCCAGAAGCGGCCGTTGCGCTCGCTCGCTGATATTTTGAAGGGTAAGCAGGGACGCTTCCGACAGAACTTGCTCGGAAAGCGCGTAGACTATTCCGGACGTTCCGTTATTATCGTCGGACCGGAATTGCCGTTGAACTGCTGTGGCTTGCCGAAGAAGATGGCCTTGGAACTCTTTAAGCCGTTTGTCATTAGCCGCATTATTAGCGACGGACTTGCACATACCATCAAGAATGCGACTCGATTGATTGAGCAGGCACCTGCAGAAGTGTGGGCGATCCTCGAAGAGGTCATTAAAGATAAGAAGGTATTATTGAACCGTGCGCCGACATTGCACCGCTTGGGTATCCAGGCCTTTAAGCCGGTATTGCACGAAGAACTTGCGATCAAGATTCCGCCGATGGTATGTTCTGCTTTTAACGCAGACTTCGATGGAGACCAAATGGCTGTTCACTTGCCGTTGTCCGATGAAGCTCAGAAGGAAGCGACCGAGCTTATGCTCGCAAGTCGTAATATTTTGAAGCCGGCGGATGGAGCCCCTGTGGCATCACCGTCGCTCGACATCGTGTTGGGCTGCTACTATCTGACGAGCATCATCGATGATGCGAAGGGAGTGGGACATATATTTTCATCCGCTGATGAAGCGAAGATTGCTTTTGAAGCTGGTTATGTTGCCATTAACGCACCGGTCAAGGTATTGATGGGTAAAGGAAATATCGTAGAGACTAGCGTAGGACGACTCATGTTTAATGAGGCATTACCGGAGAACTTCGGATTTGTAAATGCCGTCATGAATAAGAAGGGATTGCAGAAAGTCGTGTCTACCGTTACCAGTGAATATGGTATCGATAACACATGGACTGTACTCGATTCCATTAAGGAACTTGGATTCAAGTATGCGACATTGTCCGCCACTACGTGGGCGATGGCTGATCTGATTATCCCGACTGAAAAGAAGGGTATTCTTGCTCAAGCCGAGAAGGAGGTTGATGTTATTGAAAACCAGTATGAAGAAGGGTTCCTGACCACTGAAGAGCGCCGTGAGCGTGTTATCGAGATTTGGGAAGACACCACAAAAAAGTTGTCCGAGGTTGTCCCGAACGCCTTGAAAGCTGCAGGACCTTCGAACTCCGTGTTCTCGATTGTGGATTCCGGATCTCGCGGATCATGGGCACAGCCGATGCAGATGGTTGGTATGAAAGGTTTGGTGCAGAACCCGCAAGGGGATATCATTGAGCTCCCGATCAAGTCCTCCTACAAGGAAGGGCTGAACGTGCTTGAATTCTTCATCAACTCGCACGGTGCGCGTAAAGGTTTGACCGATACCGCACTTAAGACCGCAGAAGCAGGATACCTGACGCGTAAACTAGTCGACGTGTCCCAGAACCTGATCATTCGTGAGGAGGATTGTAAGACCAGTGAAGGAGTCGATATGTATCGTTCCGACGGGGATGAATATGGATATGCATTCGGAACCCGCTTGTATAGCCGAACCGTCCTTGAGGATGTAAAAGTTGGCAACAAAGTGATCGTGAAGGCGGGCGATAGCGTTACCCGCGAAGCAGCCGAAGCGATTAATAATGAACCAAAAATTGAGAAGGTTCGATTGCGTTCTCCGTTACGTTGTAAAACGCTCTACGGCGTTTGCTCGAAGTGCTATGGTTACGACTTGGGTCGCGGCGAAATGATCAAGAGTGGCGAAGCCATCGGTGTCATCGCCGCACAGTCCATCGGAGAGCCGGGAACCCAGCTCACGCTCCGCACCTTCCACAAGGGAGGTATTGCGGGGGTTGATATCACGCACGGTTTGCCGCGCGTCCAGGAAATCTTCGAGTGTCGCGTGCCAAAAGGTAAAGCGATCCTCGCTGAAGATGACGGTGTGATTACCGAGATCGAAGACAAGGAAGCCTTGAAGGCGATCCGCCTCACAACCACCAAGGGTAAAAAGGCTAAGACCATTGAATATCTGGTCCCGCGCAGTATTCGTCTCTTTGTAAGGCAGGGGGATGAGGTTACCAAGGGAACCCAGTTGTGCGAAGGAAGTCTTGATTTAAAGGAATTGTTCGAATACCAGGGTATTGAAGCGGTAGAACGCTACGCGGTGAACGAAATCCAGCGCATCTATGTACCGGAAGGTAACACGATTAACGACAAACATATTGAGATTATCGTGAAACAGATGTTCTCACGCGTCATGATTAAGGAACCGGGAGAGACTGATTTCGTCACCGGAGAGGTGATCGAAAAGTCCCGTTTCCTGGAGATTAATCGCGAGGTGCGCAAGGCAGGCAAAGCGCCAGCAAAGGCGAAACAGCTTCTCTTGGGTATCGCACGGGTATCGCTTTCCACCGAAAGCTTCCTGTCCAGTGCGTCCTTCCAGGAAACTAACCGTGTACTCGTCGCCGCTGCTACGGAGGGTAAGGAGGACCGATTGCGAGGACTTAAGGAAAACGTCATCATCGGTAAGTTGATTCCTGCGGGAACCGGCTACCATTTGACGGGAACCGAAGAGTTTCTTGAAGAGGAAGTACTTGAATAATTACTAATTTGTAATTACTAATTACTAAAAAAATACAAAAGCCGTCGGCTTTGGGCCGGCGGCTTTTGTGTATTCTGTCATTCCCGCGCAGGTCGGAATCCACTTCTATTTTTTAAATAATATTTCCTGTACTTTTTCCAGAAAAAGTACCAAAAAGCTTGCGAGCGAAATAAAAAAGCGGAATGCTCTTGAAAATTCCTTACGAATCCGAGGGGTGCGCCCGTTTGCTAACGGGACCCCGCACCTCGGATTCTGTGGGAATTTTTTGCGTTCATTCTGATCGCTTTTTTACAGCTCGCGAAGGAATGCGGGGAAACTTATACTCCTTTATTCACTATCCTTTTTGCATGCGCAAATAGTAGAAATAAAAAAAGACGGGCGCTGGGGAGCGACCGTCGGGGTGGTACTTCGGACTAAAGAGGGTTGTGTCCGAAGTGGCGCATGTCGCCCGGATGAGCGACCTTGTCGTAGTGGCAGAAGGAGCACTGCGGCGGGGGTAACGGCCTGCTCGCGAGAACCTCGTTGATTTTCGCGCTGATCCCTATAAAGGCTATCGTCAGAATAAAGCAGGACATTGCGTTTTTATGATATTGAATCGGCATACACCCCATGGGAAATCTCCTTTTTACATGGTGCCCGTAGGTGAATTTAAGTTTCTGTATATATTATATACCACATTATATATATTTGTCAACCCCTCCGCAAAATAACGAAGAGGGGTTTAAAAAATAGCGGACCGAGGTCCGCTATTGAGGGGCGTTGCCGTTACGCCGGTACGCATTTGATGAATGCAGGAGCGGGGTCGTGCGACGGGTGATTGCGTTCGATTGCGGTTGCTGTCTCGAAGGCACCGCTGAAACCGTCGCAGACGATGAGCATATCTCCTATCTCGATCTTACCGGGGTTGTTGGGCATCTCGTCAACAAGAGCTCTTCTTGTTGATATAAGCGCCCATCTGCGCCCACCTTTGAGATTGCGAACGAAATCCTTGTAGTCTTTTCTACTCAGAATCACCATTTTCCCAGACATTGTGCCTCCTTATCTGTATACCTACCCGATGAAGTTTCTAAGGGCATCTTATGTCATATTTGTATAATTTGTCAATATTTTGAGCAAAGATAGAGGGGGCAGATAGTCATTTCGTTTGACATTGTGGGGCTTATCTAGTACATTAAAACCTATGGAACAGCAAGTAAAAAAATATGAAATCGGGTTTTTGGTAAGGGAAGAGTCCGAAGTCGACGAAATTAAGAATGCCCTCGCAGCCGTCAAGGCCGAGGTCGTCTCTGAAGGTCGATTAAAGAAGATTCGCTTATCCTATCCTATCTTAAAGGAAACAGTAGCCCATTTCGGTTATTACTGGTTCAACGCTGATACTCAGGCCATTAAGGTTATGGACGCGTCATTGCGCCTTAACTCTAAAGTGTTGCGACATATTATTATCGCAGCGCCGGTCGAGCTCAACGAAGAACGAGTACCCGGAGTGCGTGGCGAAAAGACCGAGAAGACTCGAGAGCGTTCTGCTGAGAAGCCTGTAAAGAAATCTCCGGATTCCGATGCAGTTGACAATGCTGTGCTCGAGAAGACTCTCGAAGAGATTCTTAAATAATCACTAATCATACTCTATGAATCTCAATAAAGTATTCGTAGCAGGGCGCCTGACCGCAGATCCCATATTAAAGACTACGCCGCAAGGCCAGTCTGTTGCAACCTTTTCGATTGCAACCAACAGTATGTGGACCGACAAAAGCGGTGCTCGCAAAGAGGAAGTCGAATACCACAATATCGTGGTATGGGGAAGACAGGCGGAAACATCCTCGCAGTATCTTGCCAAAGGAGCGATCGCACTCGTCGAAGGACGATTGAAGACGCGCTCGTGGCAGAACCAACAAGGGCAGACCGTTAAGACCACCGAGATCATCGCAGACCGAGTAAACTTCGGACCGCGTGCAGGAGGAGGGGGAGGTATGGCACCGCGAGGAGCCGATCTCGACCAGCCAACACATGATGATTTTGGAGGAGGCTCGTCTTCGCTCGAAGAAGAAGCCCTTCCGCAGATCGATATCGACGAAGAGGATATCAAGCCGGAAGATCTTCCATTCTAATAGGAGTTGATACGTTTGCCGGTTCGCCGAACCAATGGCGACCAAACAACGTTCCATTACCAATCAACTAATACTAACTACTAATATGATCACCAAGCAATGCTTTTTCTGTTCTCAGAATTTGAAAACGATCGACTATAAAGAGGTCGATTTGCTGAAGCGCTTCATTTCGGGACAGGCTAAGATCATCGATCCGCGCCATACCGGAACCTGTGCAAAGCACCAGCGCATGATTGCGTCCGCTGTAAAGCGTTCACGCTTCATGGGGCTTCTTCCGTTCGTGAAGCGGTGAGTCCAGATGAAAGCCGCCCAAAGGGCGGCTTTTTGTTGACATCTGATATGGGAATGGCAATACTACTAAATAGTTACTTTAACGCGCAGGGCTGTATAGTTGCAGGCGACATAAAAGGAGGTGTCCGATGGTGCAAAGGATGATTGGGTTTCTTATAGTCGTTTTCTGTTTTGTGTTTAGTTTCTGCTCCACCTCGATCGCGGCACCTAGCCGTTGTACGGGGGCGATTAGTCGTATTACCGAGTTGCATAGCCTTGGCAATATTGGTGTTGCAAAGTTACTTGTCGATTCTGCTATTGGCGATCCCGTTTCGATTGGGTGTTCTCCGGGGCAATATGCTCAGCTGCGTGCGTTGCGCGATAGTGTCTATCTGGAGTGCATTATAAAACAACTGGATGATGCACGCGCTGACGTACTTGAGCGCGATGATGGTCTTGCCGCGCTGGAAGGGATTCGAAAGGCTGTTTTTATGGCGCATGTAATCGATGTTTCTCTAGAGGGTATCAATAAGTTGTTCGGATTTGCGTACTTTGTCGCCGCTGCACAGACGCTCGAAATGGCGAATGAGGCAAAACACGAAGGAGATTTTGAGAACGCTGAATATTTGATCAGAAAGACCGTTGATTTCTTGGAGAAAGCACGCATGTTGGACGATCGCATCGATGCGATCATGCGGAACAACGGTTTAACAAAATGACGCTTAGTAGTGTCTGATCACAGGGGAGGGCAATATGCCCTCCCTATTTTTGAACAGGCTATACTATGCTATACTGGTATTTACGAACTATGACACTGTATACCCATAAAGATGAAAATATCAGAAAGACCTGGCTATTGTTTTCCGCATTTCTTATTGTGGTTATTGGCATAGGTTGGTTCTTTTCCTATCTCTATCAAAACTCTGTTATCCTGTATGGTGTGGTTGCGTTTGCCGTCTTTATGAACATCTTTTCCTACTGGTTTTCGGACAAGATTGTATTGTCTATGGCGCATGCTCAGCCGATCGAAAAGAAAGATAATCCCGATTTATACAACCTAGTGGAGAATCTTTGCATCACTGCGGGGCTGCCTATGCCTCGCGTATATATCGTGCATGAGGAGCAACCAAATGCATTTGCGACCGGGCGTGATCCGAAGCATGCGGTCGTCGCTGTGACGCAGGGATTACTTGATCGACTCAATCGTTCTGAGCTTGAGGGTGTTATTGCACATGAACTTTCTCATGTTGGTAATCGCGATATGCTGCTTTCGACTGCTGTCGTGGTCCTCGTAGGCTTTATTTCAATTCTTTCTGACATGTTCATGCGGTCCGCATTATGGGGAAGCTTCTCGAACCGCGACGATCGCGAAGGAGGGCAGGCGGGTACTGTCTTGCTTATTATTGGGATTGTTGTTTCCATTCTTGCTCCGATATCTGCTCAGCTAATGCATTTGGCCATTTCGCGCAAGCGTGAATTTCTTGCGGATGCTTCGGGAGCCTTGTTGACCCGATACCCCGAGGGTCTTGCGAGTGCGCTCGAAAAGATATCTCAAAGTACTACGCCGATGTCTGTCGCAAGTAGTACCACGGCCCATTTATGGCTCGATGACCCCTTCAAAGGAGCTCAGAAGACCAGTTGGTTGCATAAGATATTTATGACTCATCCACCCGCGGAAGATCGCATCGCCGTGTTGCGCGGTATGCACATTTGATCCTCATGCAACATATGCAGCAGCACATCAACCAGTTAAAGAGTGATATCCGGCAGCTAAAGAAGCAGTTGTCGATTGTTGAGGCAGAGCGTACTAAATTTCAACGGATTGCCGAGCGGGATTTTTTGACCGATCTATACAACCGGCATGGATTCATTCGTGAGGCGGATCGGTTTCTCTCTCAAATGAAATCAGATCGTAAGGCGGGACAGCGTCGCAAAGATGCTGTTGTGCGCAATATGGCAATCGTGTTTATTGACGTTGATGATTTAAAGGTGGTTAATGATGGATTGGGACATAAGAAAGGGGATAAATATCTGCAATTGGTCGGGCGTGCACTTTCTGCTACTGTTCGTACAATCGATATTGTCGGGCGATGGGGAGGGGATGAGTTCGTCGTCGCGCTAATCAATGTCACTAATGATGAAGCGCTTGCGATCGCGCGGAAGCTGCATCTAAAGATCGCTCGCATATCGCTTGGTAAAGGCGCTTCTGATTTTGTTGCCAGTGCCAGCTTCGGATTGATTTCCACTGATGGTTCGCGTCAGCATCCAAACTATGGACTACATGACCTGATTGAAAAAGCGGACAAGGCTATGTATGAAGCAAAAACGAAGAAAGGAAAAGGTGTTATCGTTTCCTTTTCTGAAATAACCGAGTAAACTATATAGGATATGGCATTTTCATTATTCCGCGTGAAATACGTCCCCATCTATACGGTTTCCAATGCCAATCTCGCATGGATCATGCAGGATTATTTGTTGGGTAATGGCATTAGCGCAAATATCGAGGTTGAGCCGTGCGAATCCGGCAAGCGGATTTGCAATGCACTTCCCGCATACAGTGTATGCGTACCGGGGAGCAGGGCAGATGAGGCGAAGCGACTTGCCGATGCATGCGAGGCGGTCAAGATCTCGGGATTTCTTTCTGCACAATTGTAACACAAAGAACGACCTCTCGGGGGTCATTTTTTGTTGACAATATAAAATACTTGCTATATACTTGATTAGTCAAGTAAATAAACTTCACTATGAAAACCCCTATCAGTTCGTCATTACAATTTTTTTTAGATCTCGCCAAGTTACAGGCTATTATGAGTCGGCGTTTCGATCGAGGGCTTGGCGGTTTAGGTCTGAATGAATTCATAATTCTTTTGCATCTTAGTCAGGCTCCCGAGACTAAAATGAGGCGCATTGATCTTGCCGAGAGGGTTGGTCTCACTGCATCGGGAGTTACGCGTATTTTGCTCCCGATGGAAAAGATTGGTTTGATTTCCAAGGAGGTTAACGAATATGATGCGCGCGTCAGTTTGGTTATGCTTGCCCCAGGTGGTGCGCGTAAACTTGAGGAGGGTCTGGAACGCGCCGAGTTGTTGTGCTCCGAACTTGCTTTCGGAGATCGCAGTAGAGAAATTGCCATGTTGGCTGAGATACTCGGCATCGCGGGAAGATCTGTTTTGTAAATAAAAAATCGGTTTGAAAGTTGCCAAAACCCTACATTTCCCTTACAATACGGGAGTATTTTGAACCTACATTGTTGGTTATTGTTCGTGGGTTGCTGGTTAATTTGGAGGGTTCGCATAGTGGCCGATTGCGCTCGCTTGGAAAGCGGGTATACCGCAAGGTATCAAGAGTTCGAATCTCTTACCCTCCGCTCGTTGGGAAATAAAGCCGTCGAGTTCCATAAAAATCGATACTATTTATCATATGGTCGAAAAAGGACTTGCTACCGGAACGGTACATACATTGCCGGATGATTTTCGGAAAGCGCTTATTGCAAATCCTGCGGCGCGCGCACTATGGGGAAATATTACACCGCTTGCTCGCAATGAGTGGATCTGTTGGGTTACGTCCGGTAAGAAGGCGGAGACAAGAAGTATTCGTATCAATAAGGCACTTTCAAAGCTGAAAGGTGGTATACGTAGGCCTTGTTGCTGGGCTGGCTGTATTCATCGGTAACATAAACATATACTAAATCCGCTCTTTACGGAGCGGTTTTAGTAGTGATACGATGCATTATATGAAAGTGCCGGGAAGTACATTTGATAAACAGGAGCAGCGACTACTGACGTTGTGGGCTGCTGATTGTGCCGATCGTGTTTTGAAGCGTTTTGAAATGGAATGCCCGGGCGACGGGCGGCCCCGCTGGGCGCTCGTCGTTGCGCGTGCGTGGGCGAAGAGCGATCTACCGATGCAGATGGCCGAGATTCGTTGCGCCGCACTTGCGGCTCATGCAGCGGCACGGAGTGTCGAAAACGTTGTCGCACGGGCGGCTGCCCGCGCGGCAGGGCATGCGGTTGCGACGGTCCATGTCTCCGAACATGCGCGCGGTGCCGCCGATTATGCGGTCAAGGCGATAGAGGCAAAGAATGTTCTCAAGGAGCGCGCATGGCAATATAGCCATCTCCCGATCAGTATTCGCGAGAAGATGTTTTATCATCTGGTCTATGCCACTGTGGCACATATTCCCAAAGGAAGAGTTGCTACGTATGGGCAGTTAGCAAAGCTGGCTGGGAATCCGCGTGGTGCGCGTGCCGTGGGGATGGCGATGAAGCGCAACCCTAATATTAAAGGTGTGCCGTGTTATCGCGTGGTTACATCGGATGGTGCGTTGACCGGCTATGCGTTCGGTCGGGGGACTACGACTAAAAAGAAATTACTGATGGGTGAGGGTGTGCAGTTCATCGGCGATCGAGTTGATCTACGGGTCTCAGGATGGAAAAAATAAGAATATAATAAATTATATGGAACACATGTCAGAACAAAAAAAGACGCTTGAGATAGCGAAGGAATTTCTTGGAAAGAACGTCCATGTCGTGTTCGATCGGCCGCTTGGATCCAAGCATCCGAAACATGGTTTTATATACGAGGTTAATTATGGATATATTCCCGGTATCATGGCCGCAGATGGAGAAGAGCTTGACGTCTATTTCTTGGGAATTGAAGATGCACTTGAACAGACTGATGGTACAGTGATCGCTATCATTCACCGCGAGGATGACGACGATGACAAACTAGTTGTCGTACCTCACGGAATCGAGATCGATGACGAGGCGATTATGCAAGCAGTGGCATTTCAGGAGCAATATTTTAAGTCGAGTGTCATACGGAAATAAAAAAGGCCCTGCATCAGTGGGGCCTTGTCATTTATCTGTCAGTAGAGGGCGATTGTATCCCCGAGTTTGCGCGTATTGGGTTCGGTGCCACCATGGACACCGTTTAACTTTAGCAGGATGAGCCGCTCTGCAACTACGAAGAGTTGTTGTGGTTCGTCAATGAGTCTGCGCGCGAAAGGCCCATCACTCATGCGTCTTAGTTTGCTGTACAGCTGAAGCTCTTTTTTCTGGGGCAGGTATATGAATACTGCCATTTGGGACGTTCCGGCTTCTGATGTGTAAAAAACCATCGCCTTAACCCATTCCATCCATTCGAAGTGCCATTCCTGCGAGTATGTGCGTGGTTTTCCGTTCATTCTCTGGGTTGCTCTGGCATCTATTGGTATCTCGCATCTGTTCGATTTGTGCAATAACCTGTCTTGCACGGTGGTAGCAAAGATTCTCGGGCAGATCGCCCAGATTTTTTTTGCGTTTGCGATCTGACTCGGTTCGCAGTGGGCGATGGTGTGCCACATACCCGTCTGAATTTCCATGAGCGAGCCTCCTTATCGTGTAAACATATTGTATGATTGGATCTGTATATAGGTTGCATCTTTCATTGTGTATTGTCAAATAGTATATAGGCTGGTAATTGACTCCTGCTTCCGTTTCTGGTATTTCTTGAATAGAATCTTACCGAAAGCAAACAAAAAAGGGGGTGTCTATGTTACATCCGATCTGGAGGGAAATAAACCCACAGGACAAAAAGCTGTATGGAGAGACTCGCGCTTTGGTGGAACTTATCCCGGATGACATTGGTCTTGGCTCAGACTACAACGGCAAACGCGTCGAGCTTTCATGTCATATCGTCGCGCGGGCATTCGCCAACGTTTTTTCGGATCATGTCCGGTGCGTCGACGGGTATTTTTCTGCAGGGTTCCCGCATTCGTGGCTGGAGACGGAAGACTTCGCGCTCATCGACACCTTCCCGGTGCAGATGATTGGGGGCCCGTTGTTGTTTTGGAAGCACCCGCTCTTTCACATGAAGGTTACTTACGCTCTTTATCAGGAGGAGCCTAGCGTTATGCACGGCGTGTACAAAAACGTTGGTAAGTGGCAGTTCGATCGAGCTGTCGGTATTCTTACGGATCTTCTCATCGCACTCCATTAGTTTGCGAGCCCCGGAACCCCGGGGTTTTTTACTACCGTATTAGAAAACCCCGCACGATCCATTCGTCGTGGTAAGAGTAGATGATGGGAGTGTAAGGAGGACTCCGTTGTGCTATCATGGGTACACATTTATGACCCAAGATGAGGCATTTGCAATCTTAAAGACCGGGACGAACGTATTTTTGACGGGAGAGCCGGGGAGCGGTAAGTCGCATATGGTTAATCGCTATGTGGAGTATTTGCGATCTTGCGGGGTCGAGCCGTCGATCACGGCATCCACGGGTATCGCCGCGACCCACATCGGCGGCATGACGCTGCATGCCTGGTGCGGCATCGGCGTGCGCACCCACCTTACCGATCACGACCTGGAATTGATGCTCGACAAGGATCGACTAGTCAAGCGACTTCGGGTCGCGCGCGTATTGATTATCGACGAAGTCTCGATGCTTTCGGGAGACACGCTCGCGCTCGTCGAGCAGGTTTGCCGGGTCCTGCGCGACTCGGCAGAGCCCTTTGGCGGCCTCCAGGTGGTCCTGGTTGGGGACTTTTTCCAGCTGCCACCCATTATGCCAAAAGCCGATTCGGAGCGCGTAAAAACAATTTCTCTCGACGGGGAAGACCAGTGGTCACCCTTCGCATTCATCGGTTCGGCATGGGCCAAGGCCGACCCGACCATCTGTTATCTGACGGAGCAACACCGCCAAGAAGATCCTGCTTTTTTGCAGGCGCTTTCGGCCATCCGCCGGGGCGAAGTGACCGACGCAGTGCGCGATTGCCTTAACGGGCGCTGTACTACGCCACCGTCCGAGGACGAATATACCAAGCTCTATGCGCATAATTTTGCGGTCGATCGGATCAACGATGCTTATCTGCGCAAGTTGCCTGGCGAGCAGCGTAATTTTGCCATGACGAGCTCGGGCATTACCGCGATCGTCGATGGTTTGAAGCGCGGATGTCTTTCGCCCGAAACGCTTTCGCTCAAGGTTGGAGCGAAGGTCATGTTCACGCGCAACAGTACCGAGGGCAAGTTCGTCAACGGGACCACGGGAGTGGTCTCCGGGTTTTCGCTTGTTACGGGCAATCCGCAGGTGACGTTGCATAATGGCAAGACGATCGAGGCAGAGCAGGGCGAATGGAGCATCTTCGACGGCATGAAGTGTTTGGGCATGATCAAGCAGATCCCGTTGCGGCTTGCATGGGCGATCACGATTCATAAGAGTCAGGGGATGTCGCTCGATGCCGCGATCATCGACCTTTCGCAAGCGTTCGAATTCGGGCAGGGGTATGTTGCGTTGTCGCGTGTGCGCACGCTCGCTGGATTGTATCTGTTGGGGTATAACGAACGCGCACTCGAAGTGCATCCCGATGTGTTCGCGCAAGATATTCAGTTCCGTGCGGCATCCGAGCAGGCTCGTTACAACTTCGCCGCACTAGGTGAGGAGCAGATCGCGAATCTGCAATCCCAGTTCATCGATTCGATCGGTGGTGCCGTAGGCATGGGCATGCAGGCGCCTGCGTCCAAAGTTTCGACCTACGATGCAACGGCCGAACTGGTGGCGCAACAGATGTCGATTGCTGAAATGGCAGAGCATCGCGGGGTGTCCGAGGGTACGCTCATTACGCATCTAGAAAAGCTTGTCGCCAGCGGTACGCTTAACCCCGAGCATGATCTGGAATATCTTAAGCCCGAGCGCCGACGATTTGTGACCATGCAGGCCGCATTGGAGCAGACGTATAAAAAGAAGGGGAGTATGTTGCTATCTCCCGCCCAGGCAATGTTGGGGTCAGACTTTACCTTTGAGGAGCTGCGGGTTGTACGGTTGTTTTTGGGGAAATCCGAGGGATGAAAAATGGTGACTGACTCCATTAATACTCTATAATGATATTGAAGCTAGAATAATCGTTTTGGTTACTATTTTTTGATATAATTTATCTATGGAAATACCAACCGCTCGAAGAGGTGAATATCTTCAAACTGTATTTAGAATTATTGAAAAAAATGGTGGCAGTTTGCCATTGCGTGAAATTCTAGTCGAGATGCCAAAGTCACTTATATTTAATGAGTATGAGGCTGGGCATTATGAAAAGACGGGGTATGTGAGGTGGAGATCGATGATGTACTTGTATTCCATCGACTGTGTAAAAGCGGGCTGGTTGGTTAAAAATAAAGGCACCTGGTCTATTACTGAAGAGGGTAGAAAAACCCTACAATTTTCTCCGGAAGAATTTATTAGGATAGCTACTCAGAAATATAGGGAATGGAAACGGCAGAAGGATTTCGTTGAGTTGGTTGCGGAAGATGAGAGAGGAGCGGATATTGCCGAGCGCGAGGCGACTATTGGCTATGAGCAGGCTGCAGAGATTGCGCGGAATGAAATAGTTGAGCATATTCGAGCTTTAAATCCATATGAGTTTCAGGATCTTGCTGCGGCACTATTACGCGGTATGGGATATTATGTTTCTGAGGTTGCGGCACCCGGTCCTGATGGGGGTGTTGATATTCGAGCCTATAAAGACCCTCTTGGAGTCGAAGGTGCTCGTATTAAGGTTCAAGTAAAGCATAGGAAGGATACTAAAGTTACGAATAGTGAAGTTTCTGCGCTGAATGGATTATTGAGAAATGGGGATGTTGGCTTAATTGTTTCTAGCGGGGGATTTACCCGAGAAGCAGTTAAGGAGATGAGGAATTCCAATAACCATATCGAAAAAATTGACCTTGATGATTTGATTGATTTTTGGGAAGAATATTATGATAAATTACGCGAAGAAGATAAGTTACTATTACCCTTGCGTCGAATTGCTTTTCTTGCTCCCAATAAATAATAACTAATTTATTTTTCCGTAACGCTTAAATATCTGAACCTGGACGCGCTGAAGTCATCCTGTGACGTGGCGTGTGATGTAATTAATGCACTATGGTTTTGTCGAAAGAGGAATCGGTCAATATCCCATTAGTTGGAGCTGCGCCGTGCGGTACGCCGCTTTTCGCCGAAGAAAATATCGAGCAACTAATCCCGGTGCCAAAGGAGAAGTTACAAAGCGGGCTGCGATATTTTATTTTGCGAGCGACCGGTGATTCGATGAATAAGGCCGGGATTAACGACGGAGATCTAATTTTATGCAAGCAAAAACTTACTGCGAGGGAGAATGATTTGGTTGTTGCGTTGATTGATGACGAGGCGACAGTTAAAGAATTTCATCTTGAGGGCGATACTATTGTGCTTAAACCGCGCTCGACGAATCCGGAACACCAGCCACGTTATTTTACAAAAGGTGAGAATTTGAAGATCCAAGGGATTGTTCAGGAGGTCGTGCGGCTTTTTGCATAATATAATCTATTACGTTTATTTACGTTTATATTGAGTTTAGAACATCTATATAAAGGTGTTTGATATAATACCATACGCATTTGGATTAATGGGGTTAGATGCCATTAATTTGGCGCGATTCATGATATAATTAACCCATGAAGTTCAACACTGCACTCAAAGTGTTTGTCGCAATTATAATCGCCGAACTTGCGGGGGTTATTGGTTTGTTCTTCGCCGCAAACTCGGTATCGACCTGGTATGCAACTCAACTTGTGAGGCCGTCTTGGAATCCGTCTTCGTGGGTGTTTGGTCCTGTGTGGATCACGTTGTATGCGATGATGGGTATCACATCGTATTTGGTTTGGTCTGCTGCTACCAAGCGAACCATGGAAGGGGGTGTACAGAAGGCAAGCCTTCGCAAGCGGGTGCGCGGCGCGTTGACCATCTATGGCATGCAACTTGCTTTAAATGCCGCTTGGTCCATTATCTTCTTCGGTCTACGGAGCCCGGGATGGGCGTTTGTCGAGATCGTCTTTTTGTGGATCGCTATCGTTGCCACGATCGGCGTGTTTTGGCGCATTTCGAAGCCTGCCGCATGGCTGTTGGTCCCGTACATTCTTTGGGTCAGCTTCGCGGGGTATTTGAATTATACAATCTGGTCCTTGAATCAGGGTGGATCTACGGTGCAGCCGTATTGCACCATGGAAGCGAAAGTGTGCCCTGATGGATCGTCTGTTGGGCGCAGTGGGCCGAAGTGTGAATTTGCTGCATGTCCTGAATCGCGATACGATACAACTTGGAAGACGGCAACTGACGAAGAAAAGGGAATCACATTCCGCTACCCAGAAGATCTTGGAACCACCTACATGCGTGCGTATGATTGGCCTCCGCAGGTTGCCATCACCAACGGACCGTTTGAATGTACCGATGCTGGCTCTGAGATCGAGCGCGCCGGAAGGACGCATCCATGGAAGATCGATGACCGAACGTACTGTGTGACCGAAGTTGTGCAGGGCGCTGCGGGGAGTATGTATACGCAATATGCGTATGCGGTAGAGCGCGGCCCACAGGTTTGGATCTTCACTGCGACGGTGCGTGCCACGCAGTGTGGCAACTACGATGAGCCGCATATGACAGAATGTCAGGCAGAGCGCGATACCTTTGACTTTGATACCGTTATGGATCGCATTATTCGAACCGCAACGACGATACGTTGATCGATATGCAGCATACGATTGTTGAAGTGAGCGATATCATGCAAAGCGGATATCGCTATACGTTGGTGGAACCGATGGGGAAGAATTTTGACCCAGCCTTTGCGCCCGAATTAACACCCAAAGAAATGCTTCGTTTGGGTGTTTTTGGTGGGAAGTATATGACCGATTGTGCATATGAATTTCCGGCTGATTGGTATGCCAAGGCGAAGTTGTGTCCCGAGCGACACGACCCGAAGCTGAACTATTTTGGGGTGAACGCATCGCAACCGCTTTCGGTTTGGCGGGCGAAGGGATGGATCCACCTCGACGATCCGCGCGGATGGTTCCAATGGTATTGCCGCTATTATATGGGGCGGCGTATGCCTGATGAAGATAAGAAGCAGATTCGCCGATGGAAGGCCATCGGGCGGCATATCGCGCAGGTGCGGAAGAATTGCCCTAAGGGCGATGCAACCTGCCGACCTAGGCAACGGCAAGCTATTTTGCATTGGGCGTATGACGCTCGGGAATTATAACAAAACACCCTGCTGCCGCAGGAGTGTTTTTTAACGATGTTTTGTTTGATCCGATAGTATTCTTGACCCTTCTCGAATCGCGTCTCGATGCTATGTTTATTTGCGTGCATGTATGCATATATACCTGCGCGTTTGTATATGCGCATACTTGTACGGATGTAGATACATGTTTGTGCGTATGGTATGTATGTGTATATACGTACGCATGTATGTGTATGTATGTGTATATACGTACGCATGTATGTGTATGTATGTATCCGGATAGTTGCAAGGTATCAATTTACTTTTATCTGACGACCGTCAGATAAAAGTAAAATGCTATTGGTTGTGCTACACTAGTGCTATATGGCAAAAGGAGACCTTATGTGGGGAATATTGGCCGTTATTGGCATGGGTGTTATGTCTGTTATAGAAGTGTCTGATATTATTCTCGAAACTCCGTACAAGGGCACTGGCGGGGGACGCGGTAAAGCAGCCAATATAACCTTATCTCCACAAGACGCAAAGCGAGCTCAGCGCAGGCGTTATGATAATTTGGTCTACCGATTAAAACAACAGGGATTACTCGAGGAAGTCGAGAAGGAAGGAAAGAAGTTCTTTCGGCTCACTGCTGAGGGGAAAAGAAAATTAACAAAATCAAAAGAAAGCCCGTCTTTGCCATCCCTCTATTATGAAAAGGAGAAAGATGAGCGATTTGTTATCGTAATGTTTGACATACCCGAACAAGACAGGAAGAAACGAGCGTGGCTGCGCGCCGTGTTAATAAATCTTGGATTCTCTATGGCTCAAAAAAGCGTGTGGATTGGGAAAGTCCGCATCCCGCAGACGCTTATTGACGATCTGGTCAAATTGGATCTAGATGACTTTGTTGAAATATTCCAGGTTACTAAGACTGGCAACTTGAAGCATGTTATATAATCGTTTTGACTATCATATAATATACTTTTATCTGACGATCGTCAGATAAAAGTATATTGCAATGGGTAGGAGAATTTTTATCTTTTATCTTTTATCTTTTACTCCTTACTTTTTTATGCTTCCCACGTAAAATCCTGGGCGTGGGCCCACGGGATGAAGTTGTCTTCACTATCTGTAATTTGATGGTAGACGAGCGGAGCGCGTAATAGACAAGTCTATTACCTTGTCATGCCTAAGGCGTAGATATCACGGGTGTAATCTTTTGGGGAATTCATTTCTCACTTTTTATGTTTCTAACGAAAAAACCGGGCGTTAGCTCGGGGATGACGTTGCCTCCACTGTCTGTAATCAGATAGTGGACGAGCGGAGCGCGTAATAGACTTGTCTATTACCTTGTCACGCCGAAGGCGTAAGTTCGTGGGAGTTTCATTTTTTTTGTTTTTCTTGCTTTTTCCTCCCTTACCTTTTTCTCTTGTTGACTTGCTGCTTTTTACTGATGCATTCTCGTAGGTGATATACTATTGTTACGATGAGTAAACTAATTGCATTGCGAAATGAAATGAAGAAGTGTGCGAGTCCGGTGCGTGCCAAGTCGAGTGCGCGGTTTTTTAAGACAGGGCCGGGTGAATATGCCGAGGGCGACCAGTTTATGGGGATCGCCATGCCGGATGTGCGCAAGGTCGTCGTGCGGTTTCGGGATCTTGATCGCGTGGCAGTGCTTGAGCTATTGCATTCTCCGTGGCACGAAGAACGCATGGCTGCATTATTGATCCTTGTTGATCAATATAAGCGAGGCGATGCCAAGCAACGCAAGGCAATATATACGCTCTATTTGAAGAATACGAACTATATCAATAATTGGGATCTGATCGATCTGACCGCGGGGCATATTGTCGGCGCGGAGATCGTCGATGGTGGTGCGGATGAAGATATACTGCTAAAGCTGGTACGGTCCCGCTCTGTTTGGGATCGGCGCATTGCTATGCTCGCCACTTTTTACCCGATTTATAACGGGGATGCGAAGTTGGCGCTCACTGTTGCTGAGTTTTTGGTGGATGACTCGCACGACTTGATTCATAAGGCGGTTGGGTGGATGTTACGGGAGGTGGGGAAGCGTTGCTCGGTCAAAGAAGAGGAAGCGTTTTTGGATCTGCATGCGGCCACAATGCCGCGGACGATGTTGCGTTATGCGTTGGAGCACTTTCCGTCCGCGCGACGGGAGTATTATATGGGGATGAAGATTGTGCGGGGTAGGTAAATTTATGGTACCATTTGCATTATGAATAAGCTTATTTTTCTTGATACTGAAACAACTGGGAATGATGTAGCTAAAGATCGGTTGTGCCAGGTGTGTTACAAATACGAGGATTATTATCGCGTCGGATTTTTTAAGCCTCCAGTGCCGATATCGGTCAAGGCGATGAGCATTACGCACATCACCAACAAGATGGTCCAGGACAAGGAGCCGTTTGCGGACAGCACTATGCGCGCCGAACTGCAGCAGTTGCTCGATGAGGGTATCTTGGTGGCGCATAACGCGCCGTTCGATACGGCGATCTTGCAGGCCGAAGGGATGCGTGTTCCGCGCTATATCTGCACGTTTCGCGTTGCGCGTTCGCTTGATGACGAAGCTGTAATACCCGAATATAACTTGCAATATTTGCGCTATTACCTCGATCTGGATATTGAGGATGCCAACGCGCATGATGCAGAAGGCGATGTGAAGGTACTTGCAGCGCTCTTTGATCGGCTATTTGCCAAGCTCAAAGCGACTGGGCTTTCGGAGGAGGAAGCGATCGCCAAAATGATCGAAATTTCTACAACTCCTATCCTGTTCAAGAAATTCCAATTCGGAAAGCATAATGGCGAGATGATCGCTGACGTTGCGAAGACTGATAAGGGCTATCTGCAATGGCTCTTGGGTCAGAAGATGGCCGAGGGAGTCATTGACGAAGATTGGGTGCATACCTTGCAAACATATCTCAAATAACTAAAAACAACCGCGTAATGCGGTTGTTTTTAGTTGGTTCATGGCGTCAGGCGCTTCATGCCGCGGTAGATGTATGATGCCTCGCGGATACTGTCGAGTCCGAAGAGCTTCATGATCATGCGTTCTGGTCCTGCTCCGAATCCGCCATGCGGTGGGCAGCCGTATTTGAAGAAGTCGAAATAGAATTGTAACGATTCTGTTCCAATGCCTTTTTCTTTTGCCTGCCGTATGAGTATCTCTAACCGATGTTCGCGCTGCGCGCCTGTTGTGATCTCGATGCCGTTCCAGAGTAAGTCGAAGCTCTTGGTTATGTCCGGCTTATCTTCGAGACGCATGTGATAAAATGCGCGGACCGATGCCGGGTATTCGGTGATGAACACGAATTCATGCCCGTGGGTCTCTTTGATGTACTTCGAGATTTCGCGCTCTTCTTCGGGGCTTAAGTCTCCTTCTTTTTCCGACGTGATGCCAAGCTTGCCCAAAATTTCCTTTGCTTGCGCAACGGTCAGTTGCGGGAAGGGGATGACGGGTATGTGCACGTCTCTTTGATAGAGACGTTTTATCTCCTCGCCGTACTTTGTCTTGATGTTGGTCAGTGCGTGGACGATCAATCGTTCTTCCTCCTGTATAATATCCTGATGCGATGTTATGAAGGACTTTTCCAAGTCGAAGCCGTTGAATTCGGTCGCATGGCGTGGTGTGGATGATGGCTCTGCGCGAAAGACCGGGCCAATCTCGAACACCTTTTCAAATCCGCCCGCCATCGCCATTTGTTTGTAGAATTGTGGTGACTGTGCGAGATACGCCTTGCGCTCAAAGTATTGCACCTCAAAGAGCTCTGCTCCGCCTTCGCTTGGCGTGGACATGAGCTTGGGCGAATGAATTTCAATGTACTCCTGTTCGGTGCAATATTCGATGAATGATCGTTCTAGTTCCGTCCATACTTTAAAGAGCAGTGCTTTTTCGGGCTTGCGGATATCGAGGAAGCGCCAGTCGAGGCGGATCTGCTGATCGGTCGGCGCATCACTTTTTTCGACGACCGGAATCGGAAGCTCTGGCTCTGCCATCGAGAGAATGGTTAATTCCGATACCTGTATTTCTACTCCGGAATGGGATTTTGTCTCTGTTGCAACTTGCCCCACTACCTCTATGACGCTTTCGAGTTGGATCGATCGCGCCGCCTCGAGCAGCTCGCCACTTATGACAAGCTGCGCGGTGCCGGTGATGTCCCTAAGGACGATGAACATAATGCCCCCTTGGTCGCGAATGGCCTGTGCCCATCCGGCTAGTTTGACCGTCTGTCCGACACGGCCGCCGATCGCTGTACTATGTATTCGTTCCATATATGTTTTATTGTATTGGTGAATATGTATTATTACGAGCGGGGCGTCCTTGTGCCTTCGTATATGCATCGCATGTATGCGTTCGACCATCGCATATTGTTTTTGGTTTTGTAAACAAAAACGCCCCCGCAAACAATCCACTAATGGATTATTTACAAGGGCGTGTTAAACGCGTTGCCACCTTGTATTCGTCCAACTGTTGCCAGTTGAACCTCGTAGACCGCTATCACGGTCATCTGCTATGACGGGCATACCCGAAGAGTTCTACTTGCCTGACGGCTTTCTTCTCTCAGCTCGGCTGTGTTTGCAGCGTCGACGCTTTACTGCAAGCGTACACCCCCTGTTTTATTTATGCAAGGGGCGGATGGGTGATTTTCGTTTGACTTTATTGTCGATTTATTGCACAATCTTCCCAGATTGGGAACTGTGGTTTCTTTTAACAAATACACGTGGATGGGAGGGTGAATGAAGACTAATAGGATCAATGCTGCATTGTATGCCGGATGTCTTCTGCATGCGATCATGCGAGCGAATGGAACGGTCGGTGTTTCGGTGCAGAAGGACGGGCAGATCCGTGGCTATGGAGATGCTTCGTCTACGGCCGATGCGATGCTTAATGCCGACCGATATATCGAGACCGGCGGATGGTACAAGGAAGAAGGGTTGCGTCTACAGGGCGTAACGAGTGACAATGCCGAAGATATCGCTGCGCGACTTGATGCATGGCAACCGCAACGTGCGCGCGCATTCATCGCGTGGCGCAACGGCGACAAGATCGCAGTTCGTTTGAGCGGCATGCATCGTGTCGTCGTACCTAATGATGTGCTCGAATCCGTCATGGACACGGGGTTCATGGCTACCTGGTCTTCGGATCGTGGGTATGTCTACCGGACTGCTCCCGACCCGGAGCGGCCGATGGCTGGCTGCATCATGTCTGTGGTTTGTTCTAGCCCCAATAATTCGACCGGGGATGATGGGCTCGGGTGGCAATACCCGACCATGCAATTCGGAGTTGGCGCGGATTTTTGGGAAGCGTTGAGTGGCGCTTTGTCGAGCGAGGTGCACGAGGTGCCTTCTCCGCAGAGTGTTGTCGGCGCTTAGCGTCGAAACGAGGCGCGCATGCCTAATGCGCGCCTTTTTTGTATATGCAAAATCCCGCCAGTGGCGGGATTTTTTGTGCTATCCACGTAGCTATCCAATTCTATTAGCGTAGGTTTTGCTGAAGGAATACTAGGGTCTTTTGCCAAGCATCCTTTGTTTCTTCTGGCGCGTAGCTTTGTCCGGATGGGTTTGCGAATGCATGACCCACTCCTGGGTAGATCGTGATCGAATTGCTGATGCCAAGTTCGTTGAGTATGGCTCGGAATTCGTTGACCGTCTTGGGTGAGATACTTCGATCTTCTCCTGCAAAGATCCCGAGTACTGGCCATTTGATAGCGCGCAACGTTTCGATGTCGGTCACGACGTTGCCGTAATAGATGACGGTAGCATTGAGTTGCTCACCAGAAAGCGCAAGCTGGAGCGATTGTCCTCCACCAAAGCACCAGCCGAGCGAGGCCAGCTTTGTTGCGCCGTGGGCTCGCAGATACGTTGCAGCGGCGCGCATGTTCTCTCGTCCTTTTGCCTGGTCGAATGCACTCGTTTGTTTGCGTGCCTCGTCTTGTGTGGTCGCTATGGTGCCAAAGAGATCTACGGCCAGTACATGATACCCCTGTCCAGCAAGTTCTTGTGCGGTCGCGCGCATCGTGTCGTTGAGTCCCCACCATTCATGAATCATAATAATGCCTGGGTATATCCCGGGGGTTGCGGGGTGTGTATAGAATCCGCGAACTCCAGAGAAATACTCAACTGTTTCTGTTACGATGGGGAGTGCCTGATTGCCATGCATCAGTGCTATATTTGCATCGCTTAATGATGTTGCCATAGGGGGTACATCGTGCACGTCTTGTGGGGCTTGTACGTTTCCGCGCCATAGGAGTAGGACAATGGCGATTACGAGGACGCCAAGGCCGATATGCATTGATAACTTGAAGTAATGCTTCATTTTTTTGTTATATGAATAGGATAAAACTATCCGACTGTATTAATGATACTCCTGTTGCTGTACATTATTCAACGTATATTGCGAATAAAAAAAGCGCCCGATGGGCGCCTTTGGTGTGCTAGGTGTGGAGTACTTTCCATACTGCTTCGAACTCCTTCAGATAGGTTCGCGTTTCCGGCAGGACATGGGCTTCCCATGCGCCTGCGTGCTTGCGAATCGATCGGAGCGCTTTTGATGGGCCACCGTTGTATGCGGCGGCGAGATATTTGCCCATCGCCTCGGGATGCTTCTTGAGGAACTTCCGATGCGACTTGGGTAGATAGCTCAGGTCCGAGTCGAACAGCAGGAGAGTTGCCTTGGCGGCATTGATGTGGTTGTCCATACCGTCGCCGAAATTATCGATGAGCTCCGCTTGAGAATATCGGCGGTCTATTGCTGCGTACGTCCTGGGCATGAACTGGAACTGGCCACGCGCCCCCGCTTTCGAGATCGAATAGCGGTATGCGTTTTCGCGGTTCGTGGCCAGAATGACTAGTACCTCTCCGACAAGTTGTTCTACCGGGGTGCCGGCGTTGAAACGTGCGGGATCGATGTGTTCGATGATCGCGAGTGTCAGTGCTACGTCCTTGGGGATCGCGGAAGTGACCTTCCCGCCGTAGGCGAGCGATCTGATCTTTTTGGCATCCAGATCGTGTTCCGCCTTTTCGAGCTTGTCTTTAAGGTAGATAAGACCTTCTTTCTGCAACTTCGGCGAGTCGATACCCTTGGTGTATGGTGTATACGTTACCGCTTTGGTCTTGTTGTCTTGACGGACGACGCGCTTGAGTGCGAGCACCACATATCCCGAAGGGGACGTGATCTCGTAGTGCGTGTTGACCCCATTGAGCCTTGGGTATGTTACGTGGTAGCCCATAGGCGCTTGGGTGCCATTGGTGAGTGTGATGATCTTGATCGCATCGTTATCTTTGCGAATCGCCAACAGAACGTCCTTTCCCGTGACACTTCTCGTCGAGAGAATTTCTCTTGCATCCATTGATCGGTTTTTCAGATATTGCTTGGCAAAGATGCCGAGAATACCCAAGAGAACGATCGTTGCAAGTACAGATACAGCCCTTCTGTTTCGCATTACATTACCTCCAAAAAATTCGTAAAATGATGAACTGGTTATATAATGAACTAAAATCATTATTTTGTCAATTTTCCATCAAATGACGTAAAATTATTACTTACATGTATTGATTGTGTTTATGTTTCCAACGTGTAAATCCCCGGGCCAAACGTCCGGGGATAAAGTCATCTTTATCAACTTTTCTGTGCCGCGTAGCTTGTCTTGTGGTGCATTCTTGTGTCCGCGTGAACGATATTGTTCTTAGCGTGACGTATCAGTCCGTAGCTGTATTGATTGCGCCATAATGCTACCGTCAGCGTTGGCGGTTCCTATAGTGGTTACCTGTGTGCCGGTTGTCAGATCGGCGAGCGAGCCATCGATTGACTTCATGACCTTTGTCGCGTCCGACAAGAATACTATCCGTGATCCGCCGTCGCGAAGTTTTATCGTAATGCTTGCAGCGTCTTTAGAGAGAATTTCTCCTGCTATTAAACCGCCATTGTTCGTTCTCGTTGTTCCACTGGCGCGTTGTGTTCCCGCGAACCCTCCATTTACCATGCGCGCTTGGCGTTGTTCTTGCGTCATGTTGGCGAATGACTCATTTTGTTGAGGATTATTTGTGTTACTGCGCTCATAGCGCATACCTGCGTAGAACGATCCTGTTCCAACGATGATACTCGCCACAATAACTGGAATACATTTGCTAATCAATTGTTTTGTCATATTTTTTTGAGTTACTTATTATTCGTATCGTAATGCTTCGATCGGATTCAGACGTGCGGCGCGGCGTGCCGGATAATAGCCGAATACAATGCCGATCCCTGCTGACACGCCGAAGGCCAATGCCACGGAGGTGAACGTTACTTGTGTTTGCAGGAGGTTAAAGTAGGTAACTCCAAAGGAAACCATCCATCCTAGTAGTACCCCCACAAATCCTCCTATAAACGTAAGGATAATTGCTTCAATGAGAAATTGAAGGCTGATATCTCTTTTCTTTGCACCAATCGCTTTGCGCAGTCCAATTTCGCGCGTGCGTTCCGTTACTGTGGTTAGCATCATATTCATGATGCCAATACCACCGACGACGAGCGATATGCCCGCGATCGCTGCGAGCAGGATTGTGAATGTTTGGGTTATGGTAGACGCAGTCGCGATGATATCCGCCTGGTTCATAATATTGAAATCTGCCAGAGTCATATCGCTTATATGGTGGCGTTCCATCAGAAGAACAGATATCTGTTGTTGTATATCGGTCATCGACTCGGCGCTTTCTGCCTGCACGCTGATTGTGGTTACATACGTATCTCCTGCCAAAAATCGCTGCGCACTGGAAAGGGGAATGAAGATCGTGTCATCTGGGTTGCTGAATCCACTCCCTCCCTTTGTTTTTGCGATGCCGATCACCTTGAACTCGATGTTCTTAATACGTATCGTCTGTCCAACGGCATCGACTCCTTCGCCGAATAGATCATCCCTTGTTGTCGGGCCTAGTACAGCAACCTTAGAAAGACTGCGTACGTTTTGATCCGTGATAAATGAACCAAAGTCGATTTCTATGTTTCGTATCGATAGGTATGCGGCGGTAGTACCGATGACCGATGTGTTCGTGTTCTTACCCTTGCTTGTGATCTGATACCTCCCTGATATTTCCGGTGCAACTGCTTTCGCGAGGCTTACCTCCTTTATAATCGCATCGGCATCGCCCTGTGTAAGTGAGCGGGCCGATCCTCGCCCTGCACTTATCTGTGTTCCTGCTCCGCGTTGTTGTCCCGGCATGACGAGTACAAGATTCGAACCGATTGACTGAATACTTGATTGAATTGATCCTTGTGCTCCTTGTCCGATCGCCACCATGGCAATGACCGAACTGATGCCGATTATGATACCAAGCATTGTGAGTCCCGATCGTACCTTGTTTCCCGAGAGCGCAGAGTAGGTTTCTTCTATAATGTCAACTATGGTCATGGGAGTGGATAATCCTTCTTTTATGTGTTTTGGTGTCTTCGACCAGTTGCCCGTCTTTTATGAACAGAATGCGCTCTGCGTGTTCTGCGAGTTCCCGTTCGTGCGTAATGAGGATAATTGTATGCCCGTGCTCCCTGTTCATTTTTTGGAATGTATCAATGACAATTTCTCCTGTTTTTGAATCAAGATTTCCCGTTGGTTCATCCGCCAAAATGAGCGACGGCTTATTGACCAATGCCCGGGCAATCGCAACGCGTTGAATCTGCCCACCTGAGAGCTGGTTCGACAAATGATTGTAGTGCTCTTCGGTGAGCCCTGCTGATTTCAGTGCCGCGCGCGCGCGTTTTTCACGTTCTTCGCGGTCGACGCCCGCGTACATGAGTGGAAGCATGACATTGCGCAGTACGGTCGCACGGGGGAGTAGGTTGAATGATTGAAATACGAATCCGATGCGATCCATGCGGATGTCTGCTAGTTCGTCGTCGGATAGCATGGATACATCCTTACCGTCTAAAATGTACTGGCCAGTTGTCGGAGTATCGAGTGCCCCTAGGATATGCATTAGGGTTGATTTGCCCGACCCCGACGGACCCATGATTGCCACGAATTCCCCGTCCTGTATTTCAAAGCTTACGCCCTTCAACGCCTGAAAGGGGACTGCTCCCGATGTATATGTTTTTGTGACGTTTTCGATCTTGATCATAATTGCATTATCGGCTCATGCGCCCGCTCCCTGTCGGGAAGAGACTTGGAGCTGTTTGTGTGGTCGCGCTTGTTGTTGTGATTGTGCGCGTAATAATCTGGTCTCCTTCTTTGAGTCCGGAAACTATTTCCGTTGTTGTGTCATTTGCAATGCCGATCGTTACCGGCCTTCTTATTGGCGTTGCCGAAGCAATGACTCCCTGTGTTCCCGTTGCGTTTTCTAGTGGAACTTCGAATATCTCCACATAACTCAACTCTCCTTGTGTTTTTATGGCGCTATTGGGCACTGTGAGCACATCTTGCTTCATATCGATAATGATCGAAGCACTTACGCTCATACCCGGTTTAATGCGATCATCTTGCGTATCAAAACCAATCTTTACCGTATAGGTGACCACCCCTTGCGAAACCGTTCCTACGGTGTCGATCTCTGCGACCGAGCCACTGATACTCAGTTCTTCGACTGCGTCGAAATTTAGCGTAGTCTTTTGTCCAACTTTCACTTTTGCCACATCCACTTCGTTGAGTGAAATCTCGGCAATTTTCTGCTTTGTGATTAATGTCGCGATCGATGTACCAGATGACAGTGTATCTGATCGTTTGACTGTTAGGGTCGCTATGGTTCCGGCAAATGGCGCGCGGATATAATAGTCGGCGAGCTTTTCGCGCGCATCCAACAATGCGTTCTCCCTTTGGCGAACGATCAGCTCCTGGGCTTGCAAATCAAGCTGATCGGTACCTGCCTTGAGATCGGCGATATATTCGGTCTTTTCCGCTATCGTGCGATCTGCGTTCGTGATCGCATCCTTGCTGTTCTTAATTGTGTTCTTTGTTGCGAGCAGATTCAGCAGATGGGTATTTGTCGTTCCCGTGTATGTATTGAGAGTTGACTTGTGAGCATCCACCGTAGCGGGGATGGTTGCATTTACGTTGTTTTTCGTTAGGGAGTCTTTTACGAAGTCAATGAGGTTGTTGCCGGTTTTTACCGCATCAGCGATTGTTCGTGTGGTCGTATATGTTTCGTCGACGAGTGTCTCCATTATTTGGGTGCTTGATGTTCTTGAAGCCGCCTTGTAGTTATCGAAATTCTTCGCGTATGTCGTTCGCGATGCATTATATCCCGCATAGAAATCGTTCTGATATTGGTTCGCTTTTTCGCGTTCGCCTACTATTTGTAGTGATGTTTGGTTAATATACCAGTTGATGTTTGGCATTCCCTGGTCGATCGTCGCGTCGAAAAATATATCATCCAATCCGGTCATGATTGTTGGGAGATCGAGGAATGTGTTTGCGATCCCATTAAAACCGTCGTCGTATGCCTTCTTGAGGTCGTCTTCGGCGTTTTGTTTTGTCTGTTGTGCTTGAGCGAGCGCATTCTCCGCTTGGATCACCGAGAGATTATTAGCAGGTTTCTTGAGCTTTTCGAGGGACAGTTTTGCACTTTGGAGATTTACCTCCGCATCGCGCACCACTTTTTGCGCTTCGCGTGCATCGAGCTGGGCGATGAGGGCACCTGTGCCAACTTCCTGCCCATTGACTACATTAATCGCGACAATATCGCCTGATGCGCGTGATTTGAGCTCTACCTGATTGGAAGCCGATACCTGTCCTGTTCCGCTGATCGACGTAATAATAGATCCCGTTTCTGTAAGCGCGGTTACATAGCGTGGTTCCGTACTGGTATCGGTTAGTTTGCCATACCCCCAATAGGCAAATAGCGCTAGTACGATAATACTTGTGACTGAGATTATTTTATGGGCTGAAATATATTTTTTTATGTGTTGCATATACTACGATTGTTCTGTTGCTAGGTTGACGGCCTATATATGTTACTACGTACATGCAAGTATACTTCTTTCGTGGTCTGTAACTGACATATGTCTGTAGTCGGTATATAATAGAAATATCTTATGAACCATCAGCGAAACACTCTTGTTGAGTCCGCGGTCAAAGTCCTTGCATTTAGTTGGATCGCATGGTTTTTGTTTCCGGTTCTTTTCTTGATCGGATCGTTTATGTTTAAATTTTCTGCCATGCAGCCGATTCTTACGGATGACCGCTTTTGGTGGGCGTTTGGTATCAGCTTGATTTCCGCGTTCGTTGTCGTTGCGTTGACGGCTTTGTTTGTTGTCCCTATGGCATATTTTCTCGCGTACGGGGACTTTCGTGGGAAGAAGTTTTTAGAAACGCTTCTTATAGATATCCCTCAGACATTGCCACCGGTTGCGGTGGGTGTTATCTATGTATTTGCGTTCGGCGTTAATTCGCCGATCCATCTTGCGTTCACGTTCCTCGCCGTTGTCATTGCGAAGCTGATTGTATCGGCTCCGTTCGCACTTGGATATGTGTTGCGCAGGTTTCGTGAAATTCGCACATTGAAGATCGATCTGGTTGCGCGGTCATTGGGTGCGAATACGTATACCGTGATCTTCCGCGTATTGGTACCGATGGCGCGACAGGATATTATTGCGGGGTTGACGTTGGTATGGGCTCGGGCGATGGGTGAGTTTGGTGGCTCATTGATCTTTGCCGGGGTGGTTGCCTACAAAACCGAGATACTTCCGACGTATGCGAATCGCGTTGTGCATGTGGATCCACTGCTTGCGTTGGGTGCAACCGCGATTATGGTCCTTTTTGCACTGGTCGCATTGACCGTAACCAGGACCGTGTTGATGAAAAAATGAATTAAAACAACCATGGCATTCTTGGAAATTAATAATCTGACAAAATCATACGGTGGACATCCTGTTTTGAAGCGACTTTCGCTATCGATCGAGGAGGGCGAGATTGTTGCAATCATGGGCAAATCGGGCGTCGGCAAGACAACATTGTTGTCGTGCATTCTTGGATTCGAACAGGCGGATGCCGGCACGATCATATTGGACGGTAGTAATATCGTGGAGTACTCCATTGAGGACCGGCAATTGGCATATGTCCCTCAGGATTATGGGTTATTTCCTCACTTGTCGGTGCACGATAATATCGCTTTTGGCTTGATGGCACGCAAAGCATCTTTAGATGTGATCGATCGGCGCGTGCATGAACTATTACAGGTCGTTGATTTGCCACAATCGATCGCGAAGCGGGATGTGCATACACTTTCTGGCGGAGAGCGGCAACGGGTTGCTTTGGCGAGGGCATTGGCGATTAAGCCACAGTTATTTTTATTTGATGAACCACTTTCTGCGGTCGATCAAGAGACTCGTAGGGATGTGGGGAATAGTCTGCGCGATCTTATTAAGCGACTTGGGATCTCTGCAGTCGTTATTACGCACGATCCGAGTGATGCAGGAGTACTTGCCGATACGATCTATCGGTTAGAGGAGGGAATAGTGCGTAAAATATAAGACCACACTTGACTATATTTGGCAATGGGTTTATGCTCTAGGCAGAACCAATTACATGTGAGGAGGTGAGTCGTTCGGCGGTTGTCATTAGGTTACATTCCTTAACCTCGAAAACCTGGAGGAAGTTATGAAAGGGTATCATACTTGGAAGCCGATGCATGCGTATGTGGGCACTTGGACTGAACCGGGGACGAGTAAGTCCTATATGACTAACGTGCACGATGTGCAGTGCACCGAATGTCATCGGATTGTTACGCTCCCGGTCATTCTCATGCCGGATGAGCTTGAGGGGTGCCTTGGGACTGCCGCGCGGCCGGTCAAAAAACGGGAGGAGGATCCTGTCGGATTTGACAAGGATGCGGATTACGGGGAGGGGGCTCGGAAGGTTCAACACCTACGGGTGTAAGGTGCTTCCTTCGCACTATAGTAAGGCATGCTTCGCGGCATGCCTTTTTTTGTTTGCCGATATAAGTGCGGTATACTGGCTGCATACTATTTATGAACCAAGTACGGCGAACAATCATATTATGCGATCGGCCAATAGACTATGATCTGAAAAAAAACAAGCGCGTAAAGCGCATGCGTTTTTCGGTTGGACCTGGGGGTTCGCTTGTCGTCACAATCCCATATCGATTTCCTGAGCAACTAGTTGAACGATTTATGCATGAACATGCGCAGTGGATCATCACTCAAATCGAGCGGTTCCGACAACAAGGCGGGCGATTAAGTCGATATGGGCGTGATCACTATCTCGAACATAAGGAAGCGGCTCGGCAATTGGCGCATGAACGACTTGCACATTTTAACCAGTTTTATGACTTTGATTATGGAGATATCAGTATTCGCGATCAAAAGACGCGTTGGGGGAGTTGTTCGCGTGCGGGCAATCTCAACTTCAATTATAAATTAGCGGTCGTGCCCGAACATATTGCTGACTATGTTATTGTACACGAATTATGTCACTGTAAAGAATTCAATCACTCCCCGCGATTTTGGAAATTAGTCGAGCAGACCATCCCTAATCATAAAGAAATACGAAAACAGCTCCGATCATTTTGACCGGGGTTGTTTTTTGTCACGCATGACGTTCTTCGTGTGCTGTGCAAGTAGACTAAGCGCACCCTTGATCATTGCCGTGATAAACTCGATATTCGAATAGCGTGACCGGTAGCCTACCAGCTCCATAAATCCATGACCGGACACTTTTTTCTTCCCAACAGTCCCGGTTATCTGCGTTGGACCCTCCCAATAGTGCATGCCGGCAAAGAGCATTTCTTGGTTCTTTACTTGTGGTGTAATGAGAAGCGATATGTGCTCGTCCGGCAGTTCAATCTTCCACTCTAAAGGATACCTTGTCTTTGTCGTGCGGCTTGTCCAGTGAGCTATAGGCGTTAGTATTATGCGCTGTGCTTTTGTTTGTATCCCGTCTGGACGTGAAATATGTCCATAGTCCGTTTCACCCGCTTCTGACATATGTTTAAAGCAGACGATATCCGTCTTATCGCTGAGCTGGATCGAGAACCAGGACCAGCCATCTTTGGAGAAATGGGGATTCATCCATTGGTGGTCCATCCATGCAGTTCCTTTGATGGGAACCCATTTTTTGCCCGATCGGATCGATCCTTCGAGCGTAAGGCGGGGAATTGAATAATAATAGGTCGTATCATTACGCAGCGTCATGTAGCCGTTTTCTCCTAGCGATATAGGCGGTTTTGTCGCGACCATGCGAATATCGAGTTGCTCGGCCTGTATCTCGTATGAGAAGGGTTCCGGTTCTGTGATTGTGGATTCGCGATCGCTTGCCGTCGGGATCGGGTTACTGTAATGCACATGCAGGAGTTTACGTTCGAAGCTGTCGTGCGTGACCAGTGCGGCGTAGTTGATATGGGGATATGCCTTTTTGCGGCTTACATCGGTGATGACCGAATGTGAAAAATAAAATGGCATATGCGGTCCGATACCGCTGAGCGGTAGCTTGAATTTTTTGATGTCGGTGCGAAATAGACAATGCATAAATGCATATTCGTTACCTTCCTTGTCTTTGCCGTTGCCATTCCAATACCACCACTCAACGCCGTGGTCGTGCTTCAGCTCATCTTTCGGGAATCGGAGCGGTTTATGCTTGGTGGTCATAATGTCTTTAGTATACCTGATTTGAGAGGAGTTTGGATATCCACTTGAAAGTCCTTTTTTAGAGGTATACAATTTAATTTCCTCGTCCTTAAAAAAGATGAATTCACTTAATTAACTATTTTTATGAGCAAACCCCTCTTTTTTTCGACACTCAAGCTGAACTGGAAGTCAGGATTGACTGTTGCGTTGGTCGCATTACCGTTATCGCTTTCGCTCGGCGTTGCCGCCGGTGCAACACCATTGATGGGTGTCATCACCGCCATCTGGGCTGGACTTGTCGCCGCATTATTTGGTGGTAGTAATTACAATGTTGTCGGTCCGACAGGAGCCTTGTCAGGTCTGTTAGCCACCTATGCGCTTATTCATGGTGCGGCTAGCCTGCCGTTTTTGGCAATCCTGAGCGGTTTCATCATTTTGCTTTTTTATGTGTTGCGATGGGAACGCTATATCGTGTTCATTCCTGCGAGCGTTGTGCATGGCTTTACGCTAGGTGTAGCGTTCATCATCGGATTGAATCAGCTTAATTTTGCGTTGGGATTAAAGGGGCTCCCAACTCACGAACGTTTCTTTGATAATGTACTTGAGTCCTTTGCGCATATTGGACAGACGAGCGGGGTCGCCGTTGTTTTGTTTGCCATCGCGCTCGCTGTGATTATTGCGTTGCGCATGTACGTACCACGCATTCCTGGCGCCATCGCCATTGCCCCGTTTGGTATTTTGATCGGATGGCTCGCCGAGCGTGGCATTGTTTCGTGGAATGTTCAGACGATCGCGTCAAAGTTTGGATCGATTCCCAACCATATTGCCAGTATGCCGCATTTCTCATTGGATATGATCGGGCGACAGGCCGTTATTGCTGCACTTACGATTGCCGTTGTCGCTATCCTAGAGACCTTGATCTCCGCCAAGATTGCCGATGGGATGACCAAGACCAAATCAGATCAGCGCAAGGAAATGTTTGGACTTGGATTGGCAAATGTCGCCTCCGGATTGTTTGGCGGGATTCCTGCGACCGCCGCACTTGCGCGCACGTCTCTTAATATCAAGAGCGGGGCGACGCATAAGATGTCCGCTGCTATTGCGGCGATTGGCGTTGTTATTATTGCGCTGGTCTTACTGAGTGGATTCCAATATCTACCACTCGCGTTCGTTGCCGCCATTCTTGTTTCGGTTGCATTGTTTATGGTGGAACGCGAGCAGTTTGTGCATCTGTATCATTTTGACAAGCGCGTGTTTGGACTTTCGTTCGTTGTGGCTGCCATCACGATCATCGAAGATCCGATCATGGGAATTCTTTTTGGATCGGTTATTGCATTGCTTATGTTTGTAAATACGCTTTCGTGGGCGCAGGGCGAGATCACCGTCAATAAGGGCGGAAAGATCGTTGGGCGGTATCGTTCTGACGAGTTGGAAACGCTCGAAGAGCATGGTGATGTTCTGGTCTATCGATTTGCTGGTCAGTTGACCTATATCAATGCGCAGGGACATCTTGAAGCATTGGCACAGATCAGTGATGAGACAAAGCAGGTGGTCCTTAGCTTCCGTAACCTGTTTTATATTGATATCGATGGTGTCGACGCTGTCGCAGAGATGATCGAGTTGCTCGAACAAAACGGCAAGACCGTGTATCTTTCCGGGGTGAATCGATTGGTCGGTGCAATGGTGAAGCGATCGGGATGGTATGGACATCTCAAGGAGTCTGGGCGGATCTTTGAGTCTGCGTCTCAGGCGCTCAAGCAGCTTTCGGTTGACGCATAATGGAGTGAAAAAGGAGCATTCATGCTCCCTTTTTCGTTGCGAACCGAGGGGCGAGGTGGTATACTGAATCCACTATGTTGGACAAACTAAAGACCATTAAAACGTCTTTCCAGCAAGATATCGCAGCCGCTGCAGATCTTGAACAATGGGAAGCCATGCGCGTGAAATACCTCGGCCGCAAGAGTCAGCTGAGCGAGGTCATGAGCATGATGAAGACCTTGTCTGCGGAACAAAAGCGTGATATCGGAAAGCAGGCAAACGAAGTTCGCCTCTATTTGGAGGCAGTGTTAGAGGATATGCGCAATGCACTTGAAGCAAAGGGCGCGCATGCGAATCAGATCGATGTAACTCGACCAGGCGTTAAGACCACGGCGGGGCATTTGCATCCGTTGACTCGTGTCGAAGACGAGATCAAGCGGATCTTTTTGTCCATGAATTTCTCCGTCGTCGAGGGTCCCGAGGTGGAGACCGAGCACTATAACTTTGACGCACTGAACATTCCTGCGAATCATCCGGCGCGCGAAATGTGGGATACGTTTTGGGTAAAGCCTGGAAGCAAGACTGCCGGTGCGCCGCGTAATCTTTTGCGCACCCACACGAGCCCGATGCAGATCCGCTATATGGAAAAGCACACTCCGCCGTTCCAGATCATTGTGCCGGGGCGTGTGTTTCGCTATGAAGCTACCGATGCTTCGCATGAGATAAACTTTTATCAGATGGAAGGTCTTATGGTCGGCCCCGATGTTTCGTTGGCAAATTTTAAATATATTATCGAGGAGTTCTTTAAGGAATTCTTTAATGATCCCGATATGCAGTTTCGATTTCGGCCGAGTTATTTCCCCTTCGTTGAGCCGGGGGTCGAGGTTGATATCAAGCGCAAAGGTGATTCAAAGTGGCTCGAGGTTATGGGGGCTGGTATGGTGCATCGCAACGTGCTCAAGGCTGTAGGGTATGATCCAAACATTGTACAAGGATTTGCCTTTGGTATGGGTACGGATCGGCTTGCAATGCTTAAATATAAAATACCGGATATTAGATTCTTCTATAATGGGGATTTGCGGTTTATTAAACAATTCAAGAAATGACGATGCATATGCTTGACGGATCGCTAGCAACGACCCTAGTCACAACACCAAGTCTCGCCTTACATTTCATTTAATCGAGCGCGTCGGCATTAAATGTCATTATTTATCTCGTATGAAATTCTCTTATACACTATTAAAACGATTAGTTCCTGAAATAAAAAATTCCAAGGCGCTTGAGCAGCAGCTTTCGTTGTATGCATTCGAAGTCGACAGTATCGAAGAAAAGACCTTCGACATCAAGCTGCCGGCGAACCGGTATGGGGATGCCGCATCACATTGGGGTATGGCTCAAGAAATCGCCGCGACTATGGGGGTGAAGTTTAGCGAGCAACGCACCATTGCAACGCTCCTTGCTAAATCCGTCGCAACGGGTGTTAAGATTCCGCTTTCTGTTTCTGTGCAGGATTCGGATCTTTGTCCGCGCTATGTCAGTGCGTATTGCGAGGATGTGCGGATTACCGAATCGCCGAAGTGGATCAAAGACGTGTTGATCGAATGTGGTATGCGACCGATCAATGTCGTCGTCGATATTATGAACTATGTCATGCTTGAAACGGGGCAGCCGTTGCACGCATTCGATTACGACAAGCTCGAAGGGCAGAAAATCGTCGTGCGTCGCGCCGAGAAGGGGGAGACCATTACGACACTGGATGATCAGCATGTTTCGTTGACCCCCGATATACTGGTGATCGCCGACGCGAAGCGCCCCCTGGCTATCGCTGGTATTAAAGGTGGCAAACTTGCAGAAGTAGACAAACATACTAAGCGCATTGTAATTGAAGCGGCGAATTTTGACGCGGTCAGTATTTATAAAACTTCTCGCGCCACGGGAATCTTAACCGATGCATCGTCGCGTTTTTCGCGCACCTTGAGTCCGGAGCTTGCAACGCTTGGTGTTATCCGTGCAAAAATGTTGTTGCAGGAGATTATGGGTATGACCCAGAAGGGGGCTATAGATATCTATCCCAAGAAGCAGTCGAAGACTATGCTCAAATTTGATCTTGTTGCCTGTAATCGATTTCTTGGTACGCGATTTGATGCAAAGACCGTACGTACTTATTTTGAACTGCTTGGATTTGTTATTTCGACAATTGATAAAAAAACCCCGGTCGCCTCGGGAACTTTCTTTGTTACCGTTCCACCGCTGCGTACCGATATCGAGCATCCGCATGACCTCTACGAGGAAGTGGTTCGATTGCATGGTCTTGGAAACTTGCAGTCTGCTGCGCCACATATCCGATTGGTTCCTTCCGGATCTGAAGACGACATCACCCTGAAGGACACCGTTCGAAAGGTTCTTGTGTCTCTCGGTTTGGATGAGGTATATAATCATGCTTTTGTGAGCGAGCAGTTTGGTGGGCATGATTCGGATATTCGTGCGGAATTAATTGCATTGGAAAATCCGATTAGCAGAGAGTATACCTTTATGCGTCCTACGCTTGCCGCCGGGTTGTACAGTAATGTGGCTTCCAATAGTCGCTATTTCGACGCAGTGGGTATGTTCGAGATCGGGCGCGTATTTGCCCGGCACAAGAAGAATGTGCAAGAAAATAACATGCTTGGTATTGTGTTAGCCGCAAAAAATAAGGAGCAGTTCTTTGTGCTGAAGGGGTTGTTGCGCGAGGTGTTTAATCGTATTGGATTGCCCGATGTTGTCATGCGCGAGGATAGAGAACAGGAGCCTCGTTTTGCCGGCGCTTATAGTAACGATCGTGAAATGTTGTGCATTGAGTCTTCCGGTGAACATATCGGGTATATGGCAAAGATGAAAGGACTTCCTGCAAAATGGCAGGGAGCTATCGTTGAACTGGATATGACAATATTGACGAAGCTGGTTGTTGCTGAGCATGAGTATCTGCCGTTACCCAAATATCCTTCCATTGTTCGTGATATTTCCGTTCTCGTTAGTGTTGATAAGAAAGTGGGGGATATTATGCAGACGATCTCGCAGGCAGATGTCCATATCATCGAAGATGTTGATCTGATTGATGAGTATGAAAACCCTGCATTGGATCGCAAACGTAGTTTGACGTTCCGCATTGTATTCCAGGCAGGCGATCGCACATTAACGGACACTGAAGTGAGTAAGGAAATGGAGGCTATAACGGCAATAGTAAAAAAATCATTTAGCGCAGAAATTCGATAAGCATCTATGGAACACATACCAAGCGGTTATAATTGGGATGCGCGCAGCCCTGAGCAGATAAAAAAGGAATTAGCAACCGAGGAACATATTCTTGTGTTTGATCGGGAAGGGGCAACTTTCGAGGATCATTCATACATATTTGAGCCGATCATAGGCTATAAAGAGGATCTTGATCTTATCGAGGCTATGATTATGCGACGCGCGAGCCGACTTGCTGAGCTGCAACAAAAAGAGGTTTCTCATGATGGATCCTTTGGGGAAGTTATGGCTGGACTTGATCAGCAAATCCTATTCGTACAGCAGCAACTGGAATTTTGGAAGCATGCAAAGACACAGACGTCCTGGCTCTTTACCGAAGCCGTGCGTCGAAATGCAACGGAAAACGCCATACTTGGAGAACTGACCGACGACATTGAACATTAATCGCTATGCATTATAGTAAAACCGCCGGAGGGGTTGTCGTTAATCAACGAGATGAGGTGCTCGTGGTCAATCAAGGAGGTGTGCATTGGTCCCTGCCTAAAGGGCATATCGAGCCCGGCGAGGATGCTATTGTTGCTGCCCGCCGGGAGATCGGCGAGGAGTCGGGGATTGATGACTTGATTTTTATTAAAGAACTTGGCGCCTATGCGCGTTTTCGGATGAATTGGGACGGTAGTGACAATCTTGCGGAGCATAAGGAGATCGTAGTATTTTTGTTTCGTACGACACAAGTCGATCTTAATCCGCGAGACCCGGACAATCCGTCTGCAAAGTGGGTTGCCGTGCAGGAAGTTGCGAATATTTTGACACACCCTAGCGATAAAGAATTTTTTCTATCCATTATTGATCAACTATAAAAAAGAAGCCCCCGGGAGGGGGCTTTTGCCGTGATGAAGCGGCATCTAGTTGTTCCAGATGGTGTTGGCTATCTGTTGTACGATGAAGGGGTGTTCCTCGAGAAGAAATTGGTTTTCCAGGGGCTGATAGCCATCCCGAAAGAAACGCATCCTGCCGGTCTCCTTGTCGATCTCCAGGCGGGCGAGATACACGTCCTTTGCGCTGCTATGCGGGGGCGCCGGGGCATCCACGTCGATCCTCAGGATGGCGGGGTTTTTGGGGTCGTTAACCTGGTAAGAGACCCCGATCTTTCCGCACACATCGTGCGCGCGGGTGATCAAATCGTGACGGGCTGCTATGACCCGCTGCAATGTTGCCACTATTCCTTCCGCTACATCTTCAGGAAACAGCTTCATCATGATGCACCTCCAGAGCGTGAGAGTGGGTTGTGTTCTATTTCTTTTATACTATGAATTATATCGGTTGTCAAAAAAACGGGACTTGCAGCCTTTTTGATTGTTGAGGGTATTATAAAGACCATACGCATCATGCGTATGGTCTTTATGTTTGTGCCCAGAGCCGGACTCGAACCGGCACGACTGTTGAGGTCAGGGGATTTTAAGTCCCCCGTGTCTACCATTCCACCATCCGGGCAGGATGAATCGGATATTTATTTGAGGCTCGGGCGGGAATCGAACCCGCGTATAAGAGTTTTGCAGACTCATGCCTTACCACTTGGCCACCGAGCCGTGACGCTCACTAGTATATCGCATAATGAGCGTTTACAGAAGGGATCACTCGTCATCCGGTAAGCCTCCTTTTTCGATTTCCTCCATGAGGATCTTTTCTACCTTTTGTGCCTTATCCAATCCTGGATCATATTCGAACCGGATGTAAGGAATGCTGCGCATGGAAAGCTTTCTGATCAAGATGTGTTGCAAGTGCCCCGCGTTCTTCTTGAATATATCCGAGACTTCCTTTGCCTTGGTCGACGGAAGCACACTGAACTTAACGTCTGCGAAATCGGAATCTTCGGATAGCTCAACGCCGGTGATGGTTACCAATGCCCCGTCGAATTCCAGTTCGCGCACAATAATATTGGACAGTTCTTCCTCTATTAAATTACTGAGCCGTTCTTTTCTGTACTTCATGTGATAATAGATCGCCAATCTGAATGTCGACCGTTGATTCGAATACCATACCGAATTCCATCGGGAATTCAACCTGGGTTACATCGCGCTTGGATGTTTGGAGATTTGTCAGCTTGCCTGTTCCTAGGACTTCACCTGCTCGCGTTACCGTTAACAGCGTATTGTTTTTTATGACACCATTGGCTATCTTTCCGCCGATGACCTGTTTCTTACCCTTCTGACTGTAGGTTGCCATGATCTCGGCGATACCGAGCGGCGCCGGTTCTTCAATCGCTTTGATCTCTTCTTCTATCGATTCCACGAGTTTATAGATAATGTTTCCCGTAATAATGCGCACTTTTTTGATCTGTGCCATTTGTTCCGCTGATTTGGAAACCTTTGCGTTGAACCCGACGATAATCGCAGCTCCTGATTCGGCCGCTTTAATATCGGTGTCTGATATTTCTCCAACCGATTCTCCCATGACGCGGATATTCACCGTCGTTTGATTGAGACTCTTTACGATCGCGGCAAATGCTTCGAGTGATCCGCTTACGTCTGCCTTTAGAATGAGACGCAATTCAGGGTTACCTGTCTCCTTGATGAGCGACTTCTGCATCGTTGAAGGAATGATGAGCGCTCCCGCATTCTTGTCGCGCTGGACCAGTTCTATATCGCCGCTGACGAATTTTTCACCCACCTTCGGTAATGCTTCAAATCCCATGATGACGACCGGTGCCGATGGTTCCAGTTTATCCGCACGCTTGCCAAGGAAATCCTCAAGCATCTTTATCTTTCCGCATGCACTGTCGGTTTCAATGTTCTTGCCGAGTTTGAGCGTACCATTTTTCACAATACCGGTCGCCATGATACCGCGTTGCTTATCGAGCTTCGCTTCCAGGATAATTCCTTCTGCGTTTGCATTTGGGTCATAGGTAAAGTTTTCAAGTTCTGCAGCAAGGAGCAATAGGTCAAGAAGCTCATCTACCCCCATGCCTTGCTTCGCAGAGATTTTCTGCCAGCTGATGTTCCCACCTGCCCCTTCCAAATATACGCCATGCTGCATGAGACTTGCTTTGGTTTTTTCAATATCTGCGTTTGCCTTGTCGATCTTGTTGATTGCCACGACAAACGGGGTATTGCTGCTCATAAGCGTTTCAATTGATTCCTTCGTCTGTGGCTGTACACCATCGTCGGCGGCAACAATAAGAATCGCAAGATCTGCGACGTTTGCACCGCGAGTACGCATATGGGAGAACGCTTCGTGCCCCGGCGTATCGATGAAGGTCATTTTTTTGCCGGCATGAACAATCTCGTATGCGCCAATGGCTTGGGTGATGCCCCCGGCCTCACGGGCGGCAATCTGTGTTTTTTTGATGGTGTCGAGTAGGGTTGTTTTGCCGTGGTCTACGTGACCCATAACGACGACGATCGGAGGACGGGGAAGAACTTTGTTTTTGGAATTTGGCATAGGGATGAAATATTTAACGATAGGGAAATATGTGGGCGACTACTCCAGATGGACTAAAAGAGAGTAAAGGAGGTGTAAATGCACTGTATTTTTACACCCAGTTTTCATACCATACCAAAAAAAGCCTTATAACGCAAGGGGAATTGCGATTGACTATTTTATCGAGATGGGGTATTGTATTGCCAGTATCATTTCAACGTATGTATACAAGGAGGCGTTTGTGATCAAACCATTTACCCAAACTTTTGATCTCAATGAGTTGTTAAAAATTTATCCCGAGCTTACTCCGCATGCTACCGAAGAAGCCGTGTTGGTTCCCATCTTCCATGTGGTTGCTTGGCAGATCCGACTGCAACTTCTGCATCCGAGTTCTATTTTCCGGATCGGCACGAAGACAACGTATCTTTCCGAGACCGGCGAGTACGTCGTTGTAATGGATGGGAATGTCGTGTCTGTCGTCATGCGATGGATGAATGTGAATAAGAGCAGCTTCGCCGATCTGACTAACGACGAGCGAGCTGAACTTCCTTGTCGGGGCGTCTTCCCGCCTTCTGCCATGCTTATGCTCAGGGAGCTGTCTATTACCGGGCGCGATGAAGCAGCGGTTCGATGCGTTGCACATTTGTTTTGTCACTTTTTTGTTCGCCAGGTACTTTGCCAGTGTCAATTGCTCCCTGTCATGAAAAATTTTGCACGAGAACTATTGAATGACCAGCCGTATCCGTGGTTCGCGCTTAAGCCGAGCGTTGCCGAGTTCTACGCCATAGTCGCTCCCTAATGCCGGGTGCGGTGACTGTGAGCGCAGGCGCCCTTCGAGGCGCCTTTTTTGCACCTGCTTAATCCATGCACTGAATTCTAGTTTGAACCGTGTGTCATTCCGAGCGAATTCGCCAGTAGGCGGAGTAGTCGAGGAATCCGTATTTGCATCACTACAGATCCCTCGGCAAGCTCGGGATGACATGTAACGATGGTATCTACGGTAATGTTAGAACCGTTGCAATTCAGAGTTGAATTCAAGGGTACAGTTATTGACATCTATTTTAAAAATCATTATATTATATTTAGTACTAATTATTCTAAAACGTAGTAAGGAGGTGGCTTATGGGGGCAGAACTGTTTGAGCGTATGTCCGTCCGGGTCATTGCTGGAATCGATCCTGAAACGGGTAAGTTGATCCGCGCTAAAGGCTTGATCGCCGAGATCAAGACATCGGGAATCTGTACCTGTAAATACACTGTCAGCAAGCGCGAGATGTTCGGGTTCTATTATACCGAGACACTTGTATCCATCAGGGGGCCGGAGCTGGGTGGGTGGCTTGAGCGTATCGAGGTGATGCGCCCGCAGATTGCCGGTCGCGATATGGTCGAGCGGGCATTGCATGCCGCAGGGAAGGCTTATCGCGCCGACGACAAGGATGTGATCGTGAAACTGGCCCGTGATCTTTGTCCCTGTGACGATACGTGTGGATCGCGTCAGCGGATGCGTTTCGTCCGGGAGGCGCTTTGCGCGTATGCCGCAAGCCGGCGGGAATCAACGCTCCCCGAGATGATCCTCATGATCGAGGACTACCTTGCCCCGTAACGAGATGGGGCGCCTATAGGCGCCCCTTTTTTTGTTGACACGCATTGCAGGAGCATTTATCGTAGAGGGTAGAACATGGTTGTATTAACGCATAGAGGGGGTTCTATGAAAAAGTCTTACTTGGTGCGGGATTTTAGGGAAGAGAGTGGCCGATTGAGAGTTGCAGAAATCGCGTTTATACCTGTCTTTCATCTTGTATGGCAGATGGCAGAAGATACCCTGTCTACCGATCAGTTTTCGAGCTTATCGGATCCGATATTCAGGGGTCACGAGGGGCACTTTAAAAAGGGTCGCTGGAAATGCTTTTCCGATAGCTCGGAAGTCTTCATTACTCCGTATTACACAGACCTCAATATTAATATCGCTTCCGAGAGTATTATTCATATGGCTCATCGGATAGAGGTCGAGGGGATGGTTTCGGGTGCGGTGGAGAAGGCATTTTCTGCGATTGCGTTCTTTTTCAGGAAGCATGCGGCAGACAAGGCATTGTTTCATTTGTTGCACAAAAACGGGACGCAGGCGTTGGCACAGTACTGCTCCGATGTTTTACCGAGCGATGTCTGTCGGTTTTACAACCTCGGATAATACGCACAAGGCGCCCTTGCGGGCGCCTTTTTTTAAAAAATACGATATACTCATCGCATGAACGATATTATCGTGGACCCTTCGGGTATCATCTTGTTCGCCAATGGGCAATATCGCTGCGCCATTGGGAAGGGTGGCTATACGCATGACAAAGAGGAGGGAGATGGAGCCACGCCGTTCGGGAGATTTTTATTGCGGGAAGTTTATTTTCGCGCTGATCGAGTGGCTCGACCCGAGACTCAACTTCCTGTGTTTTCACTCTGCCCTGATGATGGGTGGTGTGACGATATATCACACCCCCAATACAATACAAAAATTTCGCTCGCATTTGATGGGGGTCACGAGCATCTTTGGAAAGACGATCATATTTATGACGTTATTGTGGTCATCGGATACAACGACGATCCAATTATTGTCGGCAAGGGGAGTGCTATCTTTATGCATATTGCCCGACCCGACTATTCGCCAACCGAGGGCTGTGTTGCATTGGTACAGCAGGATCTTCTCAGCGTGTTGCGTGACTGTGTTCCCGGAACCGCAATTAGAATAGGTCTGTAATAGGCCTATTGTTAGTAGTAATTACCAATAAAGGTTACCTGATATGCTCGTGGGTTTCGCGTTTGCAGGTCGACGAGCTTTTCTTTAATAACACCCATCTTTGATTGCGCGTGGATCACTTCTCCTGTTTCTTGAATATAGATACCAACATGGCCGATATAGATATCCCTTTGATTATCGAACAGGCTCTCGTTGTAATGACCTTGGTCTCCTTTGAAGAAGAGGAGATCTCCAGTTTTTGCGTCGGATAGATTCTGTACCTCTGTATTATTGCGAAACGCGACCGAAGCTTGTGCTAGCGAAGAAAGGGGCAACTCTAGTGCTAGTGCCTTCTTGTAGACCCAGTATGTAAAAAACGAACAATCAAAACCTTCTGGCTCCGTCTTGATATGCGCGTCTCGATATGCGCCATATTTATAAGGGAGTCCCAAATATTGCTCTGCTTTTTTTATTATTAATGCGCTTTTAATATGACGTTCCATGACTTTTATTGTAGTTTGCTTTTGTTCATAAATGCAACAGCTCGCTTAGTTGCTTTATTGTCGCTCGGGTATTATTCTCAATTCAGATATTATTATATATACATATAGGAGGTTATCGTGGAGGATATCGAGGAATATATCACGTACTCATTTCCGCTGTCTCGATCGCCCTCTTTTTGGGAGAGGGTAGCGTTTCGCATGTTGGTCTGTAAGGCTCATAATGAGAGTTTGTACCGAATCGGTCCCTTTTGGGCGTGCGAAAGCCCCGAATCGCATATCGGGGCTTCTTGTTGGGCCGTCGATTTTCTGGCGCCGAATGGAGTTCCCGTGTTTGCGTCGGCTAACGGGGTCGTTGTTGCGGTAAAATTGGACTCTCGAGAAGGGGGGCGCGATGAACGCTTTGCCGATATGGCGAACTTCGTTGTTATCGATCACGGAGGAGAGTTTTCGCAGTACTGTCATCTCGCTCCCGCGGTACGGGGTATTTTTCGGAAAGGGCCTGTTCCGTTCGTGGGGAAGATGGTGCGCAGGGGAGAGTGTATTGGCCACGTTGGAAGAACCGGATGGACAACCATCGATCACCTGCACTTCATGGTGTTTCGATGCGACGGAAGTCCTAAGGGATTTAACAGTGTGCGAGTACGCTTCTCTCGCTATTGACATTTCTTATATAATGTTGTATATAAGTATTAAGTATCATATACTTCTATATTTGTACGAAGGAGAAAAGTTATGTTAATTGTTTCCCTGGTAGTGTTTTCCATTCTTTCATTGGTGCTCGCTAAGGTAACTGCTGCCCGCGCTAAGGAATATTCGACGAGTAATGAGATCGAGGTCCGACGGACCGCAATGAGCCTTAAGCTCGGAGTCTTCATTCTGGTCGTATTGTCTTGCTGTGGCATAGGCCTCGCGTTTTCTCTGGTCTTTTAGCCGAGAGCAAAAAGATCTTGTTTGAATCGCATGGGCGCACACTTCGTGTGCGCTTTTTTATATGAAGCATGCCCAGTCATCGCTCCCTTTACAAAATCCATCATTCTTTGTTATACTATCTAAACTGTGTTAACAGCATTCATCGCGGGTTAGAGGAACGGTTACCTCGTAAGGCTCATAACCTTGAGAACCGGGTTCGACTCCCGGACCCGCAACAAGCGATCGGAACAGAAGAATATGGCTGGGTAGCTCAGTTGGTTAGAGCGTAGCACTCATAACGCTAAGGTCGTGGGTCCGATCCCCACCCCAGCCACCAGTCACACAAACACCGCCTTGAGGCGGTGTTTGTGTATATGCTATCGTATAGGTATATGGAGATATTGTTGTATATATTCGCATCGATTGCCGGCATCGCGCTTGTCGGATTTTTATATACTCAAAACAAGGACTTGGTGGTGTCCAGGCATCGATTAAGTTTCGAGTATCTGCCAAAGGAATTTGATGAATTCAAAATCGTGCATTTGTCGGATCTCCATAACAAGCGATTTGGTGCGAGGCAAGCCCGACTAATCGAAGCGGTTCGTAAAGTAAAGCCGGATATTATCGTGATCACCGGTGATATCGTCGACTATCTTTTGTATCGACCGGAACCTACGCTTAAGCTTGTTCGCGGATTGCGTGATGTTGCACCCATCTATTATGTATCAGGTAATCACGAATGGGCGCGACCGGAGTATCCTGCGTTTAAGGAGCAACTGATCGAGTCGGGTGTACACGTGTTGGATAATCGTGTTGCCGTGATTGATCGAGGCGGCAAAATGCTCGCGATCGCCGGCATTGATGATTATGCGCGATATGGCAACCAACCCGATATTAAAAAGATCCTGCACCGCACGCTGACCGAGGTTCGTGATCAAGTGGACGAACGTGCGTTTAAGATTCTCCTCGTACACCGCCCCGAACTCTTGCGGGAGTATGTCGAGCATCACTTTAATTTGATCTTTGCCGGGCACGCACATGGCGGTCAGTGGAACCTACCAGGTCTTGGGCCGATCTACGCACCGGGGCAGGGACTCTTTCCTCGGCTCGTTTCGGGAATTCATCGGCGACACAACGTGCGCATCGTGATCAGCCGCGGCATCGGGAATAGTGGCATCCTTGCGTTCCAGCGTCTGTTCAATAAGCCCGAAGTGATCGTTGTTATATTGAATAAACCTTTGTAACTGTGCTATACATAAACCATATGCGCCAATCACAACTGTTCACTAAAACACGAAAAGAAGCACCAAAAGACGAAGAATCAAAGAATGCCCAGCTGCTGATCCGCGCGGGGTATGTTGATAAATTAATGGCAGGAGCCTATACCTTTTTGCCGCTTGGATTTCGCGTATTTAAAAACATCGAGAATATTATTCGCGAAGAAATGCAGGCTTTGGGCGCTCAGGAAATCCTCATGCCGTCATTGCAGCCGAAGGAAAATTGGGTAGCAACTGGACGATGGGATGCATTGGACAACTTATTCCGCTTCACAAGCCACTACTCAAAAAATGAGTACGCATTAGGAGCGACGCATGAGGAGATTATCTCTCCGTTGATGAAGGATTTTCTCTTTTCCTATAAAGATATGCCGGTTGGCGTGTTTCAGATTCAGAACAAGTTTCGTGACGAGAAACGCGCGAAGTCGGGATTGTTGCGCGGACGAGAATTTTTTATGAAGGACCTCTATTCGTTTCATGCGAACGAGGAGGATATGGATGCTTATTATCTCAAAGTGAAGGATGCCTATATCCGCATCTTCGAGCGAGCGGGGCTTGGTGATATCACCTATTTCACCTATGCGTCGGGAGGAACGTTTTCGAAATATTCACACGAGTTCCAGACATTAACCGATGCGGGTGAGGATATCATTTACATCTGCGATCATTGCAAAGTTGCCATCAATGACGAGATTATCACGGAGCAATCGACTTGTCCCGAGTGCGGTAATGCCGATCTACGCAAGGAGAAGGCGGTCGAAGTTGGTAACATCTTCAAACTGAAAACAAAATACTCTTCTGTGTTTGGATTGAACTATAAGGATATGGAGAATGCCGAGTGTGCGGTTATCATGGGGTGTTATGGGATCGGATTGAATCGTCTTATGGGCACCATCGTCGAGGCGTATCATGATGAGTATGGTATCATCTGGCCAGAGAGTGTTGCGCCGTATCGCGTGCATTTGGTCAATCTGCATGTGCACAATGAGGAGACTTCCGCTTTTGCCGAAGAAATCTACGCTGCTTTACAGGGAGCGGGGGTTGCGGTATTATATGATGACCGTAGAGAAGCGGGTATCGGAGAAAAACTGAAGGACAGTGACCTCATCGGAATTCCGTTGCGGGCCATTGTCAGTGAAAAGAACGGGGCACAGATCGAAGTAAAGAAGCGAAAGGAATCTGCAGCGCACATGGTTACGAAGGAACAATTGCTTGGGTTGTTGGCGGCTAATAATTGATAGCGGGCCGTGAACCAATAACCGTGAGTGCGATATAGCCACTGTGGTTTATTTTGAAAAATGACAGACGGAAATCATAATCAGTCAGTGAAATAAAGAAATGGGATTGTTCAATTATTTTGTAAAGGATATCGGAATCGATCTGGGAACTGCCAATTCGCTTGTATATATCAAGGAGCGTGGCATTATCATTAATGAGCCTTCGATCGCGGCGATGAATAACAAGACCGGGCAGGTGCTTGCTATCGGCGAAGAGGCTAAAAAAATGTTAGGGCGTACGCCCGCGCATATTACCGTCGTAAAGCCGCTCGTCAATGGAGTTATTTCTGACTTTGAAATGGCACAGGAGATGTTGCGTTATTTTTTGAAGCGCGTAAACAACAATCGGATGTTCAGCTATCATCGTGCTGTCATCGGCATTCCGCCCAATTTGACCGAGGTGGAACGTAAGTCTGTTGAGGATGCCGCTATCAATGCGGGCGCGGCAAAGGCATTCCTTGTGGAGGAGCCGATCGCAGCGGCGCTGGGTGCGCGATTGCCGATTCAAGAAGCCATGGCCACCATGATTGTTGATATTGGAGGAGGTACGACTGACATTGCCATTATTTCGATGGGGAGTAGTGTCATCAGTCGCAGTTTGAAGGTTGCCGGCGATAAGTTGAACGATGATATTATCAAATTCGTTCGGGAAGAGTTCAAACTTATGATCGGCGAGCCAACCGCAGAAGAACTGAAAAAAACCATTGGCTCGGCCATTCCAATGGAAGAGCGCATGGAGCTTGCGATCCGCGGTCGTGATATGGGGACGGGATTGCCACGCGAGGTCATCGTAAAAAATACCCAGATCCGCGCCGCCATTGGTCGTTCATTGCGACAGATTGTCGAATGCGTTAAAGAGACTATTGAAAAGACTCCGCCCGAGCTGGTGGGTGATATCTATGAGCGCGGTATCTATTTGTGTGGAGGCGGGAGTCTCTTGCGCGGCATCGATCAGCTCATTGAAAAAGAAGTGACAGTGCCGGTAACGGTTATCGACGACCCACTTACGGCGGTCGTGAGAGGAACCGGCGTTATCGCCGAGGATATCGATGCGTATGCACAGCTGTTTGTTACGTCGTTGAAGCCATTGGACATCAACATTTAATAAAATTCATTCTATTGGCCAATTACTTTGTTGCGGGCCCCTGTCGTCTCGGTCGGAGTACTATTCGTACACCTTCCTCGATAACTTTCCCGCGTCGCGTACTTTGCTCAATAGAATGAATTTTAACTCTAAAAATAAGTTTTGTTATGTAGTTAAACGCCATGAAAAGAATCGTTCTTATAAGTTTCACCGCAATTATTCTTATCGTAACATTCTTCTCGGGGATCTTTATTCCTAAGCGTGCATTTGTTGTCTCGGTTAATTTTGCGAAGCAATACTTGCGAACCGATTTCTACCAGGAAAACGTCCTCCTGAAGTTGCAAAACGAAAATCTGAAGGCGCAATTGCAGCGCGTGCAGGATGTTCCTGATGGTGGGGTAATATTCGATGAACATCGGTCTGATCGTATCGCGGCGAACGTCTTCTCTACATATCCGTTCAATATGAAGGATACAATCTCCGTCGATCGGGGATCGAGTGATGGTGTTGCCAATGCGATGGTTGCGACGGTCGCGGATTCCATTCTGCTCGGGCAGGTGACCGGAGTACGTGAACATTCGTCGGTTGTGCGGACTATCTTTGATTCTCATTGGCAATTGCCGGTGCGGATCGGCCCAGATAATATTAATGGTCTTTTTGAAGGAGGGAATGATCCAAAGGTTGTCTTAGTCGAAAAGCAGATCAAGGTGGGTGATGGCGTCTTCTCTGCCGCGAAAGAATTTCCCATGGGGATCAAGATCGGGGAGATAAAGGAAATAAAGGAGGAAGCCGGAGGGATTTTTAAGGAGGCAACCATTCGAACTCCCTATAGTATCGGAGAAGTGCGGGCCATTTTTTTAGAACAATAAGGATGCTATTGTTCTGTAATGTTGCATTGACAAGTATCCGTGTATTTTTATAATCAAAACAAAACTCTAGAAATAGTCACATTTGCATGGAAGACACAACACAATATACAAACGGATCGGAGGATTCGAATAACCCTGTGGATAGTTCTCATACCGACCAGCTTACTAAGGAGCGGGATGAATACCTCGATGGGTGGCAGCGTTCTCGTGCTGAATTGGTGAACTATAAAAAGGATGAAGCCAAGCGACTTGATGATATGATGAAGCTCGCCAATGGTGCTCTTATCAGGGATCTGATTATGGTTATTGATAATTTCGAACTTGCCATCATGGCTATGGAGAAGCAGGGCAGCGTTGAAAAGGGAATTTATCTTATTAAGGCGCAGCTCGAAGATATCCTCAAGCAGTATGGACTCGAGAAGATGCCGATTACGGTTGGTGAACAATTTGATCCGACCAAACATGAAGCAGTCGCATCGATCGAATCGGAACTTTCCCCTGATTCCGTCGTTGAGGAAGTTGAGCGCGGCTATTATCTGCATGGCAAGCTTATCCGCCCCTCGCGCGTAAAGGTTGCGCGATGATCGACGATCAACAACTTACGATAAAAATTCAAATAATTTTTCTAAAAAATATTTAATTAGTAATTATGGCTAAAATTCTTGGTATAGATTTAGGAACGACAAACTCCGCGATGGCCATCATTGAGGGTGGCGAACCGCGAGTATTGGAAAATCATGAAGGAAATAGAACAACTCCGTCGATCGTAGCGATCAGTAAGGCGAATGAACGGCTTGTTGGTTTATTGGCGAAGCGTCAAGGTGTTGTTAACCCGAAAAACACCATCTTTTCGGTAAAGCGTCTCATTGGGCGTAAGTTTACCGATCCGGAAGTGCAGCATGATAAGGCATGGTTGCCGTTTGAGATGCGCGCGTCGGAATCAGGTGGTGTCGAAGTACAGATGGGGGATCGCTGGTACAAACCGGAAGAGATTTCCGCAATGATTCTCGCAAAATTAAAGGCTGACGCGGAAGCGAAGGTTGGAGAAACGATTAATGAAGTGGTCATTACCGTGCCTGCGTATTTTGACGATTCGCAGCGCCAGGCTACTAAAAACGCCGGTGAAATCGCGGGATTTACCGTGAAGCGTATTATTAATGAACCGACGGCAGCAGCGCTCGCCTATGGCTTGAACAAGCAGAAAGCAGAAAAGATTGTAGTATATGATTTTGGTGGTGGAACGTTCGATGTGTCCGTGCTTGAGATCGGCGATGATGTTGTCGAAGTGTTGGCGACCGGCGGTGATACGCATTTGGGTGGCGATGACTTTGATAAGACGATCATCGAATATCTGGTACAGGAATACAAAAAGCAGGATGGTATTGATCTTTCCGGAGATGCACTCGCATTGCAGCGCTTGAAGGAGGTTGCCGAGCGTGCAAAACATGAATTATCTACCGCGTTCGAGACGGAAATCAATATTCCGTATATCACATCGGATGCATCGGGACCACGGCATTTTCTCATGAAGATGACCCGTGCAAAGCTCGAAGAACTCGTTGGTCCGCATATCGAGAAGTCTATCTCGATCGTACAAAAGATCGTCAAGGATGCTGGATTGCAGATCGGGGACATTAATGAAGTAGTCCTTGTCGGAGGGCAGATTCGAATGCCGAAGATCCATGAAGCGGTAAAGAACCTGTTTGGGAAAGAACCTCATAAGGGTATTAATCCGGATGAAGTTGTTGCGATCGGTGCCGCCGTGCAGGCGGGCATCTTCCAAGGCGATGTTAAGGACGTACTTTTGCTTGACGTCACGCCACTTTCGTTCGGAATCGAAACGATGGGCGGCGTGTTTACTCCGTTGATCGAAAAGAACACGACTATCCCGACGCAGAAATCTCAGGTTTTTTCGACCGCTGCGGATAATCAGACTTCCGTTGAAATCCATATCCTGCAGGGTGAGCGCCCTATGGCATCTGATAACAAGACACTCGGCAAATTTATGCTTGATGGTATCCCGCCGGCACCGCGCGGCATTCCGCAGGTTGAGGTTTCTCTTGATATTGATGCGAATGGCATCCTGAACGTATCGGCCAAGGATAAGGCGACCGGCAAGGTGCAGTCCGTCCGCATCGAGGCGTCAACACAGCTATCCAAAGAAGAGATAGAAACGTTAAAGCAGGAGGCGGCCGTGCATGCTGAAGAAGATGCAAAAAAACGTCTTTTGATCGAAGCGCGTAACCATGCCGAACAACTTGTTTATACTGCGGAAAAATCCCTCAAGGATGCGGGCGATAAGATCGGTGATGATATCAAAAGGTCAGTACAGGAGGCGATTGATGCGTTAAAGACTGTTAACAATAGCGATGACGCGGAAGCCATTGCGGCGAAAACTGAAGTGCTTTCGACCGAACTTCAAAAAATAGGTTCTGCGATGTATAATCAAGGAGATGCATCATCACAGCCGAACGCGGCTGATGATACTCCTAACGAAGGAGAACCAACCACCAATGAATCCAATTGATGTAAACAGGAATGTCGATATGATCGGCATAAAGGGATTGATAAAGATCGGGGCGCTTACATTTGTAGGCGTCCTTTTCGCACTTGGCTTTAGCTGGTTCTTTCGCTCTTTTTTGTTAGGGAGCGAATGGGGGCAACTCATCTGGAGCATGGCCTGCGCGATCGGCTATTTGGTTGTCTTCACCCTGCAAACATTCTTTATTCGCGCAAACACGCATTTTGCAGTCGCGTTTCTTTTGCAATGCATTGCCTTACTCGGATTCTTCATTACAATCACTACGCCCGTTATGATACTGTTTGCCGTGGTTTATGCATTACTTCTGAGTGCAAGCTTTGGCGGAAGGAAGATTTTGGAGAACACGCTTAAAATAGATTTTTGGAACATCAGCAAATTGATCGTACCTAAGGGGATCATCGCGTTGACACTTTTAATCAGCGTATTTATTCCATTACATTTACAGGCGAACAAGGATGTGCTTCCGCTTTCAATAGCCACGTTCGACAAAGTCCTTGTCTCGAGTAATGTTTTTGTTAAGCGATTCTATCAGGATTATGATCCATCGAAGAGTGTCGAAGAAATCGCTCGAACTACGACGGAGCAGCAACTTGCCGCAATCCCACAGGCACAAAATCTCAAACCGGTAGAGCGTGAGATTTTGATCAAGCGGGCCATGAACGATTTCTACGAGCAGATCTTCAGCTATACGGGCGTTACGATTAATCCTAAAGACCCATTTTCCAAAGCGGCCTATGGCATCCTAGAGGAGAAGTTTAACGGATTGAAGGACGAGGCAAAGCTATGGATCTATATCATATTTGGGAGTATCATCTTTATTTCGATCGCCAGTATCATGCTCCCGATCCGGATACTTGTCGGATTGCTTGCCTTCTTCTTTTATGAAACACTGCTTGCACTTGGGTTCGCGCATGTTACGATAGAGAGTAGGCCTAAGGAGACAATTATATTAGACTGAGTCAAAAAAACGAATAGGGACGGCGATTTACTGTATTGTGGGGTCCTATCAGCTTGGTCGGCGTATACGTAATACGACTCCCTCGCTGATTTTCCCACGCCTTGCAACTCATCCGTCCCCATTCGTTTTTATTAGTAACGTATTATATTATGAGTAACGATTATTACAAAATTTTGGGCGTTGAAAAGGGCGCTTCCGATGACGATATCAAGAAGGCATATCGAAAACTCGCCCATCAATTTCATCCCGACAAAAAGGGCGGAGATGAGCAAAAGTTCAAGGAAATCAACGAGGCGTATCAGACCTTATCCAATAAAGATAAGCGTGCGCAGTATGATCGTTTCGGCAAGTCGTTTGATGGGGGTGCGGGAGGGTCTGGTGGCTTTGGTGGCTTTAACCAGGGAGGTTTTGGGTTTGATTTTCAGGGTGGTGATTTTGGCGACCTGGGTGATATCTTCGAGGCTTTTTTTGAAGGCATGGGCGGACAGCAAAAGCGCCGTACGTATGCGCATGGGGCTGACATGGAGATGACGCAGGAGATTACACTTGAAGAGGCATACAAGGGGATCGAAAAAACGATCACTTACGCGCTTAATGTGCAGTGCGCTACTTGTAGCGGCCTTGGACATGATGCAAAGGCAACTTTTTCGCAGTGTAAGAAGTGTGACGGACGTGGCGAGGTCCGCGAGACACGCAGTACTTTTTTTGGTAATTTTGCCCAGGTGCGAACCTGCGCCGACTGTCATGGTGTTGGACAGATACCCGACAAACGCTGTGTGTCCTGTGGCGGCACGGGTGTAACCAAGGGTAAAAAATCGATTACCGTCAAGATATTGCCGGGAGTTGGCGATGGTCAGATTATTAAAATGACCGGCGGTGGGGAGGCTGGACAGCGAGGTTCCCAGGAGGGCGATCTTTATTTACATATTCGGGTCAAGCCGCACGCAACCTTTGTGCGTCAGGATGATCATCTCATCCTTGAGAAAGAAGTTACCCTAGTGGGGCTTCTTGCCTATTTTGCCGATGCCGATGCGCATCCGATATTCGCTCCGACCATTGCGGGCAAGCAGCAGAATCTTGCCATCCCGCGCGATTTCATGTTCAATAAGCCGCTAAAGATCGCAGGCGAGGGTATGCCGCATTTTAACCGTATGGGGAGAGGCGATCTGTATGTGCATTTTAAAATCGCCACGCCGCATAAGCTGAGTAAGGAGGCAAAGCGTCTGGTTAAGGAACTTATGCAGGATCTCGAGGCATAACGTATTCGAATCGCACTGACCTTCGTATGAGAAAGGAAACACTCAGATTTATCGTCTTTATCGCAATTCTTTTTATTGCAAGCACTTTGCAGTTTTTGAGTGTATCTATTTTTGGGATCATTCCCAATTTTGTACTGGCTACGATCGTTGCCGCAACCTTGTTTCTGGGAGATGTTTGGCATGAACTTTTTTTAATCTCCGTTGCCCTATTTCTTTTGAAGTTTTCTCCTGTCATCGAGCGTGAAATGCTTGCGCTGTTTGCCGTGATGCTTCTCGTGATTGTTCTTGAGCGACGACTGCCATGGCATATGTTTATCAATGGGATTTTTTTGACGGTCTTTTCCGTCGCATCACTCTATATACTCATAGATGTTCGCTCGATTACCTCACTTATGTTCGCGCAGGAATTGGTGTATACTTTAGTATTAGTGTCAGTCATATATTATGGGCTCACTTCATTGCGCCTGTTTCGCAATACACGCTGACTTATCATCTGATATGGAAACCCAATATCACGAACTTACCGATGCATTGATTCAGGACGGCTACCTCAAGACAGGCGAGATTATTGAGGCATTTGAGCAGATCGATCGCGCTGATTTTGTCCCCGAGGATCAGCGGGAATACGCATACGCCAATACACCATTGTCTATTGGTTTTAATCAAACCATTTCGCAGCCACTTTCCGTGGCTTTTATGCTTGAATTACTGGAAGTAAAACCGGGAGAGCGAGTTCTTGATATCGGTTCGGGTACCGGATGGCAGGCTGCCATTCTTGCTCAGATTGTCGGTAAAAAAACGTCTGAAGGAGACGATGGAGAAGCATCGCGTGGTTCGGTTGTTGCCGTGGAACGGATTCCTGAACTGAAGACTGCATCCGAAGCAAGCCTTGATCGATATGGATTCATCGGGCAGGGAGTTGTGACTGTTGTATTGGGTGATGGGACTAAAGGATATAAAAAATCTGCCCCTTACGATAAGATCATTGCCGCTGCGAGTTCCGAGGGCGATGTTCCAGTCGCATGGAAGCGTCAGCTTAAGATCGGTGGACGCATCGTTGCCCCTGTTGGCAGTAGTATCGTCGTCATCGATAAGATCTCAAAAACAAAATATACAAAGAAAGAACATTTTGGATTCAGCTTCTCACCGCTAACCGTTTCCTGATTATATTTACACTCGTCAATCGCCATGGAAAAAAAGAACCTCTCACCAAAATCACATCTTGAATTATTGATTCCCGATAAGAAGCATAAAAAGCAGAAGGAAGATGCTGTTCCGCATGGATTCACCGAGGAAGATATTATCCGCAATGAAGCATGGCATGGCAAAAATCCTGCAACTCAGGGAGCCGAGCTACCAAAGCATCGCGCAACGGTGTATTCGTTTGAAGAGACCCGTATCCGAAAGACGGCAAATGAATCGCACAATTCTCAAGGGACTGAAGGAGGTGAGCAACGACTACTACAAGAAGAACGGACGATGACCACAGTCGAGCTTCGCGAGGCGCGTGAAGGCGAGGAGCAACAGATCAAAGAGATTGCTCAACGTGTTTTTGAAGGACGCATGCGGGGTGATGCCACGGAAACGATCGATGCGATGTTGGCCGAAAAGGGTATCAAGCCGTGGTCTCCCGAGGCTGAGGAGTTCATGCGTAAATGGGATTGGGAGCAGGCCGAAAAGGCGTTTGCCGAACTTGCCCGTAATCGAGAAGAAGCCGTGCTTGCAGTCAATGAGCCTGAACCCAAAAAGCATATCGAGTTACAGGAATACCAGGAAAAATATGTTGACGGGAAATTTGAAGCATTCAATATCAACCTGAAAAAGCTTCCGCAGGAGCTTAAGGATGAATTCGAAACGTTGACGTATGGACAGCGGCTATTGTTGGCGGAGAATCTCCAGCAGCTAACACTTGGACGTATTCAAGAGGAAGCGCAGGATCGGTATCAGAAAGCGATTTTGGAAGCGACATTGTTAACGTCAAAATTATTGGGAAGGGTTTGGCAGGGTGTCAGTAAGAAGTACCAGATCGCGAAGCATGAGCAGTCGACTGCCCTTGATATCAAACAAGGAGGATTAGCATATCATGGTGAATTACTTAAACAGCTTATCGACGGAACAAAGCGTACCGGGCTCGATGCGGTTGAAGGGAAGGGTGGCATGTTGGAGCTTCAATACGTTGAGCCACATCCGTTGATGACCGAGCGTCAAAAGGAGGAGACGAAGGAATTTAATCGGGTTGCGACTCTGTACGGTAAGATTCCCTATGAATGGTCCCTTGCAACGGCAACTTCTTTGCAGAAGCAAGAATATGAACGGGTTGCCGGGCAGTTTGAAAAGGCAAAAGAACATATTCTAAGAACTGAGCAGGGAATCATTGGCGATGAGCAGACACTTTTGTTTGTTGCCGACATGGAACATAAAATTCGTTTGAATCAGTTTTTAAACACGCATCCTGACGCGGAGAAGCAGATTGCATCGATCGAATCGGATACGCTATGGAAGAAGGTGATTGGGAATGTTGCTACCGAGCGAGGAATTTATTTTGGTGCCGGTGTTGCGGCCCGAACATCTGCGATCGGATTGTTTGGCGCGGTTGGTCTTCCGCTTGCGGCCGTTGGTATGGGGGGCTGGATGGCGCGAAAGCGTGCGGCTGAAATGTTGCGCGACCGCGAACAGGCGGCACGCAAAGGGAAAAGGGATATTTCGCGAGACACCAGGACGGTTATGGGAACTGCCAGTACTATGGCGGACAAGATCGATACATTGTTAAAAAAGATCGAGAGCGAAAGTAATGAAGAAAAACGTGCACAGCTTGTTGCGCTGCTTGATGTCCGATTAATGCATACGGAAGGCAAGGTACGAAAAGGAGCGGTCGACTTTGGTGGACGGGATCATCGTATCATCAACCAATATCATTTGAGTGATGCGCTTACCCGAGCGAGTGCGTTTTTGTCTGTCCGCGATGCCGAACTTGGTACTACTCCGGAAACATTTAAGAAAGATATCGAGCAAGCATTACGCGTCATTGCTCAATCAAAAAATGAAAAGATCTCCCAGGCACAGAAGGATTATTTACGCAAGCAAATGATCTATGGTGCGGGGTTGGGTATTGGATTCTTTTCTGCCGGCCGGTATGCGCAAGAAATTGTCCATGCCGCCGGTGATCTGGTCAGCCCGTCTGAGGCTCACGCCAGTGCGGGCGCAGGAGCTTCGCAGTGGGAAGTTCTCGCGCATCAGAAAAATACCCCAGCTGTTTTCGGTGGTCAGGATGCGTTACGTACTACTGCACTTAAAAATATCAATGAGATTGCCATCGCAGGGGTACACGAGCGTGGTCCTATCGTATTGGATATTGGTACGCGCGGGCCCGAAGGTGCGTTTATTGATGAGCTGAAGAAACATCCGGAAATTGTCGAGCGATTGGGAATTAAAGATATTGGCGGTGAGGCTCATGATGCGTGGACGGAATTCGCAAAGCAGCAATTAAGCAATCCAGATACACTCGAACAATTAAAGAAGTTGGGTTATTCGGCGGACGAAAAAGGATACGCCGACATGATGCATCGGATCGCAAAGGGCAAGATTCTCCTCGAAGAGCGCGATGGAAAACTGCTTATGCATATGGATGAGCATACGGAATATCTCAAGTCACGGCCCAAAGGGACGATGCTTAAAGAAGTTATTGCTCCTCGAGAAGCAGTGCCGGCTGATATCCCGAACGAGCCACAGATCCTTGACGAGCTTCTTTCTGCCAGTACGCAGACGATCCCGATGTCCGAAGAACATATTGCCTCCGAGAACATTGTGGAAGAAATTCCTAATCCACAGGAGGATGCGGCTGAAACGATCCGGAGGCAGCCGAGCGAGGGGATTCTTTCATTGTTAGGCAGTACCCCGCGTCCATCTGTCGAGGTGTTTGTCGATGGACAATTCGGTTTAGATGGTGCGGAATATGGCGCGATCAAGAGAGTAAAAGTAGAGACGTTACTAAAGCAAATCCCTTCGCGTGACGAAGCGTGGGCGATCTGGAGGGGCGATGTTCCGGGTAAAGAGATAACGCTTCCGCATGATGGGATCTATGGCGCGGTTGAGTTCAAAAAGCATATTGATCTTGCAGAGCATATTCGGGGGTTGCATCCCGACGATGCCGAAATGCAAGGGGATGTAGATGCATTTATGAAGGCTGCAATTCGCAATACATCACCTAATGAACCCGAACAAGTACTTGAAGCGCGCGAAGTTATCGGGGATACGCTTCCGGTATCCGAAGTGACTAAAGAAGGAGGCATACTGCCTGATTCATCATATGTGGATGTTATGCCTGAAGCGATCTCTGTAGCTAAGCCGATTGGTGTGGAGGATATACCGACCGTACCTCAGGTACTGGAAGATGTTTCGACCGAACCACAGCCTATGGACGCCATTCCGGGTGTTGAAAAAATGATCGATTCGAATCGATTGGCATTACTCGAAGACGATATTTATAACAGCAAGATGCCGGTGCAAAAGATTATTACGCATTACAAGGTGGGGAATATTACTGCGGAAGACCTGCAAAATTTCTATAGTCAAAAAGTTGCGGGTGGGGCAAAGTCATCCCCGGAACTTATCGATGGTATGCGAACCACAATGCGGCATGCCGCAGGAGAGGGAACTCCTCAACAGCAGCTTATGGCAAAACGCACGCTTGAATTAATTATTAGGCGCTTACAAGGTATTACATAAACCTTAAAAAGGAGTCCGTCTGGTTGACGAGCTCCTTTTTATTTTTCTTGACATATTTATAAAAATATGTTAAATAATACGAGGTACTTCACAAGAATTATTCAACCAATTAACTAACGGAATATAGGGGGCTCAGATGAAGCGATGGATGTTGCTCGTGGTATTGGCTGCCGTTTGTGGGGGATGTGCAAGCGTTCCCAAAACGGTCTCGTACACGGACTATGTATGGACGGAGGTGGAAGAACAACAGCCTCCGATCCAGACTATCGTTCCAAACGATGACTTCGTACCCGTAGAGGCTGAAGTCGTCCAACCGGTAAAAGAAACCGTGACGCAGGCTATTATGCCTACCGAATTTCCCGAGCCGAAAAAGGACCGAAAGTATCACCGGATTGGAGGCCCGAATGCCTTCAATACAAACCGGGCGCCCAAGCCGGATGAGATCCGAATTGTGCTTTCCAAAGATGCGTTCGCGATCATCGACGATCGTAACAACAAGCTTTGGCAGGCATGGCTTCGCGCGGGGACGTGGACATACGCCGCACCGACCAGTGACCCTAATTTTTATCGGGTTACCTGGGTCGAGGAGTGTGGTAATAGTGTCCTCAACCCCGACCACATCGCGATCTATGTCCGAGTACGGCGTGAACGCGCTGTACAGCAACCGGTGGAAAAGAAGGTGGCTGTTGCGCCATTCAAGCTGGTGCAGGTCCCTCAACCGCCGAAGAAGCGGTGGGTTTCGACGCCGGTCACGCGTACGCGTGAACTGACCTGTCGTGAACGCAAGTCCGGCTGGGGATCTGTGATCGGCGGAGCTCTGGGAGTGGGTGTAGGTATTCTAACCCGCAATAAGGGAATCGCCGCCGTGGCTGGCGCCGGGGGTACGCTCATCGGCAGCTGGATCGATGGGGGATGTGTAGATTCTGGCGAAGCGGCCCAGGCCATCGGCTTTGGGGCTCTTGGCTACGGACTTACCAAGGAGAAAGTTCGACATCACCAGCCGGCGTCGCCATCCTCAGGTGGCCCCGCGCCTCCACCTCCGAATGGACCTTCCATTCCGCCTTCATCGGGCGGTGGCGGTCCCGCTCCGCTTCCGGCAAACGGCCCGGCCTACTTCAACGGGGGCGCGCCTATCGCTCCTGCCGGACCCACCTTTCTTCCGTTTAATTGATTTATTCTATCGTGAGGCGAGTCTTGCGCTTGCCTCACGCTTCTTTTTAAGGACCGTATCATTAGATAGGGACTTTCAAAAGGGGTGTTATCGTCATCCGCATGCATGTGTATATACTTGCATGAATCATATTCATATATTATTTTATCAGCTTAGTATCATTCATATGACCACCATCATAAAAAAAATAACGGTCGTATTCCTTGCATTGTTTATGGTTGCCGGAATGGCCGCTCCGTCTGCGACCGCACTTGCGGCGACATTTAACAATGACAGCCGCGATTATGCAACGTTGCAGGTTTCAAACTACACCCGTAACCCGGGCAGCAATAGTAATTGGTCTAACTCCGTATCCGCAAGCGCAGGCGAAGTCGTCAGCTTCCTGGTGTATTACCACAACACTGCATCCGACACGGCAAGCAACACCCGTATCCGCGTGCAACTTCCGTCGGGAGCATTTACGAACCGTACGGTTACTGGAGAGGTTTTTTCCTTAACTACTTCTACCGTAAATGGTTCCGCATCAATCAATCTGTCGTCAAATCAGACGCTGACTTTTATTCCAGGAAGCGTGAGTTGGTATCCGAACCAGTCAACCGTTTCTCAAACATTGCCGAACGGACAGAACGGCAGTGAAATCGTCTCCTCCAATGGTGTTCTTATTGGAGATATTGCAGGAGGATGGGGTGCGCAAGGATATATTGTATTTCGCGCGCAGGTGAGTTCCGGTAGTCAGTCGATAGTAGTCAATTCCTCGACTAATGCGCGTAGTCCGTATGTCACCACACGCGCAGCTTCTTCTGTGTCCCGTTCAAGCGTATTATTGCGTGGGGCAATAAACCCTAACGGGACACTTACTACTGGATGGTTTGAATATGGTGTGACTCCTTCTCTTGGTAGAACGACAATCGTTCAGCCTATGGGGCAATCTCAGTACTCGAACGCGTATTCTTCCGTTTTGAGCGGCTTGCAGGCAGGTACGACCTATTATTATCGGGCTGCTGCTCAGAATTCCTATGGCACGGCGCGCGGGCATATCCTTAGCTTTACGACATCGGGAGGTGTAGTTGCGCAGATTGCTCCGCGCACAATCGTTCAACGTACTGCAACCGTTCGTTCGGAAGCGGTCACTATAGGGGATGATGCATTGATCATACTTGATCCATCTATTGATGTCGTTCGGCCTAATGCTGGAGACACGATCACCTATACGATCATCTATAAAAACAAAACTAATACGGCATTGCGCGATGCACAATTGAGTATCGTTCTTCCGGAAGATATTGTGTATAGAGAAGCTTCCGTCGATCCAACCTCGGTTACTGATGGGCAAATCGCATTTAATCTCGGCACTATTGCTGCCCGAGAATCCGGATCCATTGATATTACTTTAATGATAAGCGAGGCGGTGCGTGCGAATGATTCTTTTTCGATCAATGCATTATTGGATTACGCCAATGGACGTGGCGATATGCAAACGGTAAGCGCCTATCTTGTATTCTTGGTAAATGATGGAACTGCCGGGTTAGCATCACTTTCGAGCGTTTTCGGGGGGTTGCTTGATAACTGGTTCATTGATCTGGTCCTCGGATTGATCATCGGATTTGGTATCTATCATTTCTTCGTTCGACAGAAAGATGAAGTGCTATTGGTAAAATAATATGTTTCCCATAAAACAGCTCCTCTCGGGTGAGCTGTTTTAGCTAAAAGGGGGTCGATTATTGTTTTAATAACATCCTCGCAAGCTAATCAATAAAAATCATCATCATGACATTTATCATCAAAAAAATATCCAGCGCATTTCTTGTTTTACTGGTAATCGTAGGAGTGGTCGCTCCGTCCGCGACCGCACTTGCCGCGACCTTCAACAATGACAGCCGCGATTATGCAACGTTGCAGGTTTCAAACTACACCCGCAATCCGGGCAGCAGCGCCAATTGGTCCAACTCCGTATCCGCAAACGAAGGCGAAGTAGTCAGCTTCCTCGTGTATTACCACAACACCGCATCCGATACGGCAAACAATACCCGCATCCGCGTGAAACTTCCGTCGGGAATGTTTACGAATTCGTCCATCCAGGGAGATGTTTGGGCAAATAACGAATCTGCTGTTGCCGGCACTGCATCGGTCAGTCTGTCGTCAAATCAGACACTAACTTTCATCCCGGGAAGTGTTGTATGGTATCCGAACCAGTCAACCGTTTCGCAGACATTACCAAACGGACAGAATGGCAGTGAAATTGTTTCTTCCAATGGCCTTATCATCGGTGATATCGCTAGTGGATGGGATGCACAGGGATATATCGTATTTCGCGCGCAGGTGAGCTCGACTCCTACTGGATCGTTGGCAACCGTTACAACACAGAGTGCAAGTTCGCTTGCACAGCGATCCGCTACCATATCCGCACTTATTGATGCAAATGGGGCAAACACGTCGACTTGGTTCGAATATGGTACCGCACCATCATTCGGCTCTATAACTGCTGAGCAGACGATTGGATCAAGTGCTTCCGGTTCTAATATTACCGCATATCTTACTAATCTTTCCCCTAATACTACATATCATTATCGTGCCGTTGCTCGCAATGCCCATGGGATAGCCCATGGAGTTACGTTACAATTTTCTACGCTAGTAGCCGGTGCACAGGCGACTGCCGTCACTAATGGAACAAATGATATTACCGGATCATCTGCTACGATAACGGGGGCTGTTAATCCGAACAATGCAAATACCGCCGTTTGGTTTGAATATGGGACTAGTGCATTGTTCGGTCGTGTTGACGGTAGTCGATCGATCGGCTCTGGAAGTGCCTCGGTCGAGCTCACTTTTTTGCTTACCGGACTAACTCCGCGAACCTTGTATTATTATAGAGTTGTTGCCCAGAATTCTTACGGAACGACGTATGGTTCTACTATATATTTCACAACAAAGGCGGATGGACCTGTTCCTCCTGTTGTGAATGGACCGAGCATTATGCCAAGTTCATACTAATCAAACGCAAAAAAGAGCATATCAGTGCTCTTTTTTGCGCTTGCGTGAAGAGGGGATTTTAGAGATGCGTTTTAGGACACTAATTGACAAAACAGTACGATTTAGTATATAATACTTATAAGTGATCAATATTCAGATTTTGATCAGGGACGGTAACGATGAATGGATTTAGTTATCCATTTTGAAATAGTAATATTAGTATCATATCCATATGACCACCATCATCAAAAAAATAACCATCGCATTCCTTGCCTTACTGGTAATCGTAGGAGTGGTCGCTCCATTTGCTAACGTTTTTGCCGCGACCTTCAACAATGACAGCCGCGATTATGCAACGTTGCAGGTTTCAAACTACACCCGCAATCCGGGCAGCAGCGCCAATTGGTCCAACTCCGTATCCGCAAACGAAGGCGAAGTAGTCAGCTTCCTCGTGTATTACCACAACACCGCATCCGATACGGCAAGCAACACCCGTATCCGCGTGCAACTTCCGTCGGGAGCATTTACCAATGTGTCCATTCAGGGAGATGTTTGGGCACATAACGGATCTGCTGTTGCCGGCACTGCATCGGTCAGTCTGTCGTCAAATCAGACACTAACTTTCATCCCGGGAAGTGTTGCATGGTATCCGAACCAGTCAACCGTTTCTCAAACATTGCCGAACGGACAGAACGGCAGTGAAATTGTTTCTTCCAATGGCCTTATCATCGGTGATATCGCTAGTGGATGGGATGCACAGGGATACATCGTATTCCGTGCGCAGGTGAGCTCGAATACCGTTAATCCGCCGCAACAGAACGGATCAGCTCCGTTTGTTTCGACTAATACCGCATCAGCTATTCAGCAGGATCGCGCGACTGTTCAAGGAACCGTCAATCCAAATAATGCAAATACGAATGCTTGGTTCGAATATGGAACGACGCAGTCTTTTGGAAACACGACCGGATATCAGGTTATCGGCCTAGGCAATTCCAGTACGAATGCCGTGGGGTACTTCTACAATCTGAATCAGAATACAACCTATTATTATCGTATTGTCGCCCAAAATGCTTATGGGACGACGTATGGAAACATATTAAGCTTCACAACGCAGGGTTCCACGACTGGCACCGGCAGCGCACCGTATGCCACAACGCATTCGGCGTATTCTGTCGCACAGAATTCCGCGACGTTACAGGGTGCTGCTAATCCGAATGGGCTTGCCACTACGGCTTGGTTCGAATATGGAACGACGCAGTCTTTTGGAAACACGACCGGATATCAGACTATTGGTTTAGCGAATTCAGCCTCCACTATTTCCGGATATCTTTCGAATCTGTCTTCCAATACAACGTATTACTATCGCATTGTCGCACAAAATGCCTATGGGACGACGTATGGGAATACATTGAATGTTATGACACAGCAGTCCTACGGAGGAGGCAATAATGGCTCTGTTCCTACTGCCTATACTAATACGGTTTCGGCTTCAGGGGTAAACTCAGCAACATTTAGCGGTTCAGTCAATCCAAATGGTAACTATACCAATGCATGGTTTGAATATGGTCTAAGCCAGTCATTGGGGTATACGATTGGGTATCAGGCGCTTGGGTCAAGTAGTTACGCTTCTGCTATTACGGCGAATGTGTATAATCTTGCACCGAACACAGCCTACTATTATCGAGCCGTTGCGCAAAATTCTTACGGGACAAACTATGGGACCATTCTAACCTTTACTACAAGCGGTTCTTCGATCAATAATGCAAGCAAGGCTCCTTATGTTACGAGCCGGGCCGTGCAATCTGTTTTTCGTAATTCCGCATTGATCAACGGTAATGTTAATCCTAATGGATCACTTACTACCGCATGGTTTGAGTGGGGTGTTACTGCTTCGTTGGGTAGCCGGACCATGATCCAGCCTGTCGGTATGGCAAACTATTCAGATAGTTATTCCGCTGTGTTGAGTGGATTGTTGCCTGGGACCGATTACTATTATCGGGCTGTTGCACAGAATGCCTATGGGACGACGTACGGAACTATTCTTACATTTACAACCTCGGCGCAAACTATCGTTCCGGTCGTCGTGAATAATAAGACTACCGAGCCGCGCGTGGTCGTCCAACAGATTACGGGATCATCTGCGGTTGAACAGACCGTCATTTTAACTCCCTCGATTGACAAGAGCGATCCGCGAGCAGGGGATGCTGTTAAGTATTCTATTCAATATCGCAATGAAGGAGCAAGTGCGATCACTGGAGCAACCGTGAAGATTCTTCTTCCTAGTGAGGTGGAATATGACAGCGCTACGATGAAGCCGAGTTTTGTTGAAGATAATGAACTCACCTTCGACTTGGGTACAATCAAGGGTCATAGCCAGGGGGTCATCACGATTAAAGCAACTATCGATACTGCTGTCGATGCGGATAGCGCATTGATGTTCAGTGCGACATTAAACTATACCGATGCAAAGAAGCAGTTCCAATCTACGAGTGCCTATTTGACCGTCATGGTCGAAGTAGGTTCTGCGGGATTAGCTTCGCTCTTTGGCGTATTCGGTACGTTATTAAATAATTGGTTTGTTGATCTCGTACTCGGTCTCTTGATCGGATTCGGTATTTACCACTTCTTTGTCCGACAAAAGGAGGAAGAAGCTCTGATCAAATAAACGATTTGCACAACCATTACAATCCCCGCTAAAGCGGGGATTTTCGGACGCAATTTCTTGACTTATGCCTCATCTTATTGTTAAATATCTTTAGTACAAATTCATTCCAAAAGGGGGTGGGAGTATGGTGATTCGAATTGCAATTGTTGTTTTGGCGCTGTTCTGGATGATGCTCATCGCGACTTCATCGCAGGCGGGATCGGTCGCTAGCAAGCAGCCGACGTACGAGATTGTGGTTTCATTCTCCGATTTCACGTTGCATGTTTTTGATCGCAATGGCGACGAGGTTTTCATGGCTCCGGTCGCACTACCGCAGCGCACACCGGCACTGCCTGTTGAAGGCAATGTGATTGCCATCGACCGCAATCCATGGTGGTTTCCACCTCCGGGAGTAAAGGCTCATGTGCTCAAGACTCAGAAGAAGGTTTTGCCTGCACGAGTGCCTCCTGGACCCCACAATCCTATGGGGCTTGCCAAGTTTTCCTTCCGGTTTTTTACGCCAGGAGCCGAGCAGCTCAGTAAGGTGCATGGCACCAACAAGCCCGATTCCATTGGGACACGAGCGAGCATGGGATGTATCCGCATGCACAATACGGACGTTGTTGCGCTGTGCGACCTCATTGAACCGAAGTTCAAGGCTGGTGAGAGGATTGCCATTAGCTACGTCAGGGATCTTGAGGATGTAGTCGGCGATCATAGCACGGTTGTCGACAGTCGATGATCCGGCGCATGCACGATGATGATAGGCGGGAGAGTATCCCGCCTATTTTTTTTTGAAAGCATTCATTATTTGTAGTATAGTGACTTTATTATGCGATTACATCGATTTATCGGCGATTTTGATTGCGCCCAATCATCCCTATTACTCGTTGATCCTGATGTCGTCAATCAGATCTTGCGTGTACTGCGTCTTGGCGTTGGTGATCGGCTCATATTGGGCGACGGGAATGGCAATGAATGCATCGTTGAGATAACCGATCGACAAAAGAACGCACTTGCTGTGGCGGTCATTGAGCGGCTCGTTAACACGAATGACCCTGTTGTTACAGGTGTCTTGTATTGCGCCATTTTTAAGCGCGAGAATTTTGAACTGGTCGTGCAAAAAGCGACCGAGATCGGGATAGCAGAGATCGTTCCGGTACTCACTCAACGTACAATCAAGCTAGACATCAAAGAAGAACGTCTTCGTAAGATTATTGCGGAAGCTGTCGAGCAGTCTGGTCGCGCTCGCGTCCCAGTACTGCATACCCCTATGACCCTGGAGTTCGCGTTGGCCGATGCAAAGCGGAATGACATTAATCTCTTTTTTGATCTAAGCGATACTCCTGTTACAGATGTTTCATTGCATGGGTATATGCGTCGTGGCATGTTCGTCGGACCTGAGGGTGGGTGGACGGAGGATGAGACGGAAAAGGCGCGTGTGGCGGGTTGTTCTATTGTTTCTTTTGGCGCGTTGACGTTCCGTGGAGAAACTGCAGCCATCATTGCTTCATATGTAGGCACCCGTGATTGACCCTGTTTTGCGTATCCCGTATACTACCGATAGTATCTTTATGATAAGCGTCTATGGAGGTGTTATGCTACTATTGCGATTTGATCTAACAGACGAGGAGATTGCTGAGCAACGCGATGTATGGGGATATTCATATCATTTGAATCCTGCGGCCCAATCCCATCGCCGCGAAGGACTCGCATTCATTCGGCGCTGCTACTATGCGCTCATTGCTACTTTTTTGCTTTCGATCGGCATGATCGTGTGGCTTACACTGGCTTTTTGAATGGCTCACCTGTAAAGGGGCCATTTTTTTGTATACTCCACTACCTTGCGTTTCATGGTAGAATGTTCTATATATAGTGCGCTATGGGAATCTTTAAACTCACATCTGAATATAAGCCGTCAGGGGACCAACCGGAAGCGATCAAGCAATTGATCGCCGGTTTGGATCGGGGTGATCGGTATCAGACCCTTTTGGGGGTTACCGGTTCAGGGAAGACCTTCACGGTCGCTAATCTGATTCAACATTACAACAAGCCGGTTCTTGTGATTGCGCCAAATAAGGCCCTCGCTGCCCAGCTCTATCGTGAGTACAAGAATTTTTTCCCCAATCATTCGGTTAATTATTTTGTTTCGTACTATGATTACTATCAGCCCGAGGCATATATGCCAGGTACCGATACCTATATCGAGAAGGAGGCAATGATCAATCAGGAAATCGATCGATTGCGTCATCAGGCTACTTCGGCACTGTTGACCCGCAAAGATGTTATCGTGGTAGCATCTATCTCATGTATTTACGGACTCGGCGTTCCCTTGAATTATTTTGCGTCTGCCATTCATTTATCTGTTGGGCAGTCTATTACTCGCAGCGATCTGATCGGGCAGTTGATCAAGATTCAATTTACCCGTACGCCAGGAGTGCTGAAACGCGGAGAATTCCGTGTGCGTGGAGATGTATTTGAGATCTTGCCCGCATCTGAGACGATGTCCTATTCTATCGAATTGGGGGCGGACCAGACCATTAAGGATATTGCAATCATCGACCCAATGACGCGGACCATGATCGATCATCCACAGGATATCGCGCTTTTTCCTCCGAAACACTTTATTTCCAGTGCGCCTGAGATTGCCCGCGCTGTACAGGATATTCGCGTCGAGTTAGAGGATCGATTGGAATATTTCAACAAGAATAAGCTGTATCTCGAGGCTGAGCGGCTTGAGCGCCGCGTGCGTTACGATATGGAAATGCTTAAGAGTCTTGGTTTTTGTCATGGTGTTGAGAACTATTCGCGCCACCTGAGTGGCAAGCTTGCGGGAGAAGCACCCGATACCTTGCTTGATTATTTTCCGAAGAAGGATGGCAAGCCTGATTATTTACTTGTCATGGATGAATCGCATATTGGCGTACCGCAAGCGCGGGGCATGTATGCGGGAGATCGAAGTCGTAAAGACACATTGGTAAAGTATGGATGGCGTTTGCCGTCCGCCATGGATAATCGACCACTCAAATTTGATGAATTTGAAAAACGTATCGGGCAGACGGTTTTTGTATCTGCCACGCCGGGTGATTGGGAATTAGAGCATTCAAAAATCGTCGCCGAGCAGGTCATCCGCCCGACCGGATTGATCGATCCACCGATTGAAGTACGGCCTGTGTTCGACAAGGAAAAGAATCGTAGTCAGATCACCGATGTCATCGAGGAGCTGTATGGCGTTGTAAATAGAGGCGAACGCGGCCTTGTGATTACGCTCACTAAAAAGCAAGCGGAAGATCTTAATGATCATTTAACAAATGAAGGGTTTAAATCACGCTATATCCACTCCGAGGTTAAGACATTGGAGCGAACCGAGATATTGATGGATTTTCGAAGAGGAGAATTTGATGTATTGATCGGCGTGAATCTGTTGCGTGAAGGATTAGATCTTCCCGAGGTTACCTTAGTCGCCATCCTTGATGCAGATCGTGAAGGATTTCTGCGTAGTGAAACATCACTTATCCAGACAATGGGACGCGCCGCGCGCAATGTGAGCGGTACGGTTATTCTGTATGCAGACAAGGTTACCGGCTCGATGCAACGAGCTATGGACATTGTCAATAAACGAAGGAAATTGCAGGAGGCATACAACAAGAAGCATGGCATTACGCCAAAAACGATCATCAAGACGATTGAGCGTATGCTGGATTTTAGCGGCTCTGTGGATGGTTGACAAACCGTATCTCTAGTGTCATAACTAATCACTTACCTACCATGGAAGATAAAATCAGTATAAAAGGAGCTCGGGTGCATAACCTGAAAAATATCGATCTGGAAATACCCAAGAATAAACTTGTGGTATTTACCGGTGTTTCGGGAAGCGGCAAATCGTCGCTTGCTTTTGACACCATCTTTGCCGAAGGGCAACGCCGATATATTGAGTCATTGTCTCCGTATGCGCGACAATTTTTAGGACAGATGGAGCGCGCCGATGTTGACGAGATCGTCGGTCTTTCTCCGGCCATTGCCATCGATCAGCGAGCACTTTCGCATAATCCGCGATCTACCGTAGGAACGTTGACCGAGATCTATGACTATTTGCGCATTTTATTTGCGCGTTTAGGGGATGTGCATTGTCCGCATGACGATACCAAAATTGAAAAATTGTCCGTCGATGAAATGATCGATATCATTGTTGGTCGCGCCAAGAAGGCGAAGCAGAGCGTGGTCACAGTTATGTCTCCTGTGGTGCGTGGACGCAAAGGGGAGTACTATCAGCAGCTGTATGATTATCTCGGGCTTGGTTATGCACAGGTGCGCGTTGACGGCGTCATGCACTCGTTGCATGATAAGATTGAACTTTCCCGCTATAAGGAACATTCTATCGATCTGGTCATCGACAAGATTCTTATAACCGATATATCCCGTTTGCATGAAGCGGTCGAGGGCGCGCTCGATCAGAGTAAGGGATTAGTGACGGTGTTGATGGGCGAGCAGTCCGATACTCCCGATGAGTTTATGCTTTCTTCAAAATGGACCTGCCCAGTCGATAATTTTGTCTTTCCGGATATTGAGCCTCGATTATTTTCGTTCAATAGCCCGCATGGTATGTGCGAAACCTGCTCGGGTCTAGGGAAGACTGATCTTTTTTTGAAGACCGTTTGCCCTGACTGTAAAGGTAAACGGTTGCGGCCGGAGGCACTATCTATTCGCATCAATGGAAAGAACATCTACGAAGTTGCTTCGATGACTAACGCGGATTCACATGCGTTTTTTGCGGAGTATGAAAAAAAGATGACCGAGCGCGAGATCACCATCGCGGCAAACGTGGTTAAGGAGGTAAAGGATCGGCTGCAATTCTTGCTCGAAGTGGGACTTGATTATTTGACTATGACTCGTGAAGCGGAAACACTTTCCGGTGGTGAGGCTCAGCGTATCAGGCTTTCTTCCCAGATCGGTTCCCAACTTTCCAATACATTGTATGTCCTTGATGAGCCTACAATCGGTTTACATGAACGTGATACCGATCGATTAGTGGGTATTTTAAAAAAGCTCAAGGCGCAAAACAATACCGTGATCATCGTGGAGCACGATGAACTAACTATTCTGGAGTCGGACTATCTTGTCGACTTCGGGCCGTTTGCTGGAAAGCACGGCGGGGAGATCGTTGCACAAGGAGAGACGGCAACACTACTTAAAAATCCGGGGGACATGAATTCGATGACCGTACAGTATCTGCGTGAGGAGCGGAAGATTGCAGTACCACAGCGCCGGGACAAGACGACCGAGAAGCTTTCTATTATTGGCGCAACTGCGCATAACCTCAAGAACGTGAACGTGGATATTCCGCTTCGTAAATTTGTTTGCGTGACCGGTGTTTCGGGAAGCGGGAAGTCAACGCTTATTCAGGATGCGTTGTATGAAAATCTTAATCTGTTGAAGGCGCGTATGGATGAGCCGCTTACCGGCGTTGCCGACATCACCGGCTCTGATTATATTGATCGGGTTGTTGCCGTTGACCAAGCGCCAATCGGACGCACGCCCCGTTCGAATCCTGCGACGTATACCGGCATCCTGACTCCAATTCGTGAATTCTATGCGCAGCTGCCCGAAGCGCGCGAACGGGCATATACGGCTTCACGTTTTTCATTCAATGTTGCCGGAGGGCGATGTGAATCATGCCAGGGTGCCGGGCATAATCTTATCGAGATGCACTTTTTGCCGCCTGTCTTGGTTGAGTGCGAGGTTTGTCATGGCAAGCGATACAATCGGGAAACGTTGCAGGTGAAGCACAATAAAAAGAACATCAGCGATGTGCTTGCCATGACGATCGACGAAGGTGTGGAATTTTTTGACGGCATTTGGCAGATTACCGATAAGTTGAAGATTCTTCAGTCTGTTGGACTTGGGTATCTGCAACTTGGTCAGAGCGCGACAACTCTTTCGGGAGGGGAAGCGCAGCGCATTAAGCTGGCTCGTGAGTTGACCCATCCGCTCGGCAAGCGCGTACTGTATCTTTTGGATGAACCAACCGTCGGATTGCATTATTACGATGTTGAATTATTATTGACCGTCTTGAATAAGTTGGTTGATAAGGGGCATTCTGTCGTAGTCATCGAGCATAATATGCACCTCATCAAGTCGGCAGATTATGTCATAGATCTCGGCCCCGAGGGTGGTGCGCGTGGTGGAGCTATCGTTGCAAAGGGAACCCCGGAGGAGGTTGCGGACAATACACATAGTATTACGGGGAGTTATCTCAAACATTTTCTGAAATAAGGCCGTGATATGCTATCATAACCCTATGATCGCATCACTCAAGAAACGGTATCTCGAAAGCAATGTGACGCAAGGATTTGTCGCGCTTTATACCGGCAAGACCATTTCGAACATCGCCATTAGTTTATTCGGCATGTTTCTGCCGATATTCCTCTATAAGCTCTATGGAGGGGATTTTAATTTTGTCGCACTTTATTTTTTAGTAGGATATTTATTGTACGGATTTTCCATTCCGTTCGGCGCATTCTTTTTGAACCATCACGGATTTAATCGGTCATTGCGTTTGAGTACGTTCTTCGGTGCCAGCACCTTTGTGCTGCTCTATTTTGTCACTCCCGCAAATGCCTGGTATTTGATACCCGTCCAAATCCTGGCGACGACAATCTATCGTTTGTTGTTCTGGCTTCCGTATCATGTTGATTTTGCGGAATTTTCAGATGCGAACAAACGTGGCTCCGAGATTGGCGTATTCGAGGCAACGCTCAATATTATTGGCGTTGTGACTCCGTTACTTGCGGGATTTATTATTACGCAATATGGCTTTGGCGTCCTGTTTATTATTGCGACAATGATCTTCTTGTTGTCGCTGATCCCATATCATTTTATCCCTGAGATAAGGGAGAAATTCACTTGGACGTACCGGCAAACCGTGCGCCAGCTTTTCGCCAAAAAGCATCGGGGAATTACGCTGGCATTTATGGCTGACGGAGCTGAAGAAGTTGTTGGGTTTATTGTGTGGCCGATTGTTATCTACGAGCTGCTTAAGGGGAATATTTTGCAGATCGGTATTATCTCGACCATCGTGGTTGGCAGCACAATCGTACTGCAATTGTTTGTTGGGCGACATTCAAACGAACGAGCGACGCAGGAGCGCATCTTGCGGTATGGTAGTTTCTTTGCATCGCTTGCCTGGTTGTTGAAAATCTTTGTCATTACGGCACTTCAGATATTCGTCGTCGATGCCTATCATAAGTTGACTAAGATCATGATGCGCATACCATTTGCGGCGATGACATATGAGCTGGTTGCTGATCGTGGACATTATATTGATGAACATACGGTATTATATGAAATGGCCATCAATATGGGGCGTGTTGCCATGATTAGCATTATTCTCGTAATGACGTTATTCATGCCTCTGCAATGGACGTTCATTTTTGGAGCGATCGCTTCCATTCTGCTCAATTTTCTTCGGGTGCGTCATTCCAAATTTACCCCGCATCGACGCTAAACGTAATATACTATCCACATTCACGCATGTACGTCTTGCGATGACGTACATGTAAAAAAAGCCGGGCATAATGCCCGGCTTTACGATCATTTAAGGATGTCTTGCGTCGGCGCATAGCGACATCGCTGTCCAAAACGCGACATTTATTTTTCCGTCATCGAATGACGGAAAATCCATGCTATACTGTAATATATGGCTGATTTATATCATGTATTAAATAGGGGGGTTGATAAGAAGAAAATTTTTATAGATGATCAGGACCATTTTCGATTCGTCCATGATCTCTACGAATTTAATGACGTCGAATCCGCTGATTACATAAGAAATAGCAGGAAGCTTTTTATTAAAGCTAATTTTCCGTCATTCGATGACGGAAAATTAGAAGAGAGGCAGTCATTAGTGCATGTTCATGCATTTTGTTTAATGCCCAATCACTACCATTTACTACTTAGTCCTGTGGTTGAGGGAGGGATTCCAAAGTTTATGAAGAAGTTGAACATGGGGTACTCGCGGTATTTCAATGAGCGGTATGAGCGGAAGGGGACATTGTTTGAAGGAAGATATAAATCAGTTCCAGTGGCGGCGCAAGCACACTTTATTCATCTGCCATACTATATTCACTTGAATCCATTAGACATGTTCGACTATGGATGGCGGGATCACGCAGTACATAACCATGCCGATGCAATGCACTATCTTGAGCAGTATCGTTGGTCGAGTCATCTGGATTATCTTGGCAAGAAAAATTTCCCTTCGGTCACACAGCGGGATTTCCTGCTTGAGTTTTTTGGAGGGCATGAGGGGTATGCGCGGGCACTTGATCGATGGGTGAGGGATATTAGTGTCGGGGATATCCAAGATGTTTTGTTGGAAATATAATATTCCGTCATTCGATGACGGAATATTGGTATTGGGAATAAAAAAGCCGGGCTTGGAGCTCGGCTTTGTGTTTTAGTGCGTGTCGGTTGGTAGTTCGTTTTTGTGTGGAGTGGGAATATCCTTGTAAATGCCGATCGCCATCACTGCCCATATGAGTGCATTGAGCAGGTGCGCGTATTCGAACAAGAGAGGGATCCCGATCGCCGCATATACGAGTGATACACAGCAGGCCGCTGTTATCATGAGTGCGAAATCCAGCTTGTATTCGTTTTTGGCAAATCCTTTCCAGACAAAGGCCATGAGCGTCAGCCAATACGCAATGCTCAGCCATCCGACAATTAATAGCGTGCGTGTCTCGCTATTTACTACTTCGAGCATGATCCCTAATTCTGCGAATGTCATCGCTATACTGATGAAGAGTGCAGCAATGCTGATCTTACCCGTTGTTCCTTTGCCTGCCATATGGGCCTCCTTGCATTGCGCGCTATATAGTTACTTTTATTTTTATATTGTTTTTTTATAAAAATGTCAATTTATGCGTAAAAAAGCCGGGCATAATGCCCGGCTTTGCGATGGGTGGATGATCCTCTTCATATCGCGAGGATCTTCCTGTAGACAACGTGGAGTATCGCGTACCACAGGAAGCCATTTGCCATGTTGCCGATCTCCCAGAGAATCGGGATGTGTACGAGCGCGCAGAGAATCGGCATTGCACCAATCAGCGTGACGATAACCACCGGCGCGATATTCGCGATATTCTCGGCAAGTGCGAACCATCCGTAGATGAGAAAGATCATCCAGAGGACTGCGCTGGACCACAGTGAATATTGTGCAGGCACATCTTTCAACGTGAGTACCCCCGAGATAAGGCCCATACTAAATAGTACTTGTATAACGCCCATCATCAGTACGCCCGTGCAAAACATCGCTTGCTTCATTTCCCACTTCATCTGTGTCCTCCGTTATGCGATATAGTAGAATAGCTGATTTTTTTTATATCACATACCATTTCTTGTGTCAACTTTATTTCTTAAAAAAAGCCGGGCATAATTGCCCGGCTTGGATAGCTTGCGAGTGTAGGAGTGAATTACCGCGACGTTTCGAAGATGGAGAGGAACTCCTCGGTATGTTCGATGAGACCCTCTAGGTTTTCGCGTATGATGCGGGATCCTCCTTGAATCCCGTCCAGGTCATGCGGCTGGAAGCTGGTCTGCTTGCTGAGATAGGAGATGACGCTTGCCGCCATGTCGGTGACGCAGGCATGGTGACCATCGTCAGGGCTTTCCCACACCCGGTTGCTCGCGCTGAGCCCCTTCAGTTTCTGTAGGAGCGCCGCAGTGAATGCGTAGTTGAATCCCGTGATGGTTTCTTCCGGACTAATGCATAGTTGCATTTTTTGTTTCATTTTTGCCTCCTGAGTAAGTTGTATTTGATCTAAATGTATAATATACTATTTTCATAAAAATGTCAATTTTATCCGATCACGTAAAATCGTTCCCCGATAGTTCTGGGGTATACCGATTCCTTGATGCACAAGGGGGGATTTTATATATCGGCAGGGCTACATCGCTGCGGAAACGGGTGAGTAATTATTTTACCAATCGGATCGATGCGCGCATCGCAGAGATGGTGTCGCTTGCCGCTGATATCCGCTATGAACAGACCGATACGGTACTTGAGGCGATCATTCTTGAGGCTAATCTCATCAAGAAGTATTGGCCTAAATATAACGTCAAAGACAAGGACAATCGTTCGTTTTTGTACATCGTTATTCCAAAAACGGATTATCCGAAGCCGCTTGTCGTGCGCCATCGCGAATTGGAAAAGTTTTCCGCGATCAAGGCAGATATCTTTGGTCCGTATCAGAGCATAACATTGATCAAAAATGCTCTGAAGATTATCCGTCGCATCTTCCCGTATAGTACGTGCGTGCCTAATGTTGGCAAGCCTTGCTTCGACCATCAAATCGGATTGTGCCCGGGTATTTGTGTTGGCGCCATTACAAAGAAGGATTATCAGAAGAACATCAAGAGCGTTATACTGCTCTTGAGCGGGAAGAAAGAATTACTCCTCAAACGACTTGCCAAGGAGTACCCAGAAAAGGCTGTAAGTCTGCGACATATTCAAGATGTTTCATTAATCACGCGGGATGAGCTGGTACAGGAAGTGCCTGGAGCGCATCGTATTGAAGGATATGACATCTCCCATCTTACAGGCAAAGAAACCTACGGATCTATGGTTGTGTTTACCGATGGAGAAGCGGATAAAGAGCAGTATCGCTTGTTTGCCGTCAGGGATGCGGCGGCGAGCGATGACCTGCATGCATTGGAGGAAGTGGTAACCCGACGATTTCGTCATGATGAATGGGATCTGCCCGATCTAATCATGATTGACGGGGGGCGACCTCAGGTGGACCATATCGCGGGCGTTTTCCGCACATATAATATTACAGTGCCTATGGTGGGTATTTCGAAATACAGTGGAGATGCTCTGGTGTTTCCGCTTGGCACCAAGCAGTCTGTACGGGCCCTTGCGGAGACCTTGAAGCCAGTCCTATTGCGTGTTCGGGACGAAGCGCATCGATTTGCGCTGCGCTCGAGTCGACGCAAACGGGACAGCCGTATGCGATGAGCACAGGGTTGTTTTGTGATATACTATAACCATGCATACATCAATGGAATATTCACAGATCACAGACCAGATCTATATTGGAACGAATTTTTGTTGCGAAACTCATTTTGACCCGGAGTTACTCAAGAAGGGGGTTACGTATGATCTTAGCCTTGAAGTCGAGCGAGTCGATGCGCCAACCGGTGGTGCGGCATACTTATGGCTACCCGTGCCTGATATGCATGCTCCGACTCCGCAGCAATTTTCGATGGGTGTGTCATTTATCAAAACTGCCGTTCAGTCGGGCCGTAAGATTTATGTTCACTGCAAGAACGGACACGGAAGATCTCCAGTCATGGTTGCCGCATATCTCGTCACGACCGGGTTATCTGCCGATGATGCAGTTGCATTAATCAAGCAAAAGCGTCCAGAAATCCATCTGCAAGATGTACAAATGGAGGGGCTTAGGCAATTTGAACAAACCTATCGCTCACAAAACGCATAATCAATTTTATGAAACTGTTTTTACAAAAAAAGAAACCTACAATCGGTCTCGCATTGGGGAGTGGCGGGGCGCATGGGCTTGTTCATATCGGTATCATCAAGACGCTGCTTGAAAATGATATTCCCATTGATTATATTGCAGGTTCAAGTATCGGGGCGGTCGTTGGTGGTCTCTATGCCGTACACAAAGACATCGATGCCGTTGAGCGTTTCGCATTGACGAGTGATCTCGCTCGTATTTCCCATTTTATCCTCGATCTTTCTGCCAAAGGGGGTATTTTGAGTGGGGATGCCATAGAGCGTCTTTTACGCCAGGAGCTTGATGGTGCCAGGTTCGAAGACTTACATATTCCGTTTGCCGCTGTTGCGACTGATATTCGTACCGGAAAAGCCGTTGTTATGCAAAGCGGGGATGTTACAATTGCGCTTCGCGCGAGTATGTCCGTCCCACTTGTTTTTGAGCCGGTCATTCAGGGCTCCCGTACGCTTGTCGATGGGGGATTGGTCATGCCTGTTCCGGTTGAATTAGTGCGTTCCATGGGTGCGGACATCGTTATTGCCGTTAATCTGGATACGCCGTGTCTGCATGGCGATCATACTGATAATCCGAATCTTATGATGATTGCAGATATGACTATGGAGATCCTACGCAACAATCTCGGCGCAACCCAGGCGCAGGCGGCTGACATTGTTGTTTCTCCTCAATTTGATAAAAAGGTGCTTGTCGGATGGGAAGAATTCCTTCATGCGAAGGATCTGATTGCTCGAGGACAGGATGCCATGGAAGCAGCGTTGCCACAGGTTCGTACCATGTTATCAAAGATTAAATAACCTGATACAATAGAACCAATTAATAATCATATATAATTTATCTATGTTTACCACCACTAATGTTATCCTGTTTCTCGTCGCCCTGCTTGCTATTTGGGTGATCACCATATTTAACGGCCTTATTCGTAGCCGATTTCGTGTACGAGAGGCATGGTCGGATATTGAAGTGCAGTTGAAGCGTCGGTATGACCTTATTCCTAACCTTGTTGATACCGTAAAAGGGTATATGACTCATGAAAAGGATGTGTTTGAGAAGGTTACCCAGGCGCGTGCGCAGTCGTTGTCCGCGCAAGGACATACCGAGAAGGGAGCCGCCGAAGGGGAATTGACTTCAACGCTAAAGACATTGTTTGCTGTTTCGGAAAACTATCCTGAGTTGAAGGCCAATACGAATTTCATGGAGTTGCAGCGTGAATTGTCCGATACGGAAAATAAGATTCAAGCTGCGCGTCGATTCTATAATGGAAACGTCCTGGACTACAATACTCGAATCCATGTGTTCCCGACTAACCTTATCGCCGGGCTGTTTCATTTTATTAAGGAAGAATTCTTCCAGCTTGATAGTGAGGCAGCAAGAGAACCTGTCGCAGTTAAGTTTTAATATAAAATATAAAAATATAACATTGTTTTGTTTATGAAAATCTCAAAGAATTTCCAGAAGGCAGTTGTCATTATTGTCGGTATTATTACCATTGTCGGCATGACGGGTATGTTTTAACGGATAACCCATCATTTATGGAATTATTGCATCTCACTACTTCCGATGTCGTAAAACTCACCGCGAATTATTTTCCGGTCGATCGTAAAAAATATCCCAACCCAAAAGGTTGGGTTGTTTTCTTGCATATGATGCCCGCGACCAAGGAATCGTGGAACGTGTTAGCCGATCAGTTGCAGCAGTATGGGTATGCGGGGATTGCGATCGATTTGCGCGGTCACGGGTCTTCGGACGGAGGCCCTCAAGGATTTATGGAATTTAGCGATGCCGAGCATCAGGATAGTGTTCGCGATATTGATGCGGCCATCGACTTACTTACTGCGATCGGTGCCCGACGTGAGCGAATTATCCTTATCGGAGCATCGATCGGCGCAAACCTGGCCTTACAATATGTTGTACGCCATCGCGATCTCAAAAAATGCGTGTTGCTTTCTCCCGGGCTTGATTACCATGGCATCTTGGCGAAGCCGCTTATCGAAGCACTAACCGAAGATAAACAGCTCCTCATCATTGGATCGCATGATGATGATCGCGTCATCGATAATGCTGCCGATATTACAACGCTATGGGGTTCTATTCCGCATGGCGTAATCGCACAAAAGGAGTTAGTTGAAACCGGAGGACATGGTAGCACAATACTAACCCATCATCCTGAACTCATTGAAACAATCATTACATTTATTACATCATGACAAAGAAAGATTATTTGCTTGGCGTTGTGGCAGGATTACTTATCGGATTGCTCGCTATGCCTGCCCTGTCTGCCGGGCTGACCGTATCGCTGTATAATTCCATTCGTATATTCATTATCCCTTTCTTTTTACTGGGTACTCCGTTGGGATTATACGTGGCAGCTTTGCTTGGTAAGAAGATCCCTGCCGTATGGCAGATCGGCAAGTTTGGTGTTATTGGTATATTAAACACACTTGTCGATCTTGGTGTCCTTGCGGCAATCGCTTCCTTTGTCAATTCGCGCTATGGGGTTGAGTCGGATTATATCATTGGAATGATCGGCACGTGGACGGTTACGATCTATACTATGTATAAGGCAATCTCCTTTGTGGTTGCGAATATCAATAGCTATCTATGGAACAAGTATTGGACGTTTGCCGTCGGTGTCGCACAGAAGACAAAGGCTGAATATCTTCAGTTCTTCATTATTAGTATCGTTGGGTTCGTTATCAATGTTGCCGTATCTTCCGTTGCATTTGTATTTGCCTTGGGCTTAGAAGGTTTGACTTCTGGGCAAGCGGGATCGATTGGCGCATTAACAGGAACAGTACTAGGCCTCCTATGGAATTTCGTGGGATATAAATTTATCGTATTTAAAAATAAATAACGAAAAAAATTCATGCGTTGCATGAATTTTTTTATTTTTTTAAAAAAAATAATTAAAAATAAAATATAAAAATAATTTTTTGAAAAATTTGAGTTATCCACATTGTAAAAATATTTTTTTTATTACAAAATTAAAGTATAAGAAAAATAAATAAACAAAAGTAAAAAATATTTTTATCTTTTATTTATTTTTTTTATTGCTTGGTCATCGATTTAAAATATATTTGATTGGTCGACAAATTTATTTTGAATATAAAAACAAATAATATTTTTCATTTATGCATCTCGATGCATTCATGAAATTACAACATCACTATGGCAGTAAAGAAAGCCGCCAAAAAGGCAGTGAAGAAGGCCGTTAAGAAGGTAGCCAAAAAGGCAGTGAAGAAGGCCGTTAAGAAGGTAGTGAAGAAGGCCGTTAAGAAGGTAGCTAAAAAGAAAGTTGCCAAGAAAGTTGCAAAGAAGAAATAAATCTTTTTAAAGATCGCCCTGGAGTCTTTCCAGGGCGGTTTTTTTATGGTAGTATTCTGATATATAGGAAAGGGGAATTAACCATCAAAACCTTCGTATTTTGGGAGTCATGTGGCGATGCTAGTCGGCATGCGCATGTACTTCGTCCTAATTCGATCGTTTTGTCAATTGCATGCAAATCATTATAAAAACAACGCAGGTCGAGCTTACTGAGGCATTGACTCAGTATGTCGAGGAGCGTATCGGGGGATTGGAAAAATACATTGGACGTTTTGAGGAGGAGGGTTCTGCTGTCGCGCGTGTCGAGCTTGCGCGCACTACACAGCACCATCGTCACGGGGATGTCTTTAGTGTTGAAGTCAATTTGCAGATCGCAGGGGAAGTGATTCGCGCATCGCGTGATGGGGAAGAGATGTATGCGACGATCGATGAAGTGAAGGATATTCTCAAAGCAGAGATCCAAAAATTTAAAGATCTGCATGTCGAAAAGCCCATCTCCGACGCCCAGCGAGGGGAAGTGTAAGTAATATAGCTCGTAGGCGAAATGCGGGGAGCAGTTAATGCTTCCTGTATTCATTTCCGCATAAGAAAGATACGCATGTATAGATTCCTCCGTCAATCGGTGGACGAGAATAATAGTAAACGCATTTATGTTCGACTTTTTGAAAACAATTTTTGGAAAATACGACTTCGACCCTATAGTCGCCGAGGTCGCCGAATGGGAGGGAGACGTAAAACAGCTTTCTGTGGATGCATTGCGGGAGCGTAGTAGTGCATTGCGTACCCGGATCATTGAAGGGGGTGTTACGGTTGATGGAGCGCTTCCTGAAGCGTTTGCTTTGATTCGTGAGGCTGCCCGTCGCACGCTTACTATGCGTCACTTTGACGTACAATTGATCGGTGGCATGGTGCTTCATCAGGGAAAGATTGCCGAGATGCGAACCGGAGAAGGGAAGACCCTTATGGCAACCGCCCCGGTTTACCTCAATGCATTGACTGGAAAGGGTGTGCATGTTGTTACTGTGAACGATTATTTGGCACGTCGTGATGCCGTGTGGATGGGGCAAATTTATCAGGCATTAGGCATGACCGTTGGTTGCCTTACGCATGATGCCGCTTTCGTATATGATCCATCGTTTGTTGCGCCGAAGGAAGATTTGGCAGAAGCGGCAGCGGAGGCCGATGAAACGCGTGACACCTTGGGAAGCTTTAAGGTGGTTCAGGAATTTTTGCGGCCCATTTCTCGTAAAGAGGCGTATCAGCTTGATATTCTCTATGGTACAAATCATGAATTTGGATTTGATTATTTGCGCGACAACCTGGCTTATCGGGCTGAAGACCAGGTACAACGCGGACATCATTACGCAATCATCGACGAAGTTGATAGCATTTTGATCGATGAAGCACGGACGCCGCTGATCATTGCCGCACCCGACACCGAATCGAGTGAATACTATAAGATTTTTGCGCGTATTGCGACGATGCTTTCCAAGGAAGACTACGAGATTGATGAAAAGGCCCGTAGCGTTTCCATTAATGATAGTGGCATCTCTAAGGTTGAAAATGCGCTTAGTATTAAGAATATTTATAATCCGGAAAATTTCCAGCTCGTCCATTATTTGGAGGAGTCATTGAAGGCGCAGACCTTATTTCATAAGGATAAGCAGTATGTGATCAAGGGAGGTGAAGTTATTATCGTTGATGAGTTTACCGGGCGCATGATGCCAGGACGCCGTTATTCGGGCGGATTACATCAGGCAATCGAAGCAAAGGAAGGAGTACAGATTCAGCAGGAGTCAAAGACGTATGCGCAGATTACGTTGCAGAATTATTTCCGTCTCTATGAGCGCATCGGAGGTATGACCGGAACGGCCCAGACATCGGCTGAGGAATTCCATAAAGTATATGATCTTGAGGTCGTGAGCATTCCGACGAACAAGCCGCCTATGCGCAAGGACATGAGTGATGTTATCTTTAAGACGAAGGTGGAGAAGTATCATGCGGTTGTTGCCGATATTAAGCAGCGGTATGCCGAAGGACAGCCGGTTCTCGTTGGTACTGCTTCCATTGAGAATAATGAGTTGGTTTCACATTTACTCGCTCAGGCACATGTGCCTCATCAGTTACTTAATGCAAAGAACCATGAGCGCGAAGGAGAGATTATTGCCCAGGCGGGGCGTTTGAAGGCTGTTACAGTCGCCACCAACATGGCAGGACGTGGCGTTGATATTATCTTGGGAGGTAATCCGCCAACCGTTGAAGAAGGGGAGCAGGTACGTGCATTGGGAGGTTTGCATGTAATCGGTACCGAGCGGCATGAAGCACGTCGTATTGACAACCAGCTTCAGGGGCGCTCAGGGCGTCAAGGCGATCCAGGCTCTTCTCATTTTTATCTTTCATTGGAAGATGATTTGCTTCGCATCTTTGGAGGGGATCGGGTAAAAGGATTTATGGAGACGTTGAAATTTCCCGAGGGGGAGCCGATCGAATCCAAGATCATTTCTCGCGTCGTCAACGAGGCACAAAAAAAGGTTGAAGGATTAAATTTCGATGCGCGCAAGCATTTGCTCGAATACGATGACGTACTCAACAAGCAGCGTTCATTACTGTACAGACAACGTCAGGAGGTGCTTGGTGGTACTGCAAAGCAGGCTGCTATTGATACGGTTAGCAAGGTCTATGATCTACTTGCGGCACAGGCGATAGAACGCCCTGCATTGGAAGAGATTTTGACCAATGCCGAGATTGTCACCACTGACGAGATTAAGGATATTGATAATCTAAAGGAATATTTAAACGCTAAGATTGAGCGCCTGATTGAACCGGCGGGGGAAATGGATGTGCGTATGCGGTTACTTTCGATTATTGATCGATTATGGATGGGTCACCTTGAAAATCTTGAGGATCTTCGCGAATCCGTCCGCATGCGCGCCTATGCGCAGCATGATCCGTTGGTCGAATATCGACGCGAGAGCTATCACTTGTTTCAAGATCTGATCCGTAATTACGATGATTGGATCTTCTATAACATTTGGAAGATATTGCCACAGCTTGCAACAACTACGGAGTCTCCGGTAATCGCATTGGATACTTCCGTTGTCGAGGATATGTCGGGCAAGATTGGCCGCAACGATCTATGCTATTGCGGATCGGGAAAGAAATTCAAGAAGTGTCATGGTGGGAAGGAGTTACATACTGCATAATTTAATAATCTTTCAATTTGGCGAATTGCTTTGTTGCGGGCCCCGATTGTCTCGGTCGTCGTACGCGTAAGTACGACTTCCTCGACAATCTTCCCGCACCTCGCACCTCATCCAAATTGAAAGATTATTTTCATTCGATACTATTATGACAATCAATAAAGATCTTTATTTTGTTGCGGTAAAAGTATTTTTACAGGATCAAGAGGGGAGGTTATTAATTACCAAAGATCGCTTCGATGCTTGGGATATACCCGGCGGGAGGTTGCGGGAAATGGATTTTGTAACGCCCCTTGAAGCTGTTATTGAGCGAAAGATGCTTGAGGAGCTTGGTGAATCGGTTCGATATGATCTAGGTGATCCTGTGATTTTTATGCGCCATGAGCGGGATGAATTACTACCTTCCGGAGAGCGGGAAAAGCGAAGGATCTTCGCTGTTGGGTATCGTGCAACGTATCGTGGCGGGGAGATCGTTTTGGGAGGAAATCATGAGCAATACGAATGGGTATCTCTGGACACATTTGTTCCCGAACGTTATTTTACCGGAGGCTGGTTGCGGGGAATAAAGGAATTTATTGAGAAGGTTAAAATTAGTTAACATGATGATCGCCGAAAGGCGATCATTATGTTAATGTGAATGGCGGAATGAACCTATTTTTAGAATCTTTCTATTGGCGAATAAATATTAAAACACCCTGTATACATATTCATACGTTATGAATTATTCAGAACAAACAAAACATAGTAGTAAAAAAAGGAGGTCGTGATGGAAGTAGGTCAAGCAAAGAAAAAGATGGTACTGGCATTAAAGATAGCAAAGGAGGTATAAGAAGAGGCTGGATTGCCTCCGATAATCTCCGGCAACTGTGAAGATACGAGTAAAATTGGCATTGCGACAATAGCCGCCAGGATCGCTAACCTGATATAAGTTGACCCGCTTGAGTTAGTCAACGGTAATCAAAAATCGCCTTCGGGCGATTTTTCTTTACATACTGGTGAATGGCTATTGTTTTGCTCTCAATATTTCTTATGGTGACGTAAGCGGTAAAGGGTTAGCTACGCTCTGCTTAAAGGTATCCGACCTATTAATCGCTTTATTATACGTGACTGGTTGTCGTGAATTATATCGGAACTTTTTTTAGTACTCTTGACAGGTGGGGTAACTGTTCTTTAGACTTAAGATAGTAAATTGATTGTGATTGCGTGAAGGCCTCCCTTTGTTTGGTCGGGAACGAATCGACTATATCAAAAACTACCGTATTCTTAGTGAGTTTCTATCGTGTGGAAGACGGATGACTGTAAGGTCAAAGGGGACTAAATGGGCTGATATTGAAACCCAGACCGAAAGCTAAGGTAATTAAAGAGTTAAGGACTCAGCTGATCTGAGTTACAGCTTACCGACGCTTCGGGCCCTCGTGGCGGTAGCGCAATTATTGTTTCACGACCTTGCGAATTTGCGGGGTCTTTTATTTTAATCAAGAGTTGGTTCTAAAGTGAAATGTGGGTATAAAAATAAGCCTTGCAAATAAGAGTTTATTTTTATGGCTGGCTGTTATGGGTTATGCCTAGGCTTTTTTCATAAAATGAGTTGCCCTTGAAGGTTGAATGTACTACCATAAAATTTGACACTAAACAAAAAGTGTGTTTTGCTAAAAATAGCATCATTGACGTCCAATTATAGAGTGAAAGGAGAAGGAACATGAAAAACTTTCTACTAAGCTTCTGGTCTTCCACTAGAAGATGTCTCAAGGAAACCAAACTTAAAGGAGTGGTTACAAGGAAGGCATTTGAAATTCCAGTAAGAGGAGATTTTTGTGAGGCACAAGACTCCCCACGGGCGAGAGGCTTAGCCTGCTCAAGGTTTGCCATTTTCTTCACTCACAACGAAGGATTGTCTACGGGGAAGGTACTAGTGTCGAGAGAGGATTACGACACTGTCGTTTGTAACAGTGCCATTTATATAAAATATGATAAAAAGGGAAATATAAAATCATACAAAATATAAAGGCAGATTTGAAGCCTTGCACGCAAGGTTTCTTTTTATTACCTATGGCGCTATGGGACGAAGTTGGAACTTTTTTAGCACTCGAAATAAAAAATGGCTAACCCTATTTCAATCTCGCAACAACATTTCTTACAAACTGCTTCGTCGCTTCGCTTACTTGAAATTTATAGATTTGACCTCCAAATTCGCTAACCCCTTTGGTCCTAAAAGTTTATGCTTTCTTCACAAATTCGGTCCGCAATACGAGCCCCTTTACTACATCAGAATTGCATTCAATCTCTGCTTCGTCATCAGTAAGCCGAATGTTCTTGATCTTCGTACCTTTTTTCAGCGTCACAGTCGAGCCCTTCACCTTTAGGTCTTTGACCAAAATAACCGCATCACCGTTCGCAAGAATATTTCCATATGCATCTTTTATTATTATATCGTCTTCTTCGTTATCCATAGTGATGATTGTTATTATTTATTGATAAATAGTATAGCACAAATAATCACAATAAAAGGTACCAGCCCCCCTTAACCCAGAGGCTATTTTCTTAGTAAAAGGTACCAAACTTATTTTATCTCGGGCTGGGGGTCATGGACTATGTTGGAACCTTTTTGATAGAGCAAGGTGTTGCAATTATAGGTTGAATGTACCTAAGTAAAAATTGACAAATTTATATAGATATAGTATAAAATATATAGAATTTATTTATAATATCTTAGAGCGAAATAAAGGGAGAGCAATATGATAGTGTATCTTGCCTTAGTAGTCATCGGAGCGCTGTTAGGAGCATATTTCGGAAAGAGAGATGAGAAGGCTGGTAAACATAGGCTCTGTCCAGGAGCATGGGGCGGGATTGCAGCGGGTGGAGCCTTAACGGGCCTCATGGCTGCTGTATTCATTTCGGCAATCATTAAGCCATACCATCTCGATATTTCGCAGTGGATCATGCTATCGTGGTTCTGACGTCCGCTCTTATTCGTATTTTTCTAATACGAGAATCCCCTCTAATAAAGGGGATTTATTTTTTTAACTTTTGCTGGCGGTTATGGATTCGAACCTAACGTCCTTTTGATGTATACTGGTAAATAATCTACAACTAATAACTCATAACCTATGATAGAATGCGAATAGGGTAGGGAAATTCTTTAGTATGTCCGAATTTGTGCGTACAAATCAATGGAAATTTTTTTTGCATGCGCACGATGCGTGGGAATGCATGCTTGATGACTGTCGCAATGCGCAGGTTTCCATCGACATGGAGCAATACATCTTTGAGCATGACGCGATAGGGGATCGATTTATTCGGATATTTGAACAGAAGGCGAGGGAAGGTGTCCGTGTTCGTTTGTTGTGCGATGCCGCGGGCAGTTCTAATCTTTATAATTCCGCACGCGTAAAGCGATTGCTTGCGAGCGGCATCGAAGTGCTCTTTTTTAATCCCATCAAGCCGTGGCGCATTAATAACTATTCGTCATGGTTTTTCCGGGATCATCGAAAGGTATTGGTCATTGATTCCCATGTGGGATACATTGGTGGTGTCGGCGTGCATCAGCGCATGCATAATTGGCGCGATACACAGGTTCGTATCGAGGGGCCGGTGATCCATGAACTGGATTACGTGTTTGATCAGATGTGGAATCGCACTAAAGAGGGAAAGTTCTTTCGTTTTAATAAGCCATTTTTTAGTGCAGAGCAGCAGACTAGCAAGCCACAGGCGCTTACGAAATATTTTTATTTTCTCACTAATTCGCCCCGATTTCATCAGCGATTCATTTACCATAGCCTGATCGATGTGATCAGAAATGCGCACACGTGCGTTTACTTGACTACGCCGTATTTTATTCCTGATCTGCGCCTTGTGCGTGTACTGCGGCTTGCGGCGCGCAGAGGGGTGGATGTTCGCTTGATCGTTCCTAATGCATCAGACCATCCGATCGTCGACATTGCAACGCAATCGTATTTTTGGATTATGCTCAAGGCGGGGGTACGGATCTATCTGTATCGCGATCATGTGCTACATGCAAAAACTGTCATCATCGACGATGATTGGGCGTCGGTGGGGAGTGCAAATCTGGATAGCTTGAGCCTACTCCTTAACTATGAGGCGAATCTGGTCGGTACGAACCACACGTTTGTATCGGAATTAAGAGGGCACTTCATGGAAGATCTCAACCGGTCACGGGAAGTGATCTTTTCGGACTGGAAAAAACGTTCCTGGTTTCGTAAGTTGTTTGAGGCAATCACGTGGCCTATTCACAAATTTTTGTAAAGAAAAAAAGCCCGCGCAAGCGAGCTTTTTGATACAGGGAAGAGACTTTATTTCTGGTCCCGGTTGAGTTGGGGGAAGCGGCGGTAACGGTATATTGCCGCCTTCTTGGTGCTTCCCGGTATTTTTTTGCTTGGGCGCTCTTCCTTGAGTGATGTGATATTAGGGATAAACCCCCAACGACTATGGATCGTTCCTCCCCTTATTTCTATCCTGGTGTCGCGCAATCCGAGCATGACTCCTCCTCTGTGAGCGTGGTTTGGTGCTGTTATTATTTAAACACAGCATTTTTTTGTTGTCAAACATAGTTTTAGGGTTGTGAACCTGGATCCCGTGTCGTGGCACGGGATGACATACGCATTGCCATTCCGACCCACGAGCCTGAATCCAGAGTCCTATAGGGTAACATCACGGGTGCAAAAACTCTGGATCCCGTGTCGGAGCACGGGATGATAACTATGTTCCGCTACTATGGTGTATGTTTTCGCTCGCATGTCTTTTTCCAAGAACCGGGAAGGGTGAATGTGGTGGCAAATAGTATCGCCTGCTATGACGCTAATCTTTTGTCCGAAATATGCGTTGGTTGAGTAAACACTGTTTTGGAAAATTGCTGTCACATGGCGTATACTGTATGCATACATGCGATCAATGTCTGTTTTTATTTTTTGCGATGACAACACTTATTAAAAATATTCTACTAATTGACGGATCCGGCCAGCCTGCCGTCAAGGCCGATGTACTTATTAAGAACGAGAAGATCGCCGCCATCGGTTCGTTTCCCCGGTATCAGGCAGATACCATTATCGATGGCATGGGTGCCTACCTTGCCCCCGGATTCATTGATAGTAATACGCATTCTGACCGCTATTTGACCATTTTTACCAATCCCGGGCAGGAGCATTTTCTTCGCCAGGGGATAACTACGATTATCGGTGGTCAAGACGGTATTTCGCTTGCTCCGCTTCTTTACGGCTCCCTTGATCTGCAACGGTTTTGGACAGATCCTTATCGGATTAATATCGATTGGCATACGGTGCGGGAATTTTTTGCTGTTCTTGCCCGACGTCCTCTCGGGGTCAATTTTGGCACCTTGGTAGGACATTCCACATTGCGCCATTCCATTATCGGTAACGACTTTCGCGACCTTACATCGAAGGAGTTAGGTATATTTGAATATATGGTCGAGCGGGCATTGCAAGATGGAGCATTTGGTATTTCATTTGACCTGCAGTCACCCGTCTCTTCGCTGACGCCGACTAAGGAAATAAAAACCGCCCTTGAACTTGTGGAAAAATATAAAGGACTCGCGACCTTTAAGATTAGGAGTGGCTCTGACACCAATGTTTATACGCATGATATTGGAGACCATATTGTACCGGCGGTCACGGAAATCATCAACCTTTCCAAGGAAACAGGGGCACGGATCCAACTGAATAATTTTTCTCCCTTGAAGGGCTTTGAGCATGCATATCAAAAAGCGCTTGATGTAATAGAGGAAAACGCCGCCGTTGCCGACCTTTACTTTGCCATGCATCCCTTTGAGTATTCGATCATCCCCATTGTTGCCTTTTTGCCTGTTTGGGCACAGCGCGGCGGAATGGATGCGATCGTAAATAATCTGCAATCATTTGAATTTGGAGCAAAGATTGTTGCCGATCTTGAACATATTCCGGACAATCTTATTATTCATGACGCTCCCGGATTTGATTATCTCGTCGGGAAGAGTCTTAAAGAACTTGGAGACGATCGGGGGACTATTATGCCCGAAACATTATTTGCCCTTATGCGTATGACCAAGCTGCGAGCGACACTTGTGTATGATAATCTTTCGCTGCAGGAGTTCAATCGCGCACTTGCCCGTGATCGTTCTTTGATTGTGTCGTCAGGCGCAAGCTTTGAATCACAGCGCATACAGTCTCGTCACGGCAATTTGTTCGCCGATGCAATACCTACCTTTTTGCGTATGGTTGCAACCGATAAGGCGTTATCAATCGAAGCAGCCATACGTAAGATTACTAGTATCCCCGCTCAGCGGTTAGGCATTTCAGCGCGCGGATCCATTCGCGAAGGATACTTTGCTGATCTCGTCCTTTTCCGCGACACAACAATTGAGACGGTTTTTGTGAACGGTTTCATCGCGATTCGCGATGGCGTTTCCACGGATAATTTAAAAGGTAGGGTATTGGATCATGCACATGAATAAACTATTCAACAATCGAAGGGGTGGGCATGCCCCGGATCATGTTTTTTTATGGACCCTTGGCATCCTTGTCGTTTTTGGGATCCTTATGCTTTCTAGTGCTTCCTCGGACCTGGGAAAGATTAAGTTTGATGACACTTTTTTTTATCTGAAGCATCAGATCTACTATGGTCTTTTGCCGGGGATCGCCGGGTTTTTATTCGCGTCGTTCTTGTACTACAAACGATGGCAAACTATGGCGTTATATTTGCTTCTCGTGAGTGTTGGCATGCTTTTGTTGGTATTTACCCCGCTTGGTATGCATTCGGGCGGGGCGACGCGGTGGATTAATATTGGTCCTGTTTCATTGCAACCTGCAGAATTGCTGAAGCTTACTTTTATCATTTACATGGCCGCATGGCTGAGTGGTAAGCGGACTAAACGACAAACGAGCTTCACTGAAGGATATTTGCCATTCCTTTCGATCTCAGGGTTTATTGCATTACTTATTGTATTACAACCAGCCACTACGACGGTTGCCGTCATTATGATGGCCAGTTTAATTGTTTATTTCATGAGCGGCGCAAAATTTAAATATATTGCCATGACGGTTGTGCTTGGGTTCGTTGCGCTTGCGATGTTGGTCGCGATAACCCCGTATCGCATGGAACGTGTCAAGAATTATTTTCGACAAGACAAGGTTGATGTCCTTGGGAAAGGATATCATTTGGAACAGGCGAAAATCGCCATCGGTTCGGGCGGCGCCATGGGGGTTGGATTTGGTCAATCTACGACAAAGTACAAATTTCTCCCTGAACCGATAGGGGATTCGATCTTTGCCGTTGTTGCCGAGGAGCTTGGTTTTGCCGGCTCGATACTCCTTATCTCCCTCTATATCCTGCTATTTACACGGGGGCTTCTTATTGCTAGCCGATGTAAGGATAAGTTTGGACAACTTGCGGTGATTGGTATTATTTCCGTCGTTGCGATTCAAACGTTTATCAATATCGGAGCCATTTCTGGCATCTTGCCCTTAACGGGTGTTCCATTGCCATTTATTAGTTATGGAGGAACTGCGCTCGCTATTTTTCTTACCATGATGGGGGTTGTCGTCAATATATCGAAGCATGCATAATAACCTACTACCTACAACCAATAACTAATAACGATAGTAAAAAATCCCCGCCGTAGGCGGGGATTAAATCGTTATTTACCTAAACTAGTCGCGTCCCTGATTTTCGCAAGGTGACTGTTATCATCACGGCAATCGCCGTAAAAACTAACAGCCATACGATAATCGGGGGGAGAAACCAAGGGACGTTCGGGAATATGATAATGATCAATCCCGTAATGACGCCAACTACCGATAATCCGATAGGATTCCAGAGAAAGAATGAGGTCATGGCAGCAATAACCGTTCCGATTCCAGCGAGCATCAGCATGCGGAGCTTCCAAGGTTTCATTGCGCGCCTCCTATAAAAGTAGGATATAGATCAAAATACTGTAATATATTTACCATATTTTTATAATATTGTCAACATGATGTATACTGAATCTATATGAGAATACTTTTTACCGGGGGAGTTACCGGGGGGCACATCATGCCTCTTATATCCGTCGCCGAGAAATTGCCTATTGTGGCACAGTCGAGAGGCATTCCATCACTTGAGTTTTTTTACCTTGGCGTGCCGGGAATGTATGCGCAGGAGCTTACTTCTAAGGGGATTACTGTTTCCCGTGTTGCTTCCGTAAAGATGCGTCGTGGAGCGATCATCCGTAATATTATCGAACTTCCGCTTTTAATCGTTGCTATTATACAGGCGCTTTGGCGCGTGTATTGGATCATGCCTGACGTCCTCTTTTCAAAAGGAGGACCGGGGGCATTGCCTGTTGTATTGGCATGTGCCTTCTATCGTATCCCGATCATCATTCATGAATCCGATTCTGTTGCGGGTCTTACTAACCTTGCTTCTGCCCGTTTTGCCAAACGTATTGCAATTGCCTATGCGACCGCAAAAGAGTCGTTTGTCGGTACTCCTGCTAGCGATGTTGCGCGGGCTGCCATTGAGCAAAAGATCGCGTTGATCGGCAATCCTATTCGTAATTTTTTCTTAACCTCTTTTGATACGACTGATCGCGCGACTGTAAAACGCATCATGGATTTTGATCCTGCAAAGCCCCTCCTGGTTGTTATCGGGGGGTCTCAGGGGGCTGTGCGCATCAACGAATTCCTTCTTTCAATTGCAGAAGATTTACTTACGCGCAATATTCAAGTTTTGCATCAAACAGGGGTCAACAATATTGGCTCCGTAAAAGGTGATCTTGCGCTTGTTATGAAAAAGTATTCAAACATGTATCAGCATGCGTATCGGGCTGTTCCGTATTTTGAAGAAGATATAAAGGATGCCTATTGTGCTGCCGACATCGTGATCTCTCGGGCGGGGAGTGGGTCGATTTTTGAGATTGCAGCCATGGGCCGTCCAGCCATCCTTATTCCTTTGCCGCAAGAGATATCGCGCGACCAGGTAAAGAACGCATTCGAATATGCCGCGACTGGAGCCGCGATCACCATCGAAGAATCTAATCTGACCCGAAATATCTTCCTTGATCAGTTAGATCGGTTGTTGGCTAATCCGACAATGCTTGCCTCGATGGCAGCCGCGGCAAAGGCATTTTCCCGTCCGGAGGCTGCGGAAGTATTAGCCAAAGAGATTGTTCATTTGGGACGCCGATAATACGAATTACCTATGCTTCGTCATTTATTACTACTCGTCTTCTTTATCACCTTAACGTTGCCTGCCTCCGTACGGGCGTTTACCGTGCCATATCAACGGGTTTTTCAGCAACGGGGATCCATTATGGCAATTGACGTGTACGGAGAAGCGGACCCGCATTATGTTCAGTGTGATCTTGATCAATGGACCTGTATAGAAACGGGTACGAGCACTCCCAACCTTTTCCCGGAATTTACTGAAAAGCAATATATTCTTTCGAAGGACCGACAACTCGCGCTTGTTTCAGAGGGGTATGGCGCTACGCAACAGTATGACCTGTATACATTGGAGGCCGGCGATGTGACAAAAAAGACAATTGATTTTATCGGGGAAACAAAGCGGGCTATCTTTAGCGATGATAATACGAAAATATTATTTGTCACCTTGTATGGTGAGTTCGTTGTTTTTAACATTCAGACTAATAGTGCCATCAAAAGCATTCCTATCGTGGGTGGAGCTTCCTTTATCCGTTTTTCACCTCACGGAAATTATGTCGCATATTTTTCTCCCAGCACACTGAGTGGAAAAGATCGGGTTTATACACTCGTTGATGTTGCACGCGGTCACACCTATACCTGGAAGGAAAAAAATGATTATTGGGACCTTTTGAGTGAGGAAGAAAAGGCCTTTGATTTTTCTCCCGATGAGCGGCACTTTTTTTATTTGAGCGATCGCGAGGGGACGCAGACCCTGTATATGACCCGGCTCTGGCTTCTTGATGGGATCAATGGACGACTTGGTAAGCGAATGTTCAAATCCGACTTCACGGTGAACAATTTTCTCTTTGGTGCGGATGGACTACTATATTTTACGGCAAACCGCAAAAGTCCATTAATCTGGTCCCTCTACTCGTATGATTTTAGGGATCAATTGGTTAGAGGGCTTGTTGATGATGTGCTTTATTGGCCCGCACCACAACAGAGTGGTAAATACATTATATTCCTACGCTCGAAAAATGAGCTGCCTTCGTTGTATACATTTGATATAACGAAACGTTCCGTTGCTTCGCTTCCATTGACTATCACTGCCTCGCCTTTTCCCCTTGGAGCGGGGAAGATAAAGAATTTTTCCGGACGCTATGGCGTTTTATACACACCCGATGGCTATGACAAGAAAAAGTCCTATCCTTTGATTGTGTGGTTGCATGGCGGCCCCCATAGACAGACATCCCCATCATTTCATTCGTACCATAGTTACGGAACGTACGATGGCATATTGGAACATTTACGTAAAAATGGTTTCCTCGTACTCAAGCTTGATTATCGGGGAAGCTATGGATACGGGAAAAAATTTGCAACAGACCTAAAGGGTAATGTAGGCAATTTGGACGTCAAAGATGTTGTCGATGCTACCGCGGTACTTAAGAAGGAGATGAAGATCGGCGAGGTCTACCCTATGGGTACTAGCTATGGCGGTTATCTTGCGTTGCGTGCGTTGGCCGGCAAACCTACGTTGTTCGATGGTGCGATTTCCGTCAATGGCGTTACGGATTGGTGGACATTAATCAATAATGACCCCGATTCGATATTTCAGGTTCATTTTAACGGGACTCCTTCTGCAAAAAATAAAGTGTTATACGACCAGGCATCTATTTTCTTGCGGTTAAATAATCTTAAGAACAAGAAGGTCATATTGGTTAATGGCGAAGAGGATGCAACCGTGCCGCATCGTCAAACGACCATGCTTTATGATGCCTTAATTGATAAGGGGATGGCTCCGACGATTATCTCCTACGAAAAAGAGGGTCATATTTTGACCAATAGCGCAAATATTGATGATCTGTGTAATCAGGTGGTTAAGTTGCCTACAGGGTATGAAGGAAAAGTGTGCGTGCAGGCAAGTACGCTTTGATGCGATTTTTCGCATAATAAAAGACCGTCTAATGTTTAGTCGGTCTTTTATTATGCGGCGTTTTGTTGTATACTAAATACCTAAACGAAGTCGAGATTTTTACGAATTTAGAAGTATTGTAGCAATGGAACCACAGATTGATATACAGACCGGCCAGGAAATTCGCGTGCGTATTGCTCCGTCACCCACGGGTCTTCTCCATTTTGGAACGGCCCGGACAGCTCTATTTAACTGGCTTTTTGCACGGCACATGGGGGGGAAGTTCATCCTGCGTATTGAAGATACTGACATAGAGCGATCAACGAAGGAATTCGAGGAAGATATTGTTACCGGACTGCGGTGGCTTGGTTTTGATTGGGATGAGGGTCCTGATAAGGGTGGCCCCTTTGGTCCATATCGACAATCTGAACGGCTTGATATCTACGCCCACTATTTACAACAGCTTCTTGATGAAGACAAGGCATATCATTGTTTTTGTACGAAGGAACAACTTGATGTCGATCGACAGGCGATGCAAACTCAGGGCACTACGCCTATTTATGTCGGCCGTTGCAGTGCGCTAACCAAAGAAGAACAGGTTCAGCGTATCACTGCCGGCGAAGCATCCGTTATTCGATTGCGTGTTTCGGAAGGAGTAATCGAGTTCCATGATATTATTCGTGATGTCGTTACTGTACAGTCCGCATTGATCGGCGATATTATTATCGCTCGCAGTCTCGATCTTCCGCTCTATAACTTTGCGGTTGTGGTTGATGACTATGAGATGAAGATCTCCCATGTCATCCGCGGCGAGGATCATATTTCCAATACGCCAAAGCAGATCGTCGTGCAACGCGCACTTGGTTTCGCCACTCCGGAATATGCACACCTGCCATTGATCCTTGCCCCCGATCGCAGCAAGCTTTCAAAGCGATACATTGAAACGTCATTGAATGATTTTAAAGCGCAGGGATACCTTCCTGAGTCGTTAGTCAATTTTATGGCGTTCATCGGATGGCATCCTACTGATGATAAGGACGTTATGGCGCGCGAAGAGCTGATTGCAGAGTTTGATCTCGAACGTGTGCAGAAAGGTGGAGGGGTGTTCAATCTTGAAAAATTGGAATGGTTGAATGCGCAATACATTAAGCGGCTACCGGTCGGAATCCTTGTCGATGAATTGATGCCATTCATTCCGCAGGAATGGAATACGCAGCGTGCGCTTTTGGAGCGCGTTGCAATAGTAGAGCAAGACCGCTTGAAGCGACTGACTGATTTTGTCGAATCTGCTGCATTCTTTTTTGCATTGCCTGATTACGAGGCCGATCTATTAGCATGGAAAGGTGCCGATGTCTCAATGACTAAGGGTCATTTGCGGGCCGTTTTGGATATCTTACGAAACGCTCCCGAGAGTCAATTTACCAAGGATGCCCTTGAGACGCTTCTTATGCCTCTGGCTGAAGAAAAGGGCAGGGGAGATATACTGTGGCCCTTGAGGGCTTGTTTGAGCGGAAAAAAGGCATCCCCAGGACCATTCGAGATCATGCCAGCACTTGGAAAGTCCGAAGTGATCCATCGGATCGAAGTTGCGATAGAGAAATTATAATACAACCCGAACTCATCTTTTTGTAAAGTCCATGCATGGAGCATATCACAAGGGAATAGCCCTTTACGTATTGGTCACGATCATGACAGGTTCTTTTGTTGTGGTTCGCGGAGCGGAAACGCCTCCAGAGATCAAGACAGCTATCGAAAAGAAACGTCAGGAAGAGCAAGAACTTGGCAATCAGATCAAGGCTGTACAGGGTGCGCTTGAAACGACCGCCGGTGAAAAACAGACGTTACAACGTGAACTGACACAGATTAATAGTAACGTGAAACAACTTGACCTGGGTATCCGCTATAGTAAGACTGCCGCTGAAAAGCTCGGCTATGAGATACAAGATACACAGTATACCATTGAAGAATCGGAGGAACGGATCGAAATCCGTAAAAAGGATATTGCCGAGATGTTGAGACAGGTTCAGCAAAAGGATTATTCCGAAGGACCGCTCATGTCCATTTTAAAAGGTAAAAGTCTTACCGATGCCGTCGGTGAAATCCAGGCACTAATCGAATTTCAAGAGAATTTTTCCCAGGAGATTCGCGAGCTACAGGGTTATACGGTCGAGCTCGATCAACACCTCAAGACCGCCGAAGAAAAGAAGCACCAGAAAGAGGTCGAGACCGAGAATTTTAAAAACAAAAAGGTTATTCTCGATCAGACTAAACAATATCAGCAACAGCTACTTGCACAGACCAAAAACAAGGAGCAGATCTATCAGAACTCGCTTACCGAACTGAAGAAGAAACAAGATCAGATCGATATCGAGATCGCACGTTTGGAATCCGAAGCGCGCAAGGATATTAACATTAGTGCATTGCCAAAGGTTGATACCGGACCGCTTATGATGCCTGCGCAAGGAAGGCTTACGCAGGGGTATGGCGCTACGCCGTTCGCATTGCGTAGTTATGCCAGTAAGCGACACAATGGTATCGATATCGCTGCACCGATCGGAACGCCGATCTATGCAGCGTCTGATGGGCGAGTCGTCGGGGTCGCTGATCAAGACTTATATTGTCGCAAAGGGGCCTATGGCAAATTTGTTGCCATAACGCACTATAACGGATTGACCACGCTCTATGCCCATTTGTCCTTGTGGAAGGTCAGTGAAGGTCAAGAGGTAAAAAAAGGAGATGTAATCGGATATATGGGTAGTACTGGATTTTCTACCGGATCACATCTGCATTTTACCGTGTATGCGACCCCAACGTTTAAGATAGCTCCTGCGGCGAAAAGCTGCGGACCGAAGATGCCGTTTGGAGGGGATCTAAATCCGTTTGATTATTTGGCCAAATAAAAACTTTTAAAAACCTCAAAAATTAGCGAACTGCGGCGTTACGGGGCCCAGTTGTGACAGGCGCCGTACACGTAAGTGCGTTTTCTGTTACAACTTTCCCGTGCCTCGCATTTCATCTAATTTTTGAGGTTTTTTATTTTTATTCCGAAATGTTTTTAATATGACGAGTTGATATGTTGTCTGGTATACTTATATCCATATGACAGATCTCATCAATCAAATTTTTGACATTGCGAAAGGCATCGCGCGTGTCGTTGAAACAAGCCTTATCGGTCCGCTGACGATGATATTCAAGAGCCTTGGGTTGCTGTTTGTGAAGGTGTTTGAGCTGGGGCTCATGGCGGTCAAGTGGCTTATGGCTCAGCTATAACAACTGTAAAACAAAAAATTTGTTTTACAGTTTGAAATTATTTTAAAACGGCGCGATGTATATATGCGTTGCAAATCATCCTGCGCGGAAGCATAGAGCCTTCAAGGGGATTTTTTGATGGTCTCATAATAAGATGTAATGCATATGATCGATGGATATTAGTGTATTGCATAAACTACCCATATTATCTGTCGTGAAACCTTCATTTTGCGACAGATAATGTAGGACAAAAAAGCCCTTTCCTTTCGGATTGGGTCTTGTTTGTTTTACATTGGTATATTTATCTACCCCAACGATGTTTGGATGAGTTCCATGCCGACCATCCGATCTCTTCTTGAATAATAATGGCAAGCTCCAAACAATCTTTGTAATCGTTTTTATAATCAAGATCCAGTCGTTGCGCCACGGCATCCCAGGACTCTTCGTTGATCTGTGCGAGACAATAGTCGCCCGTCTTCCGGTTGATCGCCTCCTGTTTCCATTCCGATTCGGCCGAAATGACGCGATTCCACTGTTTGTACTCCTTGACGCCTACTTGCTGTATTAAATACACCTTTGCATCCTCTTGGGCGGTCAATGGGCGGAGTTGTACCGATCCTCCTGGTTTCGGTATCTCGTATTGAGCGATAGCGGTCATGGTATTGGATAATAATGTAGTCATTATCATCCCTATCAACGCGACAAGCGCCTTTTTATTGTAGTGTTTCATAATCCGCGGTCTCACCCGCGCGTAGCACCTCGTGCAGCAATCTCCTTCACACGCTCATCTATTCAGTAGTTATGGTTTAATTAAAGCATATTTATTATATCTTGTCAATATTTCGATACATGGGCGATTTTGCTATACTATTGCAAACTTATAACCGTATGTATTACAAAACAGGAGAAGAATTCAAGGAAGTTTCTGGCTATGATCTTGAGCGCGGATGGTATCCTCGTGTGACAAAGATTTTGGAGATTAAATCAAAACCTGCATTGTATAAATTCTATGGAGAGCTTAGTAGTTTTGATGAGGGTGAGATAATCAAAGAAAAATCCGCTTCGGAAGGGACTATGGTGCATGAGGCATGTCAGGCAATTTTGCTTGGTCAATCCCCTTCTATTGATCCTTTGATTCAGCCGGCAGTTGACGCGTTTGTCTCCTTTATCGACCATACACCGATTCATACATCAGCTGATTTCATCGAACGACGCATTATTAACCATGGCGAGCGGTATACCGGAACCATCGATGCATTAGCGTTGATCAATGGTAACTATGGTGTATTGGACATCAAAACGTCTCAGTCAATCTATCGCGACTACAACTTGCAGACAGCCGCGTATATGGGCGCACTTGAAAAACAATTTCCGAAGTTGCAAACCCGATGGATCTTACGTATTGATCAGGCAAAAGAATGCAGCAAGTGTGGCGCATCGCTGCGACAGAAAGGCGGGCGTGATAAGGTGCGCGCCGGGTTTGGTAAAGGCGATCCGAAATGCGAGCACGAATGGTCCGAGATGAAGGGTTCTATTGAGTTGAAGGAATTTCCGTATTGGCAGAATGACTACAAGGCATTCCTTGCTGCAAAGAAACTTTGGGAATGGGAAAATGATTATTGGTTACGTCAGATCGGATATTTGTGAGAAGGAACGTAGGAAAAAGGAATAGGGAATAAGAAAAAAGAAGGCCCGCGTGTGCGGGCCTTTTAATTTGACTAGCTCTCTCAGTTCTTTTCGAACTTGCTCAAATCGAGCATTTTGAGGGCCATATCCAGGTAGCGGAGGTGTGGGGGGAAAATTCTTGACCGCATCGACCGCACCTTTTTCAACGTGAGAACGTGGACGATTTCAGTCACTCTCCCAGCCTCGTCCTCGTTTTGCTTCTTGAGCGTTTTTGGGAGGCGTGCTATCTGCGCCAGGAAGATCCCCGAGGTGTGTGTCGGTAGTACTCTAGGCTTGTCGATGAGTCGCATGTTCTCGGGTGCAACATGTACCCCGGTCTCCTCGTTAAGCTCCCGCTCGAAGCACTCCTCGAGTGAGTCGTCTTCGGGCTCCCCGTGTCCGCCCGGGAATTCGAGGCCACGCCCCTTTCCCGGCTTTTCGATGAACACGATCCCCTCCGGAGCGAGGACCATACCATACGCTCCGAATCTTCTTCCATCTGCTTGTTCTGCCATTTCCTCGCTCCTTCGCTACATAATTTGAAATCTTCTGGATTTATATAAACACTTTAATCACAATTTGTCAATATCTCAAAAAAGGAGCCTAGAGGCTCCTGTGTTTTTGCTTACGATTCGATCCATGAGGTTCTCCCGCGGAATGCATTACGCGGGAGGTCGTCCGGTAGGATGAGTGCCAATGCGAGGATCATATCGGCAATGTCATGCGCGAAGAAATCCAGTTCCGGTCCGCTCCAGCAAGGGTGTATGAAATCGGAGTCGAGGATCTTGAGCGTTTCTTGGAGTCTTTGTGCATTACCACCCCACCGTAGTAGCGCATTATGTACCGTCACTGCGTCGCACACATTACGCGCAACGATGTATAGATGTTTTTCAGAAAACTTTTTGTCTGCTCGCTCGAGCGTGCGTGCCATTGTCTGCCCGCCCGTCAGGATGGATATCTCGCTTAACGCTCCCGTTTCGGAAACCTCTTTTTCCATTACCCTAACGAGGAATGCAATGATCTCTACGGCAAATAGATCTGCCACGTATCCCCTTCCCATTGGTCCCAATTCGAATACCATGTGGTCGCCTCCTTTCTTTAGCAAAAGGTCGATCGAGTTGCTCGATGGAGATGCGTATGTATTGGCGAGCCTTGTGTGATGACAATCGCCTTGATAAATACCTCTGCAACTTCTTCCGTTACGATATCGAGATCCCCCTCCCAATCCGGGTCGGCGTATTTTTGGTCAAGCACCTTGATTATCATGGCTATCAGGTTTTGATTGCATGCGTATTCCGCCAATAGGACTTCCATATCATACCCTTCGGTCGCCGTACCCACGCACATGACGAATGTGCCTACTTTTTTCTGTTACCCCTGTTGTTTTACGCGTGCTCCGATGATACCGTACTTATCCACAATGATTCGCACATTGCCAATGGTTTCATCAGGGTCATCGTATGGCCTATCGGCAATGCGAGCCTCGAGTGATTCCAAAAGGGTTTCAATGCAGCTTTTTATAACCTCGGTTGGACTTGCGCCTCTGCGTTCTGTATCTGTCGAATCGGTACTCATTCGCGCACCTCCCTAGAGAAATTGTCATTGTTCTGCCTTTAGTCTATCGATAAACTTACCGCTGCGTCAATTCGCACCGGTTAATGATGATCGGGGCTCGCTCCCCATCCTTCCCGATAATAACGCCAAGTGCGAAGCTTAACGTAGTTGCCAGAATCAAGAGTCCAGCGACGGCGATTTTTTGTTTGTGCTGTCCAACGGTTGTTTTGTAGTAAAAAACCTGGTCGTTAATGGTCATATGCCTTTATTCTATGCGGTTTACGTCTTCTTGCTGTGGCCTTCTGCCCCGTTGACAGAATGTTTTATTATACGGTATACTGGGGTGTAACAAAAGTAATACAGATATTGATCATACGGCGCACGACTCTGAACCGCCTTATGATCCTTTTTTCTCTCAGGATATATGGCACATACCAAAGCCAAGGGGTCTACTAAAAATGGCCGAGACTCCCAGGCACAACGATTAGGAGTAAAGCGACAGCACGGCCAGACTGTCGGCGCAGGTGAGATCTTGATCCGCCAGCGTGGAACTAAATATTTGCCGGGTCTCAATGTTGCCCGCGCAAAGGATGACACCTTGTACGCGATGATCCCGGGAACCCTTCAGTTCTTGTCACGCACCAAGATTAAGTTTGACGGAAACAAGCGAAGCGTAAAAGTTTTGACCATTGTTCCGAAGACTGTTGTCGAGGCATAATGTGATATTATGAAAAATCCGCCTTTCAGTTGATGGGCGGATTTTTGTGTCTTCATTTTCTTAAAAAACGTTTTCTGTACTTTTTCTGGAAAAAGTACCAAAAAGCCTGCGAGCGAAATAAAAAAGCGGAATGCCTTTAAAAATTCCTTACGAAGTCCGAGGGTGCGCCCGTTTATCAACGGGTCCCCGCACCTCGGATTCTGTGGGAATTTTTTGCGTTCATTCTGGTCGCTTTTTTACAGCTCGCGCCCGGATGTGAGGAGGTTTTCTTTGTCTATTTAATCCTTGTTTTTATATGATCGCAACATCGAATACGAGAATTTTTCTTCGTTCATTTATACTTTATTTTTACAACTCGCATTGGAATGCGGGGAGATTTTCTTCGCCTATCTTCACGCCGTTTTTACATGCTCGCAGGTGCGAATGCGATTCAAGAATTTTTTTTGCCTTCATTGCGCAGCAGATTTTATTTTTCGTGTGCGCGTTGTCATCCGGCCCTTTATTTTTCATGCCGCTTGCCACGTGGAACATAATCATTTTTTTTATGTTGCTACCGTAAAAAAAGAGCTGCGGCGTTGCAGCTCTTTCTGTGTCTACGGGATGTTTTTTAGTTATGCCGATTTACGATGACATCGGCTGAATTTCTTCTCGTGAGGAATCCGGTCGCCTTCCGTACTTTACGTAGAGAAACACAAGCAACCGCGCAACGAGGGCCACCCCCAGCACCTCCATTAAGAAGGTAAGGCCACTTACGGTCGCCTGTTCTCCTAGAAACGATAAGCCACTGATAAGAACATACCCAAAGACCGCGCAGGTGGTGGCTCCGCATAACATGATCGATTTCAGGGTTTCGCAGAATATCGAAAATAGCAGGAACACGGGCATGGAAATCAGGATTAACATGGTGATGAACCACTCCGGGCGATCCGATCGCTGCGGCTCCTTGAGCTTCGGGATGAAACGCCCATCTTGATAGCTGTAGGTGATTTCGGTTATTTCCGTTATCTGCCTGAGCGGTAATCCGAATTGTAGATCTATCGCAACTTCTTTGCCGGTCCAGCTTGCTCCTTTTCCGAATTGCTTCAGTCGGTAGGCTGTTGCCAGAGGCAGGTCCTTTGGAACATCGTTGATCATCTCGATCACTCTTTCGCCTTGGCTCACCACTACGGCGTTTTTTACCCGCTGAAAGGACAATTCCTGATCAGCCGCAGCTAAGGCAAAACCTGAAACAGGTATACTTACCAGCAAGATTGCCATCAAAATTATTGTTCTCATCGCCATCCCCTCCCTATCCTTTTAGTATGGTGTACTGAAAACAAAATTGCACATACCTGTTATTTTGTCAATCTCCAGCTTACGGAATGTGCTCGAGGTATTTTTGACTTTTTGTTGGATAGGCTTATATACTGGGGGTAGATTCTTTATCATTCGTCATTCTTAGTGAGGAGGTTTGAAAATGTTTTCGATACCGGGTGGCTTGGCAGAGCGATTGGGATTCCCTTCGTTCAATATCAATCTTGACCTCGATGATATCGCTGACGTCAGCGAGGAAGCAGCTGCTCACGTGTCAGTGAATCCCCGATTCGCCAGAAGGAGGTAGTCTGATATGCTTATGCGAATTAAGCGTGGAGGAAAGATGGTTTTTATCCGCACTCAGCCTGCTCCGAGGACAAAGTGTTCGTGCGGTAAATTGGGGTGTTGCTGTGGCGCTGTTGATCTCTCGGCGCGTCCCTGGACAGGATATGGGTATCCCCATAGGTAAGCCGCCGCATTACTTTTTATGACAAATGCCTCGCCGATACGGCGAGGCATTTTTTGTTGGCTATTTTTCTGGATTGAGTGTGACGGTTATCGTGCCGTTGATACTGTGACCAAAGCTTATTTTTATTGCATGTGCGCCAAGTGTTTTGATCTGTTTTTCAAGATCTACTTTAATCACCGCATGCGCTTTTGCCAGAGGAGAAAGCTTCGCCTTGACCGCTTCCTCGATCTCGTGCTTGGTTACCGAGCCGAATACTTCCCCATTCTTTCCTACCTTTGTGATAAAGATGAATGCGTCATCGGCCAGTGTCTTTGCCAATGCATGCAACTCTGCTTCCAGTGTCTGTTGTTGTTTTGCCTTGCTTTCCTTCTGTACTTGCAAGATATGTGTTTCATGTCCTGTGGCAATCTTAACCAGCCCCTTTGGAATGAGCATATTTTTTGCGTGACCGTCGGAGACGTTTTTTACTTCTCCCTTTTTTCCTATACCCTTAATATCCTGCAATAATATTACCTTCATAAAATTTTACGGAACTGGATTTCCGCCTTCCTGCTTTCGCATGAAGCTATAGCAAGGCAATGCGCGGGAATAGCAATTCTTATGCTTATTTCAATTCTGCATTAAGTGTTTCGACTGCCTTTGTGAGTTGTGGATCTCTTTCGTTCTTGAGATCTTCTTCAGTTAGACTTACTTCTACGTCGGGTGTAATGCCGTTCTTGTCGATGATCGTGCCATTAGGCGTGAGCCAATGGGCGATCGTGATTTTTACCAGTGCATTAGCTTTGAGTGGGATTAATTCCTGCACGCTCCCCTTTCCAAAGCTTTTCTTTCCAACGAGCTTGGTGCCGTTGTTGTCCTTGAGCGCTCCCGCAAGGATTTCTGATGCGGAAGCCGATCCTTCGTTGATCAGAACCACCGTCGGAACGTCCTTGAATATCGGCATACCTTGTGCCTTGAATTCAGTGTGACCGTTGTCTTCGGATCGGAATTTTTCCGTTACTACAACACTTCCACGCTCCATAAACCATCCTGCGATATTGACCGATGCATCGAGATAGCCTCCTGGATTATTACGCAAATCAAGAATGACTCCTTGTGGATCCTTTTCCACTGCTTCTACGAGCGCCTGATAGAATAGCAACGGAGCCTTTTCGTAAAAATTATAAAGCTGAATGTATAAGATCTTCCCATTAGTGTCTTCCTTCCCTGCGTCATTGAGCATCTTCCAATCAAGCGTTGGGATTTGGATCACGTCGCGCGTGATCTCGATATCCTTTGTATCGGGCCAACCTTCACGGAAGATTGACAGGGTCACCTTTGTTCCTTTTAGTCCGCGGATCTTCTTTACTGCGTTTTCGGTCGACAATCCTTCAGTACTCGAGTTGTCTATTTTTATGATCGCATCACCCGGCTTGAGTCCTGCGCGATCGGCCGGCGTATTCTTGAGCGGAGCGACGACTACCAGCTGTTCGTTGCGGATTCCTATTTCCGCGCCGATGCCGCCGAATTCCCCGCTGATTTCTTGCGTAAAATCATCAGCTTCTTTTGGTGGCATGAATACGGAATACGGATCACCCGTGGCGGCGAGCATACCTGAGATCGCACCATAGACCATTTCTTGGTCGGTTACCTGTTCGGCATTCACATACTTTTCTTGCAGCACTTTCCATACATCCCAAAAGAGGCTGAAGTCAACCTTTTCTTCGTTTCCTTCCTCAAGATTTACCACTCCCTTTACGAGCGTGACACTCGGCTCCTCGACGCCTGCCCGGTAGCCATAATAGAATGAACCACCTCCTATAAGGGCTATGCCTATTACGATACTTCCCGCTAATGCGAGCCTTTTCACCAAAATTTTCATTGCTCAATTGTATCAAATGAAGGGCTTAAAGTCTATTAGAAAAAGCGTGGAAAAGAGGAATAGTATAAAAATAGCACCTTACTATTGGGTGCTATTTTAATGAATATATCGAAGATATTATTCATGTAGTAACGGTATTGATCGCACGATCGAATACTTTGCTCCTGTGCTTTCGAGGTGCGTTTCCATGATGTCGATCCGTGCGACTGGAATTGGTATTGTGTGCGCAAGCGCTATAGCGTGATCTGCTATCTTTCGCCCCTCCGGGAGTCGGGCGAGTGTGATATGGCCGTTAAAGTTCGCAAACTGTTCTCCCTGTGGGTGAATTGCGTGATTCGCGAGCTCTTGCAGAACCCCCTTTTTGAATGTTCCTAGTACTGTATTTGATTCTGCCAATAGCGTCGCCCAGATCATGCGCGGGGGTCTGTGCGGTGGCGCTGTGGTTAGCATCTTGATTGCCAACTGCGGAATTGTTATCTGTCGTGCTACATCTGTTATGATGCGCTCGATCACATCGATTGAATGTTCCTCCTGCTCTCCCAAATAAAGCACGGTAATGTGCCAATCTTGACTAGGCGTCATTCGCGCGTTTGCATACAGGTCTGGATATGTCGCACTATCCGCCTGCAGTAATTGGCGTACGGCCTCGATTGCTTCGGGGGGTATATTGATGGCAATAAAAAGGCTTTTTTTCATATGCCTTAGTATATCAGAGTTATTTGTATTTGCATTCCGATCATTCCCGTTTAGTGTTCTTTACTAATCGCACGATAAAACAGAACCCTGTGATCGAAGAAATAATAAGAGCGACTCCGATGATACCTGCGGTGAGTGAGACCGAAAAGCCTCCTTCGTACTTCCATGCAAAAAATACCAGCACCAAGCCGACAATTGCGCGAATAGCCCGATTGACAGCCCCAATATTTTTGATGTCATTGCACATATGTGTAAATATCTTTATGCGACCTTTCTTGTTACGGCTGAAGAATATCTTCCGTCCTGCCATTGATTGATACTATAACTTCTCTGATGGTCGAAAATTGTTTAAGCGTGTTTATGATCTGTGCACGGATCGCCGTTACACGGCATGAGCCGCCAACGTTCCGTTCGAGGTTTTCCGTAAAATCTATACGTGCGGTTCCATTTTCTATTATGAGCGAATTGATCTGTACGTTCGGAGATATGTTCGTAAAATAGTCAGATTCCTTGTCTTGTTCGTTTGGGCCTTTGAGGAGTTCTTCGATAGCCGCGCGACCAATACCTTCGGTCCACGGAATCTCCCGAGTCACCGGGAATACCTTATCGCATAGGAATGCAGGGTCAAGATTGCTGTTATTAAAGAACACGTTTACCCTTCGTGTCTTTTGAGAAAAAACGATTGGCATCTCAAACGTCTTTTGATTCTCTTCTAGTCCGCTTGGATTGTCATTTTTAAACACAAGAAATCCTGTCGCGGTCGTTGGTTCCGTAAACTCAAGTATTGTGGTGAATGGGACCAGCGATTCCGACATCCAATCTTTTGTCGCGGTGACATAGTGTTGTCCTAACGGCTTGCGGTCTGCATCGGTAATTGTTACGGGAAACACCGCCTCGAAGTACCATAGTCCGCGCGCTAATCCTTCAATTTTGACCGGGCTGACAACCGGGTCAATTTCTGTTGGGGCTAGTATGACAATCTCTGGTGTCATAACGATGCGCAGCTCTCCGATGATAAGCGCGTCAGTAGATACTACTTCTCCCTTTCCCTCAATAATCGAGCCTCGATAGATCTGGGTTGTGTCAATAGTCTCCCCTTTTTCATTCGCGATGCGCGTTTCCGGTACGATCGCCAATTGAATCGTTTTGCCGTCATCGTTTTGCACCGTGATCATCTGCGCATTTTGCATGACATCTGTAACCGTTCCTCGGATGGTCTTATTCATGCGAATCGTGGCGGTTAGTTCGTCTCCACGTTGCTGCTCGCTCCACGGTGGAGTAACCATCCTCCATACATATACCAAGCCCATTATGATCAAGATGCCGGCAATTGTTGTTGTGGTAAAAAAGAAAGCTCGTGATCTCATATGGTCTAAGTGTATTACTTGTTCTTCGGTGGTACAAGCCGATAGATGACCCCGGCCTTATCGTCGGAGATATATGCCGTTCCATTTGGTGCGAATAGTATATCAACAGGGCGTCCGAGCGCATCGTAGTCGTCCGTGAGCCATCCGTTTATGAAATCATCCATGCCTTCATATGCGCCGTTTTCCGTCAGTTTTATACGCACAATCTTATAGCCGGTCGGCGTGCTGCGATTCCAGGATCCATGGTATGCGACTAGTAGATCATTGTGATATTCGGTAGGCCAGCTATCCGGGATGAATGCGAGTCCAAGTGGTGCGGAATGTGCCGGGATATCTATGTAGCTTGGCGTCTCGAATGGTTCCATGCACGGATTGCGGAAGTAGGTATTCTTATCGAACTCCGTATCATGAATGTTCTTCCCGTAGCAGATGGGCCACCCGTAATTCCCCCCTTTCTTGATGATATTTAGTTCGTCGGGTGGTGTGCCGTCCCCTAACATATCCCGGCCCATTTCTGTTGCCCAAATGTCCCTGGTATAGGGGTGGAAAGCCATAAAAACGCTATTACGGAGCCCTGTGGCGAACGTTTGCATCTTTCCTGTGTCTATAGCTATTTCGAGTATCTTTGCCCGATTTTGGTCCGTTTCCCGGCAGACATTACAGGACGAGCCGACCGACACTAGGAGGTTATTTCCGTATGACAATAGGGTACGGGTGGAATGCCCGCCTCCGATCGGCAGCGGTGCGATTGCCCGCTTATCGGATGCAGTCAGCGTTTTTGGGTCGTAGGAAAATTCGCCTACCAAATCGTTTTCGGCGACATAGAGCTTGCAGTCATTCGACTGTACGCATTGTGTGACAATACCGTGAGGACTGTTCAATCCGCCTATAACTGTTTTCGTCTCGTCACTCTTTCCGTCGTTATTTTTGTCGATGAGCGCGACCACCTTCCCTTGCGCGGGAATGCTTGCAAGTAGGATTCCATTCGGGTCAAAAGTCAGTACGCGGGGATCGACGAGATCCTTCGCAAAGATGGAAAGTGAAAATCCCCGCGGCATGCGTAATGGACCCTGCTGCACTCGCCGTTCGGGTTCTGCTGATTCTTTTTGTTCTTCTATTGGCGCGGGAGAACTCTCCTCGATGAGTCGGACAATATCCTGTTCGGGCTCTAATACCGCCGGCCAGATGCCGCGCAGCTGCGTCCAATAAACAGCCGTCAATCCCGCTACGATTGCGATCGCAAGTATGGCCTCTATAATGATGCGTATTTTTTGTTTCATCCGAGTGCGTTGTATCTTTCTTCTACCGCCTTCCAATCGAGCACGTTCCACCAGTTTTCGATGTATTCGGGGCGACGATTCTGGTAGTGCAGATAATACGCATGCTCCCAAATATCAATAACCATAAGTGGCGCATCTCCTGTCATTAGCGGATTGTCGTGGCCGGTGGTCGAAACGATCTTGAGCTTTTTATTTGCGTCGGCCGCTAACCACACCCAGCCACTCCCAAAAATATTTGCGGCCGCCTTTGAAAATTGCTCCTTGAACGCAATAATGCTCCCAAATGTTTCTACGAGCGCATTGCCGAGTTCTTCAGGAATATATTCTTGTGTCGCCGGATTCATAATGTTCCAATACAGCGTGTGACTAAAGTGTCCACCCGCGTTGTTGCGCACGGTCGTGCGGATCTCTTCGGGAAGCTCGTTGAGTGACTTGATCAATTCCTCGACCGTCTTATCTTGCAGGTCGGGATATTTTTCAAGCGCGGCGTTGAGCTTGTCGACGTACGATTGATGATGTTTTGTGTGATGGATCTCGAGCGTCTTCGCGTCGATGAACGGCTCGAGCGCATTATATGCGTATGGAAGCGGAGGAAGTTCGTGTTTCATATTGACAGTGTTATTATGTTAACGAGTTAACGGGTTGCGCGTTAGGCATCCCACCGAATCGACTACTCTAATTATATACTTCCGTGGAAAATTTAACACTGCGATCGATCACCGTAAAACAAAAAACGCCCCGGGAGGGGCGTTGCGGATTTGCGACAACTTACGGAAGATGGCCACTGCGATCAGGAGGGATATAGTTCATGTATATGATCTGGATGCTGTAGCGGTACATGCCAGGATACTTGCTGATGATATCCAGGATCGGTGCAAGCGTAGCCGCGTCTTTGCATGTGTGATAGATGCGTACGTACGGAGTACCCGTGAACCTTTCCTGGACCCTTCCGCCGATGTACACTTCCTTGTCGTCGGTGATCGCTGTTACGATAAGGTCGATGTCGGGGAATGCTTCCCGAAAATAGAGGGTAATTTTTTGATCGGTATTTTGTAGGTCCCATAACGCTTGCCCTCTGCCAATGCCATGGAATTCGATCTGAACTGTTATCCTTGAATTCATCTAGTCTCCTCCACTCTCTATGTGATGATATACTAGGTCTAGTGTGTCTTATTATTCCGGGTTTGTCAAAACAAAAAACGCCCCGGGAGGGGCGTTGCTGCGACGAAGGGTTAGTTAGTCGGGAGAGTCGCGAGCGTCTTAAGGAAAGAGCGATAGCTGTCAATCTGAACCCCATCTGTCAATTGCAGATCGAATGTTCCTTTAAGTGGTTCCAGTGCCTCAGCGACAGAAAGCATTGCGGGGTTGTCCATTTCTCCGACGATGCGAATAATCGGCTTTGCCCGCTTAAGAGCTGAATGTAGCGAAATACGCCTGTTGTTTTCTGACACGATAATACAACACTGATCCCTGGCCTCCTGAGAAATACCTCCGAGTGCTTTTTTGATATCACCTAGCGTTGCACCTGTCATCTTTTGATCAGCGAAATCACCGATGCCATCTATAAAGATATTAATCATACTACATCTCTCCTTTCTGTGGCTTGCTATGAACTAAAAGTACCTTAATTCTAAATATTTTTCCTGTCAATTTATTTGGTTAAAAAAACGCCCCAGGTGGGGCGTTGGATGCGTGTCTTGCTAAAGTTCATCCAGATAACTTTGCCGCACTACTGCGGGCGGGTTTGACGGATTGTACCACTCCCCCTTTTTTGCCTTGGGCGGAATGTAAGACGGCATAGGGATGATATTGATGCCGTATCCTGCTGCCCGGGTGTGTTGCTCCCGTGTGCGGATCAATGTGACGATCACGGTAACATCTTCTTCCGGTTCTACCCCGATGCGGATGATAGAGGCCGGAGCATCGCTAACCACCCGAAACATGCAGTCTTTTGTGTTAATACCGTACGTTTCGATTGCTAGCCGCATTTGTCCGAGACTTTCTTCTGCCCATTGCCGTTGGTCCGGGGATTCTATCTGTAGTTCGAAAAAGACCATAGGTCCTCCTTTTTCATGAGCTGATGATCTAGAAGTACCCTATGGCAAATTGCTTGGCGTGTCAATTTGATTGCAAAAAGGCCCACATCGTACTGGCCTTTGGGTAGATTATAGGAGGAAGTCTTTGCTGGAATTTTCTGCGTTTCTGATATACGCCAAAACAAAAAAACGTTATGGATGTTGTTACGATTATAGCGAGACTATTTTGAATGTATTGTTCTCCAGCCATACCGCCTGAGTGTCCTGGATAAAAAGAAGTGGGTCGGTATTGATTGGGAGCTTTTCGACGACTTTGCCAAATTCGTTTACGAACTCCGGATTGTTGGAGTGTGGCATGATGCTGAAGTTTATGATTCCTAACCCCTTTTGATCAGGTACATCAGCGAGGAATGGCTTTTCCTCTTCGTCGAATGCGAACATTGCGAGTGAGGGCCCCATGATCATCGCTCCCGCGCTGGTGCCGGTATAGATGATGGAATCGTTTTTGATCGTATCAACAATAGTCGATTCAAGCCCTCTCTTTCTGATCAGCCCGACGAGATAAAAAACAGCTCCACCTGCAATGTGTAGTATATCTGCGTCCGCGAGCGTTTGCTCGAGTTCTTCTGCGGTGATGGTGCGTAGGTCGATATCCGTCGTTTCGTATCCGAGCTCCTTAAATTTTATTCGATCGTTATCTACCCACCATGGGTGTTCTTGCGCATTATCTGATGCGTTTGCAATAAAGGCAACTTTTGTTGCGGGTTTATTTTTTAATAGCGGTCTTAGGAGTGGGAGGGTTTTGTCGAGTGATGAGGCGAGGAAGAGATACATTATCTATTGTATTTATTTAACTTTAGCTCCCGATTCAATCTTCTTTTCTGGGGTCAATAAGACCGGGTTTTCTGCGCCACCTGCGGCGAGGAGCATGCCATGGCTTTCAACACCCATGAGGGCTCGTGGGGCCAGGTTTGCTACTATGATGATCTCTTTGCCGATGAGTTCGTCCGGTCTGTATGCCTTGCCGATACCCGCAACGATCTGGCGACTTTCTTCGCCGAGTTCGAGTTGGAGCTTAATGAGCTTCTCTGACTTTTCTACGCGTATAGCCTCCTTAATCTTGGCTACCTTCAATTCCACCTTTGCAAAATCATCGTAGGTGATTTCGCCATCCTTAGTAGCGGTTTCTACAGTCAATTTTTCTTTTGTCGGTTCTTGTTCCTTTACCGCTTCCTTATGAACAGCCGATTTTGGCTTGCGCTTAGTATATAGGTAATAGACTTCGAGAATACCGACGGCATTAATCAACAACAATGCGATAAACCAACCCCTTTCTTTGCGTTCAAATGCGCGGAGCAGCGCGGCTCCTTTGATGATGAATGACCACGCGAGTAGGATAAGAAACGTGAGCGGATACTGAATAATGAGTGAGAGCAAGAAGAATTGAATTTCGGTTGACATATGCTTGAATTTGTTAGTATTGCGTTATGCATTAGTATAGCGGGTTTTGGGTATGTTTGAAAAGTATCCCTTATCAAAAAGGGCACGTCGTGCGTGCCCTTTGCGCCTTACTTGCCTTTTGCGGCGACGAGCTCTTTGAGGCGTTTTTTCGCCTCTCTGAGTTTTTTGGATGATTTCTTGGCCGGGATGCCGTATTTTTTGATTGGCCTGTCCCCTGCCTGCTCGTAGAACTCGATCTTGATGCGTGAGTCGCCGTTGTTTTTTAGCCGCGTGATGAACTCGTGTGCGACGTAGTATCCCTTCTTTTCCTTACTTTGAAATGGGAAGGTTACCTCGTTGCCGCTTGCTGCACAGGTCTCCGCTAGCGCAGCGACGATGGTTTCGTTTGAAAAATGGTTTCGTGGAACGACGATGTACTTATACTTTGGCGGCATACACTCCCCCTCTTTTCCTCAGTGATATGAACTAAACGTAGCGTCGCATGTATCGATGGTTCTGTCAAAAAAGCCCCCGATTGCTCGGGGGCTTGACTGACTTTCTGGCTTTACGAGAGGGGTGGGATGTACAGCACTACCAAATCCTCTTCCGTTCCCGGATTTGGAATGTTGATGATCTCGCCTTCGATTTCATGGTGTGCGAGTACTCTCTGATACTGTTTCGCAGCCTCCAATCGACCAGCGTATTCGCCGAAACCATTGGGATACAGGAGTGTTCCGGCGTCGAGTGATTTGCCGGCAACTTTCTCTACGTGGGCGATGAATCCAGGCTCTTCCTCCTGAATGAGTACGGAGAAGCCGCGTTGTTGCGTCGGGCCGATGAACGGCGGAATGTCGTATCGTTGTAGGATATCAATGATCGGAGCACTCCGTTGGAGGCGTATCAACGCGCTGTTGTATGCTTTCTTGCGCGCTTTGTTCCCTACTTTTTCCCCGATCGCATCAGCTCGTTCGTATAGATCGCCTTGGTCTATTTTGTCCATGGTCCCTCCGTTAGGACGTATATGTTAGTACTATCGACAAAAATAGCCCGAATAGATTACTTTGTCAAAGCTTTCCGATATCGCCTATCAAAAAACCCCCGATTGCTCGGGGGCTTGACTGTCGAAAGGCTAACCGAGAATTATTGTTCCTCGTCTTCCCTTCTTGTCTATTATGGACCGTATTGTCTACGACTCTTGGTCCTGGGTTTTTGCAGTAGTCCACCTGCTGAAGATTTCCTTGCTTCGCTCATCGATGTTGGGATTGGTGAATCCATGCCTTTCGCAGAAGGCCTCAACGGTATTCTCGAGGCTTTTCCAAAAGGAGATTATTTCCACATACCTTTGTTTCGACGCGAGGTAGATTCTCTCATTCTCCTTTTTATCGAGGGAGCCGCCGAAGTACTCTTCTCCGAGTGGTTTGAGCGTGTTATTGTCGCCGATGCGCATTTCCCATATCTCTATCTCACTCCCATCGGGAGGACCGAATACGTGGGCGATTTTCTTGAACGAAGTGTCGGCATGTTTCTCGACTGTTGTTTGCAACAGGCCGAGCAGCTCTTGGATGTGGGCTTCGGGCGATGCAATTGAGATGTTCAGGTGTCCCCATGGCTCCGGGTAAAAGCTACTCGGGTGGTTTTTATCTGCTTCATCCGTTTCGTCGAGGTGTCCCGAACAACTCACGCCGAATGAGGCGCAGAACGGGATCTGATGGAACAGTTCGACGAGGGTTCGAAATAGCAGATCAATTCCGCGAAATCCATACCTACTTTCCAGTAATCTGACCGCTGCGTGTTGCCGTCCGCATCCCATATTTTACTCCTCTTGATTATTATTGGTGTACTAAAAATACAATACCTATTCGCACCCATTTTGTCAAAGTCTTTTGCCGACATCCTTTTCAATACAACGGCATACCATCGATGAAATTGAATCAATAGCCCTCTTGTATAAATATACGTGTTTCTCACGTAAATGGTTCAGTCGGGAATCGATGTAAGTCGATCCAGTCGTCTCCATGATCCTATTAATGCATGTGTTCCGTAGCACCTATTATTAATGGATAATGCAGAACCGCCCCGAATACTGTCATGTTAGAGTTGATCGAGAAGTTGGTTAATCATCGTCGTCGTCATCACCTTTTTGGGACGCTGACGGCGTTGGGGTTGTCGTTTGTTGGATTGCCTGCGAGGTTGTCTGCTGTCCGACCGCTCCAACGAGATAGTTTGCAAGCATTTGATGCGCATTCATCGAATGAGGCAGCCCCTCAAATGCAGCCGTTCCATCCCTTCCACAATAAGGGCGTATCGCGCCTACCCCGCCTGGATGTCTCGGAATATAGCTTGTTACGTTGTAGACATTGCCATTGACGATCATCCAGCAATCGTCTGTTGTGCTGTGTTTCGCAATTTCCTGAATTGATAACGTTACTGATGGATTGGTCACGGTCGTGCTTAGTGTCGTCGGCTTTGCAGTCGATGTTGTTGGTTGTGCTGTTGCGGTCGTCGGCTTTTGCGTGGCCGCATTTTGTGCTACAGGTTTCTGTCCGAAGTCCCCTATGTAGTAGGCCTTGAGCATTTCGGTCGCGTTTTGCGAATGTGACTTTGGACTGGATGTCCGCCCTTTAGTCGCGTAGGCTTGCGTCGCATCCGTTCCACAGGTTGGGAGAATCGTGCTTGCATCTCCCGGATGTTTATCGAGATAGGTCGTTACGTCGTAGACTTTGCCGCTCACAAGGAGCCAACAACTTGCGGCGGTATTGTGCGTCAAAATCTCTCGCATAGATAACAGGGCTCCTGGTGCTACTACTGAGGCCGATTGCTGTTCCGGAGGAATCTCAACAGCCTGTTGTTTATTTTGATAAAACACTAATCCTGAGGTTAATAACGCAGTTACTAATGCCCAGAAGATAAGAAGTGATACCGCGGTCAATTTTTTCATGGATTTTTAGCGGAAGCCGAATTCTTCCGTATGTATATGTGATTTTTTTGTGCCCTTTTCAATTAATTGTCGTGTGAGGGAATGCATCATAGGTTGCGGCCCACAAATCAGGATTTCCTTACTGTGAATATCCTCGTCCATCTGGAGTGTTGCCGCAGAAATGTGCCCTTGCGTACTTGAACAGTATGGAACTATGCGTATACTTGGGTTGCCTTGTTCGATTGTAAGCAGTTCGTCGAGAAATACTGCCTCGGCTTTATTAGTTACGCAGTAATAGATTGTTATGTGATAGGACGAATCAGTTACCGATTTCGCCATACCAATGAATGGTGTTATGCCGATGCCGCCCGCTATCCAGATCTGGTTTTTTCCTGCAAAATGGTCGTATAAAAATGTGCCAAAAGGACCCTCTATCTGTGCAACCGTATTCTTTGCTATCAATTTGAATTTGCCGGTATGATCTCCGAGTGTCTTTATTGCTATTGCTAATCGTGGTTCATCGGGAGTGGATATGAGCGAAAATGGATGTGACTCTTTGCCCACCTTCTCATCTTCAAAACTAATAAATACAAACTGGCCTGGTCTGTAGGCGATAGGCCTGTATGCTGGCACCATATAGATGGAAACGGTATTCTTGTCCAATGTACGCACCTCATCGACGATATATTCGATATGTGGAACAAAGAATTTCGGGGCTAATGTGCGATAACAGATCGCCACCACGCCGATCGCGATAAATGTCGCCATCAGCCAATATAATCCTGCAGAGTTTTGTGTATCGCTATAGATGACCAAGGTGTGGATCGACGCAAGAACAAACGATACGGAAAGAAACTGGTGCGTAAGCCTCCATTTGTGATACGCGAAACTGATAAAGAAGGTCAATATAAGAAACAGTATCATCGAAAGCAATGCGGCAGTACCCCAGAGGATATCGGGGTCCGTTGAAAGTAAAAATAATGCCGCGTCCCGGGTGGATGCAACGAGAGCAATCTTCAGGGCAATCACTATCGGATGAAATAAGAGTAATGAGAATGTGATCGCGCCAAGTCGATGGTGAGCCACATATGCTTTATTAATGCCATCGAAGAATTGTTCCAGTATCGGATGGCGGGTGCCAAGTACTAACGTCAATGCAAATAATGCCATTCCTATCAACCCAAAGATTTGACCAATACTGGTTAGTGTATATGTGGGCGTTTCAAATCGCAGGGTAATCGGCTTCATGGTCGCCCAAAATAATAGTGGCAAAAGCGAAAGCGCCACAATAATCAACCACCCCGATGACCTTTTTATACGCTGCAGCTTCATATATTCAGTATATCAACATACCATCTCCAAATGAAAAGAATCGAAACTTTCGTTTAATTGCAATCTTGTAGAGCTTGAAGAGTGTATCCTTGCCGATCAGTGCCGCAACCAGCATCAAGAGGCTGGATTGTGGCACGTGAAAGTTGGTTACCATACCATCGATGAAATTGAATCGATAGCCCTCTTGTATAAATATACGTGTTTCTCCTGTTAAACGTTTCAATTGGGAATCGATACAGGCTGACTCAAGTGTTCGGACTACTGTCGTACCTACTCCGATAATGGGGCGGCCTTCCTCCTTCGCCTTGTTGAGAAAGTTTGCCGTCTGCTTGTCTATTGAAAATGATTCGGTGTGTAGCGCGCCGGTATCGAGATGCTCCTGCGTAAGTGGCGCAAATGTACCAATGTTTACATGGAGTGTTATAAAGCGAATGTCTACCCCCTGCTTCTGCAGCTTTTTTAATAGGCGATCAGTAAAATGGAGCGATGCGGTTGGTGCTGCGACTGAGCCGGCATGCTTAGCAAATACCGTCTGGTATTTTTTACGCAATTCGCGTTCGTTGAGTGGCGATTCTTTTATGTAAGGAGGGATCGGCGTGATGCCATGGCGATCAAGTATCGTATTGAGCTGCTGTAATGGAAACGATGGCTTAAGTAGATAATATTTTCCTTCTTGTTTTGCAACATTAAAAAATAAGCCACTTGTGATCCGGACATTGGTTCCTACTTCGAGCTTGCGATCTGACATAGCGCGGATTACATCTCCCTCTTGGGCAATATAAAGGATGCGCGCGGTTCCTCCTGTCGGTTTGGTAACCGTCAGGCGCGCGGGAAGAACTTTTGTTTGGTTGAATACCAATACCGCGCCCTTTGGCAGGTATTCCCCTATATGCGCAAAGGTCGTTTCAGTGATCGAATCGGCATTTCGATCGTATACCAAAAGTTTGGCGCTATCGCGGGGCGATGCGGGCTTTTGCGCGATCAGCGTTTCTGGAAATGCGTAATCGTATTCTTTGAGTATTTTTTCTAGTGGTTTTGACATCGGCTTACGGACGGAGGTATTCTTTGTTGATCTCGATCCGCTCATCGATAATTGAATTCGGATCGTTCATCCAGATCTTTGAGGGAGCTATCTTATATAATCTATAGGTGTTCTCATTGAGCAATTTTTTCAATCCCGTATTGAATGATTTTGTTGCACGTGCGTAGGGATATGTCCGTTTGAAGTAGGTTAATGATACCTCTGGTATTTCTAAAAGTGTTACCCTTTTTGCTGTTCCTTCGATCTGTAACCCTACCCCATCCCCTATCAATTGATGGGAATCGAATATCGCCACTGCAACGCTTTTGTTCTGCCCGATATTCACACAATGTTTTGAGCGGATATGGGAAACGAAATATAAATTCAGATCATTGTCGTATGCATATACAACCGGAGATACCCATGCCGTACCGTTTTTGCCGGCACTTCCAATCGTCATGTATTGGTTGCTCTCCAGTATCTCTTTTGCCAATTTTTGCACATCGATTGCCATAGGATTATATTTTTCCCTTTTTAATCTCTTCACGCACTTTCTTCACGAATCCGTGGAAGAAGTACATGTTGTGGAATGTGAGTAACTTAAGTGGCGTTATTTCGTTTGCCTTCAAGAGATGTGTGATATACCCCCTGCTGTAGTTTTGACATACAAAACACGAGCACTTTGGATCGAGGGGTTTTTTATCCAATAAAAATGTTCTTTTTTTCAAATCCAAGCGCCCTTTCGACGTAAATGCCATACCATGCCGCGCGTAATGCGTCGGAGCGATGCAGTCGAATGTATCGATGCCTGACTTCATGATCGGGATGATATCGTCGAGATGTCCGATGCCGAGTAGGTGGCGCGGTTTATTTTCTGGTAGTTTCTTGGTTACGATATCGAGCATGCCCGTCATCGAGCCTTTGTCTGCTCCGAATTCTCCTCCAATACCGAAGCCATCGAATGGCAGACTTCCGATAAATTCTGCACTTTCGGTCCGTAGATCCTTAAACTTTCCTCCTTGTACAATACCGTAGAGTGCCTGTTTCGACTTTTTTGTCTTGAGACAAACCTTTGCCCATTCGTTAGTATGCTCGAGCGACTTTTTTGTATATGCGCGGTCGGCCATCGGCGATGTACATTCGTCGAATGCAAAGATAATATCCGCGCCGATTTGTTCTTGTATCTTGATCGATTCTTTTGGCCCGAGAAACATTTCGCTACCATCATGATAGGAGCGGAACATAACCCCGTCCGGTGTTATGCTAAGTAGCTTGGGTTGTTGGCCAAGCTCGATGATATTTTCGCTTTCCTTTTTTAGAATCTTACCGGTCTGGAAGTCCCGACCGAACCCAAGGCTAAATACTTGAAATCCGCCCGAATCCGTCATAATCGGACGTTTCCAATTCATGAATTTGTGCAGACCCCCGTGCTTTTTAAGTACGGCTTCGCCTGGACGGATGTGGAGATGATAGGTGTTAGCGATCAGTAATTGTGCGCCTGTCGCCTCGACCTCCTCGGATGTAAGCGTTTTAATAACCCCCTGGGTTGCTACCGAAACGTAGGCAGGTGTCTCCACTGTGCCATGCGTTGTTTTGAGCATGCCTATGCGCGCCTTGCTCTTCGCCGATCGTTTTTTGATTTTGAATTCGATCATAGGATTATCAGTATGCGCTAAACACCTTAAAAATCAAGATGTTTTTTGCTTTTCATGAGTAAATATAAGGTATTTTGCCAATTCAATGAGTAGAATTTCAATGATCCCCGCAGTGATGATAACCGCCCAGGGCCGCCATCCGAGCGACACGGTTCCCATAATGGTCTGCATACCCGGGATATAGATGGCAAATCCGAGCAGTGCCAATCCTGCGACAATTGATCCATTGATCGCCTTATTTGAAAATACCCTTCTGTGAAATATGGATGTTTTAAGCGATCTGATGCACAGTACCAAAAGCAACGAATCAAAACAGGAGAGGGCAAAGACTGCGGTGCGTGCCAAACTTACATCTTCCGTTTTGCCAAGAAATGCTGCATACAGTCCTACCGCCATCGTTCCCGTCACGAAAAAGATGAATACTAGCCACTGCTTCAGGGCGGGGGTCAATATTGATTCATGCGGATCGCGGGGCGGTTCCTGCATGATTCCAAAACGGTCCCGCTCGGTCGTCAGCGCAATATTAGGGAGGCCGTCTTCTACCACGTTGATCCAGAGCAACTGCGTTGCCAGTAATGGAATCGGCAGTCCGAACGAAATAGTCGCGATAAACAGAAAGAGTTCCGCAAAACTATCGGAGACAAGATAGACGAATATACGGCGTATATTATTAAACATGATTCTCCCCTCCTCAATCGTCTTCAATACTGTCTTAAGACTATTGTCGAGTAGAACGATATCGGACGCTTCGCGTGCTGCATCTGTTCCTGACCCGAGTGCTATACCCACATCGGAGGTTTGGAGTGCCGGGGCGTCGTTCACACCATCACCGATCATGGCAACTACTTCCCCGTTCTTTTGCAGTGCCTGCACGATGCGTAATTTGTGGTGTGGTGATACCCGCGCGTAAAGACATACCGACTTTGCAACCTTTGCCAGTTCTTCGTCCGTCATTGCCTCGATATCTGCTCCTTCCATAATACATGACTCTGCTGACGGTATACCCACCTCATTGGCGATCGTGCGTGCCGTCAAGCGGTGGTCCCCCGTGATTAATACCGTTCGGATACCCGCTTTGCGTGCATCCTGTATGGTATGTCTTGCGTCCGAGCGCAACGGATCTTTAATGGCAATAAGTCCTACGAGCGTAAGGTCGTTTACCAGTTCCGATACAGCCTGATATGATGGGAGTCTTTGTAGTGTTTTGCGAGCGCATGCGATTACGCGGAGTCCTGTGGAAGTTGTCATTTCCATATGGCGGATGATGCGCTCGCGTTCGGGATCTCCAATGGGATGATGCGCGCCATTTTTATCAACCGATGTTGCCAGAGCGGTGAGCTGTTCGGCCGCACCGATGATCAATAGTTCAAACGTTCCTTTCGCTGTGCCAAATACCGTTGCCGCGTACTTTGTCTCCGATTCGAATGGTGCCATATCCTCTATCCAGCGACCTTGCCAGAGCTCATTGCGGTCGACTCCTGCCTGGATGGCTGCCAGAAGCAGTGCTTGTTCCGTCGGCGTTCCGCGAATAATCCAGTCTTTTAATTCGTCTTTTGGATTTTCTATATACGCTTCATTGACGAGCGCCGCGATTTGCAATGATGTAATGTGCGAATCTGTCGGTTCTCCATTTGTTGCCAGATCTTTTATGTCGTTTTCTTCCGCGATTGGTAATTCATGCGTTGCGGTCAGGATGTGACTTACCTGCATCGTTCCTTGAGTCAAGGTTCCTGTCTTGTCTGTGCAGATCACCGTTACGCTGCCAAGCGTTTCCGTCGCGGCCAATTTACGCACAAGACCTCTCTCCTTGAGAATGCGGCGCATGCCCATAACCAACACAATCGTTATCGCAGGCAGCAACCCTTCCGGAATAGCCGACGCCGCGAGTGCAAGCGATGCGATGAAAATATCAGTAAACGGTTCACCGCGCGCAACCCCTAGTGCGATGATCAATACGACGATGCCACTGATGACCGCACCCAAGACGTTTGACATATGGCCGAGCTTTATCTGGAGCGGTGTGGGCCTCCGTTCTTCTTCGCGCAAGGACGATGCGATCTTCCCGAATTCGGTATCTCCCCCTGTAGCGACGACCAGAAGCGTCGCGCGTCCTGTTTCGACGGTTGTTCCCATGAATGCCATATTGCGCTGTTCGAAGACGGGTGCTTCCGCGGCGATCGTGCCCGTACTTTTTTCTACCGGAGACCACTCGCCCGTGAGTGCCGATTCATTGACCGTCAATCGGGTTGCCGTGATAATGCGCGCATCAGCTGGAACCTTATTCCCTGCCTTTACCATAATGACATCACCCGGTACCAATTCGGCGGCGTCTATCTCTCTTCGATTGCCCGCTCGTATGACGCTTGCTACCGTGCGTGCCATGCTGCGCAACGACTTAAGTGCTTCGTTCGCCTTGTCCTCCTGTAAAAAACTTACGATGCCATTCAATAACAAAACTGCAACCATAAAGCTCCCATCGATGTAGTGCTGTAACGCAAATGAGATGATCGATGCACCAACCAGGATGTACATCAATGAATTATTAAATTGTTCAATAAATATACGTAGGCGTGAATATGACGCGCCTTCCGGCAGAACATTCTTGCCGATCTTTGTCGCGAGACCATACGCCTGGTCATCTGAAAGGCCGCTGGGGCCACTTCCGGTAGCCTCATATACTTCTTCCGCAGTCAGTTCGTGCCAAAGGATTTTAATTGCCATGCTCAGGTGTTGTTGGTCCTGTTACCAGGTGACTATGCGTTTCATTTGCCGCAATAAAGAGTAATGATGCGAATGCCGCAGCTACGAAGCTTAACGAGAAAAATACGTTTGTCGGTAGATAATACGCAATGATCATCAGTATAGGAATAAATATGACCCGTGCCGCATTGTACAATATTTCTCTGCTGATGATGAATGCGGTAGCATCGGAAACTGTTTTTGTTATCTTATAATATTGACTTGTCCATGCGACCATTAGTCCCGACGTCACCACATTGCCTCCAATATGCACGCCGACGAGTATCGGCGGCAGTATAATAAAAGGCCTAATCAGCCATACAACCGCATTGCCGATCGACGTCCAGGTGATCACATTACGACGTTTTCCGTAGTCCGCAAGATATCCCACAAGATATGTCACCACGGCTGTCACGATTAGTCCGAGTGAAATGATCGTTCCGAATTCCTTGAAATTTCCTATTGCTATGAAAATGAACAGTGGCCAGATCGCCCCTCGAACGATCGCTTCGGTCGCGTAGCCAATGCCTGATATGGTAAAGGGAAACAGCTCCGGCTCTTTGAAGAGCGGAGTAATGGAATGGATGCTTAGATTCTTCGATTTGTTTCTATTCGGAAAAAAGAAGAGCGGGAATACCGAAATAAGCAATATTGCACTTCCAATAAAGAAGGTGTTTTGAAACCCCGCAGCCGCGATCAATACACCGCCAAAAAACGGCGCCGCGAGCGAAAGGATTGAGGCTAATACCGATCGCATACCCACCTCCTTCCCCAGCTTTTCCCTATGAGCTACACTTGAAAAATCAATATGGTAGCCGATGTTAAATAGCAGTCCATGTATTGCGCTTGCGATTGGCAATGCGAAGAACAATAGCGGAATCGTCTTCATTGTTCCGAGCCCCAAAAAATATAGCACCAGAAACGGAATACTTAAAAACATCATCATCTTATCACTGAGTTTTTTGATCAGCGGCAAGAGCGAGAATGTGAATACAAGAAACCACGCCGAATGAAGAAAGTAGAACAAAAGAATCTTCCACAGGGGAAATCCAAGATTCCAAAAATAGATAGGTACGAATACCCCGATCAGCCCTTCAGCGAATGCCAAAATCGCCAGCGTTAAATACAACGTTCCCATTTCGGGATTTCCGAAGAGTGGCGTGTGATGTTTATCGGTCAGCATGATATATTCATTATATATCATTTTCATGCATCACTCGAGTTTTTCGATCTTTATGCCGATGAGCCGTATTGCTTTTCGTTTTGGATTTTCTCTCGCATCGAGAAATGGTAAAAGTAGTTTGAGCGTTTCAAATTCGAACTGTGTTCTATCGTTCGTGGCCACGGGCAATGTCTTTACCCGTGTCTTTGTCTCAAATCCTTCGAACCGTACCGTAATGCCAACGGTCTTGAATGTAACAAAATCACTTTGTGTGAAGCGTGCATAAACCTGCCCGGATAATTTTCTTAGTAGGCCGATAATTGTTTCTCCGACCAGTGTGTCGTGTTGCAACGTTTCCTGCTCGCTTATCGATTTCGCGATCCATTCTTCTATGAGTGGTGCCTCATCCATTCCCCGCGCTTTTTCATAGAGATAGAGCCCTTGTTTGCCAACAGCCAATTCAAGCTCGAATCGGTCAAGAGCCTGCAGATCGGCGATTGTCCCTATGCCGCGCTCAAGCAATTCATCTGCGGTTTTTGGACCAATACCCGGTATTTTGCGCAGCTTATTTTTAAGCATGAATGCCCGCACTTCTTTCGGAAGTACTACTGTTAGTCCGTCTGGTTTCTGAAAATCCGAAGCGAGTTTTGCCACCAACTTGTTCGGTCCGATGCCAATCGATGCGGTCAGTGCTTCTTTTTTGCCTATTTCTTTCTTGATTGCCTCTCCGATCTTCTGCGCCTTTGCGAACGATCCTGTCTTACTGAGATCGAAATATGCCTCATCAATACTCGCCTCTTCTACTACGTTCGCATATGATCGAACGATTTCCATAATTTTTGCCGATGTTTCCTCATATTCATGCATATTGGGTGTAATAAAAACAACACCCGGCTTCCCGCACTTCCTTGCTTCTTCTGATAGAAACCATGCAGTCGAGATTGGGAGTGCCGAATGGATGCCGTATTCACGTGCCGCATAGTTCGCCGTCGATACCACTCCTCGCCCCTTGCCATCCTGGGGATCTGACCCTACGGCGATCGGCAATCCGTTGAGTCGCGGTTTGTTGCGCTCTTCCACTGAAGCAAAGAACGCATCCATATCAATGTGAGCGATAATCCTCATGGGTTTAGTTATACCATTTTTGGGTCAATAAAACCGCATCTTTGCATTGCGCGGGTTTATTGTGCATATTATTCACTGCGAAGCGCCTCCATGGGGCTTTTCCGCGCTGCCTGTTCGGCGGGAAAAATACCAAATATAAAACCGACAATCATCGCAACTACTGCCCCGATCAGGGCTCCTTCAAAGGGAAAGAAAAATCTGAAATCGATGGCATATATCTCCCCCAAAATGACCGTTAGTAAAACGCCCCCTCCCCATCCAAGCAGGATGCCGATCACTGCCCCTGTCATGGTCAGTATGAGCGCTTCAAAAAGAAACTGGCGCAATATGTCTTGATCGGTAGCGCCAACGGCTTTGCGCAATCCTATTTCATGCGTCCGTTCCGTAACTGATACGAACATAATATTCATAATGCCGACGCCGCCAACGACCAATGAGATCGCGGCAATCGTTGTAAGAAGAATGGTTAGGATATCGGTGATCGTCGTAAGCATCGCCGCGGCATCTTCCATTGTCATGGTGTAGAAATCATCCTTGGAAATATCCTTAATATCGTGACTCTCGCGCATCGTCGTTTTGATATCCTTTACCATCGAGTTGATCACGGTTTCCGTTTTTGCCTCAACCATTATATGGCTAATGAAATGTACGCCCATGACATATAGTTGTACGGTTGTGTAGGGCATTATGAACGAATCGTCGTATGCCGCAGCTGCTCCTGACCCTTTCTTTTTTAAAATACCCACGACTCGATAGTTCTTATCCTTGATCTTTATGTGCTTTCCGATGGGATCCTCTCCCTCGAACAGTTTTTCTGCAACCTTACTTCCGATAACCACAACGCTGTTCCGTTGCGCTACATCCTCGTCTGTGAATGTTTCGCCACTGGTAAGCTCGAGTTGAAATAACCGAAAGATGACTCCCTCACCTCCCAATGCCGGCCCGGCAAACAGTTGCGATCCGAATGTTGCCGTCACGCTGCTTTCCATGTACGGCATAACCACGTTTGCGTCGGGTACGTTTTCTTTTCTCCTCAGTGCTACAATATCCTCTTCTTGAAGTGAATCGTTCATAATAGCGCCACTAAATCCTGAAAACCCCTTGGGTTGTTTACCTGGAAGTACAAAAACATTTTTAGGACCAAAACTTTGCACTTCTCGAATGACTAATTCCTGTGCACTTGCCCCGATTGCCAGAATAAGAATAATCGACGCTATCCCGATTACGATGCCTAAAATAGTCAGGAGCGAACGTGATCGGTGCATGACGACTCCCTCATATGCAATTTTAATTCTATCTTTGTTTGTCATATCATTCGTAGCGGAGCGCCTCCATCGGACTTTTTTTTGCCGCTTGCCGTGCGGGAAAAATACCAAAGACGAATCCGACAACCGTTGAAACGATCAACCCAGCGATGGAGCCGCCAACCGGAAACGTGAACGAAAAGTCTATACCAAATGCGTATTTTATTATGTATGCAAGCAGAATACCAATAGTAGCCCCAATCAAAACCCCAATTACTCCGCCACTGAGAGTCAGAATAATAGCTTCTGATAAAAACTGATCCAAGATGTCTTTGTTTGTTGCCCCTAGTGCCTTGCGGAGTCCGATCTCCCGCGTGCGCTCCATGACGGATACAAGCATAATGTTCATGATTCCTACTCCACCAACGACCAACGAGATCGCGGCAACCGCAGAAAGGAGAATGGTTAGTATGTTTGTGACATTCCCGATGCGCTGTACGATATCATCCTGCGTCATAATAAAGAAGTCATCTCTGCTTGGATCGTCAATATTGTGATTGTTGCGCAAGAGCGTCTCGATGTCACGGGAAACGTTTTGTATATTCGCTTCCGTATCTGCTTCCACGACCATGCGTTGAAAATATTTAATTCCTAAAATATGTTGCTGTACGACCGTATAGGGTACTACTACGGCTTCGTCAAAATTAACAAAGGATCCCTGACCTTTCTGCGCAAATACCCCCATTACCCGATAGTTTTTATTTTTGATCTTGATTTTTTTGCCAATAGGTTCTTCCGTTGGGAATAGTTCCTCCGCAACTTTCTTGCCAATGACTGCGACCTCCTCCTTTTGGCTTACGCTTTCGTCAGGAAAAAAATCACCTTGGGCCATCTTGAGGTCAAATAATCGGATAATATCGGGCGTGCTTCCCATAACCAGCCCTGCATAGGATTCGTTTTCGAAAATCGATATTATGTTTCCAAATACGATCGGAGTCACTGATGCCGCATTGGGTACGTTTGCTTTTTTTTGGAGGTCATTAAGGTCTTTTTCGCGAAGTGAATCCGTAAACAGTGTTGAGCCCGCCCCGCCAACGTCCGTCGGAGCCTTCCCAGGGACAACAAATACATTCTTGGGCCCCATATTCTGGATCTCTCCTACAATAAGTTGTTTGCCGCTTTCGCCTAGTGCTATAACGACGATGATCGCCCCGATGCCGATGACAATCCCGAGAATGGTCAACAAAGAACGCGATCGATGCGTCGCCAATCCCACTGCTGCCATACGTACCGTGTCCCATGTCTGCATGCGGTTATTTAATCAGATCATCCTTATGCACCCGGTGGCGATGTTCGACCCACTCATCACTTTCAATAAGCCCGTCTTTGATATGTATAATGCGTTCTGCGGCGGCCGCGACATATGATTCATGCGTCACCATAACAATCGTGTGTCCTTGCTCGTGCAATTCCTGTAGAAATTGCAAAATGACGGCTCCTGATTTTGAGTCCAGGCTGCCGGTTGGTTCGTCGGCAAAGATGACTTTGGGGCCGTTAACCAATGCGCGCGCTATCGCGACGCGCTGCTTCTGTCCCCCGGAAAGTTTTACCGTTGGAAAATTCTCGCGTTCGGATAGACCTACCATTTCTACCATCGCGCGGGCGATCCGTGTTCGCTCAGGCTCATACACGTCTGCATAGATAAGTGGAAGCTTTACGTTTTCGATCACGGACAGGCGCGGCAATAGGTTGAATGCCTGAAATATAAAACCGATCTTTTTATTTCTTACCCGTGCGAGTTCATCATCGGAATAATGCTCGAGATCCTTGCCGTCGAGAAGATACTTCCCTCCCGATGGGCGTTCGAGGCATCCAAGTATCTGTAATAGGGTTGATTTTCCGGACCCTGAAGGTCCCATGATGGAAACAAATTCCCCTTCGTGGATATCGAGAGAAACATCCCGGAGTGCCACCGCTTCCAGATCTTCGATCATATATACCTTGCGAAGGTTCTTCGTGGAGAGTACCAGTGGACGATTTTTATGCTTCTGTTGATCTATTTGCTCCATTGTGCCGGTTTAGTTGATTATCACTTTGTCTCCTTCTTGGATGCCCGATACGATTTCCGTCCGGCCGTCTGAGCCTCGTAATCCGGTTACCACCTCCACTTCTTTGACGATACCTTCCTCTTCGCTTACCAATACTGTTACGTATTTCTTGCCTTCTCGAGAGACAATATTTCTGGTAGGGATGTATAATACACCACTCTTTTCTCCGGATAGTACGTCGATATTTGCCGTAAGCCCCGGCAGGATACGGACATCTTCATTGATGAACTCGAACGTTGTCTTATAGGTAGCCACTCCTTCCAATACGGTTGACGATATATCGATTTGAATCAATTTTGTATCAAACAACACGTCCGTACCATACGCGTCGAGCGTTACCTGTGCCGTATTGCCCACCTTTACCTTTGCGATGTCTGCTTCTGCAACATATGATTCAATTAAAAATTTACCCGATCCGATGATTGAAACCGTTGGTATGTTTGGTAAGATGATATCTCCGAGTGTGGGGACTATCTTCGTTACCGTTCCCGTGAATGGTGCTCGCAATATGGTCTTATCAACCTGTGCCTGATAATAGTCTACATTAGCGCGTGCGTTTTCGAGCTGACTCTGTTGATATGCGATGTCCTGGGAAGAAGCCCCTGCGATCTTCAGGGCTAATTCGCGTTGTGCTTGATCAAGCGCACTTTGTGCTGCGGTGATACTCGATTGGGCATTCGCAATAGCCGTCTGATTCGCCGATCGCTGTGTCGCGATCGATTGGCGTTGTTTGTTCACGCTTGCTAGTGCGGCGACAATGCTGTTGCGCCCGGTTGAAACGGCTGTCTTGTATGTGTTGAGTGTTGTCGCATCAAGACTATTTGGACTATTGACCACATCTTGTAGATCACCAAAAAAGACTAGGAAGATATCCAGGTGTATCTTCGCATTGTTCAGTGCGGCATCCAATGCGTCGGTATCGCCATTTATATTTTTGACCCCGTTCAGCTCTGCCGAAAAATCTGCCAAGTGTTCTGTTGAGAGAGCCCTCCCTGCCTCAGAGTCTATCCTTGCCTGACTATTAAATGATGTGAACGATATGGTTGGTCGATCTGTATCATCATTCAAAAAAAGATTGTCTACTTGATTGCGAAGCGCGTCGTCCGACTTGGTATATGTGTCTGTTAGCGTGTCCGGTACGGAGCTGTAGAGATTTGCCAGATCGATTTCAGCCTTACTCGTTACATTTACCAGATTGCGTTCGACATCCGCCAAGCCATTCTTCGCATTGGTCACTCGCGTTTCCGAGACGGCAAGATCTTCCTGTCGAGCGCCTATCTCGAGTTGGTCGAGTTTTGCCTCTTGCGAACGAACGTTTGCGCGCGCCTGCGCGAGCTGTGCCTGGAGATCGGAATTCTCAAGCGTCATTAGCTCTTGTCCTTCTCGTACCGTATTTCCTACCGCAACGCGGATGCGAGCCACGCGTCCACCTTTTTCAAACGCGATATCGAGGTTTTGCGTCGGCCTTACTTTGCCGGTAATGCTCACCTCTTCTCGTACCTGTCCGAGCGTAGCCGCTGTGGTTTCATATGTTTGTGCTGTTGTATTTTTGCGATAGACATATCCGCCAATCACAAGCAGCACAACCACTCCCGTAATAACCCATTTATTTTTTATCAATGCCTTTATTTTTTGCATAATTAAATTCGTGCGATCGCACGTTACGCGTAAGAACTTTTCTTTAGTATACACTAGAATGGACGGCAAAAAAACAGCCCAATTGGGGCTGTTTTTTATTAACGAATTTCGTAGCGAAGGGTGACATTGATATTCACCTCCTGTGATCCTGGCTCGATGGATGGGGCGATCGGTGTCGCCATTTCCATTGATGAGGTCTTTAGCATATCTCCTCCTCTGCCATATGCATAGTACGGGATCTGCCCTCCACTTTCGTCGATCGAAAGTAATTTTCCAATACCGAAGTCCCCGCTCTTTGCAATCGCCTTTGCCTTTTCTTGCGCCTGCTTGATTGCTGCTTCCCGTGCTTCTGTTTCAATCTTCACCTTGTCGTCTATCGTGAATGAAAGCTGCGAAACGGTATTGGCCCCTTTCTGGGTAAGTGTCCCCATAATATCTCCGATCTTTGCGAAGTCACGTATTTTCACCGTAGCGCTTTGTGTGATCGTATACCCAACAATGTCCGGAGGCGGGCATGGGCGCACCTCCATCGTTGTCGGAGTAAGTGATCGTGACGAGCAATCGTAGTACTGATATCGCGGATCGATACTAAACTGCTGCGTCTTGATATCTTTTACATCAACTCCCTGTGATTTGATGAATGAGATGATCGCATTCATCTTTTCGGCATTCTGTTCCTGCGATTCGGTAATATCTTTACCTCCTTGCGTTACGACGCCAAAGTTAAACTGTGCGATATCCGGGATCGCCGTTACCTTGCCTTCTCCACTGACTGCGAAACTGCGAAATGATGACGGTTGTATCGATTCCGCGTACGCGCGTGCGTAGATGAACCCTGCGTAGGTGAGTAGTGTGATGGCGATGACTCCAATCGCACTAAGACTATTTTTAATCTTTGTATCCATGATTGTGATGATGATTATAGAAGTCCGAGTACTTCTTTTGATTTTAGTATGACATCCTCCATACTCCAATTCGACTTTAGGAGATAGAATGCCGGTTCCGCTAATGAAACTTTTTTGAGCATTTCATCATCGGTGTCGAAATTTGTAAGAACGATTACTTTTACCATCTTCCCCCATTCGTCTTCCCTGACCCTTTTAAGCATTGTCAGGCCGTCCATTTTTGGCATGAGAATGTCAACTAATAGTAGATCAGGATGTTCTTTAAGTGCCAACGCAAGTCCATCTTCCCCATTTCTTGCGGTCAGTACCTCTATCACTCCCTCACGTTTAAATGAGTCGACGAGCGCATTGAGCATCGATTCTTCATCTTCGACAAAAAGAATCTTTTTCCGTTGCAATGACTGTGGTTCCATATTGCCTATAGTATATACCTGTTTTCTTTATTCGACCAGGGATTGCTTCTCTGAAATTACACTGCGAGCGGTCGTGTGCCCTGTTTTGCCTTCATGCCGGTAAGCGGGAGTGATACGTAGAATGTCGTCCCTTTGTTTTCTTCTGATTCGAACCAAACCTTACCACTCGAATATTCAATCAATGATTTTATAATATAGAGACCGAGTCCATTGCCATCAGGCTCCTTCGCGCGTGCATTGTCCGCACGGAAAAACTTTGTAAAGATTTTCGACTGCTGATCAATTGGAATTCCCAGTCCAGTATCTTTAATCGATATCAGAATGTCCCCATCGTGTTCGTTAAGCGCTATTACGATTACACCACTTTCTTGGGTGTATTTTACCGCGTTTGTTAGTAGATTTTGAAATACCATCCGTAGTAATTTTGGATCGGCATTAATTTGAGGTAATTGTTCGCCATAATTTTTTGTTATTTGCAACTTTTTACTGGTTATTTGTGGTGCCAGATCTTTTAACGTTTCATTCATTACCGATGCAAAATCGAGCGGCTGTACATCGACCATGAAGGTTCCCATGTCAATGCGCGAAACGTTAAGCAGCGCATTTACTAAGTCGATCATGCGTTTGCTTGCGCGCATGATCTCGTCCAGGTATTGTCGTTGCTTTTCCGATAGTTCCGTATTGGACGTCGTCAGCATCTCTACGTACCAATTGATAATAGTCAGGGGGGTGCGCAATTGGTGTGATGCGATCGAAACGAACTCGGTTTTTGATTTGTCTATTTCCTTTTGTCGCGTAATGTCCCGTTCGACTCCGACGAATCCGTACAAGTTCTGCTTTTCGTCAAATATCGGTGATATATGCGATTCTGCGATATAGAGCTGTCCATTTTTCCGCTTATTAGTTACCTCGCCATGAAAACTTTGCCTATCTTCCTTGATTGTTCTCCACATACGCCGATAAAACTCCGCGGGCATCTGCTTGCCCCATAGTGATGGCCGATTTCCTTTCATTTCGTCTATTGAATACCCCGTAATCTCTTCAGCAGCTTTGTTTGCATAAAGGATAATTCCCTCCTTATCCGTAATAATAATATGATCAGATGCCCCTTCAACGGCAAGTTTGAATTTTTCAAGATCCTCGGTCACCTCCTGTATTTTTTTTTCGAGAATCATGTGGGAACCTTCCAAGTTTTTTGCCATTTCGTTAAAAGACGCACCGAGATCCCCTAATTCATCTCTTGAATCCACACTTGTCCGTATGCCGAACATGCCTCGCCCGAGCTTTAATGCGGAATCTGAGAGCATCCTAAGTGGTTCGATGACTGTTCGCATTAATACATACATGAGAACCAATATAAATGCGACGAGAATGATTACCAGCGCGAGCGTATTCGCGCGCATCTGCTCTATTGACGCAAACGCCTGAGCTCGATCTATTTCAGTTACTATTTTCCATCCATTATCCAAACATACCATCGCTCCAATTACCAATACGCCATCGCTATTAGTGTACTGCCTCGCTTTGCCGCATTGCGCAACCACATCGCTTGACTCAGGATGTTTTGTCAGTGCACCACTTCTTTGAAGGCTAAACCCTTTGCCGTCGATGATAAATGTCGTGAGTGTTGAATATTTTGGAGAATCTTGCGTTACTGTTTTATTAAGCGTTTTCAGTACTCCTGCAATATAGTCTGCTCGAATAAAGTTTATAAGCGTCCCAATGTGCTCCCCGGTCACCTTGTCTATGAGTGGTGCACTAATCGCAAGTGAAATTTCTTCAGTGTCAAAGTGACGTATTATCTCAAAATCGCTTAGATATGTGGATCCATAATTCAAGTCTTCAGACTGGGTGAGATACACATCTTCCGATTCATTTTTACCGATTTCTGTTTGTTTTGTGGAGGCAATAACTACAGCTGTTTTATCAAGAATATTAATCCCATAGATCGATGGATCGATCGACCGCTTATTCTTTTCCAAATGTTCATTCAGCGCTGTTATTTTTTTTGCATCTCCTGACATAACTATCTCTTTAGTTGTATCGCGAATGAATCCGTCAGATGAAAAATCAGCTGCGCGTTGGCTCATTTGTTTGATTGCTTCGAGCAGCGTCATTTTGGATGTGTTATTTACGATTGCAAGTATATCGGATGTTTCTCCAATGATCCTATTTCTTTGTGTCGTAAAAATCATGTAGTTAGCCCCAATAACCAGCAGTAGTAGTAATGTTAGGCCGCTTAGTATTTTCCACCCTATCGTGTATCGTTTTAACATGGGAGCTTTACGTGCATTATGTGTAATCAGTGCGACTTTTGATCGACCTATTAGTCTTTTTTATTTGGTAATACCGCATAAAATGTCGATCCTTTATTTTCTTCCGACTCGAACCAAATAGTCCCCCCGATGAGTTCAAGAATTGATTTTACGATATAGAGCCCGAGCCCATTTCCTTCGGGTTGCTCCTTTTGCGCATTGTCCGCACGAAAGAATTTCTCAAAAATACGTGCCTGTTGGCCGACCGGAATCCCGTATCCATTGTCTGCTACGGTGATAAGTATTTCCGCAATACCCTTCCGTGCTATTCCAATAGTAATAATCCCCTTTTCTGGAGTGTACTGTATGGCATTTAGTATCAGATTCTGGAATATAATCCGGACAAGCGCAGGATCAGCATTAATACTTGATGCCTGTGGATCATATTCTCGTACGATATGTAGCTGCTTTTTCTCGATAGGATTTCCCATCTCAACCAGTATCGAGTCCGCTATTTCCGTCAGTTGTATCTGCTCGGGTTTGACATTTAGTGCCCCCAAGTCAACCCGCGAGACGCTCAAAAGTGAATTTATCAGATCCACCATTCTTTTGCTTGCTGACTGAATCCTTCCGAGATATTCTTGCTGCTCATTATTTAGTTGCCCAACTTCTCCTTTGGAGAGCATTTGTGTGTACCAATTTATGACAGTGAGTGGGGTGCGGAGCTGATGTGATGCGATTGAGATGAATTCGTTTTTTGTTTTATCCGCTTCTCTTCGCGCTGTAATATCCCGTTGGATACTCACAAAACCATACAGTTTCCCTTTATTCATAAGAAGTGGGGATATATGCAGCTCGGACAAATATCGTTCACCACCCTTTCTTTTATTAGTGATTTCTCCGTGAAACTCCTCCTTTTTTATCTTGATTGTTTCCCATAGTTTCCCATAAAATTCAATTGGCATTTGTCGACCCCAGAGGGATGGTTTTACTCCAATCAATTCTAACTGTGTGTATCCGGTTAGCGTTTCCATTGCTTTGTTTGCATACAGAATACGACCATCAACGTCTGTGATGATGACAGGATCTGAAACGGCTTCTATAGCCAAACGAAACTTTTCGAAATCCGCAGTACGCTCCCATACCTTTCCCTCGAGGTTTGTGTATGTGTCATTGAGTTTCGCAGTCATGTTATTGAATGCCATTCCGAGTTCTTCAAACTCATCCCCTGTGTCAATAGTAACCACCTGTTTTAGATTTCCTTTGCCAATTTGAGATGCTACCGCTTTTAGCTTTGTTAATGGTTTTAGTAATTTTGCGACAAGCAAAAATAATAGTATTGCGACACCGGCTGACGCGAGCGCTATAAAAATACTGACAATGCGAGCGATTTTTTTTGCTACAGCTACAAAACCTTGCGTGGGTTCTTCAAGGAGAATGAAAAACGGCGCATTATTGACCCGAGCTATTCCAATAATCTCATTTCGCTGGTGTTGGGCATCATACGTTTCGAAAGCCGTTGATCGTTTAATTTCAGTAAGTATTACCCCTTCCGCTTCATACTGCAGTGGCATTATGGTGATATTGCCGAATTTATGGGTATCCGCAAGTATTTTTTGTAGTGCGGGAGACAGTGGCCTAAAGCTTTTATACAGCAGTTCTTGCCTATCAGTTTGTATCACAACCCCGTATTCGTCGATTAACATCGCCCCCCCCTCCGGACTTAATATTTTTGGACGCAATGCATCGCCGATCAATGTATCTTTTAATTTTGCGACTAAAACACCAATTATCACCCCATCGGGTGTTTTGACCGGATGCGAAAAATAATATCCGAATTTTTTACTCGTTACCCCGATTGCCGAATCAATCACTAGTTCTCCTTCAATAGCCTTTTTAAAATAAGGACGAAATCCATAATTTTGACCAACAAAGGTCGGATCGGTTGAAACCACCGTCCTCCCTGTCATATCCATTAGATAGATCGCTTGATAGCTGTGATCTATATCAAATCTAGTAAAATGGGCGAGAAGAAAGGCGTCTTGCGGCTGTGGATCCTCTTGTTGCAAATATTTAATTACCTCATCATGCGCCGCAAGATGCTGTACGAATGATTTCGAATTATTAAACACATTCGTAAGCGTCTCTTCTTGTTGAATGACGATTGATTCGAAATATTCAATTGCGAGCACCGAGATAGTTCGCTGCATCATACCATACACCGCGATTGTCGCGAGTGTTCCGAAAAAAAACATAACCGTAATAATTACCAGAACAACCTTCTTCTTAAATGATATACGAAGTTTCATAAAAGTAGTCCGCAATTTAATATATATATAAGTATACAATATTTTTTTACGGCTCCCTATGGTGCTCAATTTTTGAGCCAATAGCTTCGGAAAGCGTCTTAAATCCATCTTGCTTAAGTAGTTCAATAATTCCCCTGTTAATTTCACTGATGACCTGAGGACCTTCAAAAATCATACCCGTTATCATTTGCACCAAGGATGCGCCACTGCAGATTTTTTTATACGCATCGTTTGCTGAAAAGATGCCTCCACAACCAACGATGATATATCTTCCCCGTGTTCTCTTATAAATATACCCAATCATCGCATCGGACCGGTCTTGCACAAGCTTGCCGCTCATTCCTCCATATGGAGGAATGTTGGCATCCTTTATATTTTCGTTTCCTCGGTCTTTGGTTAGATTTGTACAGATAAATCCATTAATGCGATGTCTATCCGCGACCTCAATAATCCCGTTGATATGGTCGTTTGACAGATCCGCGGACAACTTGAGAAATACGGGTTTTGTTGTTTTGATTGCATCGAGCCTTGTTAGCAACGCATCGAGTGCCGTGGGTTCCACAAATGGCTCCCCCATACAGGTGTTCGGACAACTAATGTTGATCGTAAAATAGTCTCCTATTGTTGCGAATGTCTCGAATGCCTTTGCGTAGTCGGCAATCCCCGCGTCTTGGGTTGCCGTGCTTGCATCATTGGTCATCGCAATACTTGTCCCGATCGGTATAAAAAATTTTTTTAATGCAAGCCGTTTGGCAATTACATCGCATCCGGCGTTTTTTAATCCATAATAAACAACCAGTCCTTTTGATTTTTTCATACGCCAAAGCCGCGGCTTTGGATTGCCTTTACATGCGCGGCCGGTTATCGAACCTATTTCTTCGAATCCGAACCCGACTGAGCCAATGATGTCGGTCAGGACACCATCTTTATCGAATCCCGCAGCCAGCCCTACGGGATTTGTAAATTCAATTCCTGCTATCGTTTGTTTTAATATCGGATGCGTATAGCCGAACGTCAGCCGTGTTAGTGTCCGAGTTAACGCATATCTTCCGAGGCGTTGTCCTATGTGTGTCATTGCATCGTGCACCTGTTCCGGGTCAATGCGGAAATATATGCGCTTGAGAATATTTTTGTATATCGCGGCAATCGAGCCGTTTCTTACGGCAATGAGGCTATTTTTCATCAGTTTAGTATATATAAAAAACGATACTACTGTATCGTTTTTATTATATCATGGAATGCTTTTTTATTTCTGCATTGCCGCAAATTTTCCCGCAATTGCTTGCTGGGCCTTCTTTACCGCATCATTAAACACCTCCTTCATTAATTTCTGCAGTCTATCATTCGCAATACCCTCCTCAATACTCACTTCGTTTACTTCGAATGCACCATTCATCGTTATGCGCACACCATCTCTTTCCGCCGTCACCTCCTCCTTCTGGATCGCATTCTGTAATTCTTTGAGTTGTTTTAGTTGTTTAAATGAATCGAACATATTTTTGTTGTAGTCGTTAGTTACTATGTCAGTAAATTGTATCATACGGCGGGTAAAAATTCATATACAAAAAGCCGCCAGTCTAAAGACTGGCGGTTGGTGTTCTGCCTTGGCAAGGGGCGTGTCCGTTACGTTTTACTCGCCGGTAGCGACCGGCGTGAGTGTGAGCTCGCGCCCCCGGATCGCCGCATAGAGCGCGCCCCCAGCGTGGTTTATTTCACCAAGGAGCGTGCCTATTCTTTGCCCGAAGGCAAAGCGGCCGGTTACCGTCGCCTTGGACCGGGTGAGGGTCGCAATGACTGTGGTCGAGTCCGAAAGGGTCACGGCGATCTTCTTGTCCTGTACCCGCCCGAGGAACGTTACGGGTTTGCCGAATTCGTGCATGATGTCCGCCCCCTCGACCCAGTTCTCGTTGAGCTGAGAAAGAGGGATCCTTTTCAGTTGGCCGACCTGTGTGAACAGGACGCCCTGGCCGTCGTTTAAAAGTCTGATGTTGCTTATGTTCGGATTGGCGGCGCGAAGCTTGGCCGTACCGAAGCCAAAGTAGTACTGGCTCATCACCGGCGTCTTTTCCGAAGCGCTGCCCGGGAAGAACGCGGTGACCATGTTGAGTGCCGACATCTGCTCGGTGATCAGACTAGCAACGGCCTTGACCGTTTCGTTGAGCGGCCCGTCTACTTCCAGGACCACCAGGCGATTCTTCATCTGAATACTAATGATCTTGGTCACGGGGACCGCGGGCATGATCTCCATTGCGGGAATCGGCATGCTCATCTTTTCGGCTATGCGCGCGGGGAGGTCGAGGGTCTGCGTGTGGACGCCTTTCCCCTGTACGACGAGGCTCAGGATCCTGCGAGGGTCTAACAAATTGCTGCGAAGATCTCCTACTCCGGTGTACCTGTTATGGCTGCACTTCATGAGCGCTCCTTTTCTTGTTGGGGTTGCGGTTGATGTCCTTGCCAAGACATTGTGAAATTCGAAATGTGCTACAGATTTTTATTTTACCACATCATCTAATTTTGTCAACTAACACTCCGCTAACGCACATTTCGGCCAAAGTAATTTACAATACCCTAATAGGGCTCCGGTTACATTGTCATATCGGCGGAGGCCGGTATCCAGCATTGTTGTGGAAAAATAGTTTTAGGGTTGTGAACCTGGATCCCGTGTCGGAGCACGGGATGACAACAATGTTCCGTTACTATGGTGTATGTTTCCGCTCGCATGTCTTTTTCCAAGAACCGGGAAGGGTGAATGTGGTGGCGAATAGTATCGCCTGCTATGACGCTAATCTTTTGTTCGAAATATGCGTTGGTTGAGTAACTAATAAAAATCCTCTCATCGAGAGGATTTTTATTATGCCGCGTTTTCTTCCGTAGTTTTCTTTGCTTTAGCTACCTTTTTATGCTCACTTCGATGTGGAACAATGAGTGCGGCGAAGATGTACGCGATCACTCCCGGGAATATTCCCGTAAAGACTACAACCAGTATCCATACGACCCGCAACAATACGGGGTCGAGATCAAAATATTCACCTACTCCTCCGATCACACCGCTGACCGCTTTATTCGATTCGCTTTTGTATAATCGCTTTGTCATATCCGTTATTCGCTGAGCGTTATCGAAAGGACCTTTGCCGGCTTTACCGGTGTTGATGGTTCTCCGCTGTATCGATTTGGTGTCACTGCCGCATCCGCAATTTTATCTACCGTTTCCATGCCGTTCGTCACTCGCCCAAAAATAACATAATTCTTCGGCAACGGATAATCGGCGTGCATGATAAAGAATTGGCTGCCGTTGGTATTCGGACCCGCGTTTGCCATTGCAATCGTTCCACGGGTGTATTCTCCTGTGAACGGCTCATCCGCAAACGTGTAGCCTGGACCTCCCGTACCATCCCCTTTGGGGTCACCTCCTTGAATCATAAATCCTTTGATTACGCGGTGGAATACCGTGTTATTGTAAAAGCCTTTTTTTGCGAGGGTTTTGAAGTTTTCTACCGTCTTCTGAGTCTGCTCCTTGTTTAGTTTGATCACGATCGTGCCTTCTGTTGTTTCCACCGTCGCGGTAAATTGATTTGTCATTAGTTCTGTTGATTCCATAGGTTGTTCATTTTTTGCCGACGAAGTTAGCTGTGTTTGTTTTTGTTGCGTATTCGTATTTTTCCGTGTGATGTCTGATCTCCCATACATTCCAAGACCGATCACTATCAACACCAAGAAAATAATGAGCGCAACTCCTTCCTTGTAATTCATATGTCTATTGTACCGAACACTCCCCTTCCTTTGCAACAACGACGCCTTGCGGCGTCGTTGTTCTCTCCCCCTTCTTTTATTTCCCCTTGGATGCTCTGACGCGATCGGTTTCCGTAAGATATTTTTTGCGGAGACGGATGCTTTTAGGCGTTACTTCTAAGTATTCATCTTCGGCCATCACTTCGAGGCCACGCTCTAATGTGACGGTAAGCGGCGGAACAAGTTGAATTGCTTCGTCTGCGCGGGATGCACGCATGTTCGTAAGTTGCTTCCCCTTGATCGGGTTAACGGACATATCGTTGCCCTTTGCGGTGTTTCCAATAACCATTCCCTCATACACCTCAGTGTTTGCCTCAATAAACAATGTGCCACGCTCCTGCAGGTTTGCCAACGAGAATGCCAATGCCTTTCCGGCTGCCATGGAAATCATGGATCCGAGTTCGGTCTTTACGATCTCTCCGGCATACGGGCGAAACCCGATGAACCGGCTGCATAAAATACCTTCTCCGCGCGTGTCGATCGTAAACTGACCACGATAGCCTAGTAATCCGCGTGTTGGCATTTCGAACAGGAGGCGCGTATAGCTTTCAATTTGTTTCATCTGCGTCATGATGCCACGGCGTTTGCCAAGCGTTTCGATGACCACTCCTGCCATCTTTTCCGGCACATCGATTACGACTTCTTCAAACGGTTCCATCTTTTGTCCGTCCACTTCGTGCATGATGACCTGCGGTTGGGATACTTGCAGCTCAAACCCTTCGCGACGCATGTTTTCAAGCAAGATTGCGATGTGCATTTCTCCACGGCCGTATACTTTAAAGCTATCTCCTTCGGAAAAATCAACCTTTAGCCCCACATTCACTTCCAGTTCTTTATCCAAGCGCTCCTTGATCTGGCGGGTCGTTACGAACTTACCCTCCTTTCCCGCGAACGGTGAATCGTTGACAAGGAAGTTCAAAGAGATTGTCGGCTCGTCGATGGCGATCGCCGGCAATGCCTCCTGGTCGGGGTTTGCACAAAGTGTTTCCCCAATATCGATATTTGCCAATCCTGCAATCATAACGATGTCTCCGGCGCTTACCGACGGCGAGTCAACACGTTCCAGTCCCTTAAACGAAAAGAGTTTAGTAATCTTGCCATTTCGAATCTCTCCGGTCGGCTTTTTGATGATAATCGTATCCCCTACTTTAACTGTTCCTTCATAGACGCGCGCAATGGCGAGGCGTCCTAGGAAATTGTCATAGGCCAAATTAAACGGCTGTGCGCGAAATGGTGCATCCCCACGCATATGGCTCGGTTCTACCTCTTCGATGATTGTATCGAGGAGCGGTGTCAAATCTTTTGAATCGTCCGTTAGATGTTTTTTTGCAATACCTTCTCTTCCAATCGCATAGACGGTCGTAAAGTTGAGTTGCTTGTCGGTCGCTCCTAGATCCATAAACAGTTCCAAAACCATTTCATGTGCTTCGTCCGGATTTGCTGCCGGCTTGTCGATCTTGTTAATGATGACGATCGGCTGCAACCCCAGTTCGAGCGACTTCTTAAGTACAAAGCGAGTCTGCGGCATCGGGCCTTCCTGTGCGTCGACAACCAACAAAACGGAGTCGATCGAGCGCAGTACGCGCTCCACTTCGGACCCGAAATCCGCGTGACCAGGCGTGTCCACAATATTGATCTTTGTGCCCTTATACATTACTGACGCATTCTTTGCGTAAATGGTAATGCCACGCTCCTTTTCGAGCGTGTTACTGTCCATGCTGACACCCTCCGCGGCTGCTCCTGTCTGTTTTAGAATAGCGTCGGTTAGTGTTGTCTTGCCGTGGTCAACGTGTGCGATGATCGCAATGTTTCGGATTTCCATACAAAAAAGCCCCCTGAGGCACTAGTGATTAATTGAGCTCCCATTATATCCTTAATCTATAAATTTGTCCAGTCAAAAAAGCCCCCGAATCGAAAGGGGGCTTATCTAGGCAATTAGAATAACAGCTGCTTGAGCCAGCGGATCTTCCTTGCTCCTTTGATGGTTTGTGCGCTGTTGGTGAGCCAGTAGACTCGCATGCCAGCCGCTAGGGCCGACTCAACTCCCGCCTCACCATCCTCGACGGCGATACAGTCTCTTGGTTCGCATTCGAGCCGCTCTGCCGCAAGGAGAAATACGTCCGGAGACGGCTTCCCTTTGGCTACTTCATCGACTGACGCGTAACAGCTTATGTAACGATCCATCTGGATCGTCGACATACATAGTTCGATCCATGCAAGTGGTGATGCGGATGCTATCCCCATGGGGATTCCTCGTCTGTGTAATTTCCTGAGCAGCTTTTGTGCGTAATCAATCGGTTCTATTGAGCGGGCTATCGCCATTATCTGCATCCTCCGCCACTTCTCTTCAAGGAGTTCTTGCGGATCATGGCGTGGAGCCAGCTGGCGAAAAACCTCGCGTGTGTGCACACCGGCAAAGCGCCGCGAAATTTCTTCGGGCCTAACTGCGATACCATACTGTGCCAGCACAGCCGCTTCTGCCGGCGCATGAAATTCCTTTTGCGTCTTCACTAACGTACTATCGAGATCAAAGATCCATCCCTGTTTTGACCAGAGTTCGTTCATAATCCCTCCTTTTACTATCTAGTTGTAGTGATCTATTACCAAGTGTTGCACGCGATCGTTTTGTTGTCAAAAAAGCCGCCCGATATTCGGGCGGCTTTTGAGTTGTGCGCTAGATGAGACTTCCTCCGAAGTACTCATGAAAACCGAGCACTTCCCCCGCTTGGTCATGGTCAAACCTAATTTCTTCTCGTCCTTTGAATTGGACGAAATTCCCACCAGGTTCAACCACATTCTCGTACCGCATACCAATGCGAGTGTGAGCCTTCGGCCCACGACCCCCATTAAAAAAGTGGCATACGTATGCCGCACCAAGCGCGTCTTTGAGGAGCGGGATTACCTCTTTGGGATAACTTCCACCATACGACATCCACCAGACGGGCATGCCCCCGAAGAATATCATGGTCATCCCCGCCGAACGGTCAGAATGAGGCGTCGTGTAGTAGTAATCGACTACCTTATAGCTCCCTCGTACGAACTGGATAGTGGTACACCCTGTTATAGACTCCTTGGTCTTAGTTACTCCATCCCCATCCCCTACATACCCAGCCAGCATTGCTGCAAAGAAAACGTGCTTCGCTTCTTTGAGTACTGCGTCTCTGACGATCATTACTAGCACCTCCGTTCCTTGAATTAATCTACTAAAAACAAAAATAGCACAAATGTGCTATTTTGTCAATATATTTTCATTTACACCATAGGCACTTCTTTATCCAAGTAGGAAGCTGCCTCGATCTCTGTATCATACCATCAATACCCCAATATATTCCCGCATTGAAGACAACCAGCACAATAAATCCAGCGATGTAGATAATATGCTCGTCGACAATGTAGGCGTGCTCCCCTGCGTATGGAAAGTTAAGCGTTGGAATATAATACAATGCCATAATTAGTACTCCTAGCGATGCGGCAATCCGCGTACCAACACCAAGCATAAGCGTCGCACCTACGAGAAATAATCCCCACTCGTTCAGCATATCCACCCATGTTATATTTTGCGGCAACGCAAGCCAACCATAAAATCCTGATAGGGTTTGAGCACCGGCGAGATAACCTACAGAAGTCCATTCCGGATTCATTAGCTTTGCAATGCCCGCATACAGAAACAACGCCCCAAGCGCCATACGCAAGAGAAACACTGCTTTTTTCTGTGATTGTGTCATATGTATACAGTATAGCAATTAATCCCCCTCTTGTGTCATTAAATCTCGCAGTGCGCAATACTCGCATTCTTGATCATCACATCGCTTATCCCAAAACGCTCCTTCAATAATCTCGGACCCAACCCTTATAATTTCCTTTTCGAGTTTGACTATTTCTTCTGGCGTTACTTCAAACATTTCCTTCTTATATTTTCCACTTTGCATCGGCTCTATAAAATCAACATCCGCCGATACCATATCATACTTTCCTTGCCTATCTAATAGGATCTTATAGAAGACTAGCTGACGTTTTATTCCTCCTCCTTCGGTCTTTATTTCGTCATCACCTTCCATCTCATCATCCTTTGCAACGCCTTCTATTTGATTGCGGGATTTCGGCTTACCTGTCTTATAATCTACGACGTTTACTGCCTTCCCTGTATCGATAAATTCCATCTTGTCGATCTTTCCGGTCAGGCGGATCTCTGGGGTCATCATCACGTCGCTTACCGCGTATTCGGTAAGAACGTTCCCTCTCCATATTTGGTGATACGTATCGTACCACCCTTCAAGCGCAGTTATTCCTTTTTTCTTTGCATCTTCAAAATCCCTTCCTGTAAGCGATTGATGGCCGAGATGATATACGAATTTATCGATCAGAAACTGCTTGTCAGCACCCCGTTCGGCTAGCGCGTTGAAGAAGTCTTGCAGCGCGTTGTGCACTGCAGTCCCGAACATTTGGTGCTTTTCGGGGGCTCCGGGGATGCGCAATAGGTTTGAATAGAAATAGCGCCATGGACAGGTTAGATAATTATTTAATGCAGTTGCCGAAAGGCCGTTGCGCATAAACAGCTCTTTGATATATTCCTTATCTCGGATATCCACAGACGTGATTGCGCGCTGAGTAAATAATAATTCTTTGTGTCGGTTTAGCTCCTTTTCATATTGTTCTACTTGCATCGGCTCACATAGGTCTTCGCGTATCTCGCTAATAAATAACGAGGGTAATAATTCCCGTTTGTGCGTATTTTCCTTTGCGTATGATACTGTTGCTGTCTGCTTTGCGCGTGTAAGCGCGACGTAAAATAGCCTTCGCTCATCGGCGTTTTCGTCATCACCTTCCATCATAAGATCTTCTGTCCGCGCAAATACGCTCATCGGCAGTACGAGCAACTCACGACTTCTCTTGTTGCCCCAATGCGTATCAAATACATTGATAATATAGACATGATCGAACTCGAGACCCTTCGACCGATGCGCGGTCATTAGGCGCACCTTTCCTGTTCCATATCCACCAATGCTTCTTTTAATGGTTAGTCCATGTCGCTCCATCGTGTCCAGATGCGCGAAAAGGTCTGCGAGTTTTGCGTCTCGGTGCGTTTCTACTATTTTTTTAATCTCGTCAAAAAAGGCTGCCAGTTTTTCCATCTTCTCAACCGGTTCGGTACCCTTAAGTACGTGCGCCAACAGTCCTGATTCACGCATAATCATCTCTACGCTTTCGGCTAGACTCTTATTCTTCGCTGCCGCATTCCACTGCGCCATTTTCCCATATATTTTCTGCATACCTTCCGGATCCTGCAGATTCAGTTTTTCGTCGTGCATTATTTGCTCTGATCGCACTACCTCGTAAATGGAGGTCCTGTTTCGATTTGCATATTCCATGCATTTATACAGGTCCAGTGGTTCAATGCCAAGAAAATCAATATGCAACATTGCAATGAATTCCTCCGGAGATCCGAATGTATTGACCGCCCGTAATATGCGCACCATCTTTCCGATTTCATCATCACGCATGATGTCCTGATCGGACTCTATGGCAGCGGGAATCCCCACACGCTCAAGCATCTCCATTATCGGGAATGCATCTCGATTATTTCTATACAAAATAGCGATCTCTTCTGGTTTAACTCCTTGAGCGATCCGTTCTTTTATATCGCGCGTGATACCGTATTGCTCGGCATCCTCATTTGCGAAGGAGCCAATCCTTATCGGTCGTGGGGTATGCGGGGCGTTTGCTCGCAATTCCTTTTTTCCAGGGATGACCCCATGCGCAGCATCGAGAATGATCTGCGTGGATCGATAGTTTTCTTCCAATACGATCAGTTGCGCTGATGGATATAACTTCTGAAAGTACAGGAAATTTTCGAGAGATGCGCCCTGAAACCGGTAGATTGCTTGCTTCTCATCACCTACTACAAAGATATTTGGGTCCTGATGAAATCCACACAGCAATTCAACAATCTTGTTTTGCGCATTGTTCGTATCTTGATGTTCATCCACTAGAATATATTGATACTGCTCCTGTAATAGAAGCAGCAGATTCGCATCCTTTTGCAGTGCCCCTAGCGCTTCCATAATCATATCGGCATAGTCATACCACTTTCCTTCGGCAAGCGCCTGCTCATACGCCTCATACAATAATACAAGCTCTTCGTTCTTTTTTATATTTTTTTGTTGCTTTTGGTACACCCCCTTCATCTTTCCCTTGTGGGCACCTTTGTCGTAATACAGATCCTCGATGCTCTCGAATGCGCGCAACTCTTTCCCAACGATCTCCTTAAACCGGTCGACCGAAACACCTTCCTGCTTTAATTTGTCGATTGATGACAAAATTTTCCCGACATAATATGTTGGGTCTCCATACGGTCTTAGGAGCTCTAATGGATGCTTTTCGAGCATCTGCTCGATAATCCGTACTCGGTCGACTTCGGTTACCGGTTCGGCCCCGATGATCCTCGGAAAATTTTCCGGATAATTGCCAATAATATCATTACAAAATCCATGGAATGTACTGATCGCTACCGTGTATGCCGGGCCACCGATCAACTCCATAAGGCGGCGGCGCATCGATACCACTCCTGATTCCGTAAAAGTGAGCGCTAGAATATTATCTGGCTCCATATCTGTCTTTTGCAAAATGTTCGCAATGCGAAGCGTTAGTATCTGCGTTTTTCCAGTGCCTGGCCCTGCGATAACCATAACAGGGCCTTCTATCGTATCTACTGCGTGCTTTTGCTGTGCGTTAAGTTTTGCGTATGCGACTCGGAATGCATCGTTGATCATATAACCTATGATACCATGTCTGATATTTTATCAAAACTACTACATGAGCTTGCAAAAAATTCAATACTAGATATAGTCTGCTGAATCAACGTTTTTTATATACCCGCAGATGCGATAGGGGTATATTTTGAGCAATATCACTCCACGACGAATGATCCGCGGACCATACCCATCCAACAGCTGAATGGAATTTTCCCATCTTCTTTTGGCGTAAAGTATAGAACGTTATCTCCCGGTTCTATATCTTTTGTAATATTGAGTGACGGGATAATAATTCGATTGGTACATCCGCTAACCTGTTCGGCGCTAATAATCCATTTGACCGGTATTCCTTTCTTTAATTCCAACGATTCCGGCTCGAACCCTTTTGCGGTAATGCGCGTCCTAACCTCTTGTTCATCTCCTGCTGGGACCTGTTCCTCTGCCACATTACCGGTTAGCTCCCCAGTCCGTGCGGGCGTAACTGTTCCCCAAAGTGCATGCCCCGCACTGAATGTAGCAATCGCAAACAAGAGCACAATCACCCCGGATACCTTCTTAAAGATGGACATGTTGTTTGCCGATGACCAGCTGCTTGCGACTCCAAGCGCAAGTAGTGCCGGCATCGTACCAATGGCAAATAACGCCAAACTTGCGCCTCCGATCCAAGCGCTTCCTGATGCCAATGCAAACAACTGCATACTTTGGGTAAAGCCACACGGTAGGAAGAAGCTCAGTCCGCCCAGTACAAACGGTGTCGTAGGGTGATCTGATGTGCTTAATTTGTGCCACAATTTTGACATTCCCTCCGGAGTGCGAATTCCAAGACGCGCGATCGATGGAACTAATCCTAAAATATTTAATCCGAGCCACGCCATAATGACCGCAATCACAATATTAAACACAGCAATCGTTGCGACGCTGATATGGATTGTGCCGCCGATCGCCCCTAGCGTGCTTCCTAGTACAAAAAAGGATGTTATTCTCCCAACATGAAATGTGATATGTGGCTGAGTAGCCCGTATCAATGACCTGTTATTTTTTCCCGCATAGCGTTGCGCGAATGCGACCACCACTCCACCGATCGTCGCCATACAAGATGATAGCGATGCAACGATGCCGATTAATACCGCAACGCCGAACGTAATCTCTGCGCTGCCTGGCCCCAGCGTATCGAATGCCCCTGTCGAACGGATCATATTATAGAATATAATCATGATGGTTACGATACCGATCGCAGAAATCCATTCGTATAGACTCGATCCTTTATATTTTGAATGCGCAGAGACACAGCATTTATCTTGCTGCGCATGTTTTGTAATTATTTTTTGCATTGTTTTTTATAAGGCGGCTTCGTGTATCGTCTCATCAACCTTCATTTCAATTCGCCGCTCCCAATCCATGCGCCGTTCAAATCCGCTTTTTTCCAACCGTTCCGAAATACGCCAAATACCCTGATAGAGCTTTTGTATCTCGATCAAGAGTTCGGGCATCGTTTGTTTTGTGGAAACTAATATCGACTTCTTACCTTTGAAGATACGCCAGATGACAGGGTCGATCCCGTAGGCCTTACCGCCATATTCTACAATCAGTAGATCATGATGAACCTTGCGGTCGATAATACCTTTTACAATATAGATACGCGCGTTAGGAAGCTCATCGAGAATCCAATTTCCCGCCAGATGGACAACCTCATCGCAATAATTTTGAGCCAAAATGGGCAGCGGTTTATCACCCACCTTCTTGAGTAGATGTATCATCTTCTTCTGGACACCCTCAATTAGCTCTTTAGTCATAGTGCAATTATATCACTTTATTCTTCCGCAATAAAAGCCCCTTCTTGAGAGGCTTTTATTGTGTCATCTTATCGAGCAATATCGCCACAGGCATAATAGATTCCGGCTTCTTGAGGCGATTTATGTACATTAATTGCCAGTGGCAATCCTCCAAGCAACTTTGTCATTGGTACATCGAGTATCGTCGTTGATTCACCATCAACCGGAAATGTAAGTGGGTAGACTACTTGACCGATTGATGCACACGTCCCTGTGTGGATATGTGCAGGCTGGACTACTCCCTCCGGCCCTCCTGTCAGTTTGAGGACCACCTGCGTCTTTCCATTTGTAGCAGTCAGTGTTGCGGTTCCCATTTGTCCTGATCCATTTTGGGAATCAAGAACAACGACCATTGCCTGCGCCTGCGGAGCTGGTACGGAAATTTCAGGGGCAGTCGTTCCTCGGCGAAATGCTTGAGAAGCGCCATATCCTCCTATAGCTATCGCAATCAGCACCAATGTACCAAACATGACCATTTTTTTGTCCATTGTTTTCGTATATGTATGTAGTTTTTGTCTGTATGCCCTATGCCACAGTCGACCTACTGGGTATGCTATGTATCATGCATTATTATATCACGTACTAGTATATAAGACGACTTTCGTTTGTATTGCATTTACTAGCGGTATATAAGCGCATTGTGTAATTAAAAAGCCCGGATGATCCGGGCATTAGGTTGCGGAGCGATAGATATGATTCATCCATCGCCCCTAGCGTATACAGCCTTCTTTGCAGTGGTTAACCGCTGCGAGGGCCCATTTTTTGCTTGTCCACATGGGGTGCTACCTCCTTTTTTCGATATGTACAGATTCGAACTATATAACAACCCTTACACCTTGTCAATATACTTGTTTTGTTCTACACTGTATCCATTATGCTGATCGATGACGTAGTAATCAAAGTAAGTTCCGGACGCGGTGGGCGGGGCGCAGTTGCCTTCAATAAGAATATGAAGAGTCTTGGGCCTGCGGGCGGAAGCGGTGGTAATGGCGGAAACGTCATTGTTGAGGGTGCTTCGGATTTGGGTCTTTTAAGCCAATTCCGCTATAAAAAGGATGTTTCTGCGGAAAACGGCGAGCCGGGTAAGCCTCAGTTCAATGATGGCCACACTGGCGTTGATCTCATACTTAAGGTTCCCGTAGGGACCATTCTTCACAACATGACAACCGGTGCCGATTATGAAATCGTCAAGATTGGCGAGCGCATCACGATCGCCAAGGGAGGCAAGGGAGGCAAGGGAAATCTGCAATTCAAGTCATCCACCAATACCAGCCCGACTCAATATCAAAACGGAACGCCCGGAGAGGAATTCATGTTTCGGCTCGAATTAAAGCTGATCGCGGACGTTGGCATTATTGGATTACCAAGTGCCGGGAAATCCAGTCTTTTAAACGAAATTACCAATGCACAGAGCAAGGTCGGTAACTACCCATTCACAACCCTCGAACCGAACTTGGGAGTGTACTATGAGCTGATTTTGGCTGATATTCCAGGACTGATCGAGGGATCTAGTGAAGGAAAGGGATTAGGTGACCGATTCTTGCGCCACATTGAGCGAACCGAAATATTATTCCATTTAGTTCCCGCTGATTCCACAGACCTTGCCCATGATTATGCAATCATTCGTAAGGAGCTCGGAGCACACAATCCCGCTCTGCTCGCCAAAAAGGAATACCTCTTTTTAAGCAAGAGTGATACCGTCGCGGAGCCGGAGCTCAACGAGAAACTTGCGCTTCTCAAAAAACTCAATCCTACTGTTACTCCAATTTCGGTATACAACTGGGAGAGCCTTGACGGCGTAAAACGCATTCTCAATGAAGTAATTAAGCAGAAAAAGGTTTAGTATTGCTTCGTACAAAAACCGACCCATTGCGGGTCGGTTTTTGTATTATTTGATAATCGTCTTTTTAATATGCTCCAGTATTTCTTCCGGATGTCTCTCGCATAGATTTTTTTTGATACGCATGGCTACTATCTTCTTTACCGCTACAGGAAGCAGAGCCTCAACTTCTCCTACGATCGGAGATACCAGCACAATCTGTGTCGGCGTCACGCGACCAACAATATCCTTTGCCGCTGTCCTGAATTTTGCCGTGAATTCCTGTTGATACTGCTCTTTTGTTGTCTTAGAGCTTCCTCCGGTTACGCCCGTTTTGCCTGTCCTCACCGAAAGGCCTTCCTTATCGGAATACCTGATGCGTGGAATGCGGAATGTTTCGATCTTCTCTATCACTCCATCTCCGGCAAGATAGAACTCTGCCTCTTGCGTCCCCGTTAGGATCACTAGCGCCCTTTCTTTTTTGAATTGTGGAAATTGTTGTGCGATCTTCATATCATTTATTATATACCATTAAGAATATTTATCACAGATACCCTTCTTTCCGCAGTGTGGATACTACGCCTTCGGTGTCATGTTGTGCCATCAAATGTATACGCAGCTCCCGCGCTCCATCGAAGCCGTGCACATATGCCTTGTAGTGTTTCTTCATTACATCAAACCGTTTTGCGTCTCCAAATAACTCCTCGAATAATCGAGAATGCTCAACCATAACCCGCATTTTTTCCTGCAATCCGATATTGCGCGCGTCGACCTCTTTTCTTGCTTTGTACGCGTTCTTATCCGCAAAGAACCACGGATTCCCGAACATTCCCCTACCGACCATAATACCATCGACACCATACTGATTTACCCGTTCCATTGCTTCGGTCATATTTTGCACATCTCCGTTTCCCAATATAAACGGCCGTTCTTTGCCTGTATAATATGTACGTGTCATTTCAGCACCTCGCGCTATGACGTCCCAATGAGCGGGAACATCAGACATTTCCTTTTTTGTTCTTCCGTGAATAGTTATCGCAGCAGGCTCCATTTCTAAAATATGAGGCAACCACTCATCTAGTGTTTCCTTTGCATATCCTATGCGTGTCTTTACCGAAACGGGTATCGTTCCCGCTCCCCGTTTTGTTTCGGATATTATTTTCTTTGCTAGTTGCGGACTTTGAATCAACTTTGCGCCCGCATTCTGTTTCTGGATGTTCTTATCCGGACATCCCATATTAATATCTATGCCGTCAAATCCAAGTTCCTTAACCAAGAGCGCCGTCTGATAGAAATGTTCCGGTGTCGCGCCAAATACCTGCGCAACAATCGGCCGCTCGCGATCGTCAAAGCGAAGATCGAGCATTAACGCTTCCCTTCCCGCAGAACATATCCCATCGCATGATACGAATTCCGTCCACATTATGTCGGGCTTTCCGTATGTTGCGATCATGCGGCGAAATGCCGCATCAGTAACATCTGCCATTGGTGCCAGTGCAAAAATAGGCATGTCTAAGTTTTTCCAAAATCCATGTTCGATCATATACTTATAGCCCCAGCCCTGCGGGGATTTGCAGCGTCTTCAAAAATGCCGGGATGGCAAATAGTAGCCCAATTATCGGCAACACAATCACCGCAATACTGATGATTAATGTCCATTTAAAATATCCGCGCATCTTTTCTATTGAGACAAAAATGGCATCCAGCTTTTTTTGCTGTTCTTCCAGCTTTGCCATCAAGTCTTGCATTTCGTACATTTCCATATCCTGTATTATGCCATTGTTTTTGCGAATACAAAAGGCGTCCATCAAATGACAGACGCCTTCCATAACTCGATATTCTTATTTGAAAAAGTCCTCACTCAATTTTCAAACAAGAAATCTATTCCATTATACCATACGATTCTTTCTTAACGCAATGATTATCATATTTTTTTCATTGTGCGCGTGAGCGTTTTAAGGGTAACGTCCACCGCCTGCGGGGGTCGCCCGACTATTTCATGAAATCTATCATTAGTCACCACGGAATCGTTTTTAAGGCTCCCTATCAACGCAGCGGCGATCCGCCACGGCACGCCCGTTATCACACGCACGCCCCAGGCTGCGATTGCGATCGGAAATAGCGGTATACGCACTATTGTATTTGCCACTCCTCTTGTTGTCATGCCGCTTTTTATAAGCAGTTCATCATATCTCATTTGCTCCCTTCCGATTTCAAATAACTCATGGCCGGTTATCGGGCGCTCGATCAGTGCAACAATCATATCAATAACGTCTTCCAATGCGATTGGGGAACATTTAGCCACCCCCCATTTAGGCATAATGATTACCGGCAAACGTTTTGAAAGCCAATAGACCATCTGATACGATACACTGCATGCTCCTAAAATAATGCTCGCTCTCACTTCAGCCACAGGGACACCGCTTTTTGCCAGTTGCTCGCCGGTTTCTTTTCGGCTTTTCAAGTGAGCGGAAAGACGTCCCCCTGTCGGAACAATGCCGCCCATATAGATGATTTTTTTTATACCCGCGCGATGCGCACATCTGCCCGTTCGATCCGCAAATACACGGTCCATGTCCCTAAAATTCTTTGCCGCCAGCGAATGCACCAAATACACTACGACATCAGCTCCCTCGATGAATTCTTCGGTGCCAAGATCATCATATAGATTCACTCGTTTCCATGTGATCTGATCGTGTCGCATTCCCGGTTCTTCTTCCCGCCGGAATGATGCGGTGACCGTGTGTTCGGACGCGGTAATCAGTTTTTTAATAAGCGCGTTTCCGACACACCCGCGCGCGCCGATAATCGCTATGTTCATAGTTCGTCTCGTTCTACCGTTTGTCGCGCCGCAGCTTCCCCAGCAACATATCCAGTACTCCAGCATAATTGCAAATTGAATCCTCCTGTCGGCGCATCGATATCAAGCACGTCTCCTGCAAAATAAAGATTGTCTAGAATCTTTGATCGCATTGTTTTGGTATCTACCTCTGCCAGATCAACTCCTCCACTTGAGGCAATCGCCTTATCAAAACCGAGTAGCCCAATTGGGCTCATGCGAAGGTCTTTGAGCAACTTCACTAATCGCAAGCGATCTTCCCGTGTTATCTCATGCACTGGCTTGTTTGGGTTGATTTGTGACATCTTGACAATTGCAGGAATCAACTTCCTTGGTAGTAGATCGTCAAGGCTATTACGGAACGTCTTGTTCTGATACTTCTTAAAATCCTTTTGCACGCGTTCATCTAACTGCGTAACAGACAGCGCCGGCTTTAGATCGAGCGTCAATAGAACTTCGGTCGTCTTATCTTTCAATACCTCTCCTACCCGCTTACTTATATCTAATATAGCCGGTCCGCTCATGCCAAAGTGCGTAAATAGGATATTACCCGTTCGAACGGAGTCCTTTTTCCCATTAACCCTTAGCGTCACCTCAATATTGTCCATACTCAACCCTTGTGTCTGCTTTACCCATCCATCACTTATCTTCAGCGGCACCAGTGCCGGGAACGGATTCAGTATCGTATGCCCCAGCGCTGAAGCCCACTTTAATCCTTCTCCTGTTGCTCCGGTTTCCGGTCGTGACCTTCCTCCGGTCGCTAAAATATAAGCTTGCGCCTCAATCTCGCTTCCTCGTAAATTAAGGTGAGTTAGCCTACCCTCCTTTTTATTGAATCCGGCAGCAGTCGCCTCGGTTGCAATAGTTACTCCTCCTTTTTCCATATATGACTTGAGCGCCTCAAGCACGTCCGCTGCATCATTCGATACCGGAAACACCCGTTTACGATCCTCCATTTTCGTCTTAACTCCCAATCCTTCAAAAAAATCTATCGCTTGTCGCGTACCAAATGCCGCGATCGGTGAAAAGAAAAATTTGCCGTTCTTGCCAAGTTTTTCAATAAATTTGCGTGCATCCGTTTCAGCATTTGTCAGGTTACAACGACCTCCTCCTGTAATCAGCAGCTTCTTTCCCAATTCGGGATTTTTTTCAACCAAAATAACTCGAGCTCCCAGCTCCGCCGCTCGCCCCGCCGCCATCATACCCGCAGGACCTCCCCCTATTACCGCAACGTCAAATTGGTTCCGTTTTTTCATGGTTGTAAATTGTACCCCCCCTTTTAATTTTTGGCATCTTTCCCGTTTTTGGCAATCTCCTGAGCATACCAGTATTCGGGGAAAAAGCAAATTACATACTCCATCTGATATACATAAGTATACCATATTGCCGACATACGTAACCAAAAACTCCGCCCGAATGGCGAAGTCCTTAGTACGTTTATTTGTACTGTTGCGGGTTGATCAAGAAGTCTTTTACCTTTTCAACCACTTCTTTGATCGGATGTTGACTCTTCACAAAGTAATCCTTTGCTCCAAGAGAGATCGCCTGCTTGATGTCCTCGTCACCATCAAGATTTGATAGTACGATCACCGGGAGGCTTTCCAAATCGCGATCTGCCTTGATATCCTTAAGGACATCGATACCATCGCGCTTCGGGAGCATTAAATCGAGCAGTACGAGATCCGGACGCATCTTTTGAATGATCGGGAGTGCTACCTTTCCATCCATTGCCAACTCCACCTCAAATTCCTCGCTTTCAAATTTTTCTTTAAGAACTCTTGCCAGAGCCTCCTCGTCTTCGACGATAACAATTTTATGCATGATATACAGTATATAGTAAATATCTCCCTGGGTAAAGTATACACCCAATCGGCTTATTTGTTAATCTCCCCGATGCTTTGCACGCAATATTTACCCGATTTTTCGATATTTTCACTTGCTCTTTTCGCCAGATGTCTAATTTCCGAAACCTCGGTCTCATCAATCTTATCATCGCTATACTTTTCTAGGATCCTATCGATATCCTTCTTGAGCATGGCGAGCATATTAGTCACATCGCGCTGACAAATAACAATCTTTCTTGAACGCTGCTCCCGCTCAAATTTTACGAATAACCATCCCGCAATAAACGCGCCGATCAGGCCGATGATCAATACCGTAAAAAACCAGAATTGGGTCATCTCAAACTTCCCTAGCACTAGTGCTGGCCGAGGGCGAACCCTAAATACGTCCGATGTTACCGGGTAGCTCAGCGCTCCTCGGCCATCCCGTGCCGTTACCTCGATCACGTAGTCACCCTTCTTTAGCGGCCGATCGAATCGTGTAGCCCAGCTGCCGTGCGCATCGGAGTGCGTTTCTATCGCTTGCTCGATTTGCCCCTCCTTTGTTTTTAATTGTACTTGTAATGTTATATCGGGCAATGCTGTTCCGATAATATCGAGTCGCCCCTCTCCAACGAATACATCACTCGTGAGTGACGTGATTTTTGGCGCCTCAAGCGGTTTAATCTCAAGATCCAATATATTTTCCACTACGTTTCCCGCATTGTCTTCCGCTCCAACCTTTACTATATATTTCCCAGGTTTTAGCGGTTCGAACGTATACGGACCCTTTTCTACCGTAAGCTGCCCACCTCCATTCATTTGGATAAAGTACCGCTTCAATCCGGAAAGACCGTCAGCCGCAGTATAATCCATAGTCGGTGTTGGACTATCGGTCGCTTCCCCTTCGCGTATGCGCACTTGGAATGCAGGTGGGGGTGTCGTGTCAATAGCGATACGATAATGCAATGTTGGCCCCCATCCAATATTATTTCTGAAGCGGACATGTAAGTACGAAACCCCTTCGCTCATTGGCGGGAAAATCTTATTATCAAACAACCCCTCCGAGCCAACCGGTATATGGGTTGGATCTTTACTTATCACGGTTGAGACATCAGTAATATCATTCGGCAACTGCCATGATGCCGAAAAACGGGTTACATGGCTATACCACGTTTCAGGATCTCGATATCCCACTACCTGGATTTCCGGCTTTGCCGGGACGCGTTCCGCCCGTTCGGCGGGACGTGTGATCTGTGTCGGCTTCGGTGTGATCGTCTCAAGTTCTGATTTTGGAGCACTTGTAATCGAAAGCCCCTTCATTGAGGATAGGACGTTCGTGCCGCTTCCGTCGCTTGCCGTTACGGCTCCGTCAGTAAATACGATATCCGTTTTTCCGCTCCCTTTAACTCGGAAGGTGACCTTAACAACCTGCAATGAACGCCCGGAAAATCCACTTGTGGATCCTCCGATAAAGTTCACCTGCCCGGAGTCATTTGAGAATGTAGGCTCGGTTAGCCAAAAATTAAAGACTGATCCACTCTTGTCGACACCTACAATCTCTAGTACATCCTTTGAAATCTGTACGACTCCTTGCACAGCATTAATTCCGGAACCTTCACTATCCACTTTCACATCAACTGTAAATTGGTCGCCAATGGCGAACGCATCCTTTTCGGTCGACAACTGAAGCGTCGCCGCTGACGCAAGGTTAACCCCCGCAAACAATATCAGTGCAACGCTGACAAATAATGCAAGTATATGTTTCATGACTCGGTTCGTAGTAAATGATCTTTTTTGTAAGTATAGCATAGAATGAACAGCGACACACTCTTAGCCGCCTATCGTCGACCTGATAAAAATGCTGAAGTCTGAGATATCAACCTTCCCATCATCGTTCAAGTCGACTTGCCTTCTTTTTTCGGCATCCGTCGATCCAAATCGCGTCAAGAAAATACTCCAATCCCCAATATCGACACTTCCATTATTATTCAAGTCGGCGCGCGTCACCAAAGTACGTGTTACCGTGAACACCTTTAGCGGAGACCAATCACTTTCAATGCCATTTTTATCAACCTGCTTTACGCGGACTACATGCCCTCCATATGCGAGTTCGCGCGTATTAACCAGGAGTCGATATGTTCCTCCACTCCCTACCGCCACCTCTGTTTCGACCAGTTGTCCATCGATTTCCGCCTTAACCACACTGCCCGGCGCCGCCGAACCGGTAAGCCCAACATTATTGCCGATGGTCACCGTACGCGACACCAACCCCGCGGTCGGCGCGATATACAAATTCTTCTCTTCGGTCGCACGCGTCACCTTGTCCATGGTGTAGGTCTTGATCTGCGCGATCTTCCCATCTTTGTCCAAGATGGCAAGCCCAAACGATTCCAATCCGCGCAATGCGCCCGAGAAGTCTATTGTGAACGTACCATCGGCGCGCACTTCGATGTCTCGCTCAAGCGGAATGTCCTGCCCACCAACACGCGCGAAAAGCGATACGCGAGCCCCCGGATACGCCCGCCCGGTAAAGGTAACGGACGGCGCAACATATACACCGCCGCCACCTCCCCCCCCACCTACGGATGTCTGGCGAACAAAGAACATCACATCCTGCGTCGAGGTGATCCCTAATGTCGATGTCGAACCGGTCAAGCGCTCCAGCGACAACTGCACCGTTTCAGCAACGGTATCTGAGACCGTCACAGTCCCAATGCCGTCCACTATATTTACAAGAGCCCGACCATCCAATTTCATCGGTGACGACGTGATCGTTGAAGTACTAAATACAAGATACACATCCTCCTGTACGGTCGCATCCAATCCGCCATCAGCATCCTGTGCCTGGATGATCACGACCGTATTTTCGTTCAGTCCAGCGTCTGCCGGATTAAGAACCACATACCGATCTGCCACTACCGGAGCCGCCGTCACAATCAATGAATCCGATGCATCGGCGATGCCCGCCGCTCCATCAGCAGCCGTTGCATTATCAGATGCCGTTATATCCCATGTACCGGCTTCTTCATCGTAATACCAGAATGTCGTTGACGCGAATCCGTTCGCAAGCGTCACGAATGAAATGGAGCTTGTGCCCGTTTCGGTCGCCTGAAATCGCGCCTGCGCACCCGTTGAACTGGTGTACAGGTACACGAGATTGCTCCCCGAGGTCACTACGTTCCCATACTGATCCTTTCGCGTTACCGTATATGACGTACTCGTTCCTGCCACTATACTGGTCTGATCGGTGAGCGTGAACTGCGTCACTGTTCCTGCGGTCCAGATGATCGACGCGGTGTCGGTCACGGCTAATCCTGTTCCCTGTGTATCGGACAGCGCCAAGTTGACGGTCTCCGCTACCGTATCAGTCAACGTAATCGTTCCTTCGCCATTTACGATATCAATCAATACCTGTCCATTGGTCAGTCCGGTGCCGCTTACCGATGTCACACCCGTGACCAGTGTCACATCATTTTGATAGTTCGTGTCGATATTTCCAAAATCATCCTGCACCTGCACCGTCACCAACGAAGATGCTCCCGCTGCCAAGGTCTGCGGATCCGGTTCCGGCTCAAATACGAACCGGGTTCCGGTCGCAACCTGCACCGATATCATATCGGATGCATCGATGATACCCGCCACTCCATCCGGCGCGGTCGCATTATCCGAGGCAGTGATCGTGTGATCTCCGCTGGTCTCTTCGTAATACCACGCACTCTGCGATGACTGGCCGCCGCCGATCGTCACGCTCGTTACCACATTGCCATTTGTTGCAGCATCATAGAATGATGTGCCTACTCCTGCTGGATTCGCATAGAGATATGCCGTCGTATCGCCCGCTGTTACCGGGTTATTGAACTGATCCTTGCGCACCACCGTATATTGCACACGGCTTGCCGGGTTCATACTGGTCCGATCATTGATCGTGAACTTGGCGATCGCCGCCGGATCGATCACGATATCATCGTATCCGATCACTGCGCCCGTCTGAGTAGTCACCTGATAAGACCCTGCCACTTCGTTGTAATACCAAAACTGTGCCGAAGCATTCCCGGCATCAATCGCCACTGACGTAATTACCGAGCTTGAGGTTGAGTTGCTGCCATAAAACGTCCCCGGGGACGTCGTTGGCGTTGCCGAAATACCTACGGTTATCGAACTGCTAGTGATCTGATTATTGTATTGATCGGTGCGCGTGACCGTGTACGCGACCAGATCTCCGGCCGTCGCATTGACCACGTTGTTCAGATTCAATTTTGCGAATGCGCCCACTCCGAACATCACATCCTGGGTTGATGTAGCCGCCAAGCCCGTGCTCTGCGTGTCCGACAGCGACAATGTCACGGTCTCCGCTACTGTATCGCTTACCTGGGTCGTGCCAATGCCACCTTCAAGATCTACCAATACCGGATTGGCGACCGCACTCCCCGTTACCAACAATGTCACATCTTCGGTAAAGCTCGGCACTACCTGGCCAAATTCATCCAATGCCCGCACGGTCACCGTGATCGAGGCATCCACCGTACCATCGGTCGGATCTACGATCTCAAACCGCACCGCAGTCGGTGTCACTAAAATTTCATTTGATGCATCATTAATACCTTCATCTCCGTCCGGCGCGGTCGCATTGTCCGAGACCGTTACAGTCGTTGTTGCCGGCGTATTGCTATAGAACCAGAAACTGGTCGTTGCATTGCCCGGTGTAAACGCGATCGCAGTGATCTCGTTACCGCCCGCATCTGTGTCATAAAACTTTGCCGTACTGGTCGGGCTTGCATACATATATGCAGGCGTCGTGCTCGCGCTTACGAAGTTACCGTATTGATCCTTGCGTCCCGCAACAAATTCCTTGCGCGTATTCTGCTCCATATCACCACTATGCGTCAATGAGAACTGCGCGACCGCTCCCGGCGCAAATACCACATCCTGTGTCGAAGATGCAACATTCAGTCCGGTGCCCTGCGAATCTAATAGCGAAAGGAATACCGTTTCCGCTATGGTATTCGAAATGGTTGTTGTACCCGATCCGTTGATGATATCCACCAACGTACTGGTCGCATTTACCTGTCCACCCGTGCTCGACGCGATTAGCGTTACATCGCTCTGATAATCGGTGATCAAGCGCCCCAGATTGTCCTGCGCCTGCACTACGACCGTGATCGGTGCGTCCACCGTACCATCGGTCGGATTGATAATCATAAATCGGGTTGCCACCGCATTGACCGCAATGGTACTGGTCGCATCGTTGATGCCCGCATTGCCATCGGGAGCCGTTCCATTGTCCGACGATGTGATCGTATAGGTGCCCGGCTCTTCATCGTAATACCATGCCGCTGTTGTACTCGCCCCGGACCCGATGATCGCTGAGGTTATCACCGTTCCATTGGTCGCGGCGTTGTAAAACACAGCCGACGATGAGGTCGATGTCGTATAGAAATAAACGGTCGTATCCGGACCACTGGTCACCGGATTACCGTACTGGTCCTTTCGTGTCGTCACAAATCCCGCACGATCTCCCACATTGAGCGTTGCCGGTCCGGCGAGCGCAAGCTGCGTGATCACACCATGCGCAAAGGTCGCCGATGTGGTCGCGCTTACATCCAAACCCGTTCCTTGTGTATCGGTCAGTGACAATGTCACGGTCTCCGCTACCGTATCCGATATGGTCGTTGTCCCTGCGCCGTTCACGATATTAACCAGTATGCTCTCCGGCGTTGCAGAGTCGCTCGCATTGAGCGTTATGTCGCTTTGATAATTAGTCACTACCGTTCCATTTTCGCGCTGCGCCTGGATCGTGGCCGTGATCGGCCCATCTACAGTGCCGCTGTACGGAGCGCCACTAAATGCAAACTTCACCGCACCGCGGGAAATGATAAATGGAGATGTCGCCGTTCCTCCGCCCGGCCCTGGATTGGTCACTTCAACGGTCGATGTTCCAAACGTTGCCAATAATGATGCCGGGATGCTCGTTTCGATGACCGTCGTCGAACTTGCCGAGATCGTCAATAACGTACCATCAAAGGTCACCGTCGTACCGCCGATAAAGTTCGTACCATCGATCGTTAACGATGTCGTAGCACTTCCTTCTTCCGCAGTATCGGGGACCAGCGAAGTAATGGTGGGCGTCTGATTTTTTCTCAGGAATGTGACACTTGTCGTTGAAAGCCCCCCACCTGGAGCCGGGTTAAATGCGGTAATGGTCGACGTGCCCGCGGTCGTCAACATTGCCGCTGGAATGGTGGCGGTTGCCGTCGTTGCATTGATAAGCGTGGTCGTTAGGTCGTCGCCATCAAAGCGGATCACTGTTGACGATACGAACCCTACTCCCGTTACGGTAATGATCGTATCCGGCGATCCGATGAACGCTTCACTTGGGTCGACACTAGTGACACTCGGAGTCGGGTTTCTTCGGATGAACGTTTGCCCGCCCGATGTTCCTCCGCCCGGGGTCGGATTAAACACAGTCACGGTCGATGTTCCTACTGTCGTCAGCATTGCAGCTGGAATGGTGGCGGTCAGTTCGGTCGGGCTTACATACGTTGTTGTCAGATTGCTACCATCAAAGCGCGCGACGGATATCGCATAGAAATTAGTGCCGGTCAATGTGATCAGTGTATCCCCGCTTCCTACGTTTGCTTCAGCCGGGTCGATACTCGTCAATGTTGGCGCGCGGTAGTGGACATTGGTCGTGGTCGCCGCAGAGCCTCCGCCCGGTGTCGGGTTGGTGACCGTCAATGAGAATGCGCCGGTGGTCGAAGCGACCGCGGCGGGTACCGTTGCAACTATCTCGGTCGCGCTGTTTGTCGTTGACACCAGTGTTGCTCCTGCAAACACAACCACTGAACTGCTGTAAAAATTGGTGCCGGTGATCGTAACGACCGTCTCTTCATTTACATAGATCGGATCTGGTGCGGCGGTAGTGATGGTCGGCGTCTTGTGATGCACATTGAATGTCTGCGTATTGGATGTTCCTCCGCCTGGAGTCGGGCTGAACACGGTTATCTGCACCGTATCGGTCGCGGTCGTCAGATCGCTTGCGGGAATGGTCGCTTCAAGCGTGGTCGACGATATATAGGAAGTGACCCGGTCCGATCCATTGAATCGCACCACGGAGTCGGAGACGAAGAACGTTCCATTTACCGTCAATGTAAATTGCGCGTCGTTCACAAACTTCGTATCGGGACTGATCCCGGTCGTGGTCGGCGTCGGATTCAGTTTTGCAAATGGCCTTCCTTCGGAAGTTCCCCCTCCTGGGGTTGGCGTGAACACGGTCACAGTCGATGTGCCTACTGTCGTCAGCATTGCAGCTGGAATGGTGGCGGTCAGTTCGGTCGGGCTTACATACGTTGTTGTCAGATTGCTACCATCAAAGCGCGCGACGGATATCGCATAGAAATTAGTGCCGGTCAATGTGATCAGTGTATCCCCGCTTCCTACGTTTGCTTCAGCCGGGTCGATACTCGTCAATGTTGGCGCGCGGTAGTGGACATTGGTCGTGGTCGCCGCAGAGCCTCCGCCCGGTGTCGGGTTGGTGACCGTCAATGAGAATGCGCCGGTGGTCGAAGCGACCGATGCTGGCAACGTCGCCGTGATACTTGTTGAACCGGTCGTGGTGGACGACAAAGTCGTTCCCGCAAATTTCACTACGGAAGCGCCATAGAAGTTAGTGCCGGTGATCGTGAGTATCGTGGTCTCATTTACATACACCGGGTCGGGGGTGTTGGACGTGATGGTCGGCGCGCGGTAGTGGACATTGAGATTTCTTGTATCCTCACCCCCTCCCGGGGTCGGGTTAGTAACCTTGATCGTAGATGATCCGGTCGTGGTCACCAGCGATGCCGGAATCGTTGCCGTGATGCTCGTCGCCCCGGTTGTCGTTGACGATACGATCGTATCGTTATAGCGAACGACCGTCACTCCATAAAAATTAGTGCCCGTGATCGTTATATTCGCGTCTTCGTTCACATAGATCGGATCCGGGGCAATATTCGTAATGGTCGGTGCGCGGTAGTGCACATTGGTCGTGGTCGCCGCACTCCCCCCGCCTGGCGTGCTATTGGTGACTGTCAACGAGAATGCGCCAGTCGAAGAAGCGACGACGGCGGGTAAGGTTGCGGTGATCAGTGTAGTTCCTGTAGTTGTAGACGATAACGTCGTTCCTGCAAATGCAACGACGGAGTTGCTGTAAAAATTGGTGCCGGTAATGGTGAGTATCGTGGTCTCATTTACATACACCGGGTCTGGGGTGTTGGACGTGATAGTCGGTGCGCGGTAGTGCACATTGGTCGTGGTCGCCGCAGAGCCTCCACCCGGGGTCGGATTGGTGACCGTCAACGAAAACGCGCCGGTGGTAGAAGCCACGGCGGCGGGCAAGGTCGCGGTGATCGATGTCGAGCCGGTCGTAGTGGACGACAAGGTTGTCCCCGCAAATGCGACGACAGAGTTGCTGTAAAAGTTTGTGCCGGTAATGGTGAGGATCGTGGTCTCATTTACGAACACCGGGTCGGGTGTATTGGACGTAATGGTCGGAGTCCTATATTTGACGACAAACGCGGCACTCGTCGTCGACGTGCCTCCGCCCGGGGTCGGATTGGTGACCGTCACCGTTGAGGTGCCGGTGCTTGCAAGGTCTGTCGTCGTCACGGTCATATCGAGCGTGGTCGAATTAACAAACGCGGTTGTGCGCGCACTCCCATTCCAGTTTGCCACGGAACCGGAAACAAACTGTTGTCCGGTCACCGTCACGGTCGTTGTCGCGTCCCCGATGAACGCTTCATTCGGAGAAAGCGTTGTGACTACTGGCACGCGGTTGCGCACTACAAAACTCTGTCCACTCGAAGTACCTCCTCCGGGGGTCGGGTTAAAAACGGTAATCGTTGAAGTTCCCGCGGTCGTCAGGTCGGACGACGGGACTGTAATTTCCAATGTTGTGGAATTGATGAACGAGGTCATACGATCTGAATCATTCCAGCGCGCGACCGAGGACGCAACAAATCCCGAACCAGTCAAGGTTACGGTCGTTGTCCCGCTTTGTACCTCGGTCGATGTCGGACTAATGGCCGTCAACACCGGGGTCGGATTTTTTACCGTGATCGTCGGATGTGACGCGATGTTCGTCAGCGCGCCGGAATCATCGAAGCGCGATGTTGTTGTTGCAGTATATGTTCCAAAGACCGACGGGACTGTCACGCCGCTTGTTCCACCACCATCACCATATGTCATTGTTGCAGTCCCTAGCGCTGCAAGTTGCAAAAAACGTGCGTTGATCGAGCTTGACGGAAATGTCAAAGAACCCGGACCTAATACTATATCGTCCGCGTACACCGTTATGTTATCAAGTGCGGCATTGTTCGCGATACGAAATCCATAACTAACAACCGATGTGCGCGTGGTCACTCCGAAATTGATCGTTACGTATGTCCATGTATTCGCAGTGATCGCCGGGATATTAATGGATTCGATCGGGCTCGCTAAATTTGCGCTGTTGTCGTAGCTGAATTGCAATCTATTTGCCGCAATATCCACATCCGTCCTGATCCAAAATCCGACCGTAGTGTACGACGCCCAATTTTGCGACGTGATATTTTTGTACCACACATCCCCATTTGATTCATTGCCATTGATACAGTGGATTGATGCCGCTCCTTCGTGTTTCACCCCTGTATCCGCCGTAGGCGCCCCTGCGGCACACGCGCTTCCAGCACTCCACCCCGTCGCGCTATCCATATCATCTATCACGTCTGCAATCGTGCCGGTCGTGCTAACCGTCGTATATCCGGCCGTGCCCGCCGTCCCTTGCGGAGCACTGAAGCCTGCCGGCATTGCAATATTAATACCGCCCGAATTCATAGTCTCGGCGGCAGTAAAGGTAAACGTAAACGTATTTCCGGTCGAACTCACGTCCGTACTCGTCGGCGTGACGGCATTTGTCCCCGAGCCGTCGGCAGCGTACGCAGGCGTAACGCCAAAAATTACGCTGCCGATCATTAATCCGACTAAAGTGATTACGCTAAATAACGACACACCTTTTTTTTGGGACATCATATGTACTTGTTTACGTTTATGAATACTGTATTAGATAAATTATATCATCATTCTTATTTTCTGTGTATAGAAGTTGAGCACATTCCCGCCTCTGCAGGAATGACATACAGAAGGACAGATTTCTCGACTTCTCCGTCGGCTAACGGATCCACTCGGGATAATAGAATGTGCCCTTGATTTATTGTAACCCCCCGCTTGTGTAATTGCTTGACGGATTCCATAGCATATACCCGACATAGCCATCCTTGAGCGTGTCCTTCGATGCCTTGATTTGTTTACCTATCATCGCCGCATCGTAATCAGCACCAAGATCGAAGTCTTGCAGCCAAGGACGCAGCTTTGCGGTTGAGGATGCCGTTGCCTTGTGCATATCAAGGCGCTCTTTCCCCTTCTGCATGGAATCTGCCACCACCTCATAGGGCCATGCAGCCGGGTTTTTATACCCCATGAATCCATCCGGGTAGTGCGATGGATAAACCATTGGTGATATAAAATCAAAGTTGGCATATGCATCCTCGACAATCTGACCAATTCCGATATCCTCTGTTTTAATCATCGTGAAGCCGAATAGGTCCGCCGAAATCACAACGCCACGCATCTCCTCACGCAGATATTGCATAAACTTTTTAATTATCTCCGTATGTGCTGTATTCTCGATGGTCTTTGGATACAGTATCGATGTGATTGAACCGTCGGACGGGAATCGAATGTAGTCGTAATTTAATTCATCGAATCCGTAACCCAACACGTCTTTTGATAGTGCTACCACATATTCATACACTTCACTTGATGACGGGTCCACCCATGCAAGGTTCTTTCGATCGCGCCAGATTGTTTTCTTTGACATCGCCCCGCCAGCAGCACGTACTTTTCTCGCATCATGCACCGCTATTTCGGGACGCGCTTCGGCAAATGCCGTATCTTGAAACACCGCAACGCGACCGATTACATAAATTCCTTCATCATGGAATCGTTGTACCAACCCTCCAAGATCACGAATAAATTTTTGTCGCAGTTTATATTGTTTAACCGTTTCCAATTGCGAATCGTATGCCACCATACCGAATGAATCTTTGACATCGATTACCACCGCGTTAAGCCCATTCTTCTTCATCGCGAGCACCGTTTGTATCTTATCCTCACGACCCGCCGATGGCGCGGTGAGATAGACTGCCTTCATCACATCGGGCGTCTTCATTCTCTCTATCATCGGCGTAGTCACGTCCTCTCCTTTCTTTATTTGTTCCTGTTGCGATTCCATACCGGTTGCATTACTAGAACCATTGACCGAGTCCTTGTTTGTATACGATAACCCAAATGCTGCCGCGCTAAGCACTACACCCCCGATTCCAATGAAGAAAAGTTTTTTCATAAATATGCTTACAGTATAGCATGGAGCGTCTTCCATAGAATATAGGCACTTGGGTATGGTATTATTACCATAACAACCGTTAGTCATTTCTATTATGACCCAAGAACTTCGCTTTATCGACCGTGAAGATGCCGGGCGACAGCTCGCGCAAAAACTTCTTTCCTATAAAGATACTGACGCTATTATCTATGCCTTGCCGCGTGGTGGCGTCGTGACCGCAGTCGCAATCGCACGCGCATTATATGCACCGCTCGATCTCATTATCCCCCGTAAAATCGGCCACCCGTCCAACCCCGAATACGCTATCGGGGCCGTCGCCGAAGACGGACATTTTACCGCTAACCCCACAGAGATCGCGACCGTCGATTCGCAATGGCTCCGCTCGGAAATAGAGCATCAACAAGCAGAAGCAAAACGCAGACGCGAAACGTATCTCGCAGGCGCATCGCCAATCGATATCTCCGGTAAGACTGCCATTATTGTCGACGACGGTATTGCAACCGGCCTTACCATGAAATGCGCCATCAATGAGCTCAAGCACCGCAATCCCAAAAAAATTATTGTTGCCGTTCCCGTTGCCTCAGCTGGCAGCCTTTGGGAGATCAGCGCGTTGGTCGACAAGGTCGTATGTCTTTCAACTCCGGAATTTATGGGTGCGATCGGCGCATTCTATGAGTCATTCCCGCAGGTCAAAGACGACGAAGTCATCACATTAATGCAATCCCTTACATCGCAATGATTCTTTTCACCTTTCCCGAATACGAGTATATAGGAAGCGTATTGCGCAAATCTCCTGGATACAAGAAGGGTAATTTTTTCGTCAACCGTTACGCAAACAGTGAGATGCATATTTCTCTTGACACCGATGTGCGCGGACAAGAGTGTACTATTCTCGGGACTATCGCTCCTCCCGATACCAATCTTGTTTCATTTCTTCTCCTTGCTGATACGCTCAAGCGCAAGGGCGCGCGTAAAGTGACTGCACTCCTTCCTTACCTTGCATATACGCGACACGACAAGATTGTTACTAAAGAAAGTCTCGCAACCGCATGGATCGGCGGACTTCTTGAACAATCACAGATCGACGCCATTACAACGCTTAGTTTGCATAGCGACGAGGATCGGGAATACATCCCTCTCCCTATCAATGCGCTTTCCCTTGCCGGCACGTTCGCCACGATCATTGCGGATCGATCATTGACTGATGCAGCCATTGTCGCTCCTGACGAAGGAGCACTCGACCGATGCGAGGCTGTCAAGCGCGCGGCCGAAATGCAGATGCATGTCGCTTCATTCAAAAAACGCCACACCGCGACGGGCATTGCACTTTCCCGAATATCCGGCACCATCAAGCCCGAAGTTATTATTGTCGACGACATGATCGATACCGGACAGACTCTAATCGCATGTTGCAGACAGCTAAAAACGCTTGGCGTAAAACGTATCACTATTTTCGTAACCCACGGGCTGTTCACCGGAACCGCATGGTCACAACTCTGGAAACTGGGTGTCGATCGCATCTACTGCACCGACTCAATACCGCCTTCACTGCTCCCCAAGGATGCGCATATCACCATCATTCCCATTGCGCCGTTATTACAAAAAGAACTTTACTAGTATGGATATCATCATTCCCGTCGATGCTACCACCGAATTACCGGGCATACTTACTATTCCGGAGTATGCGACCGGCATCGTCTTATTCGCGCACGGGAGCGGGAGTAGTCGCTTAAGCCCGCGCAATACATTTGTCGCGACCGAACTCAATAACGCCAGTATCGCAACACTACTAATAGACCTATTAACCGAAGACGAGGATTCTGTTTATGAAACCCGCTTCGATATCGACTTACTCACCCAACGTCTCGGTGTAGTGGCGCAATGGCTCTCCAAAAACGAACAGACGCAACATCTCCCACTCGGCCTTTTTGGCGCGAGTACGGGAGCGGCTTCAGCGCTCAATCTTGCTGTTTCGCAACCGAACCTTATTCACGCCGTCGTGTCACGCGGCGGACGACCTGATATGAGCTTGGCCAGCTTACCGCTTGTTCAAACGCCAACATTATTGATCGTTGGCGGCAATGATACTGTTGTTACTGACCTCAATCAGCAGGCATATGAACAGCTCCTCTGTGAAAAAGAGATTGCTATTATTCCCGGCGCAACCCACCTATTCGAAGAACCTGGCGCGCTCGAGCAAGTTTCCGAACATGCAATCCGGTGGTTTATAAAATATTTAAAATAATAACAATACCGCCTAACCTAATCTTATTGAATCTTTTACCCCAAACTCCCCCACTCGTATTCGCACTAATCGCATTAGTACCGCATCGGTACTAAGTCGCTTTCCCAACTCATGAGAGAGCGTTCTGATATATGTACCACTCGCACAATGAACCCGCAGCCGCACTACAGGGAACGCGGTCTTATTCATAAGACCGCTCAGCACCACGCCCCATTGGTGAAGTATCTCTGTTTGACGAAAGTCTCCCCGGACGTTTTTAACCATCATTGTGACGGTTTTCCGCACCATATCAGCGCTGATCGCGCATAGCTCTAGCAGTTTGACATCATGCACGCACATGCTTCGCTTTGGAATTTCTATTTCGTGTAATCTTCCCTCTCTCGCCCATTGGAACAGTGGCTTTCCGTTGATCGGTTTTGACGAATATGCCGGAAAAGGATATTCACATATACCTTTCAACCCTACCAATTCCTTCTTGATCCGTTCGATGCCAATGGCGCGCGCATCGTATACCGTCGGCAACCCAAGCAGGTCATGCGTGTCGGTTCCAAATCCGAACACAATATTCGCTTCATACACCTTATCAAGTTGTACATACTCTTCTTTTTTATGTACTGCATCACCAACCAGTATGATCAATACACCCTCCGCCATTGGATCCAATCTTCCGGCATAGGTCATTTTTTCATTGCGATATTCGGGGTACGCTTTCCGAACCCGATCGATCGCCTGTAATGGTGTCATTCCTTGTGGCTTGTAGATGTTTAAAACAGCTTCCATGATGGGCTTATCGTAACGCATCATATTTTTTATGGCAACTAAAAAGCGCCCGTTTTTGGGCGCTTTTCCTTATCTTTTTAGCCAAGTCTTTTGATATGCCATCAATGCAACACTCCCTACAGAGGCAAGGAACAGTAAGAATACTGCAACCCAACCAATAATCGGAATAATCCAGATCAATTCCAACACAAGCACACCGATCGTCGCATTTTGCCAATTGACCTCATAGTCTTTTGTCTTCTTGGCCATCTTCATCAGTACTGCGCCGAGCAGTATACCAGCAAGAACCTTCGCAATCATAAGCAATAGCACATACAGCAATACTCCGGCAACGGCAAACCAGATACCAATCAGACTGATCATTGCGATCAGTATTGCCGCAGGCATCACGATCAATACCACAAATCCTCGTACCAACTCACGACCAAAATGGTCGGCTGCCACCTTTACTAATCCTTGAGTCACCTTTTTGAACAAGATCACACCCGCGATCGCCGTCACTAAGATAATCAGCAATTTAACCAGCGCCATAGCACCAATCAGCCCTAGCATCGCCGCACGAATCCGCTTATCAGTGCGATCCGGACGCTCTACTTTTTCAAACTGCGTTTCTCCAATAATCATTCCACCTTCTGCGATTTCTACCGCATTGGGCGATCGATACCATAGCGCACCTTCTATCTTTGCATCCTTTCCGATTGAAAACCGTTTATCTGATCGGATCGAAACATCCCCATTGATAACACCGTTAATGATTACTTCTCCCGCGACGATCTTAACGTCGCCCTTCACTGTTCCATCGATAATCGCTTGGCCTCCCGCAACAATCACGTCCCCCTCGACCGTTGCGCCCGAGATGACCTGCACGACGCCTCCTGCTGCCACTACGTCCCCACTAACGTTCTTACCAATCGTGATTGCGCCGCCAACCGCACGAATATCGTCGCCCACATTACCAAGCACTTCGACCGCTCCTCCTGCCGCAATTACATCCTGATCGACATCCCCCACGACTAATATACTCCCCCCTGCGATCACAAGGTCCCCCCGGATCTCTCCCGCGACTACGTTGTTTTCCGCCCCTACATAAAGATCACTCTCCACAACCTCACCTTTTTGTAGCGTATATTCTCTCGCCGCCCGCATGTCCGCACCATATACGAACATCGGCATCACTACCATGGAAATCACAAATGCAGTAACCGCAATTTGTTTGAGCTGTTTCATATAAAAATAATACGAGTATTAGTTAGCGACTATTACTCGTATTATACCCCTTTCTATTTAATTATTCCACGCACTCTTCAACGTTAAATTTTCCCCAGATCGATCTCTTCATCAATGCGAATCTGCTTCACGAATTCGGGCATGTGACTTACAAGAATCATCGCACCCTCATATTTATCGAGTGCTTTTGCAATGATCGGCAAATGGCGGAAATTGATATGATTCGTCGGCTCGTCAAGAATCAACAGCCCTGGCTTCATTAATAAGAATCGGGCGAATGACAACAGACCCTTTTGCCCCTCGGATAGCGCCCCAACCTTCGTTGCAAGCAACTCTCCAGTGATTAAAAATCGGGCCGCTGCCGCACGCACATCCTGATCGGTCGCATCCTTGGCCACATCCCTCAATACATCATATGCGGTCGCATCAAAATCAAGTGTTGAAAAATCTTGCCGATAGTACCCTACAATCGTGTCGCTTTCGATCTTTGCCCCCTTTGCCGTGCCGTTATACAACGACTCCAACAATGTACTCTTTCCGATGCCGTTTGGCCCAGAAATAAGCAAGTGCATCTTCTTGCGCAGTACCAGGTCGAACTTTTTTTCTACCGGCTTATGACCCTTCACTATACCCACTGATTCAAAGCGCACCGCTGGATGTGAGATGTCCTGATTTTCAATAGTAAAATTAGGAATTGTCTTATCCTCCTGCCGCACATCAACCTTATCCTCCTCCAGCTCTTCAATCTTTTCCTTCATCGTTGCGGCAACGTTGCGCAACTTGCCTCCTTTTTGCGCAAAGAAGTTTGCCTGCTCCTTGCGGTTCGCAATGTCCTTTTCCAATCGTGCATTCTGACTGCGCTCTCGCTCCAACCGACGCTTGATCTCTTCCACCACCTTGTGATAGTTGCCGACGTACTGCTCAACCTTCTTCGTGAATGAGTCTAGGTAGAGAACGCCATCGGAGAATGCGTTCAAAAAGTCCGCATCATGAGAAATGACAAGTAGTGTCTTATCATACTCCTTTAGATAATTTGTCAGATGCGCGATACCCGCCTTGTCCAAATTGTTAGTCGGCTCATCCAGTAACAGGATATCAGGCTTTTGAATGAGTGCAGATGCCAGTAACAAGCGTGCCTGCTGCCCTCCTGAAAACGTCTTCATGAGTCGATCGGTCGGCGCGTGCAGATTAACGACGTCCAAAATCTCGGCTATCTTCGGATCAATGTCATACACCTTTCGATCAAACATACTCTCAAAAAACTCCTTTACGGTCATTTCCAGTTGTTCGCGAGCCAATACCTGCTTCGCGATTGCAATCGAAGCATCCTTTTCGATAACCACCGCGCCATCCAATGGCTCTATCTCTCCGGTAAGCAGCTTAAATAGGGTGCTCTTTCCCGCACCATTCTGCCCCATAATGGTCACCTTCATCCCCTCTCGCACCGAAAAATCCACCTCATTTAATAGCGGGCGGTTATGGCGGTATCCGAAGGTTACTTCGTTGAATCTGATTATTACGTTGCCGTGTGCCATTTTTATAACACGTACTATCGGCAAATTACTTCGTTGCGGGTCCCTGTTGTCTCGGTCATCGTACAATCAGCACGACTTCCTCGATAACTCTCCCGCACCTCGTACTTCGCTCAATAGCACGTGTTCTGATTTGCGTAAATAAAACGGCTATTTGCCGTACCATACATATACTATAGCATACTTTATTTAATTTGACAATAACTATTTTGTATCGCAGAATATAGACAGATTTTTATCACTCTTCTGGAGGTACGTATGATCGTTCTCGCAAAGCAGGCTCCCGTGCTCGTTCTTGAGACGGCAATACTCGCAGACATCGAATCACATCGCACCCGCAGTGCTACCCGTGGCACGTTACTTCTTCCTGTGGTCAGAAACAATGCACCCGTCCCGGGAGCATTCCGCGTCGCCTGGGAATACCGGAACGATGAGCTGACTCCGACCTTCCTTGAACTGATGTCCGGCAACATCCTGGGGGATGTCGCCATGCTGCCCAAGGGTACGCGCGTTCCCTATACGCTCTTCATGTACTCCGAGGTCTTTCATCGCAGCCATCAAGACCAGCTCCAATTCGGGCATACTGCCTATGCGCTCATCCAAAAACTTACCGCTGCGCGGAAGTGATCCTTCCATAAACCGGCACTCTTGTGCCGGCTTTTTTGCGTATAAAAAAACGGACAACCTTTTAGAAGTGTTGTCCGTTGTTCGTATCCGATGTTTTTACTGCCACATCGTATATGGGAATTGATCCATAAGCTCTCCCGAAAAGTAAAATTCGTATCCGATCGATCCGAAGCTGTATTTCCTGTCGACAATCGTGATCATCGCTCCGCCGACCGCAGGGTCTGGCTTTGGCTTCGAGCGATCAAATCCGATGTTATACAGCGTTGCCAATATGTCAGGCCGATGAGATATATCATACCCCGCCACTTCCCACTGTCGCGTCACCTGCCGCACATACAGCGCGGCATAGAGATATGCATAGTAGTGATCCTTCGCGGTGATGCGCTTGAATCGCGCTTCCTCGACATCCTCATCCGAATCAAAGTCTAGTAGGTGTTCATATTGCTCTCCGAGCCAGAACGACGACTGCCTATTCTTCAGATTCTCTTCGATCCTGATCGCCGTTTCCTCCTTGACGCCTGTTACCCCCCATGAGAACTTCGTTTCGTTTCCCAGCATCCGGAGTGGCGCAAAGAATCGCTTGTACACCTCGCGACTTGAATTAAACAACCGCAATTGCTCCGCAACGAGTTGCGTAACGATCAGCCTCGGTTCTACGTCTGCTTCCCGGGCAACCCGCTCGATAATCAGCTCATCCTTTACAATCGCATCCCGAAATACTACCCAGTCCTCGGTCTGCATCCATGGAAACACTGTCTCTAAATCGCCAGCGGCACCGTGCGGCATTCCTCCTGACTCGCATTGCGCAAGGATGGACCGTATCGGTTTCCCCTCGTCTTCAAGACGCAGTACTACAGCTTCTATCATGAATTCGGCCAACGCTTTTGAGTCCGTCTGCCGGTAGGCATTTCCTATCATCTCTGTATTGTATCTGGCATGCGATCCCAGAGCATCAATTTTACATTGCACAACATCAATCTGCTTTTTCTGCACGGGAATTTCCTTTACCCTCCTCGCAACCTGACGAAACGCATCATTGTGCAGGTCCACCGCTCCGGCCACGTTCGTCCACTTCCACTTGACCGCGAAAAATCCTGCAGTCTGCACTATAAGTACCAACGCCATCACAATCCCAAATCCGATGCCAATCTTCTTCATATTATTTATCTCCTCGTGTGTTATAGCATGTCAGTATACCGTATTCGTGTGCGCATGAAAACGGCGACCCGTGAGGGTCGCCGTCAAGTTATGCGAGCGACAAGCCGCTAGCCTCTCTGAGCACGAGCCATTGCCGCCGCCGTCTCTTCCCCGGTGCGCTTGGCATGCGCCACCAGAATCTCGCTACGGAAGGCCCATATGGCCGGCGCCGTCGCCAGGAACCAGAGGAACATGCTCAGCGGGATAATGACGAAGGTTAACAACGCTCCCGTATACAGCGCCCCGCTGATCACGAAGGCGACCCACCGGCCGCGCATGGCGTAGTAGATCGGTGCCAGAAAGAATATCAGCACATACAGCCCGATGCCCGGGATCTCTGTTCTCTGCTCTTCTGCGTACCGCATTGTTTTCTCTCCTTTTTGGTTACCTGCACTCGTAAAATATCACTCCAGCTTCTTCTTCCGTCTCCTTATATATTTTTTAACCCATCAGTCTGACCAAAGATTGCCATAATACTACTATAATGTCAATCCTTTCCTTATCTCACTTCAAGACGTTCCACGATGACGACCCCTCCTCCGGTTAGTGCTCCCATAACCATTACCCGGTTCCCCTGTTCTATTTCCGCAGTATTACAAAACCCTTCATTCCCTCTAATCACGCATCTACTGTTCGTCGTGAAGATGAGCCCTTTTGTTAGTGCCGACTCCCCCGGTCGTTCATAGATTAAGACCCATATATCTTCCTCCACATCTCCCGTTGCCATATTCTTGATATTCCCTATTTGCTCAAAACCATATACCGAGACAGTTTTTTTCTGCGCGATGGCGGGCTGATCAAGTTCCAGTTGTCCAACCAATTCGATGGCATCCAAACCTCTTTGATACATGACCCCGATATACATACCCAGTAGCAATATTCCAACACCCAAAATTACCGCAGCCACTTTTGAATACCACGTAACCTTGTTCCATTCTATTTTCATATATGCATTATATTATCGTGCGATAGCGCGCCGTATCGCGTTGGTGAATAATCTATATAAGCCCGCATCCTCCCGTAGCGCATCGCGGAGCTTCCTACTTATTTCTATTTCAACGCCTCCTCCTAACAATCCCCTATTGCAGATGTTTCGTGCGTCGCCCGGATGGAATATCTCCTCAAACGGTCGTACTTCGATATCTATGTCTCCAATATTTCTCGCGATCCGTTCTGCTAGCCCTCGATTTAATCCACCTATCATCACAAATTCGTGTTCGGTATTGCGGTGCCCATGCACTGATACGATCGTCTCAGCCCCCAGTGCCATATCCTGCGCCCGTGGTTCATCGAAGTACATACTTCCGATATGCAGTTCTTTATTGTTATGCGCCCGCACTCCTTCAAACAAATACAATCCGTATTCATTCCCTGCGATAGCCGTTGCTATCTCTGTGGTAAATGGTTCAATATTTCCACCATGAATAGCCATGATCAGTATCGATTCGTTCTTCTTTTGTGCCGTTATTCTAAAATCGACCCCTTCTTGCATATGCGCTGCAAGGTTGGCGAATGTCATAAAAGTATCTATCATATATATTCAGTATACTGCGTAAAGCGTATCCACGCCACGCGGCAAGTCCGATTTTGACTTCATCAACATAATCCCGTACATTTTTATCAATGACCACCCCCGCTCAAAAACCAACGCTTGTACTGCATATTTGTTGTGCCATCTGTGGAGCCTATCTCTCCGAGCTACTCAAAGATCGTTTCGAGATCATTTACTACTATTACAACCCAAACATCCATCCCGAGGAAGAATATATGAAACGCAGGGAATCCGTGCAGAAGCTTGCCACTATCTACCAGTCTGAATTCATCGAAGGCGACTACGAAACCCAGGAATGGTACAGTACTATAGCCGGCTTTGAAGGAGAGCCTGAGGGAGGTAAACGTTGCCCATTATGCTTCCGTATGCGTCTTGCCAAAACTGCACAACTTGCGATCGCAGAAGGTGCAACTCATTTCACTACGACCCTTGCAACTAGCCCCTACAAGAACGAGGACATCATCGGTGCTATTGGTACTGAGATTGCACAAGACCTTAGACTCACATTCCTGACTGTTACCGATTTTGGAGAATCAAAAAAGGATATTTGGGCAAAGACTCGCACGCTTGCCAAAGATCATGACTTTTATCACCAAAACTATTGCGGATGCACCTTTAGTATCTGGAAAAAATAAAACCGACATAACTGGTTTTATTTTTTCTCATCTTTAAATACTATGTACGAGTAGACGACCGTTGCGGCGGTACTCGCAAGGATCGGGACGATTATGAACCACATCACTGCCCCAGGGAATGCTATTCCTAATAGCGTCACCGCTCCCGACAGCTTGAACAATTTACTTCCCAGGATGTGCGTCCTGCCCCAGACCACATCGCTGGTCATTGTCCATGGTGTACGGATACCAACAAACCAATTTCGTTTTATATCCTTAATCAACACTCCGATACCATAGAACATTCCTGCGAGCGCGGGTAAGAGAGCGGTTGTCATCGAAAATCGCACCCCTTTGCTCCATAGGATGGTCAGCGCAAACACATATAGCATAAATGCGCCGAGCAGCAATATAAACCCCTCATATTTATCCCTAAACGTCTCTATATTTTTCTTCAATGGATCGATCTTCGGGATCAACACGAACGTTCCCTGTATAGCGATCATGATCACTGGCAGAAGAAACAACGCAAGGGCCTTTCCGGAATATCCGTCCGCAATACCCGCGGCATTCCAATGGGTAGCCATACGATCCGACATCTCGTCATAGAGCACCAGTGCTGCGACCCACGCAGCCCCGATCAACATCCACGCCACTATACCCTTCTTTGTTTTCATATGTATACAGTATACCATATATACCGCCACGCTTGACATCATCATTGTTATATGCAATACTACTCCTACGTAGCAGCAAAAAGGCAGTTTGCAAGTCGCAAGATGAGTAGAAAGTTTCTAGCTGCTACGTATGCAGAGCACCTCTTCGGAGGTGTTTTGCATACGTACTCCATTTTTAACCGCCCGAAGAAACGAAAACGACCCACCGTAGTGGGTCATTTTTTGCGTCTTAGTTGATCTCATCGGTCAGACTTACCGGCGCTTTTGCGCGGCTTCTTGCCGAACATGCGTCCATGCGAAGATCCTCCTCGGTCACTCTTTTTGCCGGCTCCCCGTTGGACCGACTTGCGCCGTTCTTCGCGGTTTCCCGAAGTCATCACACGCTCTCGCGGTGATCGCTCTCCGGTCGCAGCCGCAGTCGCAGCTGATGCCGACACTCCTCCCGTGAATCGTCGCGCCGGCGCTGCGCTTACGCGCGGATCCCGTGTTTCGAACATCGGTTTTCGTGGAGTAAATCCTCCGCTGCGATCGTTGCTTCGACCGAAGGGTCGACGATCTCCTCCCCGCGATCCTCCACTAAAACGACTCCCGCGTGATTCCTCTTGTTCCTCTTCTTCCCGGAATGCCGGCGCACGATGCGGCGGCAATGTCGGCAATGGTGATGTGCCGATTTGTGAATTCACTAAGCGTTCGATCGTTCGAACCTTGAATCGTTGGTCAGGCGCTGCAAATGAAATTGCGCGTCCTTTTGCCCCTGCACGGCCGGTTCGGCCAATACGGTGCACGTAATCTTCCGGACTATCCGGGAGATCGTAATTTATGACCAATTCGATACCGGTCACGTCAATACCGCGTGCCGCAATATCCGTCGCAACAAGCGTTCTGTACTTACCTATCTTAAATCCGAGCAATGCCTCCTTTCTCTGTGACAATGACTTGTCCGAGTGAATTTCTGCGGCAGTGTGCCCCATGCGCTTTATCGCGCGACAGATCTTCGTCGCGCCATGACGCGTGCGCGAGAATACCAATACGGTTCCCTGATATTTCTCGAGTAACGCCTCAAGCAACCGATCCTTATCATCCTTTCGTACGATGAACATTTCTTGTATCACGTTCTCGGCCGTCGTGCCTGGGCGTGCCATTTCGACACGTACCGGCATCTGCATATGGCGCTCGGCTATCTTTACGATATCCGTCGGCATTGTTGCAGAGAAAAGCAATGTCTGGCGAACCTTCGGTAATGCTTCCAAAATCTTATTGATCTGCGGAGCAAATCCCATGTCGAGCATGCGGTCCGCTTCATCGAGTACCAATGTATTCACATCGGTCAATCGCAAGGTTCGCTGGTTCATGTGATCGATAAATCGCCCTGGCGTCGCAACAATGATGTGCGGGTTCCTTCGCAGTAGTTTCTTCTGCGCTTCAATAGATGCACCGCCAATCAAAACGGCAGTGTACAATCCGAGATCGCGGCCAATGGCTTGTATTTGTTCGTCTACCTGCAATGCAAGTTCGCGGGTCGGAACCAGGATAACACCCTGACTATTTCCTGCGGCAAGACGCTGGATCATCGGGATTCCAAATGCAAGCGTCTTTCCTGTCCCTGTCTGCGCGATGCCGATCATGTCCTTGCCGCTTATGGCAACCGGAATAGCCTCGTGCTGAATCGGGGTTGGTACTGTGAATTTTTTCTTATCGAGAATCTCAAGGAGCTTCGGTGCAATGCCGAGTCCGTAAAAACCCTCGATGGGTTTTTTTGTTGTCATATGTGATTATGTGATTCCTTATAGCAACTCGAATCACATAGCAATAACATGACAAGAAGTTCATTCGCCTACGGTGCCCGTACCTACGGGTGGCGATAAGGAATCCGTCGGCGTCTTTCGAGACCGACCTGATTAAATTGAACTGACGATTCACTATACAATATACTCTTTCTCATGTCAACTTAATAAAAGCCCCTTATATACAAGGGGCTTCGTGTTCCCAAAGGAATCCTTCCGTTGTCCAGAGGGCCACAATTATGTATCGACTAGCAATTCCTTGAGTGTTACCAGACGATATCCTTTGCTTTTTGCATATTGCACCATCTCCTCAAGCTGTCCAACGTCTGCCTTTCGCGTGTGATACAAATATATCATACCTGGCGAGAGTGTCGTCCGAAAATACCGTTGCACCTCTTCCCCACTACTCTGTTTGCCTCCAATAAATAGCGAATCGCCCGACCACATGGCAATATCAATCGGGACTCCATTATAGATCCCTAGTCGTTCAACCGCTCTCCGATATGAGGGCATGCATCCGCTTTTTTCGTAGCCAAATACGCCACTTCCACATGGCGGTCGAACGTACGAAAATGTGACCGCTTCTCCCAACACACTGCGTAGCGTTTCGATATTTTTTCGATAGGCATCATACTGCCCTTCCTCGCTCATCTTGGTCATCTGCGTGTGCGATTGCGTGTGTAATTCGATCTCGTGCCCAAAGGCATAGATCTCCTTCCACATCTTAGGATACTGACTTACCGCGTTGCCGGTCGGAAAGAAGGTGAATTTCACGTCATTTCTTATTGCCACTTCATGGGCTTTTTCCAGTAATGCTCCACTATAGCAATCGTCGATCGTGATCGCTATTACCGGCTGCGCAGTCTTCTTACTCCAGACTACTTGGACCTTGATCGGTCCTACGGGCACCGTCTTTTCGATGACCGCCCCTTTAGACTCTTCAAGAGTTACCTGTGGCGCATGGGGTATACCGTTATCGATTTGTGCACCACTTGCCAGCCTAGCCATCCCAATCACCATAATACCAATAGCTATCCGTACCATCTCTTCCTCCCTGGTTGTAAAAAATAATCCCTCGTGGAGATCCATCTTGGATTATTTAAAGCTATTATCATATCCCTGTCAAATCATACTCAACCAACGCATATTTCGGACAAAAGATTAGCGTCATAGCAGGCGATACTATTTGCCACCACATTCACCCTTCCCGGTTCTTGGGAAAAGACATGCGGGCGGAAACATACACCATAGTAACGGAACATGGTTGTCATCCCGTGCTCCGACACGGGATCCAGGTTCACAACCCTAAAACTATTTTTCCACAACAATGCTGGATACCGGCCTCCGCCGATATGACAATGTAACCGGAGCCCTATTAGGGTATCGTAAATTACTTTGGCCGAAATGTGCGTTGGTTATACAAATCATCGCAGATAGATCGTATGCGTCAGATATCCGGTAATATATTCGGTATTCAAGCGGTTTGCCTTATCCTCTTCTATCTTTCTAATCAGATCCATAAGAAACAAGTCTACATCCTTTTCGTCATGATAGTCCGTCAAATTCCGCTTGTTAAAATAGCTGATCAGCGCGTCTATAATTTTTTTATAAAATACGGGATCGCTCATTCCTGTCGATATCAAATACAGCAATACCATATATGCCGGCGATGCCTTCGCTGTGGCAAGTGCGTCCAATTCCATTACCATCGAACCAAGTATCGGATGTGTTGCGTCACCCTTTATAAGAGCATAATACATGCCGGACTTTGCCACAATCTCATCAAATATAAGCTTCGGATCCCGCATGATTAATGCCTCATATATCTTTACCAGATTTGCCTTCGTTGCTTTCTCAATCGTATTAATCTTTATTTCCGGCCTGAATAAATGAAACGCATTATAGTATTGCCTCAAAAATCTCTCCTGAATTGTGTGATTTACTACGTTATCTAAAAATATATTCCATCCTATGAATGCTTCATCAATCTCGACGCCTTTTCGCTCGAGTTCAGACAACATCTTGTTTTTGATCAGATCGCCTGCCGCCAACGGCACGCCACGGTCATTTAGCCCTTCAAACAACATGAACGCATCCGCGTGCGAACTTACTTCGATCATTACCACGAGAATACTATCCACCCAGGTCATCAGTTTCTGCAGTTCTTCCATGTTATACCCCTTCAGTCGTCCCAGAAAATAGTTATATGCCTTATGAATCTTCCGTACTTTGCTTCCTTTTGACTCAGTCCCAATTTTAAGTATCCCCATTCCTGCCAACAATGCCTCGTAGTCGGCGAAATTATCGTGTTGCTGCGATAATACTACCCGTGTCTGTATCGGCGACCCCTCTTGAATTAACCGACTCTGTATTATATGCAACACGTCATCTGCCGACCCGATTTGATCTTCGGAGCGCTTTTGTATGCTCGTATACAATGCACAGAACAAGAGTGAAATTGTTGCGAGTCGCTGCTGTCCATCGACTACTTCCAATTGGCGCATCCCAATCGCCGACGCATCATCATTTTTTACACATAAGATCGAGCCAATAAAATTACCATCACCGTTTCCCTCCACCATATCATCAAACAATATCTCCCAATTCTCCCGTGACCAAATATACTCCCGTTGAAACTTAGGTATCACATAACGAATATTTCCTCCTTCGCGAAATAATTCTGCGATTGTATAATGATTTGTATTGTAGATCATATGTCAAATTATTTCTGTCATATCGCTTCACCTTCTCCTTTTTTCAGCGGAAGCGCGATTATGAATTTTGACCCAACACCTTCCATGCTTTCAACGGAAATGACCCCACCCATCGCCTCACATAACGCCTTCGTAATCCACAGCCCCAACCCCGTTCCCGCAATACTTTCCGTATGCTCGGTTTTTACGCGATAAAACTTTTGAAACAGGCTTCGTTGTGCCTCCGCGGACATGCCCAACCCGCTATCTTCAACACTAATAATAAATCGCTTATGCATCTTGTCGATCCTTGTGCCGATGCGGATTGTTCCCTTCTCGGTATATTTTATCGCATTGCCGACCAGGTTAATCATAATCTGGCGCAACCGCTTAGTATCAATAGAGAGTATTGCCGGCTCCAACTGTGTCTTATCTTCATATGCCACTACAAGGCCCTTCTGCTCAGCGCTTAACTGTATTGTATCGACAACTTCCTTAATCACTTCATAGGGTGACTCATCCCGCACATCCAGAACCAATCTATTTTGCTCAATACGCGAGACATCGAGAATATCGGAAATAAGCGACATAAGATTGTCAGCATACGACACGATCGCCTTCAATCTATCCATTTTCTGTTCTTCCGTCAGATGAACAGCCGATTGCTGCAATATCTCGGCATATCCCTTCATAACCACCACAGGTGTCTTCAATTCATGCGCGGCCATCGAGATGAACTCGTCTTTCATCTTGTCGACTTCCCGCAACTTACTCAATGACACGGAGAACTTCACGAAGCGCGTATGGTTAATAACCAGAATAATCACCAATAGAACAGCAAAAACCATAATCGTATATGAGTTTCTAATGGCCATATTCCTCGCCGCATCCGTCTCCTGTAGCGATATCGTCAGCCGCACCAATCCCACTTTTTCATTCTGGTTATCATAAAATGGCTTTACCACATTCCATTGCCGAACATCATTGTCAGTGCTCAAAAACCCTGTGGCCTCATTGTTTTGCCACGCCAAAAGGCCCGCCGTTTCAAGCGCTTGGACCGTTTGATTGGAAAGATTCTTATGTTCCCGCACAATGGAAACAGCCGAAACAAGCTCCTTGTCTTTTTGCGTCAAAACCTCGATCGCCGTTATTTCAGGATTGCTTTCTATAACCTCGCGTATTTTGTCCTTAAGATCCGGCCGTTCGACGTATTCGAACATAAACGTATCGAGTACCTTTTCGGTCAAAAATGCCTTACCTCGCACGATCGTGTTTATGTTTGCATCGAATTGATCAATTGTAAATTGCACGTTTGCATACAGCGCTAGCGGTATTAATACAATCAAAATCAAAGACGACAATATACCAGGATATTTCCGTATGAATTCAACCCCTTTTTTCGCGTAATCAATAACCATATCAAACAATGTCTCTATCAGGATTTTTGAATGATCGCACTACCATAAAGACGCCGACCAAAAGCCCCAACCCGATAACCAGCGCAACAATGATGCTAAAATTCCGCTTTGATTCATCAACTGTTCCAATATTTTCAGATCCTGCGGCCTGCGCCAACCCTTCAATATTTGCAACTGTAATAGCCTGCGCCGTTTTTACAAATCCGACCACCTGACTCTTTGCCACAATCTTGCCCGAGCTATCGTTGATCGTTACGTACGCCTGATGCTGCCCATCGTCGAGCGGCTTATCGAGTGCGTATGACCAGCTTCCATTCTTATCCGCCTTAACCGTTACGATTGTCGGAATGTCGCTATATATGTAGAGCGTCACCAACGCATATGGCAGTGTTTTACCCGCAAGCTTGATCTTCTCCCGTATTACCTCTTTTTTCTCCTTCACGGTTTGTACCACCCCTGTCTCCGTTGTCTTTATTACTTCGACTTCCACTACCTCCGTTGTCGTCGCCAATAAGACCGTTTCTATTTTTAGTAATTCCGGCTTTACTGTTTCTCCAAGCAATTTCGCATTTTCATATTCGATCTTTATTGCCCTATTTGCATCTAGCGGATTTGTCCCCTGCCTTACTTCAATACCATCGTTGACGCCATCCCCATCCGTATCTTTTTTGAATGGATCCGTATGCAACGCTTCGATCTCTTGATAATCAGTAATACCATCCCCATCCGCATCTTTCACAATTCGATCCAATTCGTTTTGTGAAACCACTCCCGTATCTTGAGATGCCTGCTTTAATTCACTTGATACCTGCTCTAGCCGTTGCACTACGACACTCGTGACCACCACCGGCTTCGGCGGTTCAGGAGTTTGATCCTCCTGAGGCGTAATAGCGGACCGGAATATATTGCGCACATTTTGGAAAAATCCGGCGTTTTTTGTTTCGACGGGAATCGGCGGGGCGATGGTTGGCGTATTGATAACCGGCTTTGATACATCTACCGCCTCCGGTGTCCGCTCTGACTCAATCGTCATCGCCGGTCTTTGCTGTGGCACGGTAGGATCAACAGTCGGTATGATCGCCTGAATAGGTGCCGGTTCGATGGCCGGCTCCTGAGTTTGTTGCGGCGCCACGGAGCTAGTCGTTGTTGCAATACTACCCGTTGTCTGTGCATTATATACCATCACACCAACCGTACCTCCCTTATACCTCTGCCCTAATTGATTGGTTATCCGCGCCTCGATTACATAATTTCCATTTGCGACGGTTCGCGTATCCCAACGGTGTAGCCATTCGTCTCCTATCTGCTCCGTTTCTTTGATCATAATCGGACTCGTCGTATCTTTCGCATTAAAAATCGCATACTGTACATCTGTCGCAAACACAACAGCCCCTCGTATCTGAAGATACCCCGCTACTTTTGCATATTGGGCGGGGCTTATAAATAGAAATTTATTCTCCATAGGATCGTTTGCGATCGCAAATGTCACTAGTTCAGTAGTTCGCAATGACCCATCTGGATATTTCGCCAATCCACGCAATTGATACCCCTCCCCGTTAGGAAACGATGCGGTGCTAATCGAAAAATAACAATTTTTTCCGGGTATCGCTCCGGCAAGAAGCGAGGGCTGCGTCTGCGAGCAGTCCGGATAAATCGGATGTATGCTCTTATTTGGCATGATAAATTCCGCTACCACCGCCAGCGGCTCTCCAAACACCCGAACCGCAGCACTGCGGACACCCTTAATCACTTCATTATTCTGCACGCCTACGATAAGCGGCTTCTCCGATGCCGGTAGCGTTGTCGTAGCCACTTCCACAGTCCCATCATCACCTAAAAATACACTGGTCGTCGCAGTACTAGATTTTTTGGTCGAAGTACTTGTTACTACACCAACCGTCATAGTCGAGGTCGTTGATTGTGCAGACACGTCCGTCGTAGTTGAAGTCGTCGATTGCGCAAACGCATCCGTCGTAGTTGTCAGCAAGCTCGCAAGTACCGAGCTTGCCGGGTTTGATCCGACCAATGCGACCGCAATCCCGACTGTCATAATGATTCCGAAACCCGCCAAGTATTTCTTCATATATCGTATATATTATTTATTTTTCACGATCGCACTGACGCGCGCAACAAGCTCATCTAATTCCATTGCCTTGTTCCAATAGTCAATTGCCCCAACTTCCTTTGCCGCCTTTACGTCTTCCGGGCGATCCTCGATGCTTGTCAAAAACGCAACCGGAATATCCTTGCATTCCGGGTCGCTCTTTAATTTATCAAGCGTTGCGGGCCCGTCCAATTCAGGCATCATCACGTCGAGCAAAATAAAATCCGGCTTTACCGACCGTGCAAGGTCATATCCTTCGTATCCATTTTTTGCATACGACACCAAAAAACCGGCCATGACTAATTTTTCGCCAAAAATCTCCCGCAATGCAGGGTCGTCGTCTACCACTAGTATCCGCTTCTTTATTTCTTCCATACGTGTATGTTGCTCTATTATTATAATTCGTTCTCATTATATCATGAAACTCGCCGCCATTACACATACGATCATCGATGAAACCCTAGATCCGCAGGATTATCATCTCCCGATACACGCTCCACGTGTCCGCCTTTAGCTTCAAACGTTTCCCGTAGCTTTTTTACCAAAAATGCAAGTGTGCGGGTTTCCGGTGCGATTCCCTCCTTCTTAATCTTTCCTTTTGACCAATAGTCAATAATGATCTTACTATCGCCAAAAATATGATTCTCTCCTTCCTGCAATGCCAATTCCAGGGCGTACCTGCACGCAAGTAGTTCGCCGTAGTTGTTTGTCTTCTCGGTAGACAATAAATGTTTGCCGTGCTCGTTGATGAATTCCTTCGCGATAACTCTTGCAAGCAGATCGCGTCCATGTTCGTCCGTCACGCTTATTTCAACCCCGAACCCGCGCCCCGTTCCCGCATCAAAATAGATCCCCGGCACGGCGACCTGCTTTACTTTTACTTCATATCGAGCCCCTGCATTTAGCCATTCGCTTGCTTCATCCCGACTCTTAAATCCCTTATAGCGCGCATCGCGTTTCCCCGATACAATCATTTTGCATTCTTCCCAATCATCGGTTATCCCTTGTGCGCCGATCGATGACACACTATACGCATAGTACTTCTTTTGTTTCATATGTTCATTTCTTTTTTGCAGCCTCCCGAATACAATCTGTTATCTTCTGTACTTCATCTGCGCGCAATTGCTGCACCTCCTGACGCTCAATCAGCCTTATTAGTTGATCAATTCCGATCACGTATGCATTATCCGCCTTGTTCAGCTCAACGCCCAATTTCGCATATGGACTCGAAAAAACGACCACCGGCTGGACATGCACTACTTTAGGAAAACGAGCCCTTAGTGTATCCTTGAGCGCATAGGTAGCCCCCCAAACCTGACGCAAGAAATCTTTATCAAACGGTCTATTATCCCGCAAGAGTCTGTTGTTCTCGACCCGTATCCTTCCTTTGTGGCTTTTTACTTCAATAACCCAAACACCCGTCGGCCCAACTACCACAAAGTCCATGTCCCCTTTGTTACCAATAACCACGCTTCCTAATACCCGAAAGCGGTCATCCAATCCCCGTAAGGTTATGCGAACGCCCAATTCCCCCCCCGCTCCCTGCATGCGAACTTGAATCGTTTTAACCGTAGTCCATAATAACTTTACCAAGAGCGCGACCACGATCGCATGTATTGCCAATGCCGCACCCGTTCCCCCGAGCACTTCATAGAGCGGTATCACAATACTTCCTCCAATCAGCGCAATAATGCCAATCGTGTATATGATATATTTTCCGATTTGTTGTTCGTTATGTGCCATAGATCTTTTTTATATACCACTCAGCATACGCTATTTTCTCTTTCATTCCAATCGTTTTTATAACCTGCATTCTTACATGCTCCGTTTGAATATTTCAGATATGATAGTTACATAAGCACTCTGCGAACCAGAATTTATCTTCTATCTCCTTTTGTATATTTTTTAACGGGGGTATACTTATTGGTATATGAAACGCATCTCTTCTGCTCCCGATCATGCGGTTGGACTTACTTCGCGCGAAGTGGAAAAACGCCTCGCGCACTACGGCCTCAATACTATCTACAAGAAAAAACACTTGCGCCCGATTATCGTTTTTTTCGAGAAATTTAATAGCCCGCTCCTAATCATCCTCATCACCGCATCCATTGTTTCATTCTTCCTCGGTGAGCAGACAAATTCGATTATCATTCTTTCAATGGTCGTCCTTTCTGCCGTCCTTGATTTCATTAACTCGTATCGATCCGAGCAAGCCGTCTTGCGACTAACTTCCCGCGTCGCCAATACCGCAACGGTACTGCGCGATGGTACGCGACAAGAAATAAATCTCTCCTTAATCGTCCCAGGGGATATTTTGTTTCTTTCTGCCGGCGACGTCGTTCCTGCGGATGCCGAAATCGTCACTGCGGAAGATTTCTTCGTCAACCAAGCATCCTTAACCGGCGAATCGTTCCCCATAGAAAAGCATACCTCAGCCGACTCCGCAGATGCCATCATTTTTATGGGGACCAGTGTAGTAACCGGATCGGCCACTGCCGTCGTACGGGCGACCGGTTCTTCGACTGAATTTGGCAGAATAGCCCAACGACTTGACCAGGCCGCACCCGAATCCGATTTCGATAAGGGTATTAAGCGCTTCAGTTATTTCATTATGCGGATTACCGTCCTCCTTATCATTGCGGTATTTCTTATCCATATCTTCCTTGGGCATGCCATGTTCGAGACATTTCTGTTTGCCGTTGCGGTCGCGGTCGGCATCACGCCTGAACTCCTCCCAGTCATCATCTCGATCTCACTGAGTCGCGGATCGATGATCATGGCTAAGAAAGATGTCATCGTAAAACATCTTCCGTCTATTCAGAACTTCGGAAGCATGAATGTCCTCTGTACCGATAAGACCGGCACACTCACAGAAGACAAAATTGTTATGGTTAATTATCTTGATAGTTTTGGAGAAGTGTATGAGCCAATCCTGCTTTACTCCTACATCACCAGTGCGCTCCACACAGGCATTAAGAGTCCACTTGATGCCGCCATTGCGGAGCATAAGAAGCTTGATATTACAGCGTATAAAAAGATCGATGAAATTCCCTTTGACTTCGAACGCAAGCGCGGTAGTATCGTCGTCGAGCATGCGGGCGAAGGACTCCTAATTACCAAAGGTACTCCTGAAGATATTCTTTCTATTTCGACTTCATGCGAGAAATCCCAGTCAGTCTGTGCATTTGATCCAACGATTATCGAGACCGCAACGCAGCGGTATGAGCAACTGAGCGCCGATGGATTCCGCGTGCTTGCTATTGCTACTCGCTCTATTTCGCTCGACAAAAAACGCTACACCAAGGATGAAGAACATGATATGACCTTCTTGGGATTTATCGTGTTTCTCGACCCTCCTAAGACAACGGCACCAGAGGCCGTACGCGATCTACACGACCTCGGCATCGAGATTAAAATTCTTACCGGCGATAGCGATATTCTGACCAAAAAGATCTGCTCCGATATTGGACTCCCTATTCGCGGCATCATTACCGGAAAGGAGCTTACTCTAATGAACGAGGCGGAGCTTATGCAACGCGTACCCGCGATCACCATCTTCGCGCGCATTAACCCCGAGCAAAAGGAGCGGATTGTTCTCGCACTCAAACGCATCGGATCTGTAGTTGGCTATATGGGTGATGGCATCAATGACGCACCCGCACTGCGTGCTGCCGATGTTGGCATCTCGGTCAATAACGCCGTTGATGTCGCAAAGGAAACCGCGGGGATTATTCTGCTCCGTAAAAGCCTACGCGCTCTGCGCGACGGCGTTGTTGAAGGGCGCAAAACATTTCACAACACCCAAAAATATATTCTTATGGGGCTCAGTTCGAACTTTGGAAACATGCTTTCGATGACCGTCGTATCGCTATTCATCCCCTTTCTTCCTATGCTTCCCTCACAGATCCTTCTTAATAACTTTCTCTATGACTCTTCCCAAGGGACTCTACCGAGCGATGCCGTCGACAATACCGAAATCTGCAAACCTCCAAAATGGGATCTCCCCTTTCTTAAGCGTTTTATGCTCGTATTTGGATTAATGAGTACGCTTTTTGATTTCGTAACATTCGGGCTATTATTCTTTGTCTTCAATCTCTCCGAACGGCAATTCCAGACCGGCTGGTTCATCGAATCGCTCGCTACCCAGATATTTGTCATCTATATCATCCGCACCAAGAAGGTGCCGTTTCTACAAAGTTCGCCCGGCGCATTCCTCGTCACAACCACCGCTGGTGCCGTTGCGATCGCATGGATCATCCCATTCACGCCACTGGGGAGATATTTCCTTTTCGAGCGATTACCGTTACCTATTCTTCTCAGTATTAGTGGTATCGTCATTGTCTATCTTTTCTCAGTCGAATTTATAAAGCGCATCTTCTACAAGCGCATTACCGCTACAACCTAAAGAATTATGCGTAAAAAACCGCCGAATTTCTTCGGCGGTTTTTTAATTCCACTCGCCTACGTCCATGCGCATCTTGATCTCTGCGTTGAGCATTTCGATATGCTTTTTATCATTCTCGAGCATCTGCTTCATCGCATCAATACTATGACACTGCACCTTCTCCGCATCTTCGATATAATGTTTTTCAAGACGCCACACCGTATCGAGTTTTGTATGTAGTAGCTTCAACAGATCGTAATTGATATTTTTCATGCTATGGTATTTAGTGTTTGTTTGTTGACCTTTTATTGTAACCCATGCTCTTCGAAACAGCGAACATATTTTTTATCCACCTCCATAATATGATCGATCATCCACCCCTCTAGAAATTCGATCATCTCACTTGCAATATTCACTTCCCCTTCGTCAAAGGCCTTTTGGAATCCTTCCACTCGAGCCAGTAGATCGCGATGCCTCCTTTTATGATCCTCCGCAAATTCATAGTTAAATTCATCAAAATATTTTTCTTCGGTAGCGAAGTGCATTACTGCGTATTCCGCTAGTCGCGTAATAATGTCGCCTATTTTGCTTTCAGTATTCAGCGATATGATCGCATCGAACAATTCATTTAGTAGGGTCAAAAAATATCGATGCTGTTCGTCTATTAATTCAACCCCGACACTATATTCCTTAATCCAGTTAATATGCGCCATATTTTTATATTTTTTAGTATACCATATCTACGCCATCCATGCATTATTCCATTGCATTCATTTTACAAATACGCTACCATAAAAAACATCATCTATCATTTCACATTATGAAGATCACCAAAAAGGGTACTCAAAAAAATATCTTTACCGTGCGTCGCGCGCGACCAGGGGCCGGACTCGGACTCTTCGCAACGGCCGACATTCCCAAGCATACATTCGTCATCGAATACACCGGTGAAAAAATAACCAATGCCGAAGCAGACCGCCGAGGAGGCCGGTATTTATTTAACATCAATTCCAAGTGGACGATCGACGGCAAAGAGCACCGCAACACTGCCCGCTACATTAACCATTCCTGTGATCCAAATTGTGAATCCCGTATTGTCGGCGGAAAGGTAAAAATATTCGCTATCAAGAACATTACAGCAGGCGAAGAACTTGCCTATGACTATGGAACGGAGTACTTTGAAGAGTTCCTTAAACCACATGGATGCCGGTGCGATATGTGCCACATACTACGCAAATAAGAAACAAAAACAGCCCACACTTAGTAGGCTGTTTTTGTTCAAAGATATACGCATACAAGACCAACTAATATAACTGCGATCGCGCTGAGCTTAAGCAATAGCGTCCCCCGCTTAATATCTTCCCGAATAATCTCCGGGAACCAAATCGACATCACCACCCCCGTTATCAGAGCGAATAATGGCTGGATACCCCCAACGACCGATACCAGCGCAGTCGGCCCGATCAATGTCGCATAAAACAACAACCCACGCGCAGCCAAGTACAACACCTCGTTTGTACCGACGATGCCCCATGTGCCGATCGACAAGGCCCGCAACCCGCTCCACATATTTATGCGTGCATAATAGCGCAATGCAACCGAACCCAACCCCGCACCGATCATCTCATACACAAGCGCATCCCAAAAATTACCACCAATGGCAACCATTTTGAATAATACCGCAACGGGCGCCCAAAGCATGATGGAGAGCAGCACATACCAGAATGATCTTCTTATTCGAAATAACTCCTGTGATGGTCGTTCTACGGCCAATGATAATCCTCCTCCTATAATCAATACAAATCCAATCAGCTGATCACGAGTTAATCGCTCGTCAAGGAGCAGATAGGATAATCCTAATACCACAACGGGGATCAGCTGAAAAAACGGCACCACGCGCGATGTATCATCGATCTTGATTGCCTTGTACCACGGAACCAATGCAATAATGGACACAAATCCGCTCAAGAGCAGAATACCTGCATCTCCCCATCCGAGCACTGATAATCCTCTCATCCCAATGATTATCCCGGCGGCGATGACTGCGGCTATTCCTCCGATGATACTCACAAAAAACGGGTCTTTGATCCGCTTTTCTACCAAAAATCGATCTATAAAATTTGTCATTCCAAACAGGAACGATGCGGTGAGCGCAATAATAAGCCAGGACATATCGTATGTATATAATACTATCACACCGCCTAACTATTATCGACCAATAAATGACGTCCTCCCCGCACTCCCTCCGGTCGTACGGGGTTTCCTCCGCTCCACTACTCGCGCTGCTGCGCGCTAACGAAAAATGCAGTAGCACTTTTCACATTCATCCCCCGCGCTCCCATCCTCTACTCTTTCCACGACGGAATGAATCGTGCGGGGTTTCCTGGTAAGGTAGTAAAAAAAGGCCCATAATAGGGCCTCTAGAGTTTCTACCTAAAACATCATGGCTAAGAAAGTGCGTCATACTGGATCGCAAGGCGCTTGGTCTTGTCCTGCATTTCGGGACGAAGGCCTTCTTCTGTGGTGTATACCGGGCATGGCATGCATCCGAATGCGCGCTCGAACAAGATCCACTGCCCCGTAATCCTGAGAAGCACCGCCAGCATGCACGTCGGATCACCGATCAACGCCCTACTGATTTCCTCGAAATGCTGCTCCTCTTCGGGCTCGAATACGAGCCACCATACCTTCTTCCTGCTTTCTGCATAGAATGTGGCGCCCAACTCCATGATCTGTTCGGCAAACGGCCTCCCGCTACACATCTCATCGAAGCTCTTATATTGCGCCTTTCCTCCCTCTCTTGCTTCCGGATTGAACGCCCATATCTCCATATATACCTCCTTCCCTATTGGTATCGTGCTAAATATTAAATATCGCTTTTGTACTACTTTGTCAATTTTATTTCCGCTCCTACCGGGCAATGATCTGATCCTTTTATACCGGGCAATATGAATGCTTTCTGTATGTTCTTACCTAACTTTTTTGAAGCAATCATATAATCAATGCGCCATCCAAGATTCCGCTCCCGAGCATTTGCAAAATAGGGCCACCAGGAATAATTCCCTCCCTCTTTATTGAATATTCGAAAGGTGTCCACAAATTCTAGCTTGATCAGGCGATCCAACTTCCCCCGCTCTTCTGGTGTGAACATGGTGTTATTCATATTTTGCTTCGGCCGGGCAAGATCCAATTCCGTATGCGCAATATTGAGATCGCCGATCACGATCACCTTTTTATTTTTCAACTTTGCCAGATATTCTAGTAACGCATCGTACACCTCTAATTTATATTGCATATTCCGCTTATCGCGCGCACCTTGCGGCATATATAATGCGATCACAATAAACTCGGCGTAATCAAGCCGTAAAAATCTCCCCTCTTCATCGAATCGCTTTATCCCCAGTATCGTTGTTACCTCTTTAGGAGCCTGTCGCGTATACACTGCCACGCCCGCATATCCCTTTCGTGATCCGGTATTATAATACGCCTCGTATCCATTTATCATCCTTATCTCCTCAGGTATCTGTCCCTCCTGAATCTTGATCTCTTGCAGACACACAATATCCGCCTTTTCCTTTTTAAACCAATCCAAAAATCCCTTCCGATATACCGAACGCAGCCCATTCACATTCCATGACACGATCTTCATATACCCATTAAACCAACAAATCTTTGCGCCGTCTACCACAAAAAAAGAAGTCCGAAGACTTCTTTTTTGATCTTTAATCAGTACGCAGATTGTGCAAGCGTTTGAAACATCGCTTCCGTTGATGTCGAGGTGTTCCCCGCGGCATCCCCGGACGATACGACATAATAATATGTCGTACTCGAAGTAAGTCCACTCAATAAGAAATCATGATCGAATAGAGGTGTCTCATTGCTTGCTGATGGAGCCACCGTGGTAACCACTGGTGTCGAAGTGCTGTACCACAACTTGCCGGTTGCCTGTTCATTTGTAGTCCATACAATACGCGAAGCCGAACTTGTCGTGCTTGTCGCAGCAATCCCGGAAATAGCCGGTGCGGTCGTATCGAGTATTGCGGCCGTTATGAACGAGTACTGGCTCGATGTTGCCGTGTTGCCCGCACCATCGGCCGACACTACCATGTAATAATACGTGGTATTTGCCGACAAGCCCGAAAGGGTCAAATCATGCCCCGATACCAATGCCGAAGAACTCGACGATACTCCGTTTGCGGTCGTAACCGGTGTAGAGGTACCGTACCAGGCGACGCTTGTTGCCGGTTCGTTGGTTGTCCACTGCACATGCGATCCGTTGGCGGTCGTGCTCGCCGTCAATACATTCGAAATAATCGGCGTGGTCGTATCCGGTATCAACAATGTCGTAAACGAACGCTGACTCGACGTTGCCGTATTTCCTTTGACATCAGCCGATGCCACAATATAGTAATAGGTCGTACTTGCGGAAAGCCCCGAGAGTACCAACTCGTGATCGCGAACTAGCGTCGTGGAACTTATCGTCAACCCGTTTCCGATGGAAACCGAGGTTGCCGTTCCATACCAGATGACGCTTGTTGCCGGTTCGTTGGTTTCCCATTCGATTTTCACACTGTTTGCTGCTATGTTTTTTATTTCCACATCGGAAATCTTCGGAGCGGTTGTATCAGGAGTTGTCGTCGCCAACCCAAGCTTCGCCGCTATCCCCGGTGGCAACGTCTGGCATACCGATACGATCGGTGCCACTCCTTCCATCTTGCGCAGCCATCCCGGCGCGATCAGATGTCCTGGTGGCACGATTGCACAAATGGTCTTGACTCCATTTCTTGTTTCCACGGTGACCGGATTCTTCTCGAGTTGTTCCCGAATCTTCTCGAGTGTTTTTGGTCCAACGTTTCCAACCTGGTCCAGTTTATACAATTTCTGGAACCGTTTCACCGCTTGCGCGGTCAACTTCCCGTAGTAGCCGGTGATGCGACCCTCAGGGTAAACACTTACATCTGCTGCCAAAATAGCCTGAAGCAGTTTTACATCATCTCCCGATGATCCTTCCCTTAATTGTTTAATGAGCTTTAACGTATCCTGCACATCACCTGTCGTTGTTACAACCTGCTGCTGCGCCTGGCGCAATACCTGTAACTGCGCATTTAAACTTTCGATCTGCTTTTGCAAATTCTGAATCAACGCCTGCAATGCCATGGCCGGTGTGGTCGTCGCCGTTTGCGCAGACACAACGAACACATTTCCAAATATGAGCCCGACGACCACTATGGCCGTCAAAGAACGTTTCATGTTTTTCATAGTTATGTTATGTTAATTTTCAATTATATATACGATTTGTTTATTTTTTTGTTACATAACGACCTTTTATATGTGATTATCCTCCTTCTTTCTTTAGTTCGAGGCATGCCGAATTAATACAAAACCGTCTTCCCCCCTTTTCCAGTGGTCCATCATTGAATACATGCCCCAAATGTGCCCCGCATTTCTTACAGACGACCTCCGTTCTATCTATTCCTATACTTGGGTCATTCCGCAATTCAATGTGCTCGAGATTCATCGGTTCGGTAAAACTCGGCCATCCCGTCCCGGAGTCAAACTTAGTGTCGGACGAAAACAGCTCCGTACCGCATACCGCACATCGATATATCCCTTTTTCGTGCGTATCCCAATACTTTCCGGAGAAGGGTGCCTCCGTACCCTTTTCCCGGGCAATATGGTACAACTCGGGAGATAATTCTTCGTCTTTTTTCATAGTTCTTTTTTATGCGATTGAAGCAGTTCGGCAAACTGCTTTTGTAATTTTTCAAGCTTCGGATCAATGATCGCCCGACAATACGGCATATCCTTATGATTCTCATAATACCGTTGATGATAATCTTCCGCCTTATAAAATACTTCGAATGGTCGTATTTCCGTTACGATCGGATCATTGAACGAGCCTTGTAGCGCGCTAATATATTCTTCTGCCTGCGCACGTTGCGCATCCGTGGTATATAAGATCACTGACCGATATTGGGAACCAACGTCATTCCCTTGTCGATTCAATGTCGTTGGGTCATGTGTCGCAAAAAATACCGTCAAAAGATCCTTAAACATTACTTGTCCCGGGTCAAATTCTAATTGCGTCACCTCTGCATGCCCCGTTTCTCCCGTGCTCACTTCTTCATACGAAGGATCTTCCATATGACCACCAGCATATCCTGGCACCGCCGAAACAATCCCTTTAAGACTCCCAAACACCGCTTCCGTGCACCAGAAGCATCCTCCTCCAAATACCGCTGTCTCTATTTTTTGTTCCATGTACAAGTGTTTCTTGTTATGTTATCAACTATTACATCACTTATCCGAATGTGAATGTATACGCCTCCAACCCTGGACCTTGTACCTCCATTTCGAGGACATGTTCGCCATAGGTTGTGCCATTAACCAATTCATACAACCTATCCTCTTTTACCCGTACCACACCATCAGCGCCGACATCCTTACCCGCATCGATACCTAACAGCTCTCCGTCGCGAGTTATTTTTATTACTACGTCACTATCAGCACGCGCGACAAAATAAACATTCTTTGCACTATACCGATATATGATCGTAGCACCGCTACTTTCGGTTCGCGCAAACTCATCATCAAAATACCATGAACCACCCAAATACAACCTATTCAAAACTGAGTCTTCAGGAGTATCTAATATCTGCAATCCTCTTAAACCCTCTTTGCCGTTTTTCAGACTCGCATTACGCGCCGCGCCAAAATAAACTTCCGGACTCTTAACTCCGGACATATTCATGGTCACGGCTTCCTTTGGGGCTACTACCCCTCCCGCAATTGAGTCACTCATATCAAACGCATCCTGTCGCTCCTTAAGTGCCTTTTGGATGACCCGCTCTGTCCCATCATAATCACCTTCGCCAATATGGTCATATACGATAAACCCATCGATATCGATCAAGTACTTCCTTGGCCAAAATCGATTGGCGTAGGCGTTCCATGTTCCATATTCGTTATCTTGTACCACTGGATATTGTATACCCGCATTCCTCGTTGCTTTTACGACATTTTCATACATCTTTTCAAATCCAAATTCGGGTGTATGCACGCCAACGATGACCAATCCTTGATCCTTATATTTTTCATACCACGCGTTGAGATATGGTGTGGTTCGCTGGCAATTAATGCAACTATACGTCCAAAAATCAATCAGAATCACTTTCTTTCCTGCAAAATCCGCAAGCCTAAACGAGTCTCCATTAATAAATCCCCCTGGGTTTACCAATTCTTTTAGCCTGTCAAACTTCAGCGCCTTTTCTTTTTGGATTGACGAGCGATCTATGGACCGTGTTGGTTCCTGCGCCTGAAGGCCACTCACCGTAACTGTTTTTGTTGCATTCTGTTGAGGTTTTTCATCTGTTATTGTCGATACCGTAAGTATCGCCGGAACCTGAATCTCGGTACCCGTCGTACCTATCCGCTTCGGCTTCTGTAGCTCGAAATATCCGATTGCCACCACTATCATCGCAACTACCAGAACTAATACTGTTTTTCTGATATTGTCCTGCATATTTTTTATTCACGCGATGCGGTCGATGCAAGATACGAAAGAAACCCGGGAATCAACGGGAGAATACATGGGCTTAAGAACGAGACAAGGCCTGCAATGAACGCAATTCCTATGTTTAAAACGCTTAGTGAGCCAATATTTCCACCAACGCCGGTGCTAATATCAAGCGCAAGTAATACATTTGTCAGTACTTCAAAATTTGCGATTCTGCTTAATTGCCCGACGAAGATTAATACCCCCATACCAATCAGCAATACCCCGAATGCATATTGGATATATATAAGCCACCTTCCTGCCCGCTCGATCACGCCCTGTACCTGATCAGCAAATAACCCTACCATTAAAAATGGGATACCGATTCCAAACGTATACGCCATCAATAGAAAAAATGCACTTCCTGCCTGAGTTGTTGCAAGAACCAGAATTGCTCCCAGTGCCGCAGTCACGCATGGTGTCCACCCTGCGGCAAATGCAGCGCCGAACAAGAATGACGTTACCCAATATGATTTAAACTGACCAGCCACTTGCACCTTATGATCTCGCTGTAAAAATTTAGGTTTAAGCAACCCAACCAAAAAGAGTCCGAATAGAATGATAATAACCCCGCCAACCCGCCCAAGCCAGACTTGAGCAGAATAGGACACGTTGGCCAATATGGTCTGCAACAATATGCCGACCAGAGAAAAAACCGTCGAGAATCCCAATACGAAAAAGACACTACTTAAGAATATTGTCCAATTCTTTTTTTGCTCTACCGCTTCATTCATATAATACGGGCTAGCTATTAATTATATCCTCTCTCACTGTTATTCCATTTTTAATTCCTTCCTGATCGCTCTTACGACATCTTCCAATCTCCATGTTGCCTTTATCAAAAAATAGGCAAAATCAGTCGGAGCATTCCGTCGCACAATCTCATCATCCGGGTTCAGATTGGTTAAAATTATTGCCGGGACACTCTTCCCCCATTCGTCCTGACGCAATGTATTAAGCATCGTCAGCCCATCCATCTCCGGCATTACAATGTCGAGCAAGATCAGATCAGGATGATCGGCAAATGCGCGCTCAAGCCCCGTGCGCCCGTTTTCTGCAGTGCTCACGATAAAACCTTCTCGAGTTAGCGTATCTTCCAGCGCATTCATCTCGGCTCTATCGTCTTCAACGACAAGAATCTTTTTATTGGTTCCCGCTTTCATTACCATTAGTATACCATATTACCCCACACATGCCTACGTCAATCAACAAGAAAAAAATCCTCGCTAAGAGGATCTTTTTCTATTTCTTTATTCGGTTGTAATACCATCGAATTCCGCTTCGTTTGCCTCCGCTTCCTCCTTGGTCACTCTCACAATTCCATCCTTGTGATGGGCTGGGGAATAGATCGTGTAGAGCTTCAGATCCTCCGTCTCAGATACGTTAATGATATTATGCTCCGCTCCCGCAGGAACAATAATCACTGAACCATCAGATAATGCATATTCATTGCCGTCGATGATACACTTCCCTTCTCCCTTTTCAAATCGGAAGAATTGATCATTCTCTTTATGCACCTCCATGCCGATCTCTTCCATTGGTTTAATACTCATCAATACCAACTGACAATACTTTCCGGTATACAATACCTTACGAAAATTTTCGTTTTCCAAGGTCTCCTTTTCGATATTTGCGTTAAATCCTTTCATATCCGTATATTTTTATTATTTTTATATATAACCCCACTACTATAGTAGTATAAAATGCCTCCTCCTGCCACTTGCTTAAATAAGCGGGAGCCCTGCTTTACTCCAATCATCCTTCCCCCCCTTATAGTCAACTACGTTCACGTATCCCATTGACTGTAGCAATCGCGTCGCTCCCGTCGAGGCAGTGCACAAAAAGTCCGAGCAATACACTACTATCAGTTTCTGTTTATCGGGCAATTGCGTCGGCGCCATGTCCTGAATCTTATCGACCGGAATATTAATTGCCATCGGCAGATGTCCCGCGTCATAGCTTTCCTTCGAAAGCACTTCTACCAGGATAAAATCCTCCCGATTCTCTATCAGTTCGAATAACCCTTCTTTTGCGATGATTTTTATCTTTTGTCCATTCATATATGCAATCATTGTTTTACCGCCTCCGCACTGATCGTAATATCAACCTCCCCGCCGACCATACTCGCTCCATCTCCCAACCCGGGTACATCCCAATTAAGTCCGAAATCATGGCGATCGAGCGCCACCTTGCCGGTAAATCCTACTCTTATCTCAGTACCCCCCTTAAGTGAAGGAACTTCCTGCGGCTTGATATATCCCACTATAAGTACGATGGGTTTGGTAATATCACGGATTATCAGATCTCCCCTTACTGCGAATTCCTTTTCTCCGGTTTTATCGACCCCGGTCGTTTTAAACGTCGCCTCCGGAAACTGTTCGACATTAAAGAAATCTTTACTGCGCAAGTGATTGTCGCGCATTTCATTTCCCGTCCAAATACTCTGCATATCGATCGTAATCTCCGCAGAGCCTTGTTCAATACCTCCTTCGTCGAATATCGCCATACCTTGCACCTTACTAAATCTCCCTTTTACCCACGCAACACCCCAGTGCCGCACACTGAATTCAATAATACAATGCGGTTCATCAAATTTCCATTGAGTCATGTTTTTTGAGAATTATACTAATAGATTCATCAACCGACCCTCTCTATATATAGTATACCAAAAAAACAGCCCTCAAAGAATATTTCCTTATATTCGCTTAAATCCTCTTCGTAAGATAGTCAGCACCAGAGCAACAATGCCCACCGCAATGACTATCTGCCAATATATCGGAATCACAATCGCATACGAAAAGAATAAAATAAATGGGATCATCCCCACTGTCGTTGCCACACAATAGGGAATAAACTTGATCGTTGAAAAGAGCCCTAGCGCATAGCTTAATATATCCACCGGAACAACCATGCGCAGTAGTAGCGTACTCGCAAATACATTCCTATGCCCCATGATTCCCTCAAGCTTCCCCATACTCCTCGCATCCACCACCTTCCCAATAATCCTTCTGCCATATGTGCGCGCCAGTAAAAATGCAATACCTGCGCCTATACTCCACGCCACAAGCGTCACCACCGCAGTCGTAAAGCTGCCCCAGATGGCTGCTGCAATTGGTACCAACGGCAACGAACTTACCGGGGCAATGACGATCGCGATAATCGCAACAAGTCCATATGCGATCATGCCAACCGCCCGCTGATCCGTGGCGACTAATGTCTGCAACTGATCCGCATACTGCCGGGCATAATATTGCGCAACCACAAAAAATAACACTACCGCCACAATCCCCATTAATTCTTTTTTTGTATAGGGTATGCGCATGCTTACCGTATGATCGTTTTCATTGCCGCATAGAGCACCCCCATGTGTCGAATGCCTTTATACATCGGCGATGGCCGTTTATCCAGACCAAATAGCGTATCGACAGCAATCTGGGCCGATCGGATCGAATATTCGACCGTAAACACAACATCCCCCGGAACTTCACAATATTGCCCCACAAACGCAAAGTTCATCGCCCCTTGTGGTACAACCGCGGGCCGATCGGAAATCTTCCTCGGTAAAAACAGACTCGTTATATACGGAGTTCCGCATGGAATACATACCGCGCTCCCGAGTATCGCATCCCTATGCGCTTCAAATCCCAGGTGGTGAACCAGCTCGATAAGTATTTCCTCACCAGTACATTCGGACATCTTCTTTTTAACAATGTTCCCCACGGCGTCAGAACGCAATCCGTATCCCCAACACAGATTTATAGTATTAGGCTGATGCAAAAAATATGGCTTATACGATAACACTACGGACATAAACCAATTCGAATCCACTATGTTAACACCCCCATAGGTCGTCACTTTTTTATGCACAAATTTTTCCATCAGATCGAAGAACGTCCGGTCTCGGAATGTGATCGTAAACGATGTCCACCCTGATCTATCCGTGTGCCCACCAAATACCGCGGGCACACCAAATTCTGGCCTCCCCGCAGCGATGCGCTCCCATAATGCCCATGATCCACTTTTGTTCCGCAAATCGACTATCGGCACAGTGTGCATTGAACCAATCGCAGAGTTCGCGACGATCGATCCCAGCGTCATAATGACGCGATCACTCTCTTTAACCATAACCTTGGTCTCAGTTCCGCACTGCCCATATATAATGTATTCCACCCGTTGTCCTTTTCGCGTCGACACAAATCCTACATCTGTCACTTTCGCATTCGTCACAAACACAACCCCCCGACTCTTGAGCCAGTCAACAATCGGCATCACCAGAAATTCATATTGGTTATATGGTGAGATCTCGATATCCTCCAACGTATCTATTGTCGAAAACCCCTGTATAAACCGCAGGAAATAACGCCTAAATTCTATGGCACTATGCCACGGTTGAAACGCAAAGACGGTACAAAATTCATACCAAAAATTCGACGTAAAAAAATCATTGGTAAACAAGCTCTTAATATCTCTATCTTCCAACGAAACCTCACTTCTCAATAACAAACCAATAAGATTAAGCCTGTCTTTACTACTTAAGCCTAATGGATGACTATCGATAACTTGCCTATTCTTTAGCAACCGCGCCTTTGAATATGATCTACTCTTTTTATTGAATTCGACAAATTCTTCTCTAAGCGTTTTTCCCTTCGCAATCAACGATGGGATACTCGCCATTAGATCAAACGTTGCCGTAAATGCTTTTTCTTCAAACATGCGAATCCCCCGCATAACATACCCTTCGGATTCGGAAAGATCTTGCGCATCTAGGCTTCCCCCAATCCTTTTTGCCTCATCAAATATAGAGATGCTCTCACCTTTTATACCCGCGTCTTTGATACAGTATACAGCCGCCGCAAGCGATGCAATTCCCCCGCCGATCAAATATACCTTTGTTTCCTTATCTTTGTTCATTATCATTATACTGTATCATTTCTTGATTTTTTACCTACATTGGCCCACATAAAATACCCCAAAGGGGCATTTTATGGTTTTAAATCACTTTTTTGCAAACCCTTCCAATGCCTTCAGTGCCTCTATCGGCACCATGTAAACGACAGTATTTGACTGATCCGATGACATATCATTGATCGACTGCAGTGTCCTCAGGTGTAACGCACCCGGCGTAGCAGCAAGCATTTCTGCCGCCTTTGCAATATTTTGCGATGCCGCAAGTTCACCCTCGGAGTTGATAATAACAGCACGCTTTTCACGCTCCGCTTCCGCCTGTTTACCGATTGTCCGCTCCATTTCCGCGGGTAGACTAACATCCTTCAATTCGACATTATTTACCTTCAATCCCCACGCATCCGTCTCCTTGTCGACGATCTCGCGGATCCGGTCGGCTATCTTGTCTCTGCTTGAGAGCAACTCGTCGAGCGTTACCTCACCGACTATGTTTCGCATCGTCGTTTGCGCATACTGCGAGATCGCATATCGGAAATCTTCCACTTCGATCACGGATTTCGGCGCGTCGCTCACCTTGTAATAGATGACGGCATTCACCTTTACTGAAACATTATCGCGAGTAATCGCGTTTTGATCCGGCACATCGACCGCTTTGATACGCACATCAACTTTCTGATAAGTCTGAATCACGGGCCATACAATCCTCCACCCCGGCTCCATAACGGCTGTAAATTTCCCAAACGTGAATTTAACACCCTTTTCGTATTGATTTATTTGACGAATGCTCGTGATAATAACGAGTATGATCGCTATTGCGATCGGGGTGATTATTGTCATATGTTTTGATAATTGCGAATATTACTCATTATACCGCCCACTTCCCAAAATGACAAAAAAGGGGGCACATGCGTGCCCCCTTGCTCCACCTTCTAAAAGTGGATTGCGGTGCTGACGGCGTACGAATCGTATCCGTCCATCCCGTGAAAGTAATCGGCGCCGACCTCTATAGACCCTATGCGCAGACTTGCGCCACTCCCTATGAACGCGCCCTGGAGCTGGTACCCGCCGGTCACGTTGACCGTCAGGCAATCTAGGGGTTTGATTTGTGCGATGCCGCCCGTACGCAATTGGTGGAATCGAGGAATATCCAAAGTGAATGCGTAGTTCCCGTTCTGCGTAGGAATCACGAAATCCTGCGAGTACAGGCCGAAGTGGTAGACGTAGTTTAGAAACCCGCCCACCCGCAGGTCTCCTACGTCGGTCAACTTAACCCCCTGACTCAGCTCGATCCCCAGGCCGGAAATCTTCTCGTCCTTAAGCCCCATGCCTGGCATAACTGCGTCGACGATCTCGAGCTTCGTGTAGAAACCTTGGATCTCAACCCTGGTCACGGTCGGCTCGTACTCGTACCCGATGACCGGTCCGTAATTGGTCAGATGCATCGGCTGGGCATCCTTTTCGGTCGGCATGTAGCGCTCCTCCTGGAGCTTCATGCCGACATAGAAGCCGGACTCGGTTGCCAGGGTTACTGCGTATACGGGAACGGAAGCTACCAGTACTATTATTGCCACTGCGAGACTCACAATACGCTTCATACTGCCCCCTTTTATGTGTTTATTTAACAGCTATTTAAAGCAATATCACATATATAACTATTTTGCAAATTCTTCGATTGTACAAAAAAGGGGTAGTAATCATACTATCCCTTATATGCCGCTACGCTGCGACAGCTGCTTCACTTTTTGGACTGCTGACATCCTTCGTCTCCTTTTCCTTCCTGATATTTCTTTCCGATCTTAAATCTCCATCCCGAAACTTCTTTATCCAAAGTCTCTTCCAACAGTTTAATCCGCCCTTTCAGAAATAATAGATCGTGCTGAGTCGGACTATTTTCTATGACATACCGAAGTACCTGGTACTGCTCATAGATCCCCGCTGCCCGTTGTTCTGCTTCCACTACCTGTTTAGCCAGCTCCCCATTCAATCTCTCAAGTTCAACAATCCTTCTTTGTTGCTCGATTTCCTTTGTCATAACACCCTCCTTCCTGTCTTACGCCCGTATGCAGTTGGTAGTTAGCTATCTCATTAATACCAATACTTACTGACTTCGTCAAACAATGTATAACGAACGCACATTTCGGACAACAGAAGACATTTATGTGCTGTTGCGGAAAAAGTGTGTGTCATCCCGGCCTTCGCCGGTATGACAATTCGGTCAATGCGTCTATTTGACGCATTGATTATTCCCATGGAATTATATACTTTTTGTCCGAAATGTGCGTTGGCGGAGTAAACAAATAAAAAACATATCACCAAAGCCAATGTGTTTTCCATTTATACATTACCATCACTCATTCATCCTCTTTGTTCTAAAGTGCCAATAGATAAGCACACTCAATATCGCCGCAAAGAAGCACCAGACTGAAAAGAACACATTTACAAAAAACCATGCCGCAACGGCAAACGATCCAAAAAGCGTTAGCCCAAATATATTCATCATCCTATAACTTGAGACGAGCAAACTCCCACAGACGATCGTGACATATACCGCCGTAGTGACAAGCGGGTACAACGTCATGGAATTGTACCCGATACTTCGATCGATAATGCAAGACGTGACCGAATTCAAGCCAATAAAATATGCAATATATAACCCTACTCCTAACCCAATTGCCAAAAATAAACCCAGAATCCTTTTTCTTCTCGGATCTTTTTCTATTAGTAGCACAGAAAGCGGAATAAAGATCGGCCACAGTATATGCGAAAAAAATACATACGCATACGTTGCAATCATATTGAGTATCGGCTTACCGAATGAAATCCATACCACTCCCTCGATGGCTTGCTGAATCCCGAGAAGGAGCGGTACGCTTGCGAGCGGAAGCTCCTTTTTCTTTTTTGCCTTTGCAATCGTCAAAACGCCAGCCACGCTCAGCGCTCCTCCTGCTGCAAAACTTGCTGTTGCTGAAAAACACATATCATTTTATTTTAGCAAATTACGTCGCGTTGATACAGTAAGCAAAAACACGCCCATATATAAGCGTGCTTTTGCTTCTCTCTTATTTATTATTCAATGCCAATCATCCGATACAAGATATGTACCATTCGATCCAATAGCGGCATAACTTTCCCCGATGAGGTTTCCGTCTTGGTTTCAGTCGGTAATACATACGTGCCGTCCGCTGGCGGTTGTGTCATTTGCTCGCCCGGCATCGGCTGATACTGCTGATAATCAGCGGGGGGCATTTTCCCTTCTGTCGGGTATGTTTGAATACCCTCCTTGTATATCTGCTGCCCTTCCATCCCTGACTGCTGAATCGGCACACCACATTCCTGCGGATGATTTTGACAGTACACTCTGCACTCTTCAGGACTCGTACAACCTCCCGGGCCCATCATCCGCTGCTGTTCCTGTATAGGTATCATCAGTTCCTTATACTCTTCCTTGCGAATGCCTTCGGGTATCATTTGCCCGCTCGTCGAAAACGATTCGTAATTCCTCACGGGAAGTTGTTGTGGCGTCCGTTGCTGTTGTCCATACTGTTCAAAACAACTCCGCATTTTCCCTTCGATCTCTGGCGTCGGCCGGAATGTTCCCGTTTTTATTTGCTCGGCCACATCTTCCCCTGTCGAATCTTTCAAACACCGCGCAACCTCGCTCGGCATTTGATTCGCATTTATCATCGGACGCTCAACGAAAGGCATTTGGCCCTCTCCTTGTCCCTGTCGAGGCTCTCCACCTTGCCCTTTAAATTCCTCTCTTCGGAAATCATCTTGCTGCATTTGGCCTTCCTGCGAGCGCATCGCGCTCTCGAAGCATTTCTGCATCGTATCGCCAATCTCCATCGACGGCATGGCGGTTCCGTTCTTCAATTTCTCAATACGCTCGCTTCCCAAAGCCTCATTCAAGCACTGCTGAACCTCCGGCGGCGCCTGATTGAATCCTTGCATCATCTGTTGCTTACCTTCTTCCATTCGCTTCAGATCCCCCTCCTTTACTAATCCATACTCCTTGGCAAAATTGAAACATGTCTCCTGATTGGTCTGGTTTCCGCAAAATGCGTCACACTCTTCCTTACCTCGGCATCCACCCGGACCCTTACCGCCCGTCTTGCGCGCCATCTGCACTTCCTCCGGCTTCATAAAACCTGCCGCTTCGGCAAATGCGATACATTCTTCAACATGACTTTCCTCGCTGCAATATACATCACACTCTTCCTTACCTCGGCACGCAGGAGGTTTGATGCCGCTCTTGATCGCGCTCAACACCTTCTTTGCTTCTACGAGCTCTTTTTCCTTCATGAAGCCGGCTGCTTCGGCAAATGTCATACATTCTTCCATATGATCTACTTGCGAACAATACGCATCGCACGATTTTTTGTTCTTGCACGCGGGCGGCTTCACTCCGCGCTGAATCGCCGATTGTATCTTCTTTGCCTCCTCCAACTCCTGCGCCGGCATTAGGCCGTTCTTTTCGGCGAATGCCACGCATTCATTAATATGACTTATGTCATCACAGAATGTTTTACACTCTTCCTTACCTCGGCATCCACCCGGACCCTTCGCTCCGGCTGCTATGAATTTCTCCGCCGTTTCGACTTCCCGCGTCGACATCAACTTATTCTTCTTTGCGAACGCAATACATGCCTGGATATTGTCCGGCTTATCGCAATATGTCTTGCAAGCTGCTTTATTTTTACAATTATCCAGTTCCTCAACGGGATATTGCACGTTTGAAATATTTTGAGCAGTCGCCGATTGTATTAGGGTAAAAGAAAATACCACCGAGAAGGCAATGATCGTCAAGCTGAGATACTGTTGTGTATGTTTCATGATTATATTAGTCGATACTTATTCAAACGGATTCGTCTTCACGTCCGTGAACGGATTTGTTTTTTCGACTGGATTTGTTTCTGAAACAGGCTGATACGGATTTGCCGATGTGTTCAACTCGGGCAATACCTCTTCAACCGTACTGCCGGTGAGATCCGGCGCCTGCGGGACCGACGACCCTTTCCAATACACATAGCCGCCGATTCCAAGCGCGACTATGACGATCACTGCGATCGCCAAACCAAGCGTCTTTTTATTCAACACTTTCACCGGCGGAACACCGGGAATTTGTGGGGTATTCATATACTATAGTATACAACAAGCACATGATAAACACATCACACGTACCAGCAAAAAATCCCCTTCCCGCACCGCCCACTCAAAATATAACCCCGATATATTGCTTGATATACGATGTTTTGTCGGCAAATCGCCCCGCGCTCAAGTTTACTACGCTTCTATCTTCACCGGTATCTATAGTATGCATTCGCACCTCCCACCCGCTGTCATACTCTATTGTATATATGAATGTCGCACTATTGGGAAGAAAATCGCGCACTTCTTTTTGCCCTCTCTTTGCTGTATTCACCAAATTAGACGGCAAAATATGATAGCGTTCCCCACTATTGATATTTACTCCTTTAATTTCTTGTTTGGGCGGATAATACGCCAAAACACTTCTATCGACAAAAACATCATATACGACATCCTTGCCGTTAAAGGCCATCGTTCCAACTCCCAGATCATCCGCCAGTCGCTTCTGCGACATATCCGTTAACGAGATCAAATCTACCGAACCTGCCTTGTCATGTCTAGCGCTTATGATCTTGAACGCAAGGTCATACCGAGGATAGAGTTTGTAATACTCATTAGAGAAATACGGGAGGTGCATATCGACAATATTCCCGCTTTCCAGCTCCACATATAGATATTTAAGATCGGAATCCGAGTCTAAAGGATGATTCGCTCTATCCCTGACCACATTAAAATAGAGCCGATTGGTATCGCCCGAAAATCCGACCGCATATGCCTCCGTGTAATTTTTACATTCCGCGCATGGGTATTTTTTTATTTGACCGGTCTTGGTATTTAATACACTTACCTCATGCGCGCCTTCGCGCGTACGCCCGGCGATACCGATCAGACCGCCATCAGCAGTGTAGGCGGGCGACATTTCATATGGCGTTATATCTATATCCAAATCCTTATATGTATCCGAAATATCCTTTCCTTTTTTATCAAAAAATCTGCTCGCGGTACTTGTTCCAATTCCAATATCGCTATGATTAAATACGGTCAACGTTTCCCATTGCTCGGTGGTCGAGTGGATCAATATATCGTCCGTCCCGTCTATACTCACCGAACGATAGTCGTCCCGTACCGATTCGCCTTGCGCGTCAAAATTCTGTACCCTATAAACTATCCTTGGCTGACCATTCATTGTAGCTACATTATATTTTTGCAGATACAAAAAGACGGCAGTCAACATGGCCGTCGCAAAAACTCCCACGCCGATCATTAATGCTTTTTGTTCAAGTAGACGTTTCAGCATATATATCGCTCGGGCAACCTCTTTACATTTACAGATCCCCGAAAAAACTCAGATTGCTTTCATAGCTCAAAACATTGCCGGTATTCGTGACCACTACTTGCACAAAAGGAAACATCTCCGAAACCAGTCCTGCGGGCGGAACATAACGTCTATTTTCCCAGCGCAATACATGATCTTTCCCCGCGTAACGGGCATCATTATCGGAATTGCCAGAAACTTCCTTTCCCACGCTGTGCGTAAATTCATATTCCACCGCGCTTATTTTGCCGAATAATTCCACCCCAAGAATATCCCGCAAACAACGCTTCGCGCTTTCTTCGGTCGCCTCGCGGATCACTTCCGCCATATCGGGATTCTGAGGCAGCTCGCTAAATGTGTACAATGCCCTTTTCTCACCACCGATTCGGTTTGCTTCGTCGGCAGTCATCGCATACGAAGGAGTCCCGTTGGGGTCGGCAATCGAACGCATACTCACTACCCTATTTGTCTTAAAGTCGACCATGTATTCGTTGATCTTCCCCGCCCATATATCATTGTCCCGGAATATACCCACTTTCTCCTCTACGGTCGGAATGTGGCCGTTTTCCGTCGACGTTCCGATGCCGAAATTATCATACTGTGCATCCATGTCAACCGCCGTAAAATTCAAAAGAGTGGCTTGACTACCAAAGCTTTGGCACTTATCAATTTTTTCGGCAAAGTCCCTAAGCGCATCGGACGGTCCGGGCGCATACCGCTTTACAAATTTCTCCCCGGTCCACAAGATGCATTCCTGCTCGATATCGTTTTCGGTGGGTGCTACATAGTCATAGACTACCATCGCACGAACCAGCCAGCCACCCTCCCGACATTCTTCAAATGAATTTATTTTTGCGCTTTTCGCCACCATAATTATATATGATACGCCAATCGCCGCTAGAACTACATTAACGCAACCAAAAATTTTCATTTTTCTAGATTTAATCATTTTTCGTCTCTCAAGAGGGGCTTCTTAATGCATCAATTCATCGTCCTGATTACTTAGCCTATTCACTATTTTCCCGTCTACCTCACCTCACATAATATTCCCGTATGCTAGCACGATTTTTTGATTAACCACAAGAGCTGTCGCCATTATGATCAGTAGCATCACTCCATTCACTATTAATTGCGAATGTTGGATCTTTATTCTAATAAATACCTTAAGCATTAATGCCAGCGAGACAATAGTCAGAAGTACGCCGTAGAGATACATATTCATCAAGCGCGGCATTGTCATCGCCTTTTTAATGAAGGATGCGTCAATTGGTGCGATAGCAGAATCGACCTGAGCCACTTCATTCGATTGGGTAAAGGCGCCGCTTACTTCCCCTTCCACCTCGATCGCTTGATTCAGAGTTGCTTCCTTATGCTCTTTTGGCGTTGCAAACGGCTGAATACCCCCCCTACTATTCTTCTGCGCGCTCACCGTGGCAATCGACTCTTGCTCTTCAACTTTCTTTGCCGGGCGTCCGAATATCTGTACGATAAAGGTTGTTTCCCTTCCCTCGTACACGCCATTTGCCGTTGCGATCCCGATCTCGGTAAAGTTGGCATTCAAAATATTTTTCCTATGCGTAGGTGAATCCATCCATGCCTTGCTTACATCCGAAGAGTCGATGAAGTCTACAGCTAAATTTTCTCCTGCATAATCATATTTATAGCCGGCCCTATCAATCCAATACCATGGAGTCACGCCTTCGGGACTATTGTGCGCGAAATACCCCTTCTGGGCCATATCGTCAGCCTTCATTTGGGCAGCTTTTTGCAATACCTCGCTTGTCTGTAGTCTGGGCAGCTTGTCAATCTGCCTATTGTCATTGGCCAGGCCGGCGATCACCGACGGCAAGACTTGAGCGAAATAACCCTTGCGTGAATGTAGCATCTCAACCTGCAATAAAAAAATCATTTCCACTAGTAAAATGACTGCGAAAAAAAACATAACCACTTCGGTCCGCAATATATGCGGCTTATGGTCGTTGTGCTCCCCTGGAATAAAATACTTCTTCAGTAGATGAATTCCTTTCATGATTTTTGATCATTACCACTCCCCCTGACAAGGCTTATATGAATAAATAATGACACAAATGCAAAAAAACAGCAAGACAATGCAAGTCCTGCTGTTTTTATCAGTATCGTTTAACGCTTACTGTTTTGCCTTAAGCTGCTCCACGAGCTGCTTCATTATCTCAAGTAGCTGCGTCTGTAATGTTGCTATCTGTGCGCGAAGCGCATCACCACTTGCTGTACTTACTCCCAAGACCTGACCGCCTTGCACTTTGTTCAGCTCCGCCCGCGTGAGCGAACCGACAAAACCTGAGGCCGGGTTGATGTTGTGCGCCTTCTGGTATGCAATAACAGCATTCTTCGTAACCTGCCCGAAGTATCCCGTGGCTGAAAGATTAAAGAATCCTTCCTTTGCCAATACATTCTGCAATTCGGTCACCGTATTGCCAGTCGAACCGATTGTAAGATTCTCAGAGAAGGCAAATGTTTCAACACCAAGCACCTGCCCAGCGGGCTTTTCGGTAATGGCAGGCTTTGCCGCGTTTACTACAGTGACCGGGGTCTCTACAACTGTCGACACCACAGCAGGAGCCGTTGTTACTACTGGTTGCCCATACGATCCGTAATACGTATAAGAACCTCCGCCTCCTCCTCCGCTAACGACTACTACGGGAGCCGGTGCTGCGACATTAACTGTCCTCGTGCTCGTTGCTCCGTTTCCGGCAAGGTCACTGACCACATAGGTCACAAGATATGTTCCAGCAACGGTCGTGTTGACCGTGCTTGTAGTTACAATCCTAGCTGTAATATCCCCATCAATATTATCTGAAGACGTTGCCCCGGCATCCGTGTAAGTTCCTCCCACGGTCATATCGATCGGATTTGAACCAAGGAGGGAAATGGTCGGCGCGGTGGTGTCGGCCGGCGCCGTTGCCATGATCGTGATCATCACGTTGGTGACGTTGTTGCTTGTATCGGTCAAGGTGCCCGATACGGTAAGCGATCCTCCCGCAAGGGTCTGGCCCAGTTCAGTCGCAAGGATGTTGTAGCCAAACAATCCTGCCGTTGTGAGGACATTGGCTCCTGCGACAAGCTCGATCGAAGGTAGCGGCTGCGAGGTGATCTGCAGCGTTGCCGCTTCGGAAACGGTGATACTTCCTGCTGTTGCCAAGTCGGTATCGGTGGCTTCAAATAAATTGAGGGCGATGCCGCTGTCCGTAACAGTGCCGGTCTTGTTGGCGAATGAGATCGCGGAAATGGTCGGCGCGGTGGTGTCGGCCGGCGCCGTTGCCATGATCGTGATCATCACGTCAGTGACGTTGTTGCTTGTATCGGTCAAGGTGCCCGATACGGTAAGCGATCCTCCCGCAAGGGTCTGGCCCAGTTCAGTCGCAAGGATGTTGTAGCCAAACAATCCTGCCGTTGTGAGGACATTGGCTCCTGCGACAAGCTCGATCGAAGGTAGCGGCTGCGAGGTGATCTGCAGCGTTGCCGCTTCGGAAACGGTGATACTTCCTGCTGTTGCCAAGTCGGCATCGGTGGCTTCAAATAAATTGAGGGCGATGCCGCTGTCCGTAACAGTGCCGGTCTTGTTGGCAAATGAGATCGCGGAAATGGTCGGCGCGGTGGTGTCGGCTTCAGCCATTGCCGAATTGATCGGCAATGCCGAACTCGCAGTGCCTATGAGAGCTACTAATATAAGAACCTGAAACAAGGACTTTATTTTTGACATAGGATTATTTAGTTAATTAATTTACTCGCACAGTGTTGCCATATTATTTGTTTAGATCGGCAATACTCAAACACACTAAAAAACTGATTCATATCAGTCAATATGCTTCGGCGATACGAATAACCATCGACACCCGGGCTTATCTCTCCCCAAAAACTTATCTTCTTCCTCTTCTTCTATTCCCTCTGGCCGACTAGATCGTTTCTTACAGTCGCTTTCTTCTCTGTGCATCTCAACTACTATAGGTAGCTTGGTCCATAATTTTGACTTTGTCAACTTTTTACCTACCAGTAGGTAGGTGCCTGAAAATGAACCGCGGTCTCTTATTCGTGGTTGGTTAACCCAACTCAAATAATCTTCCACTTTATCTCTTTTGGTTTTTCCGCATTCTCCTGTATCATATATGAATATGACACTTATTTATGGAATCGATACCACGCAGCCGATCACACCACGTATGGTGCGCGATGCGATCATCGAATGCTTTCATCAAGCGCACGACGAAGAACTAAGAAACAGAACAGTAGATGAACAAGTTAACCGGTCATTTTGCGCGGCTATTGTCGAAAAGGCATTCCTTGATATCGGTGCCGATTTTCAAAATCCCACAAAAGAAGATCTCCTTCGAGTCATCGAGCAGCTTGCCGTTTTTACCATACAATTCCGAGATCCATTAATTGTCGACCGCCATATAGCGGAAATACGACAACTCATCGATAAACTCCCCTAAGTAGAAACGGGGGTCAGATACCACTATTTTAGAAAATGTTCGCATTGCTCTATCCTCTCTTCAGATAGACTTTAACAAAAGCGCTTTTTAATTCAGCTGCTTTAGCTGATAAACTATCGGCATTACCAGTCTTAGCTAGTACTAGCACTTCTTCAAGCCTTGCTCGAATTGCTTGGATTTCACTATCGTTAGCCTCCGCCTCCACTGCCTTTAATTTATCACTTACCCCAGGATAGACATTTATGACGCCGGCCAAGTCTTTTGCGTCAGCTTTTGCAATTATTTCTTCCATTGCGTCATGAAAATCGACTAACGATACCGCGAGCATGGAAAATCCATTGCGCTTCAAAATATCCTGGAAAATCGGACGCACCTGTTCAAAATTTATGTGCGCCTCCTGTAGATCTCCATCCTTAACATCTTCTTCAAGTCCTGTAATAATATCTGACACTTTTACTAGATCGGCATTGAATTGACTATCTTTTTTCAATACATACGGATGAAATTTTTGATATTTATTATTGAATAGCGTGAATTCAGAAACCAACTTAGTATAGTTATCCAATGCTTCAACTCTCTTATCTTGCCCCGTATAAAATAGCGTTTGCTTATAATAGTTATTCATCCTATTATAATCCTCAAGAAAAAATTTCTTTGTGAAAAAATTACTATAATAACTACCAGCAACTGCAATCACGACAAATATCACAATGAATAACCCTAGGACTACTTTAGAAACTTTCTTATTATCTTGTTTTTCCGTATTTATCCCTAATACCTTATACAGACCACAAAAACCTGTTCCAGCAGTTATAAGCATTGCCGCTGCCATCACGTAGAAAACTACTTGCCCAGTACCACTAAACCAGAACAGCGCAATGATAAATAATATCTCGGCTAGAATGACTCTCGCTAATCGATCGAGGATATTTTCGTTTGGGATAATTTTCATATGCTATAAGTATATTCTTATATTTATCTCAAATAAATAGGCGCCCACTATTCCTCAAAATACGTCGAAGGCGAATGTATTTTTTGCTCCGCCCAATGAGCGACGTTAGAGCCTCATTTTCTCTACATAATTTATAAAAACCGCCCTCATTACTGAGAGCGGCTGCGTGATTTTAAATCAGTTCTTTATCCTTCTACTTCAACTTGAAAACCACCGTAAGCCATTCGCTTCATATCAAAAGGCATCAGTATATTTTTGTGTCCTTCCATCTGATTATTCATGTCTTTCATCACTTTAGCATTGACCTCATCTCGATGCTCTTTGGATTTAAAGACTATGAAAGAAAACCAAACTATATCCTCACTTGTTGCTCCAGTCATTTCAGGAAATGCACGTGCTTTTTCACCCCCCATTTCCTGTGGAACAAGATCGTCACCTCGACATTCATAGTATTCAAGCGCACCATACTTTATCCAAGTATCACGGCCACTTTCTGCCATTTTCTTGTATTCTTCAGCTTTGTCCTTTGGAACTACAAGTACAAATCCGTCTACATATTTTGCCATATTTTATTTACCACCTTTATAATAGTTATTATTACTATTAATATAGCATTTACCAAAATCAACCACAACGCATATTTTTTGAAATAGTAACGGAACAAGATGTAACCCTGGATTTTGAGGTTATTTTTCTCCCTGGAAGGGAATCGCCCCCGTCGTCGCTTTCGCAAGCTCAAGTTCCTCTCAATAGGGCTTCCGCCCTCTTGTCCTCGCTATGCTCGGTCACCCCAACGGGGAAATTACAATTTCCCCGACCCCCTAAGAGGTTTCTCATCTGCACCCGCAAAACAAAAAGCAAAAATACGATCCATGCGGACCGTATTTTTGCTTTCTGCTCGAATATCAGGACGCGTTTCGAACTTTTGACTGGGTTGGGGCGTTTCCGGATCCAGGAATTACGCTGCGACAAATCAATGGGCTATTAGCACTGGTATAAATACCCCGGATCTCGTCCGGAGCTTTTGGAAACATATAAATTTGACCCCGCCTTCCTGCTGGCTTATGCTTGGGCTTAAATGGACCCAACGACATTTTATACTACATATTTCTTTCCATCGATTTGCCAAATTGTCACTTCTATACCAACGTCAGAACGAAGCGCATTTTGGCTTATTATAGGACTTTTGGGATTTTGGGGATGGGTTGCTGTGATTATCGCCTTTCTTATTTGGGGTGCAATTGAATTAACTCTTCGCCCAGGCAAATCGGCGAATGGTTGCACCTGGGAATTTAATGTAGCCGTCGGAAGCTTCACCTTTGCAGTATTCCAGTCGATTACTTATTTATTTTTTAGTAAATTATTTGAGCCTTCGATCTACTGCACAATTTGGCCTAATCTTAGTTATTTACTTGTTTTTCCCTTAGTCTGGCTCTTCCTTCGGGGAATTGGCTTTTGGGTATATTAGCTTTTCTTTACTTTTTAAATTGGCAAGTGCAAGGTAAGGCCCCGTGAGGCATAATTTACACACTTCTGACTGGATTGAGGCGTTCCCTGATCCTACTGTTACGCTTAGGCAAATTAATGCGTTATTAGCACTAATACAAAACTCAAATTGTTAAAAGTCTGTAAAATCAAAGCTCACTAATATTATCGTCTTCATTAATTTTCAATTCTGATACTGTATTTTTAAAAAAGGCAACAACTTTAGCAAAAACTTCGCCTGGATGATCATCTCCTTGGTCGAACGCCAACCGTTCATTTTTGGGATCTACAAATAATTGGGTTTTTGTCTTGTCCTTCTTATGCCCAGCTAAAACCATCAATTGCACTTCCTTTTTCTTATTCCTCGACAACTTAACATCCACCCAATAATCATTGTCTTTTAGCTCTTCTCGCTGTATGCGTATAAGTTCACCATCTATGTTGATTATTTCCGCGTCTTTATATTTTTGCGACTCAATAATATCCAAAAGGTCAGAGACTTTCTCCTCTATTGGTTTATTTAAAGTTATTTTAAAATCACATCTGGAACAGCAGTATTTGTATTCACCAATAGAATATACTTCTTTAGATTTCTTTAATTTACAATTACACTTCTGCTTTGGGCATAATGCAATTTGAGAACAAGGGTTTCCATTAATATCATAATCAATGTCCCAGTGTAGCCCCTCCCATAAATATAATTTTATTTTTGAGTAATCCATCTTATTCTATTTATATTTCCTCGCCTTCTAATGGATCCTGTTCAGTATCACTACTTATAAAAAACTTCTGATCATTCAACTTAATAATTACTGGCTGCTTCAATCTCAACCCCTTTCCGATTGTAATAGCACATCTTTCTTCGAGGGTCGACAATGCGTCAGCATAATCTTTCCCAATATAATTGGAAAGGAAATCTTTCCCGGTGTCATCAAAAACTCTGAGTGCAAAAATTGTATTACATTGGTTTAAGATACTCTTGCTTATATTTGCCGTTCTCTGAGTAATAACAAAACAACCAAGTCCATATTTCCTACCCTGTAGTATGACTTTTGCGGTTCCGCTTGTTGCCCTTTCTTCGCCTTCATTTGAGGCTGACGACCATTCTGGGACAAGAGAATGCGCCTCCTCGTACACTAAAAGACACCGAGGCTCTTTAGTGCGACCTCTTTTCTTGCAAATATCCAGCGCAATTTCTGAAATAATCCTTGTTATCTCGGCAACGCTTATATCTCTCATTGGGGCCTGATCTTCCCAATCATTTTGCCCAGGACCAATTTTTTTCGGCTTTATGTCATTAGTTTGAATACTTACAAAAAAATTCTCTGGATTTATTATTAAAATCTTGGAGCCGGTCGTGGCATCAATAAATTTAACCAATTCCTCCTCTATTGCCATCTTAAACTCCTCATAATTGCCACCCTTGTGCTTATCTTTATTAATCCTTACATAGCTTGAGGAAATCACTGTATTTATCCGACTCTCATCTATTGAAGATGCGCCGCATCCATAACGAGCGAGCTCCTCAGTATATTCATTTGTAATATCTATACAAATTACTTTGGCTGATGTTTTCTCTACTATCTTTGTAATAAGTTCGTAAGTAAGACAAGATTTTCCTATCCCCAAAATACCCAAAATTGCTGTATTATGTGTAATTAATGAGGCATAATCTTTTATAGGTATTTCTAAATCCGTTTCAGGCAATCTTCCTATAGAATTATGGGCTATTCGCTCGATTTCTTCAGACCCCACTGTCCCGGAGTAGGCAAAAAATACCGGCGAATAAATATCCGGGACCCATTTGCTAACATCTAATTCTTTCAGTTCCCTGTTATATTTACCCAACTTTCTTGCTATGCCTATAACGTATCCATGTGTGTCAAAATTCTCCAAATGCTCTTCCTTTGTATTCCCATTTATAACCTGATATAGCACTTCATCTCCATATATTGTTGTTTTTAAAATAGATCCTTCTGAAACATTCTTTTCTTCGCCAATATCCCTTATAACTGAAAAATTAACTAAATTTATATTCGATCCAGCGGCAATATAGCCAACAAAATTATCCTTATTCTTAAATAATATATTTTCATAAATTATATCTTTTTCATCTGCTCCTAATGAGTCGGCATCGATTAAATACACCCCATTATCTTGTGCAAAAATAGAACGATCATCAGTTATTCTTTTTTTAGACTGAAGATTTATCCTAATCGGATTGCCTTCCTCATCGCGAAAAAGATAGACACTTAGCCATCTCTTATTCAATAGATATTTCTTATTTATCACCATTCCAACGGATCCAATATTTGAGCTTGTTTCCATGGCAACAAGATCGCCATACTCAGCATCTCCATTGTTCTTTTTGTCATAAAAATCAATCTCTACTTTATATAGAGATGGATTTTCGCATCCGATTGCAACCCCCAATCTTTCACCCTTCTTATTCTTAAATACCCCGAGTAAGGTAGATATTTTCTTTATAAGGCTTTCGACTACATTTGAAAATACGAGAATAGCCCAAAATGCTGCTACTGTTATAAAAACTATCGGTTTTTTAGGATCAGCAAAATAGGAATATGTTGCTGAAATGTATACGACCGAAAACAGAAATCGGGCACTACCCGCATCTTTAACAAAAAGATAGAGTGCTTCATTTACTTTTCTTAGCCATTTTTTTTGAGTATCTTTTATTGTTATACATAAGATACTCACCAATAAAACTATTAGTGCGTAATAAAATATGGCTGTGTAGCCAAGAAAAAGCTCTTTTTCTTTTAATCCGACCAACGCAATTATTACTGTCATTGCGTTAACAATCGCGTCTGACGGCTTCGTAAAATACGGTTCGACGATATATTTCCCCATTACAATCATTAGCGCAGCAGAAAAAAACCATATCGAGTAGTCTTTTATATTTATGCCAAAAACTGCATCAGCATTGCCTCCTATAAGATGATAGATCAGGGTTAATATACTTAAATATAGTATAGCGATAAATATTCTTTCTCTTTGTGTAAGATTAATCTTCATAAACTTTTGAGGATTTATTAAGAATAGCTTCGCGTCCTTCTCTCCTCATAATCGGTATCGCTATTAATAGATTTAAAGTAGCCACGATAACCGCTAAAATAATCAGCACTGCAAAGTTTATCCCCGTAGTTAGCCACATAATCATAAGAGAAAGATAACTTATTATTGCCAAAAATATTCCCATTGCGGTTCCCGTACTATTAGCCGGCTCTTCCTTGGCCATATATGCAAGCGGTGCTAAGGCGACTGAATATCCCCAAAGCAACAATGGAATAGAACTACTACCACTTGCTTTATCTGTGAAATATACAAAAACTGCCATTACCCAAACGATTATTATTGCATTTGAATATAGGAGATTAGCAAGAGCAAAGACAGAAGTCGCGATGCGATTATTTTTTTCTATGAAATATTTTATAGGCAGCATAAATAACATCGTTGGAAGGGCGACGATCGAATATACAAAAGGCATCATTACTGAAATCAGTATTCCAAAAATAATATTTCCCCAATTCCCTATAATTGCCAACCAAATACCACTAATAATCCCGGAAAAATAGTTTAAAAATGTAATTACGACTAATAATACCCCCCAGACCGCCCCACCTGCTAATGCCAGCATTTTATTCATATGATCAAAATTATTTATTTTTTAACTTTTTAGATCCTATGATATTTACCACAAAAACAATACCCGCGATAAGATCTAAATTTTGCCAAGTACCCCTTTCGAAAAAGAACGGAAATAATGGGTTAAATACCACCGCCATTATCCCGAATATCCACATCCACACATCCTGCTTCTTCTCCTTATAGATATATGCATTATAGAGTGCCACACCGCAAACTACCCACCTTAAAATCTGGTAATAACTGTATGGGTGCGATCCAATTGCAAAAAATAGCATTAACGCGGCTATGATATTAATCCATTTATTTTTAAGTAAGTTTTGCATATTAAAAGCAACTTTTTCTTATTTTTTACTTATGATTACGTATGATTTCATCTACCTCATTAAATTCTTTCCATACTCCTTGGCATGAAGCAGAAAGATCGAATTCCGTTACTTTTGCGCTTGCTTTTTCTCGCAAGACCGCTTCCGAGCAATCAACTCTTTCGTAATCATGATCATACAGACACGACGCTGGAGAATTAACATATGAGAGTGAGACACAAAAATTATAGTCGTGCTTTATTTTATTCTTTAATAGATTACAACTTCTCATCTCTTCATTATACTTCTGTTCTATCACTGGGGATGCACATTCCCTTACTTTCTCCTTCAAGCTATCTATTTTCTGTAACGCCTGGATATAGGCGTTTTCCGTACTTATTCTTGCGTTATTATCTTTTATTGGCTCAATAATAACACCATAAACCAATGAGATGGCCATAAGAAATCCTATAGGCATCCCCAATAATGCATAATGCTTTTTATTAAAACCAGCCATTAAAAATCTTTCACCTTTCAAAATATATAGGGTTGTCTTTGTCCCTAAAATTAAAAGTATATAGAAGAGGAGCAGGTATAGTGCAGCGTAAAAGAATACCTCACTCTGCGACCCGCCAAACCCATCTTCGCTTCCCATGCCAATAGCTATAGGTATGGCAATCAAAAATCCAATAATAAGCACCACCTTTCCCAACCGATACAGCCAATCCAATTTTATTTCTCTCATATTCATAATTCTAAATTACCACTTATAGGGATTTACATACCCTTTTTTCCCGGTATACGGATTATAATTTCCTTTTGTACTATAGTTATTGAATTTATACTTATCAGGACTGGTTTTGTAATAGGGCGCGACATAAGAGCTGCTCCGTGAGTTATAATAACCCTTGACTCGGACGGTCTTTGCTTCTGCTGAATTTATAAATATCAAAGAAAGTATGGTGATTAATGCGAAAATTGTAACGGAAAGTTTTTTCATTAATTTATTTTTATTTACCTTGACGCAAGATATTTACATAATTCCTTAAACGATCGTACCTGTCTGCATAACCACCCCCGCATCCGCTGTTTTTAAATCCCCAATGATCCTCTTGCCAAATCACCCCCGTGTTAATGGCTCGGTTTCTATCATCTAAATAGACAACCTCAAAATCCCCTTCAATTTTTTTGAGCTCGGGAGCTGTGATAGCTCTACATACTACTGCTTGTTTTTTAATGATAGCATTTCCAACACTTATCCACTCCCCTGGCTGCAAATTTTTTAAATTTTCTGGCATGGTTAATTTTATAAAAAGTGTCTTATTTAATATCCGGCAATAGCGTGTAAATATAATTTCCAATCAAGTTATTCCTCCCAAATTCTTTCTCCAACCTACTAATCAGGTTTTCTCTAAACCAGTGGGGATTTTTATAATACGCTGTTTTTTCTTGCGCAATACGATCTTTAATCTTCTGCTCGGTATTTATGGTATTTGTCGTATTTACTACTGGACTTGCCTTATACTCAGGCGCGGGCGTGGTATATCCAGTCCCATTTGCTCCATAAGTGCTCTTAATCGGCTCGATAGGCTGCGGAGCCGCCTTTGCATTATGACAATGATATTCTCCCGTACTTAAACCCCATGACGAGCAATTTGTTCGACAAGTATGACACCCGGAACTATCGGTCCTACCCGGATGCGCAAAAGAAACTACGGGGACCAATATCCCTATTAAACCCACCATAATTGCCGTTCGCTTCATTGCCATAAGTATGTTCATTAAATACCCTTTTGTAAACAATACCGGCCCACAAGCAGCAACCCGCTTGAAAACTCGGGCGAATAATTAACGACTTTAGATCTCTATCCCCAATGACCATATTACAACACACCATTGATTTATTGAAAAATTTTTCAATCCCTGAAATAAAATATATTAGAACACACTTCTGATTAACTGAAAAATAAATCAGATTTTGAATATTTATTTATTACCAAACTTTGACCTATCTAACCTCCAATAGGCCGCATCTCCTCATCTTATAGACATATTCCGGTATGCTTAACAATCTCTCATCTACAAACTTTTCCGTACAATTTTTATGGATTAGCGAGTCCTTATTCTTGTATTCTTCTCGAATACTCCTTACATACTCCCGCTCCCTATAAGATAGGGTTACATAAATAATAGCCCCCACAAGGATCAAGAGCCCTATTAGTGAAATTCTATTGAAAACCTTTTCCTGTTGGTCTGGTTTTTCCATTTTAGCGGAAAATTATATAGAGCCCAAAAATGAACGCATACCCCATTAACTCGTTAGCCTCCTCTTCATTCGGCCGGATCGTTTTATATATTCGGTTCACTTGATTGACCATATATAGCGCCACAACTACTGGCAGTATCCTACCGGGTGCGTCAAACTTTACAATGATCAGTGTTAATAGAACTATATCACTAATGGCTCCACACGCCCCACTGGCGTAATCCCTGTAGCTCGCCTTCCCTTTACTTAACACGCCTCTGACTATGGAGTATAGCGCCATCTGCCCTACCATCCCTAATACAGACGACCAAAATAGCACAAAAATTGCCCACCAAAATGGCAGTAGGAAAAATGGGGCGATGTATGCAATTAACCAAATGATCCGAAGTGAGTAGGTACGGATCACTAATTTATTAAATGCGTTCATTTTGGTTTTTAGGTTTTTAAACCTAAAATCTGGATTAATATATTAGGACACAAATCTAAAAAACTAAAAAATATATTCGTTTTATTTATTTTTTGTTAACCTTATTTTTTCAACCTTATACGCTCTAAATGCCGTTCTTAGGAACAGGAACCATACAACCATTGCAACACCGGCGATCAATAAATTATCAGTAGATATTGCCCCGCTCACCTTTGCCACCTTATCTAAATAAACAAATACATCCTTCACCGCCCATATAATCAAAACTATGGCCATTGTTAACGCCACTTTATTTCCCTTGTAGACAAAATACGCGGTAGATATATTTATAATCCCTGCGCTAAAAATATTAACCAGGGCCCTTTCAGATCCATCAATAAACAGGTATACGAATAAATAAATTACGAATGGGGCAAGTAAAAATAACGCGGTTATTCCCCTATATGTTTTATATATAGGCAACGAACCGTACTTCTCTACCTGATCCCGCAAATAGTCCTTTGCAGGAATGGTTATGTCTTTCATACTGTGGTGGGTTTTGCTGACCGGGAATGCATAAAGCTCCCCGCCAGCGATAGCCTTACGGCTACCCAAATCCCTTTCGAGATAAGACCCACCACAGGTGCTCTGACGAGGAGCTTAATGAACCTGTGGTGGGGGTTTTTGCCATATCTCGGGGATTTCCCAAGGGTTAGGCTATGAAGTTATGCGTCTATGGTATCACAGAAAACTGTATTTGTTAACAAAATGATATATAATTTTCGTATGTTAGCGTCGCCCGGAAATAACTCGTATTTAGACGAAGAGGAGGTTCTTTCGCTTTTGTCCACGAACCAATCATCCTCAAAACTTACCCCCTACATCGATCGTTTTATTAATAATACCCTCGCCTCTGATACAGAAAATTATTACCTATTCGAGAGACAGAAAGAGAAAACATTATCAATTTTAAGGAAGGAGTCAAAAAAGTTTGGCGGCTCTTTTATTCTAAAATACCCACGCGCCGATTTTGATAAGTCATATCTACCAATTCACTCCCTAATTGCTTTAAACTATCTCAAAGTAATCGACCTGCAAGAGATCTCAATTGATAAAGATATTTTTTCAGATCCCCTACACCTTTTCGATCAAACAATAGAAGCAAAAATAGTATTATCTGATGAAGTTATTTCTAATAAGCAGCCACTTAAACCAAAATTCAGCTTCGCAGATGGGGTTTTACATTTTAAAAACAAAGATATTCTAATATCTAAAAGCTATACCAATCCTCGCAAACTCTTAGACATCATCCTAAATGAACCTAATAAAACATGGGACTATAGTGAAATTTGGGAGGAGTGGGACGAATTAGAAAATTATAATCCTCTTAAACGGAATAGATTTTATAACGCCGCTTATGATGTTAACCAAAAGGTGGGTATCGCGACCGATGTAAATGACTTTCTTGAATACACAACAAACGAAGTGAAGATTAACAAAAAATACCTTTGAGTTAGTTTGCAAACTTTTGCAAACCACCTATTTGATACCGTTACTAAAAATAACGGTATTTTATGTTAACACCCGGACTCATTAACGAGTTTCAAAACATAATACAGAAAGAGTACGGCATCGCATTAAGCGATAGGGATGCCTCAGAAATCGCCAATAATTTGACCGGCTATTTTGACCTACTCGCTAAAATTCATCATCGAGATCAGACGAGCGCCGAGGCTCCTGATTTGATCCTCCCGAAGGGATCAAATCAGGGTCTTTGACCCCTTTTAAAATTATATCTAAGACTTGGCTGGTTTCGGGAACTCCAAGGATAAAAAACACGGTTCCGGTAAAAACAAGTGTATTAGGGTTCTGATGCGAAAGCAGGGAAAACAAGTTGGCAACTCTTGCCCTGCCGTTGGATCAGCGCCTTAATATAGCATTCGATTAGATATATACATACACCTAATCCAAACTTTTACTATCATCCAGGAGGTAAAAGTTGTTACCAACTATGAAAAAAATGAGTGGCGATAAGAAAGCACATATAGAAAAAGTTTTAATCCCCCAGAAAAGGATCAAACATAAGATGCTGATCAAGGGATTTAAGAAAAAAAGAGTTGACACAAAAGAAGCCATAAAACAGTTGCTTTCCATACAATAAATCATCCCCAATGTGCAGAAAAAATAAAAAAGGTTTACACTATCGTTAAAATATGAAATCAATCATATACGCTCGCGTATCGTCAAAAGAACAGGAAGAAACTGGATACTCTCTCCCCTCGCAAGAGAAGCTTTTGCGGGATTACGCCGATCGAAAGGAGCTTGCCATCGCAAAGACTTTTTCTATTGCGGAGTCCGCAAGCGGGGTAAAACAGCGAAAAGTATTTGGCGAGATGATCAAGCTTGCAGAGAACAATAAGATAAACAATATACTATGTGAGAAGGTTGACCGACTCACTCGCAACCTAAAGGAGGCGGTTATGGTAAATGAATGGCTTGAGGAAGATGAGTTGCGGAAGATCCATTTCGTGAAACAAAATCTAATCATCCATAAAAATGCTAAATCTGATGAGAAATTTCGATGGGATATCGAAATCATTCTTGCCAAAAAATATATTTCCAACCTTTCCGAGGAGGTAAAGAAGGGACAAAAGGAAAAGATAGCCCAAGGATGGCTCCCTACTGCCCCTGTAATGGGCTATAAGACGGTTGGCGATAAAGGACACAGGATCCATGTAATCGACCCTACTGCGGCGCCCGTAGCGCAGAAAATGTTCGAATTATATGCCACCGGCAATTTTTCCATATCAGTCATTACTTCGTTCGTTAAGGAGTCTGGAGTGAAAACGCGCGCCGGTCGACCAATAGTAAAAACCCGCATTCACCAACTCCTCTCCGATCCATTCTACTACGGGAAAATTCAGTGGAACGATAAGCTATATCCGGGCAAGCATGACCCTCTTATCACTAAGGAATTATTTGATGAGGTTCAGCGAATGCTTAAGCGAGGGACCAAAGCCCCTGCCTATCAAAAGCACTTCCCTATCTTCAAGGGAAAGATCTTTTGCGGCGAATGTGGTGGCACCATCACTTGGGAGGTGCAAAAGGGTCATTGGTACGGCCACTGCAACCACTATAAGCCGTGTGCTCAAAAGAAATACACAAAACAGGGATCTGTCGAGGACCAGCTCTTTGCTTATTTTTCCGAAGTAGCGCCTAAGAATGAGCAAGTACTTCAATGGCTTGAAAAGGCCCTTAAAGCAGACCACAGAAGCGAAATAGACTATCGCACATCTGCCAAAGATAATCTACTCCGTGATCTTGAGCGCATTGAGAAGCGTTTCGAGGGCTTATATGATGACAAGCTCGACGGCAAGATACTCCCCGCTTTCTACGAACGCAAGGCAGCGGAATTTACAGAGCAAAAAGAAACGCTTGTACAACAACTCGCAAACTTGAATAAAAGCCAAGATGAATATTATGAAGCCGGGTATGCCATTCACGAGCTGGCGCTAAAATCCCGGTCGATCTATTCAAGCCCACATGCAACTACCGAGGAGAAGAGATTGCTTTTGAGTTATATATTTTCGAACATCACGATAAAGGATGGTGAAATCAAGCCAGAATACACTTCGGCCTTCGAATTTATGTCCAAGTGGATGCCGATCGTAAATAACACTTTCGAACTCGAAAATGTCGGCATCAATACTAACGAAAAAGGCACTTTCGTGCCTTCTCGTACTATTTTGCTCCGCACTATGGACGAGTTTAGAACTCTTAACTGGTCCTCTATTGAAAACGAACTTAGGTTTAGCGGTATCTTAAGCTTTTTCCCAAGTGCCATTATTCAGAACCAATTTTGAATTAAACACAATTCTTCATCAACTCATTTATATACTTAGTAAAGCATTTATAGAAGTTATCGGCAGAAATATAGTACTTCTCGAAATATAGCTTCGTACCTGATGCTGGGATATTATCAACAAAGTTCAGATTTCTATAATTTGTCCTTAAGCGCATTAGATGAAAAAAGTCGAAGATGGATACTTTTATGTTTCTCTTGAAATTATCTATTCTAATCTTGTCTTTGGTCCGCCTACCTGATAAACCATTTACTATTTTATAGTTATCGATTTTATCATTTGCAACCTTTTTCATTAAAAGCCTGTAAATGGTATCGTCAGCAACGCCCGTCTTCAGATGCTCCCCTGCTTGTGTGGTAAAACTTAAAATCTCTTCACCAAAAACCAAGTTTAAGAGCGGTTTATTGAACTGTATTTCAGAGCTTTCAAGCATCTTAGTAAATGCGTTTACGCACTCGTGATGTCCCGCAGTTAAAGACGACATTTTACCGCTAATAATGCAATCGGAGATGCAGAGCAAATGATAAATCAAATAATAAGTTTTAACAGGTAGCCAAAGGACCGATGCCGATGAATAGTCTTCATCAAAACATACAATTTCGTATTCTTGGTCAATCGACTTTTTTGTCAATCTAACCAACTGTATTTTATCTTTCAACTTTCCGCCCTCAGACTTAGGTAGCTTCGAATTAGGCGAGGAAATTATTTCAAGATTATTGGAAAGCTTCGCGATAAGAGCTGCATATTTTAAGTGAGTCTCAAAATCCAATCGGTCGCTTGTCGGACGAGGGGCGTAAATTGCCATATGTTTGAATTATATTCCGCTGTAAAGTAAAGTAAAGAGTATGGACATCTACCGAGTTGATGTAAATCATACTCAAAAGGGATATTTAGATGAGAAAGAGCTACTTATTTTATACTGGCTCCTTAGGAAAAAAAGCATCTCCACTCTCTGGAGCAATGTATTTAAGCCGAATACCGATTTTACGCTTCACGCCCCAAGTAATCCAAGTGAAATAGCAACGCTTGAAGATGATATAAATACCTCGATTGAACGGCATACTCAAAATATACGCACTAAAGTACAATCGTCTTCAATTATTTCCTATCTACTTGAATTAGGTAAAACCTTTGATGCAAGGGGGTTTTCCATATCTTGCAATGCAGACTATAGCCTTGTCGAGGGCGGGTTTCTTTGCAATTACGTCGCAGACGCAATGTATGAATATCTTCAAGATACCGATAAAGGACGCGCTAATAAGAAAAAGTATGGCGATTTAAATAAAGAGCAGAAAAACTTTCTTCAAGATGTGGTCAAGAATGGTAATTTAGACACAATAAAACTTTCAAGACTTGCCAAAACTCCCATAAAAGAATATGAGGAAGCCATCTTAGATAGACACGCGGATGAAGATTTTATCGAATTAGTAAATAAGTTAATCACGGAATATGACGGCGGTAAATGGAATACGGAAGATGTCGAGAAGTTTTTAGCGATTTATTATCGGCACAACAAGGAGAACTTTAAAAAGCACGCCCTATCATCTGGGCTTCTTACTAAAAATGATAGCCAGACTGCATTATCAAAGCTAATTTTCGAGCATATTGATGTTCGTTTAAGTATAAAAGATACTCAAAAACTTAAGGATTATTTAGATAAATATATTGCTTTCTTTATTGACGATGAACTGAATGGCCCCAGCAAGAGCGGCTTAACTGCAACCTTTTTCTCTAATGGACTAACACTACCCCTATATACTCAATTTTTTGGGTTTAAAAAACAAAAGAATATCTTAGTTAAGTATATTGAAGGAAAGTATGAAGAATACCAAAGAAACGACTTGGAAATCGGACACCCGTATTTTGAACCTGAGTATATAGGGGATAATAAAAATGATACGGTAAAGATTACCATAGCAGAAAAGGACAAACTGAAATCCCTCTTTCTATTTGTTCATACAATGTTAGCTCTTGAGTATACAAGGTGTCTGAATGTTGAAGAGTTTTCCTACGGTACTACTGGCTTATTCGACCTATATGACAGAGGTTTTCTTTTTAAGGTTAATATAGATAAGGGAACTTTTTCCGAAGAAACAAAGCAAAGAACGGGTATTGCTTTTGACCTTGATAAATCTCGCTTCTATGTTCAGGGAAAAGAAATAAAGCTGCTCAAGTTCAAGGACGAATATCATACCCTCAGAGTTATATTTGAAGACCCTAATGAACTATCCAAAGAGTGGTTTTTCTCTGAGATTGGAGAGAAAATTGATGAGAATAACTTAGACGATAAGAAATACTATAACGCAATATATCAACTGCGATTAAAGCTTGAAAAGCAGGGCATAAATGACTTTTTTATTACAACAAAACAATCAGTAAAAATAAGCCCCAAATACCTGTCTTAGATTTGTCTTAAGTTAACTCAAGACAACATATCGATAACCTGTAGGCATAACCTACGGGTTATTTCTTATGCAGGAAGTTGCCGTCGAAAATGAAGTTAGAAAAGGCTTCAAAATAAATGATTTATCTCTTGAGGAAAGGCAAAGACTGGTCGGTGCTTTTGCGTGGCTCATAGAACAAGACAAGAAGCAAAATCCTGCACTTTATCAACCTAAAAAACAAGACGAAGATGATAGATACAATATGCCTTCTGATACCCAAGAATAGGATGACTTATCTATTAGGGCCATCCAGTTGGGAACTATATTCCAAGACGGACCAATACGAAAAATATGTTCGCAACCCCAGCAAGACAGAAAAAGAAACAGGACAATACTTCCCACGACTAACTGGATACAAGCGACGCTTTGCCCAAGATGCGAATGTTCGCATAGAGCTGTCCGTCCCCAAATTGCTGTATCGCAATAATCTCGACGAACTTGAAGAAAAAGACTTTCCGCGAGTAATCGAGATACTACTAAGGAGACTTGAGACTATGGGAGTGGTAGTTGATAAGTCAGTTCTTGAAAATGCCTCAGTAAGCTCAGTTCATTTTTCAAAGAACATTCTACTCCAAGACGGGTATACCGCAAACCATTTAATCTCCGAAATGAATAAGGTAAACCTTAAAAAGAACTTCGATTTTGCCAAAACAAGATTTATGAATGATGGGCAGAGCCTCTATGCCCATACAACCTCTCATCAGCTTGTAATATACGACAAGATAGCCGATATGGGGAAAGATGCGAAGAGAGCAATGGATAAAGACCAGACCTCGCGCCAAAAAAGTCTATTCGCAGAGTTAAGTAAAGCGAGCGAGCAACTGGAAATTATACGCTTTGAAATCCGCCTCAACCACAAGCAGAAAATGAACAAACTCCTTGAGAACTTAGGGTACGAGAAAAACCCAGTTTTCAGGCAGGTATTCAATACCAAAATGAGCAAAACCGTTGTTGCGCATTACTGGGAAAAACTTATCAAAGAGCGCAATTTGGGCATTTTCTCAATATCGCTAAGTATTAAGGATGTACTTCGAACTTTATTCTTAGCGGATAAAACACTAAAACCCAAACAGGCTATATATCTTCTCGGACTTTTTATGCTTGCAAAGGACGAAGGTGGACTAAGGCAACTGCGGACTATTGTTTCAAAAAGGTCTCGCGATAGGACTTGGTATCGCATCGCACAAGATATGCAACAAGCCAGCAAGCTAATTACAAAAAATAAGCTCCGAGATTGGGTTACGCAGATTGACAAAAGCCTTGATGAATATGTGCCATATAAGCATAAAAAATCAGCTATTATTAGTCCTCTGCCCCACTACTTAGCATAGTGCTACTCCATAAATGGTCCCAAATATAAACATTACAAAATAAATTATTATGAAAAATAAAAAGTATAAAATCGATAAGGACGAACGACTTGTTGGAATTATAAAAATGGCCTTTGAGCAGTATTATCGCAAGGTTATCTCGGATAATATAAAGAGGTCTTTGGCGCAAAAGCGAGCCAAGTTGTCCACTAACCCTAAAGTTGCTCTGTAAAGTAATGTAAAGTATAATGAATACCATTATGGAGCCTGAGGAACTCCCAAATGAGAAGGTTAATCGGCGTATGGCTATTTTGTTTTGGACATTATCAGTCTGCGCCTTTATGATTATATTTCAGTTAGCAAATCTTATGGTCCCCGAATTATTTCCTCCGTCTTCTATCGCTCAATCAATATAAGCAGCTGCAACATTATGAACACTAACAAAAAGAACTTCTACAAAGCAGAAGACCTCGCGAAGTTATTAGAGGTAAACATTATGACGATTTACCGATATATTAAGGCTGGTCGCTTAAAGGCGTATAAAATTGGTCGTGAGTTTCGAATTGATAAAATTGAGTTTAGTGCTTTTTTAGAAAAAGCGCGGACTAAATAAATATGACCGAAAAAGAATTATCACAACAAAAAGAAAGTCGCATCATCAAACTTGAGAAGGAAATTGAAAGATGGAAAAAGGCGGTCAAAACCCAGCGCTACGGTTTAGTATGGCTCGATGTGCCTGAAGCATTTGAAGACGATGTCGAAAATAAATTACCCATTCTTGAGGAAGTGCCTAAAAAGGCGATAAGGAGTAAGGATGCCAAGCCAACTCATCTACTTATTGAAGGCGATAATTATCACGCGCTTACTTGTTTAAACTACACGCACAAGGGAAAGATTGATGTAATCTATATAGACCCCCCGTACAATACTGGCTCCGATGGTTTTAGATATAAAGACAAGAGGATATTAAAAGAGTATCCAGACGGTACGGAAGTCCCGAAAGACCATCCATTTAGGCACAGCTATTGGCTATCTTTTATGAGTAAAAGGTTGGAACTTGCAAAAAGCCTACTAAAAGATACTGGTACTATATTTATTTCGATAAATGAAGATGAGTTTGCGCAGCTCAAGTTACTTTGCGACCAAACATTTGGATTAGAAAATTATCTAACAATGTTCACTATTAAGGTAAGACACGAGGAGCGCATCCTTAAAGGCGATAAAGATTTCCACGAAGTCGTGGAATATCTTTTAATGTATAGATGCTCTTCTGCCTATAAAACCACGAAGAAAATCTATGATAATACTTCATTGGATGAATATATTTATCAAGTCATTGAAAAAATAGAGCACCCTAAATCTGTTAAGCTTGGCAATAAGATGGTTGATTATTTTGAGCCATCAGAATATGAGATTATAAAGGTGCCAGCGAGTGAGCACAACTTAAAGAAAATAAATATCCGTGGTTCTCTAAAAGAGGGCAATAGTAGTGGTAGATTTTATATGGCTCATATTGCTTCAAGAGGTACCAAAGGTGTGCTTTATAAGGTACCAGATATGGGCAATGACAAGTTTGGACATAGATATTTTCTAATACCCGCAAAAGAAAGCAGGCTAAATGGGGATTATTTTCAGGGGGTACCACTGGACATACAGGACACGAAGAAAGTCCCCTACCCTAACTATTTTGACTTTGAAGCACAGTTTAATAGCGTTGGGTATGAGGGGGGTGTCAGTTTCGGGGGCGGCAAAAAGCCAGTCGAGTTTCTTGCGCATTTTATAAATATCGGTTGTACGGATAAAAATGCAACTATATTAGATTTTTTTGCTGGCTCGGGAAGCACTGGGCACGCAGTTATGCAAATGAATGAAGCCGATAAGGGCAAGAGACAATTTATTTTGATTACAAATGATAACGAAATCGTCAAAGATAAAGTTTATCATCCAATGTCTGAGGCGTGCCTGCCACGAATGCAGAACTTGATTAAAGGCTATGACAAGAACCCGAGCTTGGGAAACTCAATTAAATACTACAAAACAGCTTTTGTAGGCAAACATAACATTCTTGATGCTGACGACAAAGATAAAATACAGCTCGCCCATAATGCAGGGGGTATGCTTGCGATAGCTGAGAATACCTTAGAGCAAATTAAGGGAAACGATTATTGGCAGATTTTTGAAAGTGAGACCAGAATGACTGCTGTATATTTTAGAGAAGAGCAAGACCAGCTCGATGATTTTATAGACGAAGTCCTATTACTTGGAAAGCCAGTAACCGTATATATGTTTAGCTGGGAAGAAAAAGTGGATATTGTTGATTTTGAAGAAAATCGAAATATCAGCCTCAAAACAATACCGCAACCCATTCTTGAGATATATAAGCAGATATATAACATTGCTCAGTTATGAACATATTCAACCCATCAAAATTTCAAAAAGATGCCGTCATAAATCTAACAGAGATTTTTACTACGGTATGGAAGCAACAAGGTAGACAATTACCTATTGTTTTTAAATCCCCGACTGGAAGTGGTAAGACTTTTATGACCTCCCTTTTCATCCGCGGCCTTAACCACCTACCACAGTGGAAAGAAGATAAAGCATTTATATGGATTACTTTTAGCGATGATTTGGCTATGCAAAGCAAAAATAAGTTTCTTGAGTATTTTGAAAATATGCTTGAAAATAGAGCTTTGACCGTTGCAGATATAAATCAAGGCAAACTCTACCAAAATGATATTTTATTTTTAAACTGGCAAAAGGTTACTGCCAAAAATGCTAATACGCGATTAATTCGCCGCCCCGAAGATAAGGAATGGCAAAAGGAACAGGGAGAATACTTTGAAGATGTGGTCGAACAAACTCAAGCCGATAGTAGACAAATTATCTTAATAATTGATGAGGCTCACAAGAATAAAGACACAAAACTCGCAAAGGATATTATTGATAAAATTGACCCTAAGGTAATTCTTCACATTACTGCGACACCAAACGAGAAAGACGAACTTGAAGCTCGTCGTATTGGCAGTTTTTATGAGGTCCCCCGAGAGGAAGTTGTTGAGCAGGGCTTAATCAAAGAAGCAATCATTACTCAAACGGAAGAAGATTTCGAGGGTATGTCGGGAAAAGACCTTGATAAAATCCTCCTCGAAAATGGGATGAAAAAACGAGAGGAATTAAAAGCAGAACTTAAATCACTGGGTAAGAATATAAACCCTTTGATGCTTATACAGTTACCAAATGATGATGATAAACTTATAGAAAAGGGCGAACAGAAGAAGGAGGATATCGTTACTGATTATCTTCTTAAAAATAAGGTTCCCGAGCATAGGATAGCAAAATGGTTTAATAAGAACCCTCGGCCAAATAATTTAGAAGAGCTCAGCGATGAGCACGACTTTTTACTCTTTAAACAGGCGGCTGGAACAGGCTGGGATTGCCCTCGTGCATCAGTACTTGTAATGTTTAGGGAAATACAATCGAATACCTTTTATACTCAAACCGTTGGGCGTATTTTAAGAATGCCTGAGCCTCACGCAAAAGAAGATTATAAAAATAACCCCAATCTTCGCTTGGGATATTTATATACGAACTACAAGCGCAAGGAGGTAATAATACCAGACCAAAATCCCGCCAATCAACCTTTGACTGAGTTTGCCCATAGGAAGAAGGACATAAGCAATATCGAATTACCATCTGACTATATTTCTCGCTTAGATTATGGCGATATTCGCGTATCTTCTAAATTTCAAGAAGTATTTAAAACAGAACTAAATAAGCACTTCGGGATTACTAATAATGATATTCTTGGAAAAGCAGAAACGAAGCTTAAAAAGGCAGGGTTGGACATTAGCGATACTTTAGTAAATGAAGTTATTGCAAATGCTCGTTTCGAGGATTATGACAATCTCGCCTTTGATTTCAGTAAAAAAGGCAGCGATATTTCACTTGAAATGTCAGTAAGTGATATTGAAAAGACTTTTAATTATCTTTGTTATCAAATCCTAAGGGAGCAGGAAGACGAGGGAGCTAAGTACTCAAATGTGGCTCGCTCTTGGTCAGTCTTAAAACAAGCGCTTCGCGTCTGGTTTAAAATCGTTTTGCGAGATGACCATATTTACTGGTATAAGATATTTATCAAAGATGTTCGCAAGGGCGCTGAGAGCAAATTTCGCCCAGCAATAACAAGGGCCTTACGAGCTTATAAGCCAATTTCTGACAGTCTACTAACCGACAAGAAAATAAAGGTAGAGGAAAAGGAAGCATATATTTTTACCATACAAGGCGAATATGGGTATCCCGAGCAATACAAAGTTGTCCCTCAGAAGTTATGCGCCTTGGATAAGTTTTACTTGCCCGAAGATTACAATGGGCGTAAAAATGAAATTGCCTTTGTTGAATATCTGGAAAAAAAGAAAGGAAAAATTGATTGGTGGTTTAAAAATGGCAATCAGGGAAAGAAGTACTTGGGCGTTAAATACACAAACTCAATAACGAACGAGGATGGCTTATTTTACCCCGACTGGATTATTCGTTTTCCTGATGGCCGTATAGGTATTTTCGATACCAAAAAAGGAGATACTGCTACAAGCACTGAAACAGCAGATAAGACAAAGGCATTGCAACAAAAACTTAAGAGTTTTGGAAAAAAGTTTCTTGGCGGTATCGCATATCAAGAAGCGGGCATTTGGTACTACAATGATAGCCCCAAATACTCTTTTAAAGAGGGGCAATCGGTAAACGATAGCAAAGAATGGAAGCCTTTTGAGGATTTATTCTAAACATTATGAAAGCAATAATCGTCGCACGAGTATCAACTGAAGAACAAAGAGAAGCTGGTAATTCCCTACCCGCTCAGCTTACTCGTATGCAAGATTATTGCGAGCGGAATGGCTATTCTATAATCGAGACTTTTAGTTTTGATGAGAGTGCTTACAAAACCAAGCGCGACGAGTTCGATAAAATCATTGCCTGCGTAAACGGCACAAAAGAAAAGGTTGCCGTTTGCTTTGATAAAGTAGACCGCCTATCACGCAATATCTTTGATAAGCGGGTTGCCTTACTTTACGAGCGAGCTGTTGATGATAAAATCGAGCTTCATTTTGTCTCCGATAACCAAGTCATCAACAATAAAATGTCGGCTGGCGACAAGTTTGCGTTCGGAATGAAACTCGGGTTGTCTAAATACTATTCGGATGCAATCAGCGATAATGTAAAACGCGCGTTTGAGCAAAAGCGCAGAAATGGCGAATGGACCAGTGCCGTTCGATTGGGATATCTTAATGTTTCCTTAGATGCAGAACAGCGGTTACGCAAGGATATTATCATAGACCCCGAGCGAGGGCATCTTATTCAAAAACTATTTGAGCTATATGCAACTGGGAACTACTCACTTGAGACGCTACGAATAAAAATGATTGAAATGGGCTTAGTGAGCCAAAAGGGTTTCAAGCCGTCAAAAAGCTGTATCGATAATATACTAAATGACACTTTTTACTGCGGTGTCGCTATGTCAAAGAAATATGGCTCTTTCCCCCATAGATACCCTCGTCTAATAACAAGGGAACTTTTTGATAGGTGCCAAGAGATACGCTTAAATCGCGTCAAAATGCCCAATAAGGCGCTTTCCAAGGACTTTATATTCAAAGGGTTACTCCGATGTCAGAACTGCGGTTGTTCAATAAGCGCCGAGAGAAAGATAAAGAAAAGTGGCCGTGAGTTTGTCTACTATTCCTGCACTAATGGCAAAGGTATATGCAAACGGGTGTATATACCCGAAAAAGACCTTCTAAGGCCCGTGTACGAGGTTTTAGAGCGGTTTGAGAGCATAACAGAAGAGACACAAAATGAGCTTGTCGCCGAGCTTCGTAAGAATACGGAGGCCGAGGTAGTATTTCACAAGGCTCAGATAAACCGCATACGAGGCGAATACGAACAGATTAAGACGAAAGATGACCGACTACTTGAGGCATATTTGGACCAGTGTATTACTAAGGACATCTATGACAAAAAACATCAAGAGTATGCGGATAAGCTACAGGTTTTGAATATTGAACTTTCCGAGTATACAAAAGCGGACCACGATTACCAAACGACTATTGCTACCGTGCTTTCTGTCGCTCGCAGAGCAAAGACTATATTTGAGAAAAGTTCTGAAGTTGCAGGAAAACGGGCGTTTCTGAATTACATACTTCAGAACCCGACTGTAAACGAAAAAACGCTTGGTTTTACCTTGCGTTCTCCGTTCAACTTAGTCCTAAAACTTGCTGATTGTCCTAACTTGCTCCCCGGGAGGGATTCGAACCCCCGACCATCTCGTTAACAGCGAGCCGCTCTACCACTGAGCTACCAGGGAATGTTTTATTTTAAAAAGTGGAGCTGATTTCCAGAACCACGTGGCATTATTTTACCAAAGCGGGGAAATAATGCAAGGGCCTAAAACCGCTCGTTCTAGGCCCACTTTATCACATTATTGCGCTTTTAATATGCGCTGGAATATCTGCTTTAGTAAGCAAAACCTGCTCCCCGGTCTCCATGTTCTTTACGGCGAATTCGCCCGAGGCGATCTCGTCCTCTCCTACCAATATCACAAACGGGATTCCCAATTTGTTTGCGTAGGCAAGCTTGTTCTTCATCTTCACGTCTTCGAAATATACTTCTGCCGCTATCCCCGCTTCGCGCAGGGTCGTTGCAATCTCCAATGGTATCGCCATATCGGCGACCAACGGAACCACCAACGCCTTTGTCGGCGTTGCCGCGCCCAATTCGATAAGCCCTATGTCTTTTAACTGAGAGAATAGTCGCGTCAATCCGATCGAAATACCAACGCCTGGCAATTTTCGCTTGGTGTATTTTTCTGCAAGGTTGTCGTATCGCCCTCCGGAACAGATCGATCCCAATTCTGAATGTTCGCGCAGTATCGTTTCGTACACCGTGCCGGTGTAGTAATCCAGTCCGCGTGCGATGGTCAGGTCTATTGCATAGCAATCGGGCGGTACGCCAAGTACCTTCAAATAGTGCGTTACTTCCTCCAGCTCTTTTATGCCGGTTTGGAATAGCTCATTTTCTATGCAAAGATTTCGTAGCGCGTTCAATACATCCTCAGGAGTACCCTTGATATCTGTGAAGGTAAAGATCTCTCTGATGGTGTTATCTGGTACTCCTAGCTCGACTAGTATGCCATGCACTTCGTTTTGGCCTATCTTCTCGAGCTTGTCTATCGTTTGTATTACGCCTACGGACATATTGCCCGTTTCCAATGATTCCAACAATCCTCCTATAAGCTTTCTATTGCTGATCCGGATCACAAACGCGCCGATATTGAGCTTGCTAAATACGTCATAGATTACGCTCGGAATCTCGGCATCATTCATAAGGCTCAACGATCCATCGCCAATAATATCGATATCTGCCTGATAGAATTCTCGGTAGCGCCCTTTTTGCGATCGCTCGCCCCGATACACCTTTGCAATATGACTTCTGCGAAACGGAAACACGAGATCGTTCACGTGTTCGCTCACATATCGCGCCAACGGCACCGTCAGATCAAAACGCAATGCGAGTTCGTTGTCTCCTTTTGTGAATTGATAGATCTGCTTTTCGGTCTCTCCTCCCGCCTTTGCTAGCAGCACCTCCGCACGCTCTATGACCGGCGTATCAAGCGGAGCGAACCCATAGCGTTGATATACTTCTGCGATCGTGTTTTTTATGCGATCAAACACGATCTGCTCGGCTGGGAGCAGTTCCATAAAACCAGGTAGTACTCGGGTTGGGATCTTCTCATCCATTTTTTTTACTTCACTCATATCTTGCTGGGTCATATATTTCCCAAAACACGGGCAGAACCCGTGCTTTGCATTATTTTATACCGTCCTTTCCTCCGTGCGTATGCGGAGTGTGTACGACCGAGTTACTCTGCTCGGATTGCATCGTCCCGAACTTTTTCTCCAGTCGCTCTAATCGGCGGTCGAGCGTCTTAAGCATTCCCTCTAGCTTCCATTGCATCTGAACACGGCTTATCGATTGGAATCTAATCTCTTCCTCAGTTTCCTCATCTATACGCTTTTCTTCGTTAATACCACTAATAATAATCTCTTCTCCAACAAAGAACGAAACAAAGAGGCCAGTTGCCAAGAGGATCACCGTCCCTATGGCGATCGATGCACCGCTACTCATGTGATATTCGTCCGCGAGCATCCAGATGCCGCGCCAGAGCAAAATAATGCCAATGCTTCCAATCATGGCGTAGAGTACCGGATGGCGTGCCAATATTGAGCGCACCTCGTCTTCCTTTTTATCAAAAAATCGTGTGATGTTTTTGAACTTCATAATACTATTATATCGCCTTCGGCGAGCAATTGTAATGGATTCCCGCCTACGCGGGGATGACAATACAACGAGATACACGGATTTTAACCAATCGTGGCGCGGATACGTCGAACGCCCGCAGAAACCGCCTCCTCTTTCGTTATCTTGAACGAGCCGATCTCTCCCGTGTACTCCACGTGTGGGCCTCCGCAAAATTCGCGACTTACAACTCCACCGCTCGCTTCAGAGCCGATCGAGTAAACCTTCACAACCGAAGGATATTTATGCTTAAAGAACGCAACCGCTCCTAGCTGTTCTGCCTCTTCCTTAGGCATCTCCTGGAAGTAGACCGGAAGATTTTCGTTGATCTTATCATTGACCAGATTTTCGATGGTCTGCAGCTCTTCCGAGGTTAGCTTACGGTCGAATGAGAAGTCAAAACGCAATCGCTCGGGATTAATATCCGACCCCATCTGATGCACTTCTTCGCCAAACTCGTGGCGCAATGCCCAGTTGAGCAAATGCGTTGTCGTGTGATATCGGACAACCTGCTTTGCTTCTTCTTCATTGCCCGCCTTCAATTCTCCCGTATCAAGCACGAGCCCATGCCCTCCGAACTTATTACCCGCACCCGCGCGAGATATTTCCTGATGCTGCTCGATCTTCTTCTGAAATCCTGCTTCGTCCAGGGTGAAACCCTTTGCTTCGACGAATTCCTTCAAAAGCTCCATTGGAAATCCATACGAGGAGAATAAATTGAATGCCTGCTCTCCTGTCACATGCTTCTCTTCCCGATTCTGCTCGAAGATCTTTTCCATCTCCTTCAATCCGCGCGCAACCGCCTCCTGAAACTTTGATTTTTCCGTTTCAAATATACCAATGATTCGATCCGTCTCATTGATTTCCGAATAGATGTCTCCGAACAATTCCTTGATGACCGGCATCATTTCTTCGAACAAGTTTGCATGCACGTCGTACTTTACCTGGTATGCCATAACACGACGCAACAAGCGGCGCAACACATACCCCGCTTCCTTGTTTGCCGGCACTACGCCATCGGCGATCAGGAATGTTGACGCGCGCAAGTGATCAGCAAATATACGTTTTACAGAGCCCTCCACATGCGGCGCCAATTCTTCGATCTTCGCCATGATCGGCCTAAAGATCTCCGACTCGAACACATTATCAACACCTTCCAGCATTACCGAAAGACGCTCAAATCCCATACCCGTGTCGATTCCCGGACGTTCTGCCTTGTTATACACACCGCTACGATCCTTGTAAAATTCATTAAACACAATGTTCCACACCTCTACGTCATCAACATAGATCTCAGTACATGGACCACAGGGACCCTCTTCGCCCGTCGGCCCCCAGAAATTGTCTTCGCGCGGACCCTTGCGGATCTTATCCTCTGGCAAATGCAACTCATCCTTCCAAATATTGTACGCCTCTTGATCAAACGGCGTTTCTGCGTCGCCTCCGAACACCGTCACATAGATGCGGTCCGGATTAATACCTAGCACCTCGGTCATAAACTGGTATCCAAAGTGAATTGCGGCGCGCTTGAAATAACCTTCTTTTCCGTCGTCCTCCGGCTCATCAGAACCTACCGGACCAAACGAAAAGTTCCCCATCATCTCAAACATGGTCAAGTGGGTCTTGTCACCTACCTCTTCAATATCGCTCGTACGAAAACACTTCTGGATCGTCGCTGTGCGCTGGGATCCAAAATCCGCCAGGGCATCGAGTTCTCCCGTGTAATACTTCTTAAACTGCTGCATGCCTGCGGTCGTCAATAACACCGACGGATCGTCGGGGATCAACGATGACGATGGAACGCGCACGTGTCCTTTGCTATGAAAATAGTTAAAAAAATGTTTTCGTAGGTCTTTTGATTGCATGATTTCTTAAATTATAAGCCGCCTTCGGCGGAAGGTTGAACTGGATCCCGGCTCGGAGGCCGGGATGACAATCCTCCTCGTTTTTCGTGTTTCCTTTTCCGTTTTCGCTCTTTAGTACCCGCGAAGTTCTTCTGCTTTCGAGTGCCCTTTGATCTTTTCTATCGCCTTTGCTTCGATTTGACGAATGCGCTCGCGCGTAACGCCGAACTTTTTTCCAACCTCTTCGAGTGTGTGAGTCACACCATCCTCGAGTCCAAATCGGAGCTTTAAAATCTCCTGCTCGCGCGGGGCGAGATCGATCAATATTTCACGAATCTTTTCCTTCAAGAGCGCGAGTTCCGCAGATTGCGTCGGGGACAGATTCTTATCGTCCTTAATAAGGTCTGACAAAGTTGCTTCGTCGCTATCCTCCATCAACGGTGCTTCGAGCGAAATAACCTCCTGGGAGATCTTCTGAATGTTATAGATCTTGTCGACGGTCGTTCCCATCTCAATAGCAATTTCCTCGGCAAGCGCTTCGCGGCCCAATTCTTGCATAAGCCTTCGCTTTACCTGTGTATACTTTGAGATGTTCTCGATCATATGAACCGGGATGCGAACTGTGCGCGACTGGTCGGCCAATGCGCGCGTGATCGCCTGGCGAATCCACCATGTCGCGTAGGTAGAGAACTTAAATCCCTTACGATAGTCAAACTTGTCGACCGCCTTTGAAAGACCGATGTTTCCTTCCTGAATAAGGTCCAGAATACCCATCTGCGTTGTGCGATGCGCATAGCGCTTTGCAATGGACACCACGAGACGCAAGTTTGCCTGAATAAGGCGCTGCCGTGCGTTTTCGTCTCCATCTTCCGATCGCTTTGCGAGATCCTTTTCTTCTGCCGAATTCAACAATGCATATCGTCCTATTTCCTTTAGATACATCTGCACGGAATCTGGCATTTCTTCCATTCTCCCTTTGCCAACTGACTCCAATTCCTTCTGAGTCGGCTCATCTTCCTTTGGCAATTCGATCAGTGCGGCCGTTTCGACCACTTTGATGTTATTTTTTTCTAAGTAGTCGTACAGCTCTTCGAGTACCGATATGTCATCTTCCACATGCGGGAAGTAATACAAAATTTCCGTGTCGGTTACAAATCCCTTCGCGCGTCCACGATGGACGAGTTCCTCCATCTGTTCCTTGTCAAAGGCAACCTTCTTTTCCGCCTCTTCGGCGGTTAGCTTCTTTTTCGGAATCTTTTTGGGCACCGGCTTTGCGCCTCGTGCCGGCAACTTAGGCTTTTTCACTTCTGCCTTTTTAATAGCCACCTTCTTTACCGCTCCTTTCTTCGGCGCGGCCTTTTTTACTACGGTTTTCTTTACTATCGGCTTTTTTACTGCCGTCTTTTGTGCTGCTTTTTTCGGTGCAGCTTTCCCCTTTGCCGCTTGTTGAGCGGGTTTTTTTGCAACCTTATTCAATTTTGACTTTTCGACTTTTTTAACCATAGTTGACAGTATTACTTTTCATTCTGCAATAGTTTTGACACCTCGTCAAATAGCTTCAAATAGTGTTCCTCCTTCTCTTTATCCCTTTTGTGCTCCGCCTGACGGATAGCGCGCGTGATAATCTCTAACTTTTCCTTCAGTGCTTTGTTTCGCAATTGAAACATCAATTCCTTAAACTCCTTTATTGTCTTTTCTGGATCAACCTCTCCTACCTCCATGCCGGCGCGCAATGTAAATGTATGCAATTCGTCCAATAGTCTTAGATCGCTTACTACCGACTTATCCATAGCGGTATCATAAATCCTCCTGTATTGCCTTGGTAGATATTTCGCGTACTCCTCAAGCTCTTTGAGTAGATCCTCCCGCACGAGTGCCATCTTGAGCACACGATCAGCGATGAGATCGATGCGCATCTTTTCTTCTTCCACTTCCTGCAGCGTCACTTCTTCCTGCTTGGGCCGCACTGCTAACGGGACCGCCACTTCAGCGTGCTCCATGTCTTCCTTCAAAATATGCTCACTCACATTTACCTTTTGCGCGAGCTGATTGAGCCAATGTTCCCGTTCCACCGCGCTTAGGAGTGCCTTTATCTTTTCCAATACGATATGTAAATTCTTTCTAAATTTCGCCGGATCGTTCTTGAATGATTCCCCGTGCGATAGATACCGCTCGAAATAGAACTCCATTGCTTCCTTTGCCTTCTTCGCATATTCGACCATGATCCCCGGTTTTGCCTTGATCGCATCTGCCGGATCCTTATATTCCCCCAATGACAAGATCTTCACGTTGAAGTCGAGGCTCTTAGCAAGGTCGATACTTCGTTCCGCTGCCTTTTGCCCCGCTTCATCATTATCAAACGAAAACATCACATTCTCTGTTTGCTTGCGAAGCGTCTTGAGGTGATCGGCCGTCAATGCCGTTCCCGAGGTTGCGACGGCATTTTTGAGTCCATCCTGCACGCACATCAGTACATCCATTTGCCCTTCTACGAGTAATGCGAATTGCATTTCTCTGATATGGTTCTTTGCTTTATTGTACCCATACAGTACTCGTGATTTGTTAAAGATAGGGGTTTCAGGACTGTTGATATATTTCCCCGAATCTCCTTTATCAAACTCGGGCAAGATTCGCGCTGTAAACCCCACCACCTTCCCCGTATTGTTTGCGATCGGAAACATGATACGCCCACGGAACCGGTCGACATACGTCCCGCGCTCTGTGCGGAAGTTGATCCCGGCGCGCTCGATGTCGGGCGCCTTAAATCCCTTATTTGTTAAATAGATCGTCGCAGCATCCCATGATTGCGGAGCAAACCCGAGTTCGAACTCCTTAACCGTATCCTCGGTCAACCCGCGCGTTTTTATGTATTCAGCTACCTTTGGATTACGGTTTAGTTCCAGTTTATAAAACTCCTTTACTGCGTCATTGATGTCGTACAAGATGCCGAATTGCTTTTGATCTTCCGGACTTAGCTTCTTCAACTCCACCCCTGCCTTTTCGGCAAGTATCTTGAGCGCTTCATAAAATTCGATATTCTCGTACTTCATCAGGAATGAAAATACATCTCCTCCCTCATTACATGAACCAAAGCAATGCCATGTCTGCCGATCCGCAGAAATCATAAAAGAAGGCGTCTTTTCGCCGTGGAATGGACATCGCGCCTTGAAGTTGCGCCCCGCAGGTTTCACCTCTATATACGAGCCGATGACCTGCACAATGTCGATCTTCTCTTTTATCTCTTCGATGGGATTATCTACGGACATAGCGATCATTCATTAATGGCAGAAATTCCAACGACGCATGTGTTGGAATTTCTGTTTGTTTCATTTCGTTTACTCTTTTTCCTTCATCGGCGGGAATACCACCGTTTCGCGGATCGACTTGTTCATCAAGAACGAGAACAAGCGTTCACTTAGGCCGAAGCCAACCGCCGGAGGCATGCCGTATTCCATCGCCTCGACGTAATCTTCGTCGATCATCTGTGCTTCTTCATCGCCTGCTTCGCGGAGCTTCATCTGCTCCTCAAACCGCTGTCGCTGGTCGAGCGGATCGTTCAATTCCGAAAAACCATTACCCAACTCCGATCGGCATGCGATCGGCTGGAAGCGCAATACGCGCTTCGGGTCACTCGGGTCCTTCTTCGCCAACGGCGACACTTCTAGCGGATGCCCCGTAAGGAAGCATGGCTGAATGAGCCGCTGTCGGACCGTCTTTTTGTAGATCGTATCTATCATGCGGCCTTTGCCATCTGCCGCTTCATACGGTATGCCAAGCTCGTTCGCTTTTTGTTTCAATATTTCCACAGAAACCTCTCCCGACAGATCAATACCCGTTTCCTTTTTGAATTCTTCGAAATAATCGATTCGTGGCCAGTTACCGGACCAATCGATTAATTCGCCATCGTATTCGGTCTTCATCTCCTCGCCGATGACGTTCTTTACGATCTCCTTATACATGCGTTCTACCGCATCCATACCCTTTGTCATGTCTCCATACGCCCAATAAAACTCCATAGCGATATAGTCTTGCAAGTGCTCCGCATCGATACCTTCGTTGCGAAATACCTTTCCAATCTCGTAAATCTTTTCGAATCCACCAACGAGCATCTTCTTCAATGGTAATTCGAGCGATATGCGCAAATAAAAATCACGATCAAGCGCGTTGTGGTGTGTGATGAACGGTCGCGCATCAGCTCCTCCTGGGATCGCTTCAAGCACCGCGGTATCTACCTCAAAAAATCCTTCGTTATTCAAAAAGGTTCGGATCGTGTTCCAGAACAGTGTCTTTTTCTTGAACAGCTCCCGCGTCTCCGGGTTCATCATCAGGTCCAAATACCGCTTGCGCAACAGCGCCTCGGTATCCTTGAGCCCGTAGAATTCGCTCGGAATCGGCAAAATCGCCTTGGATAACAGCTTCCATGCATCTGCCTGGAGCGTCTTTTCTCCTGTCTTGGTGATGAATAACGTTCCCGTCGCCTGGATAAAGTCACCCATGTCTATGTTATTTGCGAACAGGTCGAACCGCTCATCGCCGACGATATCGCGCTTTACCAATATCTGAATCTTTCCGGATTCATCCTCAATATGCACAAATGCCAACGCACCCATGACACGCATAGACTTAATGCGTCCGGCGAGCGTCATCGGCTTTTCTGTAAGTTCATCAAAATGTTCCACTACATAGTGGTTTGCAAAATCCTTCGTGCTTTCCTGCGGATACGCCTCCTCTCCGGCGGCGACCAGGCGTTGCATTTTTTCCAGTTTTGCTTCGCGAATGTTCTCTAACATGATAGTTCTATTATAGCACAGAGCAGAGGACATATTGCCTCTGCTTTATACTTATTCTATTCCCAAAATTTTATACTTTGCAATACCCTTTGGCGTTTCTACCTCAACTATATCCCCTTCCTTCTTACCCATGAATGCGGCGCCAAGTGGTGATTCGTTGGAGATCAAGCGCTTTTCCGGGTTTGCTTCGTTGGAGCCGACGATCGTATATTCGAATCCCTTCTTGTCCTTTTCAACCTTCACGGTCGAACCAAGGTCTATTGTCTTTTTTCCATGCGATTTCTTAATAATAACCGCATTGCGGATGATATTCTCCAATTCGATGATGTGCGCTTCGAGCTTTGCCTGTGCTTCTTTTGCTTCGGAATACTCAGCGTTTTCTGACAGATCGCCAAATTCCTTCGCTCGCTTCAATCGCTCCGCAATATCATTGCGACCTTCCTTTTTTTCCTGCTCCAGTTCGGTTTTTAATTCTTCAAACCGTTCCTTAGTTATATGAAATTCCATATTTTATGCAAAACGTATGAATTTGGCGTCCTACTGCGCTACCTCCTCGTTTACTCCCGCAAAGGAGTTTAACTCCATCTTAGTCACAAGCCTCGTCGATACCTTGTATTCCATCTAAATTCGTACGTTTTGTTCTTTTTATTTTATTTTTTACTTATTCTTACTTTTTAGTTTTTTCGACTTGATCTTATATGTATTCGTCCACAGCCACCATCGAACCTTGCAAACCTCCCACAGCACTTCGATGTACGATGATAATTTTATTCTCGAATTAGGATCGTTGATGAATATCGCTGGCGTCTCCTTGATTTTATATCCAAGCCGCTTCGCTAATGACAATATCTCCACGTCAAACCCCCAATGTTTCACTTTGATAATCGGGAATATCTCATTCGCAGCACGCTCACTAAAGATCTTGAACGGGCACTGCGTATCCTTCAATCCGGGCAATACCATCAGCTGGATAAACCAATTCCCCATCTTCCCCGGTAATTTACGAAACAGTGGCTGATCCCGTTTTGCCCCTTCGATATCTCTCGATCCGATCACAATATCATAGCCTTTGTCCGTCAGTTTTAACGCTTCAATAACCTGGTCGATCGAGATCGAGTTATCTGCATCCACAAATGCGCGGAATTCCCCTTTTGCCTCCTCCATACCCTTCTGTACCGCCGCACCTTTTCCCTTGATTGCGCATTCAATCAGACGAAGCTCGTTCCATAGATGCTCAAATCGGAGCACAATATCGACTGTGTTATCCTTTGACCCATTATCGACTACAATCACTTCGTACGAAAAATCAACCGTCTCCAGATGTCGCTTCATGTCGACCAAGGTCAACGGAAGTCGCTTGGCTTCATTATATGCCGGAATGATTATCGAAAGTCGCGGTTTTTTATCCATGTGTGTAAATTACGAAATTCCGTGCCCGCAACCGAATTCATCAGAAGCGTATGGCACGGAATGGGGCTGCTTTTATTTCGATTGCACCAATTATACGCCCTTTTACCCTCTCTCGTCAACAAACCTGTAGTAAAATTCACTATAGAAAAAAGGGGCGGGCTTGCTGCCCTCCCCCTTGTTATGCGTCCTTGAATATCTGCGTGATTTTAAACACTCGGCACCCGGGATGTCGACATGCGACACGCGATACGCTCGCGTAATACCCCCGCGACCACCAATAATCCTTGATCGGACCGTATCGACGGACCCCAATCGCCCGATCCTCCCAATCTGGAAGATGTAGCTCGGGGGTTCGATGCGCATACCCTAGTGCACACATTAATTGAAGCCCGAGATACCGAACCGCCATCTTTCCCCAGTGCCAGGCAAATATACCCACCAACCAGAGCAATACGCTACATACGACCGTCATAACCACATAGTAGCAGGGGTTTCGCGTACCTCCCATTGACCACCAGGTCATAGCAACGACTAGTACGGCTGCGAATCCATACGACATCTTTCGTATCATCAGATCGCCTCCTTGGTCTCCTGAACGGTAATTATTTCATCCGCCCTTTCAATCGTCCAATTAGCCAAACTGCTCCGTCGCGGAGCGATAATAGTAGCGCTGCACTCACGATAAGGACCAAACAAAACAACAACATCCCCATAGCTTCCCTCCCCATGCAGTCACCCTCCTATCCATCTTTTTGTGATGGCTCTTTGCGCAATAAGATCACTGCGATGATCCCCATTGCGATTATTACTCCCAGGCCGATACCCAGAAACCCCGTAATGATTGAATTATCCGGCGGATAGTTTTGGTTAGCCTTACTTATTGCTTGTAACATCCCCAGTAATCCTTCTTCGTCCATATCCCACCCCTTATGCAATTTGTAATTATTACTCTATTTAGTTAACCCCGAAACGCATAGGATGTCCACCCCCTCTAATAAGTTAGGCCCGCATCCGCTTCGCTCGCCATTCTGCCAGTACAACACCTAGTTAAAAAAGAGGCGCATTACTGCGCCTCATCCATCCTTCTTCCCTCCTCCTTTCGAAGACTTCGGAAGCAATGCCATGATGATCCCCACTCCCACGAGGATCATCCCCACAACCTGCGCCCACGGCCACAGCGCGTTGAACGCACGGAGCATGAGCCAGTTGAAGGCTTCGGGGGAGATGATCGCGAGCAGCACCAGCAAACCTGCCAGCGTGCCCAAGAGTCGCCGCGGCGTCCCCATTATAATGCACAGATACGGATTCATTCTGCCTCCTTTGCCCACTCGAAGTGGACAGGTCGGTTACGGTTAACCTACTTGAATCGTCCTAGCAGGAACATGATTCCCGCCGCCATCAGCGCGAGTGTAAGCCCTTGCTCGATGATCGGAAAGAGTCCTCGCACAATGCGTGTCCCTAGTATTGCGGTCTGCTCGGGAGCGAGGACCGCAAGAATCACCACTCCGATCAGAACATTTACTAGATTCATCTCTCACCTCTCAATTGATAAGGTTCATATAACCGGCAGATCAGCAGTACGCCGATCAACATTGTTATGGTTATATTATATACCTTATCTCTATTTTTGTCAATATCTTCAGTTGAGCTCAATATCGATATGCACCACCTCCGGGTATTCTTCCTGGATGCGCTTCTCTATCTTGTCTATATGATTTCCTACGAGTCGTGGCACGCGGTCTATGTAATCGACGCAGAATTTTATAAATTCCTGATAGTCATTCCTCACCTCTTCAAATTCCTCCCTTAATGCGCCCCGCGCAAACATTTCCTTTGCCAAGGCGTTTCCATTAAACTCAACCTCGCATTTGATACGATACTTCCCCACGTCCATGATTGCTGAACGAAAATCAGTCACGCTTTCGATCGCGGGATCTTCCTCGAGAATCTCAATAATCCGATCCTTTACCTCTTCTGGTATCGCCTTCCCTAAAAGTAATGCCCGGTTTTTATTGATCAAAATAATAGCCATCACTCCCAACATCAATCCGATCACAATCGATCCAATTGCATCCCAATAATAGGCACCCGTGAGTTCGGTTAATAGGATGCTTACAAATGCGACGACGACACCCAACACAGCAATCCCATCTTCATAGAGCACCGCTATGGTTGCCGGATCGCCGTTCTTGAGAATCTTCTTAAACTTTGCCTTACCTCCCGTTTTTCTTAATTCTCGGTATGCCACGATCAATGTGCCTGATTCTATGACAAATGAGATTGCAAGGATTGTGAACACTATATACGTCACATCCGCATGCTGTGGCCTGATCAAAGCATTAATGCCTTGATAGATTGTCGCACCCGCACCGACAAAGAAGATACCGCATGCCGAGATCAACGCCCAGAGAAATCGCTCTTTCCCATAACCGTATGAAAATTCATTTGTCGCCTTCTTTTTTGACCGCCTAATACCCACCATCAACAATGCCTGATTCGCCGTGTCGGCAAAACTGTGAATCGCCTCGGATAGCATCGCTCCCGAACCGGAAATAAAAAAGCCCACAAATTTGAGGACTGCAATAAAACCATTACCCAAAAGTGCCGCGATTACCGGCAATGTTCCCTGTATACTCTGTGATCTGCTACTGCTCATGTATATCGTATATCGTATCGTACCTTTTCTTGTTTGTAAAATGCCACAAAAAAGACTCCGATCGCTCGGAGCCTTATTCTTCTCATTACCATCGCCGTCTGCCGAGATTGGTCGGTAACCGCTTACCGACTTCGATCCCGCGTAATGGCCCCTTGGCACAATACAAGCACTCGACAAACATATTCGTCAGCGTAATACACTTGATGATTCGTGAACCGATATCAAATACTACTGCGTATTCACTTACCGCGCACATCGTTGCATTCACCCAATGCGGATAGGGTGCCTTGCTCCATCCCTCGATCCGTATCAGCGGGTATCTTGCGCCGCCAGGACGCACATGCGTTTCTATCCAGATATGGGTCTGATCCAGCTTCCCAGAATCCCTTATCTCAGGCAATGCCGCTATGTACCTGTTCACATCTTCCCGTTTAAGAACCCACCCGTACGGCCCGCGGGCTCCGTAGTCAGGAATCAACACCTCGTCGCCATAGACAACCGCGTCGGCGACCCCCGTTACGATATGTATCTGCGGTACGGCAAAATAGGTCAATGCTGCTCGTGCATTCGTTATCTCCTGTGGCTTCGCGAACCAAAGATTATCATGTACTCCTTCATAGGAACGATCCTCCCGCATAAACAGCACAAGGTTCGCCCCCGAGTACGGAGTCCATATATCCTCTACGACGGCAATGCATTGTTTTTTTATAACCATGCGATACTCGCCGCTTTTAATGCGATCCACCTGTGCATATCGCTCGGCATCGTCTGGTATTACGTGCCCTGCGTAAAACACATCCCCTCGTGAAAGTGCGATGACTGTTGGATGCCATTGATCATTACTTATGACTCGAACCATCAATACCACCTCCTTTTGTATATTCGCTTTATGAGCTTGTGTATGATTCTTTTTTTAGTATGCATATAATATTCTATTCCGTCAATCTACCCTACTATACTTCGTCGGTGCCGTAGAAAGCATAGTGTCACCGACACTCAGGCGCGTTGCACGCTCTCCGTCGACTGACGGATCGCCAGCAACGACACAAAGTCACAACGCCTAGTTAAAAAAAGGGGGATGCTTTCGCATCCCCGATAACAGGCCCTTGGTATTCTATTCAATTGTCTGTGGGGGTCGGCCCCACTTTATCGATACCGCTTTTTCATCGGCATCTCCTTTTGTCAGGTTGTACTCTTTTTGCAAGCCTCAAAGGTCCTTGCTATAACCCATTTTCCTTAGGCCGTTGCACTACTTACCCAGAACCGCTTGCAGCGGTTGCAGGATGGCGTTAATCCTCACTCCGATCGTTGGGATGAAGATCAAAACCAGCGTACAAATCACTGCTGTAAGAAGTAATCCTTCTACCCTGCGCGCCTTAGCGCGGAGGGACTGAATGCTTTCCATAAAACCTCCGTTCACTGTGAAGTTTTAAATTTGCGATTTATGAATATATTATATCATAAATCACAGACTTGTCAATATCTTTACACCTGTCTCTGTTATCGCGATTGTATGCTCAAACTGTGCAGACAATCCCTTATCCACCATTGCCCAGCTTTCATCTTTTAGCTGTTTTACCTGTCCTCTTCCTGTACACAACATCGGCTCAATCGCAAAGACCATGCCGGGTTTTAATAATAATCCCTCCCCTTTGTTGCCATAATTATAGACATATGGATCTTCATGAAGGCCATACCCAACACCATGGCCGGTCAATCCTTGCACCACACTCACGCCAGAGCGTTTTGCTACATACTCCACAGCATAGCCTATATCGCCAATATGGGCACCTGGTCTTATTGCCTTAATAGCCTCTTCCAGGGCCTTGTGGGTCGCTTTTACAAGATTCTGAGCCTTCTGTGTGCCTTTCCCCGCTATAACCGTAAATGCAGAATCGGAGTACATTCCATCCAGCAAGACACCACAATCCACCTTCAGCACATCACCCACCTTTATCGTTCGATCAGTCGGGAATCCATGCACGACAATCTCATTGATCGAGGTACAAATAGATGCCATATACGGGTGCTCCGCACCTCCTGGCTGGTAATTCAAAAATGCCGGCTCACCTCCCTCATTACGAATATATTCCCGTGCGACATCATCTAAATGTTTCAAGGTTACTCCGATGGCAACTTCCTTTTTTAATACTGCCATCGTACGCGCCAAAACAGCCCCACTGCGAGCTATCTTGTCGATCTCTTCCTTTGTGTAAATGCGAACCATTTTAATTTAGTGTACCCTATATTTTTACGTAAAAAAAGGAGGCGGAACGAATCCGCCTCCGAGGGGAGCTACTTTTCGTAGCGGAGAAAGGTGTACCACTCGCCTAAGGTGCCTTTCTGATACATAACGACACGTGATCCGTTCCCCAGCTGCGGTGGGCACCCATTCGCATGGAGCGCGCCCCAGGTTTTCGTCTCTTCGATGTACACTGCGTATCCGATGAGCGGACTACCCGATACGATCTGCGCCCCGCCGACCACTTGGCCGACGACTTCCTTAACCTTGACGTCACTAGCGGCTGCCTGCGCTGTGTCTTCTTTGTTTTTTTCCCCCGCTCCATACCAGGTAAACACAGCGATGAGCGCGGCAAGGCATATCAGCACAAACATGCCTGATTTCTGATTTCCCATACTTCAAGCCCTCCCTTTTCTAGTTGTTGAATTTCTGAATATACTATGCTTCAGCTTTTCTTTTTTGTCAAATTCTTTGTGGGTCCTGGATTCCGGCTCGGAGGCCGGAATAACACGCTATGAATGTCTGTATTTTGTCTGCGAACATATTAGAACGGCATTTTTGCATCTGATGCAAGCCGTAAAAATAGAGATCAGCGAAGCGAAGAAAACTTCAACAGAAATAGCCCTTCGGGGTCCCGCGGAGCTGAGTGGGCGAAGGGTTATTTCGTAAGAAGTTTTTGAACTAAGCCTCTATTTTTATTTCGCTTGCAGATTTTTTGGTACTTTTTCCAGAAAAAGTACAGGAAATAGTTACATTAAGCCAAAACCCTCGCAAATGCGAAGGTTTAAAATTCAGAATACAACCTGGATCCCGTGTCATAGTACGGAATGACACAACTCACCGAAAGTATTCCCCTATCACTTCGTGTATCTTGTACGGCGCTGGCGTACCGTCCAATTTGACCACGTTATAGCCCCGCTTGATCGATTCTGCGATCACCGGTTCGGTGCGATTATGATATTCCTTTAAGCGTTGCTTGATAACTGTTGTCGTATCATCAACGCGATGTTCTACCTTGCCTCCGCAAAAGGGACAGGTGGACGACTTATGTTTCACGTCCAGGAGCGGCGTGCGACACACCGAACAAATCGTTCTATGCGTATTGCGCTTTACCGTCGTTTCGTCCGGAATCTGCAAGAAGAAGATGTGTACGTTCTTTTTGCCATACTTCTTTGCCAGGAAATCGAGCAATCCGATGTGCTCTTCATCACCGAATGCTTCGTATACGTTGCGTGGCGAACCACTAAACACGACTGACTGTCCAAGCTTTGCAAGCTCCGTCACTTGCTTGATAATCACACCCAAAACCCATGATGGCGTGTTTAGCTTGCCCGATTCGTTCAGCTTGCGCTCCCGCTGGATCGCTTTATCGTTCTTGAATTTAGGGTTATTGAGCAACTTTCTCAAATATGCGCCCGTGTCGAAATGAAATAAATGTAATGTGTCTGCCAACAGCTGCGCTTGCGTACCCTTGCCCGATCCTGGCGGGCCATAGAACACGACTGCGATATTTTCAATGTTTGTTTTAGCCATGTATTTAGTATACCAAGTATTTTGGCAGTATGACAAAAAAAGGAGGCACGTCCACGTGCCTCCAAAGCTTTCTTTGAGGATCTAGGGGGTTCCCAATTTCTTCCTCCTCGCCACTATGCGATTGCTTCTTTCCCAGTCTTCGGCCGACGGGATCTCTTCGCCGTACCCCATCCGATTGGCTGTAAGCGGAAAGTCCCGCATCATCGCAGCTACAAAGCTCTCCGGAGAAAGCTCCTCGAGCGCGAACTGCCGCTCAACCCGCTTACGGGCAGCTTCCAGGCCTTCGTCCGGCCACAGCCGCCCGTGCATGGACGAGATCAATACGCACGGCACCGCACCCTCTGCCAGCTTGAGGCGGTAGATCGAGGCCGGCCGCCCCTTCGTATCCTTTATCACGGGACTGTTCCCGGTTACCTCCACCACACCCCGGATCGACTTGCCGGAGAACGAATACAGCTCCCCATCCTTGCAGATCCACAGCGTGGAATTTCTTCCTGCGGTCTGCGCTGCACTGTTATATACAAACGCTTCTCTCATTGCTCCTCCCTTGAAACTCTGGTTTGAAAATCAACTGCTGGATAAATTATGTACCTAATCCATATTTTTGTCAATATGTTCTATTGACAATTTTGAATAATAAGTGCATGGTTTTATCGTACTTTAGCACTCCGCTCCGGCGGCCATATGGGTGGCGACCAACGCTAGCACGCCCGAATGCTAAATTTGGGACGAAAGAGGAGGGATAGCAAATGGGAATCATGGCAAAGAATGGGTATGTATTGGTGCGCCTTGATGAGGCAAATGATGTATGGGAATCCATTCGACAAGCAACTAGAGAAACGACACGAATATCTCGGGAAAAAGTGTTTCGGATCGCCTCGCGTTTCGAAAACCTTATATTTGAACTCACCCCCGAGGAAGAAGCCGACCTCCTTGCATGGGGGTCTCAGACCATCAAACAAAGAGTCGAGGATAGATTCGTTACGAGCGGCTTCACGTGGGCCGAGATGGAACGCTGGGTCGCAAACTGCTATCTCATGCGCATCAACCCCCTCCCCACTCTTCGTCGGCTATGTGAACCCTTTGCACTTCCCGTCTACTACCGCAAGGATACGGAACTGTTTTTCGACCCGCTTTGCGGGCTCCTCTGCGTCGAAACCAAAGATTACACAAACCAGAATTCGGTACGATTAACCGTCTTTGGAACCTTCGAGGATCTAAGGAAGGAGCTCGCCGAAATCGCGCGCGTCGATGAAGTCTTTATGAGTATTCGGGAGCATAACGACAACTAGTAGAGCCTCCCTGGCCCCGCATTGCGGGGCCTTTTTTAACTGCAGATTCCTCGACTTCATAGAGTACCGCGGAGTTTACCCTGAGCTTGTCGAATGGGCTCGGAATGACCCCGTAAAGTCCGCCCCGGGCGGACCACGAGGCAAGCACTGCAAAAAAGCCTCGCGTGAGCGAGGCTTTTTCTAATTCCATTTTTCGTTTTTCTTTTCCGATCTTCACTCATATTCTCGAATGATCAATTGGGAGTTGATCTGTCGGATCGTTTCAAGTGCAACGGATACCACAATCAAGATCGCGGTTCCTCCGATGGTCAACACGGCAATGCCGGTGAACATGCGGACGATATTCGGCAGAATCGCGATCAATCCAAGGAAGATTGCCCCCCACAAGGTGATGCGACTGATGACCTTGGTTAGGAAGGTCGTTGTCGACTCTCCTGGGCGGATGCCTGCGATGAATCCTCCCGCACGCTGGAGATTCTTTGAAATCTCACTCGGATCGAATGTCACTGCCGTATAGAAATACGTGAAGATAACGACGAGCAGGAAGTATGCCGCGCTATACAAATACTGATTGTTCATAAACTGACTCACAAAATCGGTCAGCTTCAATGAAAGGCTCTTTGAAAAGATCGCACTGATCTGCGCAACAAATTGCGGGAACAGGAGCAATGATATCGCAAAGATGATCGGTATAACGCCTGCTTGGTTTACCTTGATTGGTAAATAGCTTGAAACGCCACCATACATCTTGGTACCACGCACCTGCTTCGCGTACGAAACCGGAATCTTGCGCTCGCCTTCGTTGATATATACAACGCCCGCGATAACCGCAATCGCCACGATTACAAATCCAATATAGGTCGGGAGATCACTCGGATTGTATGTCTGCAAAATGTTTATGATCGTCTGCGGAAGACCGCTCACAATACCCGCAAAGATGATCAACGAAATACCATTACCAATCTTCTGCTCTGAAATCAATTCACCAATCCACATAACCAGCATCGATCCGGCCATAATCACGAGTACATTCTTGATCAAATCCATCAGACCAAGACTTCCGACAACTCCCTGCGACGCAAGCAAGTTAAGAAATCCGTATGCCTGCAACCCTGCCAACGGCACGGTGAGATAGCGAGAGTAACGATTGAACTTTGCCCGTCCTGCAGCTCCTTCCTCGTAATACATCTCCTTCATCTTCGGGAAGATCATGGTCATCAACTGCATGATGATTGTCGCCGTAATGTACGGCCCGACACCCAACATAATAATGGATAAATTGCTTAGCGTTCCTCCGGCCATAATACCGACAAAACTAAACAACTGATTCGAACCGAAGAATTCTTCGAGCCTCATCTTATCAACTCCCGGAATTGGGATTGCCGAAAGGATCCGGAAACACACCAACAGGAATCCAACGGTCAAGACCTTCATCCGCAAATCCCTCAACTTGAAAATTTTCAGATATTTTTCCATGAATTAGTACTGCCCTTCTATAGGAAAGGGCTCTATTAGTGGAATTAGTATAGGGCAAAAATCGAGTCTATGCAAGAGATTTTTACGAAAAACCTACTATTCTCCAGACCAAGAGAGGCTCCCTTTTAAAATGCCTTGACATTATTATATATATGTGCTAATATATTTATGTTCACCATAGCTCTTTAACCGAGTGATAGAAATATCGCTCACAACCACACCCCAGGAGGTGTAGCATGGCAGCTCCCAAAGGGAGAAAGTTCTCGGTAATAGCGTTGCAGTTCAGATTCCCCACCCTCGACAGCGTCCCTCCTTTCACGAGGCAGATAGCGCGTCGCCCGACCAAGACATCCAATCCGGCGACGCTTACCGGAGAACAGATCGTCGGCGCAACGGAAGGCACGTCCATCCTTGCACTCCTCGACGATCTCAAGGCGAAGGGGTACGACCTGGTTAATGCATGCTGCGAGGAGCGGCGCAACGTCAAAGGCCCCGGCTCGCATTACATCGCCCGGTACACCTTTGCAACCGCCGAGAGCGGGTTGTCGATCACCGAACGCTTCGAGTATCGCAAGGCAACGTTCCTCCGGGAGCTCGCCTTCATCGGCGAGTCGGCCCTGTGGAAGAACCGGACGTTCTCCAACCCCTTCATTAGGGACGGGAAACCGGTCACCGGTTTCCGTGCGGCGAGTCTGGTCTTCGACACCCGCCAACCCTTCTACCAGGGTGACGGCCAGCCGGTCACGGTCTGGCTCAAGGACGAGGCAGGCGAGCGCATCGGCGATGCGCCCATTCCCCTGGCCCCCTCCCACCACCTCCGCTACCTGAAGACCAAGGGCTTCAGGGTCGTGAGCGCCTAGTCAAATAAGGCGTAATCTCAACCAGCCGGCACTTCGTGTGCCGGCTTTTTCGTATCTTCGTGATAACAAAAAAGGAGCATATGCTCCTTTTTTGTTATTTTTGCTTTTTTGCCACTACCGGTTTTTTCACCACCGGCGGCTTTACGGTCGGCGCTTCCACCGATCCGCCTTTTACCTCGATCTTTTCTTTTGCTGACTTAGATACTTCCAATCCCTTGACGGTAAACTTCTTGGTTACGTCTCCGTTGCCAAGAATCTTAATGTCCGTGTCGGACTTGCGTATCACACCTGCCGCGACCAATGTTTCCAAGGTCACTAGCGTGTCAGTCATTTTTGCGTCGATGACGTTGAGGTTAATACCCATCGCCTTCCCGAAGAGCGGCTTGTTCTTGAAACCGCGCAATTTCGGAATACGGATAAGCATTTCATGCAAGGCCGGGTTCATCTTATGGCCTGCGCGCGATTTCTGACCCTTGTGTCCGGTGCCGGAATTATCTCCTCGCTTACCGCCACGGCCTACTCGCTTTTTGGTTTTTCCCGGATGAAGGGGTTTGATTTCGTGCAACATATCTTTATATCAAAAGTCTTTATGCTTCTTCCTGAACTTCCGGCTTTTCTGCAACAGCTTCGGCCTTTTTGACTCCTCCCTTTACGACTACCTTGAGCTTCTTCAAAGCCTCAATTGCGGCCATTCCGTTCGTGAGCTTGTTTTTTGTCGTCCCCAAGGTTTTTGAGGTGGCATCTTTTACTCCTGCCATCAACAAAACGTCTCGAACAGAACCTCCCGCCTTTAAACCATGACCAAGCTTCGCCGGTTTGATGACGACCTGTGCGGCGCTGTACTTTGCCAACACTTCGTGCGGAATGCTTCGGCCCTTGAGCGGAATCGTTATAAGATTCTTCTTTGCCTTGAGCTTGCCCTTGTCCACTGCCTGCGCGACATCGAGACCCTTTCCGACTCCGATTCCTACCTGTCCCTTCTCGTTTCCGATAACGACAGTCGCGCGGAAGCTCATACGCTTACCTCCCGCGACAACGCGCGTAACGCGGCGCAGATCGAGGATCTTGTCCTTATATTCCGACTTTACGACCGGGCGTCCGTCATTGCGATCTCGGCGCGGCGCGCCATGACCGCCAAAGCTCTTGCGTTCTGTCGGCTGGGTTGTTGTTTTCTGTTGCGTAGTATTCATACTTCTTAGATTTGGAGGCCGCCCTTACGAGCACCTTCTGCTACTGCCTTTACTCGACCATGGTAGTTATATCCTCCGCGGTCGAATACCGCAGCGTTGATCTTGATCTCCTTTGCCTTCTTGGCGATCATCTCTCCCAATGCCTCAGCCTTAGTGATCTTTCCTTCTTTATTCTTTCCGCCCGAGGCGGATCCGCCTTTGGCGGACATATCCCGGGTCGATGCACTTGCCAATGTCTTGCCAGTCATATCATCGATCAGCTGGACTGATGTGAACTGATTAGTTCGCAATACGGAAAGTCGGGGTCGCTCCATTGTCCCAAACAGCTTTGCGCGGGTTCGAATTCGTCGGCGTTCCTTTATTTGATTGAGTTGTTGTGTTTTGTTCATATGCGTTTTTTCAACAATTCATTATTTGCCAACCTTCTTACCCTGCTTCCTGCGAACAACCTCTCCGCGATATCGGATACCCTTACCTTTGTACGGCTCCGGCTTCCTTATCTTACGGATCTCAGCGGCAGTCTGTCCGACCATTGCCTTATCTATTCCGGTTATCGTTACGGCGTTCTTTTCAACGGAAATTTTAATACCCGGTCGCGGCGCATATTTTACCGGATGGGAAAAACCGATATTAAGCACGAGGTTCTCGCCGTCCATCGCTGCGCGATATCCGACTCCCTCGATCTCTAATACCTTAGTAAATCCTCCTGATACGCCCTCGATCGCGTTTGCAGTCAATGCACGCATAGTTCCCCAGTTCGACTTTGCCTGCTTGGTGGTGCTGTCGATCGTGAAGGTGATTCCATTCTTCATGGTCCCCTCCGTATCAATGGCGACATCTCCAATTTCAGTCTTTACGAACGGAAGCACGGCCATTTTCACGGTATGCTCTCCTTTCTTCAATTCCAATTCAGCGCCATCAAACGTAACGGTGACTCCTTCAGGAATGATTATCGGTTTTTTTCCAACTTTTGACATAGTGTTTTAACTTATGACCAGCGTATTGCCAGTCGCCAGCTATCGTTTATTAATAATTACCAGATCTCAAAGAAGATCTCTCCTCCTACCTTTTCCTTGCGGGCATTTTCTCCGGTCATGATTCCCTTCGGTGTCGATACAACCGCGAGTCCTCGTCCGTTTTTTACAGGTCGAATCTCGTCACATCCCTTGTAGATATGAATACTTGGTCGGCTTACGAAACGAACTCCTTCGATCGCTCCCACACCGTCCTCATATTTGAGGTCGATGCTCAATACACGCTTCGGGGCTCGGCCCTTCTTGTCGTATGCGGTGATGTACTTGCGGCTTGCAAGGATCTCCAGGATGCGCTCGTCGTTCTTGGTGTATGGCACCTTGATCGATTCCTTCTTTACCGCCTGGGCGTTTTTAATTTGTGTCAATAGATCGATATACATATATTTAACAATTAACCTACGACCTACAACCTACAACGGAATGCACTCTCTGATATATTCTGACTGTATGCCGTTGTCGGTTGTCGGTTATTGGTTGTTGGTTATTTCACCAGGACGCTTTCTTTACTCCCGGGATTTCGCCCTTTGATGCCATTTCCCTGAAGCAGATCCTGCAAAGACCGAAATCGCGCATATATGCCCGGCCTCGTCCGCACTTAAAACACCTGTTCGTTGCACGGGACGGATACTTCGGTTCTTTTTGTGATCTTACGACAACTGATTTTTTAGCCATGATAGTTTAGTAAATAATACGCCTTAGTCCTTTTTCAACGGTACGCCAAGCAACCGGAACATTTCGACCGCCTCTTCTCGGGTATTTACCTGAGAAACAACCGTTACCTGTATGCCAAAATCCGCTTTTGCATTCTCCGGGGTGATTTCCGGGAACACGGTATGTTCTTTAAATCCGAGGGAAAGGTTCCCAGCGGAATCAACTCCCTTCGTTTCCAGACCTTTGAAGTCTCGGACGCGAGGGAAGACAATTTTATTCATCTTATCCAAAAAATCGTACATACGAGCGCCACGCAACGTGACGGACACTCCGACAACAGTTCCCTGTCGCATTTTGAATCCTGCAATGGATTTCTTCGACGGATTTGTTCGGGGTTTCTGCCCAGTAATTGCCATCAATTCGTTGACTACAGCTGGCAGCAACTTATCGGTGAAATTTGCCTGCTGACTCATGCGGCCCGTTCCGACGTTCACGACGATCTTAGTGATCTTCGGCACCGCCATCTCGTTCTTATAGCCGAACTTTGCCTTCAATGCAGGAACGACTTCCTTTATGTATTTTTCCTTTAAGTTTAAATCTTTCATATTCGCTCGTACGTTGATTACCACTGCGCTTAGCTGATTCGTGCGCCGCACTTCTTGCAGGCGCGAACCTTCTTGTCATTCTCGACCATTGCGCCAATACGCGTCGTTTTTCCGCATGCCGGGCAAACCAGCATGGTGTTGGATACGTTCATAGAACGCGGGATCGATACGATCTGTCCCTTTTCTCCCTGCTTCTTCGGCTTTACGTTCTTCTTGTACAAATTAACCCCTTCCACAAGAATTCGCTCGTCCTTCGGCATGGTTCGCAACACTTTTCCGGTCTTCCCCTTCTCTTTGCCCTGTATTATTTTAACTGTATCACCTTTTTTAATACGCATAGTAGTGTTGATTTATACGATATCCTCTGCCATCGTAACGATTTTCTCGAATCCCTTTTCCTTCAATTCGCGCGGGATTGGCCCGAATATGCGCGTTGCATTCGGTTCCATCTTTGCGTTCAAAATAACTGCCGCGTTTTCATCGAATCGGATGTATGATCCGTCCGGTCGCTTCGTCGCCTTGCGCTGTCGCACAACAACTGCCTTTACAACATCCTTCTTTTTTACCGACTTGCGAGGCTCTGCAGTCTGCACCGAAGCGACAAATACGTCACCAATACGTGCATACCTACGTCGAGTTCCTCCCAAGATACGGAAACAGCGGATGGTCTTTGCTCCGGAGTTATCAGCAACTTTTAAAATTGATCGTTCTTGTATCATAGTATCCGTTCAAATAAAACTTAGATCTTTCCGACGATGCGGAACCGCTTATCGCGACTCAGCGGTCGTGTCTCTTCCATAACCACGACATCGCCTTTCTTATATTCATTCTGCTCATCGTGCGCCTTGAAGCGCGCCGTTACCTTGTACATCTTCTGATATACCGGGTGCTTTGCGAGACGGCTCACCGCTACTACTCGCGTCTTGTCCATTTTGTCGGAAACAACCGTTCCCTGTAATTTTCGTGCTGCCATAATATAGTAGTGGTTTTATGCCTCTTTTTTCCCAGTGATCAGTGTAGATAACTGCGCAACGACCTTTTTGAGCTTTTTAATCTCAGAAACGTTCTTTACTTTACCAGCTGCAAGGTCAAACTTCAAGTCCCGCAACTTAACCTGGGTCTCGTGCAGTTCCTTCTGCATTTCGGCGTGCGATTTGCTTTTCAATTGTTGGAAATCCTGCTTTTTCATTTTATTACAACTCTTGTTTTAACTGGTAATTTATGGCCTGCTCGGCGGAATGCCTCGCGTGCGACCTCTTCCTTAACTCCGTCAATCTCGAATAACATTCTTCCTGGCTTCACCGGGAACACATAGTGATCCACATTACCCTTACCTCCTCCGAGGGTAACCTCAGGCGGCATCTTGGTAACTGGCTTGTCCGGGAATACTCGAATCCAGATCTTACCTCCACGCTTCGTGAAGTGAGTGATGGATTTTCGGGCAGCTTCGATCTGGCGTGAGTTCAACCAAACGCTCTCGAGTGCCTGAATTCCGAACGATCCAAACGCAAGGTCCAATCCTCGGGTTTCAACCGTACGGGTCCGGCTCCTGCCTTTGTGCCACTTCCTGTGTTTTACTTTTTTCGGGATAAGCATAGGTTTACGTTACTTAGTTTCTTGTTTCTTTCCTCTCAATTCTTGGGCGACGTTCATCGTGGCGCGGTTGCCGTTTTACTGGTTCCTGCTCCTTGTCCTTGAACACTTCTCCCTTGTTGATCCATACCTTCACACCAATGGTTCCATAGGTCGTATAGGCAGTCGCTTCAGCGTAATCGATGTCTGCTCGGATAGTTTGCAACGGGATAGTTCCCTTTGCGAGCTGCTCGGTTCGCGCGATCTCGGCTCCGTTCAAACGGCCCGAAACGCGGATCTTTGCACCTTTTACTTCGCGAGTCTGCATCAAGTTCTCAAGCGTCTTCTTTAGGATACGGCGGAACGGCATGCGTCGCTCCAAATCGCGGGCGATATTATAGCCCGTTACCGCTGCGGATACGTCGAATCGTTTCAACTCCTCGATATTCATGCTGATTCCAGTAAGTTTTTTGCTTCCGTTTTTTACGCGAATAGCAGCCACCTTCTTATCGAGCAATTTCGAGAGGTCTTCAATCCCCTTTCCTCCGCGGCCAATGATCAATCCCGGCTTTGCGGCCTTGATATGGATGCGGATCGAATCGCCGAAACGCTCAATCGCAACATAATCAATACCTGCGGCTCCGATCTTGTCGGCAATGATCTTGCGAATCATTACGTCTTCCTCCAAGTATTCCTTGAAGCTGACACCCTTCGGGAACCAGCGAGCCGTCCAATCCTTGATCACGCCTACCCTAAATGCAGTTGGTTTTATTTTATGACCCATAGTGGTTACTAATACAGTGTGTTAGATAGATTTCCTCTGGAACATCTTTCGCTTGGTTCCTTCCTTTGCGACCTTGGTCGTTTTCTCTGCCTTTTCAGTCTTTGTCTTTGTCTTTGCTTCCTTGTCTTCCGCCTTCTCCGCCTTCTCAGTCTTCGCGGCTACCTTCTTAATGGTCTCTGCCTTTGATTTGGTGATCTTTTCAACCTTCTTTGCCATCGTGAAGCGAGGCGCCTTCACCTTGTCGGACTCTTCGAGCACGATCGTGATGTGACTACTCTTCTTCTGGATCGGCGTTGCCCGTCCTTGGGCTCGCGGCAACCAGCGCTTCAGCATCGGTCCGCCATCCACCCGGATCTCCTTGACAATGAGCTTTGATGCATCCATTTTTGCATTATTGACCGCGTTTGCGATCGCCGACTGCAACAACTTCAACACCGGCTCGCTTGCGCGCTTTGGATTGGTTGCCAACTGTGCCTGCGCATCGTTGACCGACAACCCCTTGATGACCGTTGCCATCAAACGCACTTTTCTCGGAGCCATGCGGAGATGATTCAATTTTGCTGTTTGCTGTTTCATAAATGACTTGTGACCTACAACCCATAACTTATAACGGGGTGCGCTTTCTGATGCGCTCATTCTGAATTTTGTTATCGGTTATTTGTTATCGGTTATTGGTTATTGGTTATTTCTTCTGCGCTGCCTTGCGATCCGCTTCCTTAGCCAACTTACCTCCGTGTCGGATGAACTTCTTGGTTGGTGAAAACTCTCCCAAGCGATGTCCGACCATTTCTTCCGTGACTCGGACCTGGATAAAATCCTTTCCGTTATGCACGCCGAACGTTCGTCCGATCATATCAGGCGCGATCTCGGAACTACGCGCCCACGTCTTGATGACCGTTTTGTCGTCGTGCGTCAAAGCAGCCACCTTTTTCATGAGTTTTACGTCTACGTATGGACCTTTTTTGGATGATCGTGCCATGTTAGTTGATTGGTTGAATTTCGTTAGTTGATTTTCAGATTATTTATTCCGCTTTGATACGCGGCGCTTGATGATCAAGTCTGTCGAACGCTTCTTTGTGTTGCGCGTCTTGCGACCTCCTGTCACCTTACCCCATAGGGTCTTCGGACGCTTAGTTCCGCGTGGCTGTACACCTTCACCTCCACCGTATGGATGGTCTACCGGGTTCATGGCAGTACCACGAACGGTCGGTCGGATACCCATCTGTCGGGAACGTCCTGCCTTTCCTATATTTACCAGGTTATGCTCGTTGTTTGATACCTGACCCATCGTTGCGTAGCACTCGGTCAAAACCTTGCGGACTTCACCTGATGGCAACTTAAGACTCGTGTACTTTCCTTCATGTGCCAATACCTGAGCGTAGGATCCGGCAGATTTCACCATCTGTCCGCCCTTTCCCGGCTGAAACTCTATATTGTAGACCATGTAACTAGTCGGAATGTTCTTAAGTTTCGAACGATTTCCTTCCTTTACCGGGGCACTTTCCGCAGTGATGATCACATCATCCACCTTCATGCCTTTTCCAGCCAAAATATACCGTCTTTCGCCGTCATTGTAAAGCGCTCGGGCGATAAACGCTGAGCGATACGGATCGTATTCGATTGCTTCGATGCGTGCCGGAATATCAATCTTGTTCTGCTTGAAATCCACCATGCGATAGAGCTGCTTGACGCCTCCGCCCTGATGACGAGTCGTGATGCGGCCTTGGTTGTTGCGACCTGCGCGATGTGCGATTCGGATGAGCGCGCTTTTCATCGGCTCGATCTTGGTCAAAACGCTATAGTCGACAACAGTCATGTGACGTCGCGATGGAGTTGTTGGTGAATATTTTTTCATACAAATTAACTTACAACCTACGACCTACAACCTACAACGGCTGATCGGTTCATTGGTTTGTATTGTTGTTTCTAGTTGTTGGTTATCGGTTGTCGGTTTTTTAGGAAGGCATGATGTCGAGCTTCTGCCCTGGCTTCAAAGTGACAATCGCCTTCTTGGTGGTCGTCTTCTTGCCGGCAACGCCGCGGAACTTCTGTCGCTCTCCCCGGATAGTGACCGTGTTCACGGAAATCGGGTCGACGTTGTAGATGCTCTTGATCGCCTTTGCAATCTCGGACTTGTTCGTGTGCTTATCCACCACAAATACGTATTGTCCTGCAATGCTCATGTGATACGCTTTTTCGGTGATCAACGGGCGCTTTATTATAAACTCATTCGCCGGGCTTCGCAAAGCTCCTTTTGATGAGCCCTTCGGCGTGCTCAAGGCGCCACTCTTCGCTCCCTCTTCAGTTTTTGATTTCTTTGCAATGGCCATAGTTTATATTTTGTAATGCTGTTCGATTTCCGCGATCGCACTCTGTTCGATGATGACGTTTTTGTACTTCATCAAGTCATAGACGTTGATCGATGCCGGGTTCAATGTGTCAACATTCTTGATGTTCCCCAATGCCTGCGCCAATTGTCGATTCTCAGTCGAGAAGATGACAACGGTCTTAGATCGAAGGTCGACGAAATTTCGCAATGCGTCAGCCCACTCCTTTGTCTTGGTTCCTACCTTTGAGAATGAATCCACGATGGTAACGCTGTTATCGGTAAATTTCTTCGAGAAGACAGAGAAGATAGCGAGTCGCTTCATCTTCTTATTGATCTTCTTTGAGAAATCACGGTCCTTACTCGGACCATGCGTTACGCCTCCACCGATCCACAGCGGAGATCGAATCGAGCCATGTCGTGCTCGGCCAGTTCCCTTCTGCTTCCACGGCTTCTTGCCTCCTCCGCGTACTTCAGAGCGTCCTTTGGCATGAGCCCAAGGATCGCGCTTGTTCGCAAGATGCGTCACGAGCGCCTGATGCACGAGGTCCGGATTCCACTTGGTGGTGACCATCACTTCCGGCATCTCCATCGTTCCCGCCTTTTCGTTTTTATAGTTTAAGATATCAACTTTCATAAATGTGTGTATCGATATGTATACAGAGCTTACTTGCTTCGATGCCTCGGCTTTAGCCGCGCACCTCAATCAGCGTTCCCCGCATTCCCGGAACCGGTCCGTGGACCATCAAAAGATTATTTTCCTTGTCGATCGCAGCAACCTTAAGGTTCTTGATCGAGAATCGTTCCTGGCCCATGTGTCCAGCCATCTTTCGTCCCGGCACAACGCGTTGCGTTGCAGTCGATCCAATCGATCCCGGTGCACGATGTCGATTCTTCTGGCCGTGCGTCTTTGGTCCGCCTCCGAATCCATGTCGCTTTACAACGCCCTGGAATCCACGTCCCTTCGACAAACCGCTAATCTTTATTACATCGCCTTCTGCGAACTGTGCAACATCGATGACATCACCTACTTTAAGATCGCTCCCTTCAACCCGGAATTCCTTCAAGGTCTTGAAGTTTCCCAGATCCTTCAAATGGCCAGCGAGCGGCTTGTTTGCCTTTTTGTCGGATTTATCAAATCCAACCTGCACCGCTTCGTATCCATCCTTTTCGGTTCCGCGAATCTGCGTTACCGTTACCGGACCAGCTTGCAGTACCGTTACCGGGATCTGCCTGTCGCCGCTCCAAATCTGAGTCATTTTTACTTTTTTACCGAGTATGAATTTCATAGTGTTTTTATCGCAAAGAAAAAACGGGCGGATTTAGTAATCCACCCGTCCCTTTGGTGTTTCAACTAAATCTTCGTAAAGATTATTTCGCTCACTTTTCTTTTGTTGCAATCGATACCAACATCACTGCTGATATAATTTGACTCTGTGAGAATAACAGATAGTTGACTGGGTGTCAACACTTTCGCTGCGCTCCGCTGTCATTCTCGCGGAGGCGGGAATCCACTTCAAATTTTTAAATAAATGTTTTTCCTACTTTTTTAGTAAAAGTAGGCCAAAAAGCGCGAGCAAAGTAAAAAAAGCGGAATGACCTTAAAAATTCCTTACGAATCCGAGGGTGCGCCCGTTTTTCAACGGGTCCCCGCACCTCGGATTCTGTTGGCATTTTCCGCGTTCATTCTTATCGCTTTTTTACAGCTCGCAATCGAGATGCTAAAACAAAAAGCCCCGCGTGTGCGGGGCTTTGCTTTAGAACGTCGCGGATGCGACAATCTCGCGGCATTTTGCGATAATCGCCGCCTTATCGGCGTCCGTCAGTCCGGTACGCATTACAGGGTAATGCAAAAACAATCTGCCGAATTCCGGTCCTCGAGTACGTATTGCTCCAATAAGGTGCCCTTCCTTTAGGATGCCGGCGTAGCCGGTGCCTTCCCCATTGAATACCAATGGGGATTCAACTGGCGGATCCTGAACCATAGGAAACTGTTTCAGGGTCATAGTCGCTTCACATGCCACCACCAGTACCTCGACATCGCTCTTCCGCTTAACTTCATCGATTTTATCGGCTATTTTGCGCAACTCCGCGGCAGTATACCTGCGTCCGACCAACGGGCCATACTGACATAGGCCATATTGAGATTGAAATGATACTTCTCCGCTATAATCGCCGATAGTCCCCAAAAACTCAGTAGATCCTCTTCTTACATCGGTTACCGCATTCCGATCATCGAATCCTATTTCTGAATCCATACCGCCTCCTTGATCTTCTTATAAATTTACACTCAATCTGCTGTTCGTATAATGCGTTTTAACCGGTTAGCTGTCAATTATCATAATGTGCTGCTATTTCCTTGCGAGCTCGGCGCATTTGACTGCGATCTCCATCATTTCTTCTGGAGAAACCGAGCGTCTATTGGAATTTTGCCACGACTTCCATCTCCCGGGCCATCTCCCGTCTATATTTATCGTTCCGAGAGCCCCTTTTCTGTTGTGGACAATTAGTGCGGCCCCGACTGGACCATCTACTTGAATAAACACTAACGCCGTTTTTTTGCTCTCCCCCTCCTGTAATTCATCCACTTTGTCGGCGATCTCCCTCAACTCCGCAGAAGAATAGCAGTGCCCATTCTGAGCTCCGTGCAAACACAGAAACGCTCTTTTCCCACCCAACGTACTGACCGCCCCTAAGCGCCAGCTGCCCCTCATTACGTTTTGGCAAACGCCATGCTCCGTAAAGCTAAGCTTTTTGGACATATCTCAACCTCCCTGGATTGTGATCAAACTGCTGCTCAATTTATACAATTCAAATATAAATATGTCAATTTTGCTTGAGGTAAAACAAAGGCCCCGATTGAGGCCCTTACTCGTCTTTCTCGAAGAATTCTTTCCAGGGGTCGGGTTCTTCTATCTGCCCCTCCAGGGCTATACACTTTTCTTCGTAGAGCCGCTCGAGTTCTTCGCTCTTTTGCGCCAGCATGTATAATTCGCTTGAAGAAAACGTCCGAGCTCTTGTTCCCTCGAAATATCGTTGAAATACCCTGAATTGCCCCTCCTCATTGAATATGCCACATAGGATACCTCCCTTTGACTCGCATACGTCCACAAGCACTTTTCCATCCTTTTGCTCTATGAACTTTATCATTATAGAAGACCTCCTTAAGAATCCTTCTCATGGACTACTTCAGTAATACCCACCTTCCATTCTGTTGTCAATCCGTCAAAAAAGGCCCTGCATGTGCGGGGCCTGTACTGGCTTACATTTCGCCACGGTCGGCAAAGATCGCGCAATCACCAACCGCTTGCGGTTGCGGTTCCTTTGCGTGACTGTTGCTCGGCTGTTCCGCTTCGCCGAAGTCGGCCAGCTTGAGGAGCTGCAGAAGCATCTCGTCCTCCAGGTTATTTACACCCCTTACTCTCTGCTCGGTTACGGGGCGGTATCCAACCTTTACTTCCTCGCCCTTATAGTGAGCACTGTTGTATGTATAGATACCTGGAGAATATGTTTCCCATTGCCCTTTGCCGCCGGCGATCGCCAAATGATCGTGTCCATTCCTAACGATTTCAGCATGACCGAACGGCGTATCTTCGGAAAACGTCTGTCGCGCCAAAGCCTCCAGTCTTCCGAATGCAGGACCAAATCTTACCTCCCGTTCGGCACATTTTTTTACGAATTCCTCTGCTTTTGCGCTGATCTCCTTCCACTGTTCGAGCGTGAACGTATTAGAATAGGACATGATTCTCGAGGAATCATCTTCGATCTTCGTTCCGGAAATGGTAATCCTGCCACTCGCTCGTATGTGACCGATATGCTCCTCGCCAAGAAGCATATCAACCGCGAGCTCCGTGAAATAGCTCACGCCCTTGCGGATACTCATAAATTGCCGCATCCCTTCTTCAAATCTCAGTGTCGGGCTCTTCTTTTCCTCGGTCATTACGGGTCTCCTTATTGCCTGCCTTTTAGTTGTTTAGATCTGCCCAAACGGTAGCTGTTCCCCCTATATATGTCAAATATGTACGTCATCTGATGACGTACATAGCACGTTACCTGCAAAATGGCGTCCTCCCCGCACTCCCTCCAGTCATACGGGTTTCCTGGTAGGGTAGTAAAAAGTTCGGCAGATGCCTGCCGAACTTTGTAGTTCGGCAACATTGCCGAACCCATCGCCTTCCCTAGGTAGATCATAAATTCCTCACGAGCGCATCCACCTTCCGCAGTAGATCCTCCCGCTCGCCTTCGTTTATGATCAGGAAGTCCGCCATTGCGATCGGCCCCGCCTGATGCAGGTTTTCGATCTGCGATCGGTCACGACTCCAGGCCTCGGCCGCCGTCAACGGGCGCTTAGGGCGTATCGCAAGACGCGCATAACGGATCGCCGGCGATGCATGTACCGCGACAACTAGAAACGCGCTCCCGAATACGTCCCTAAAGCGCATAAATTCTTCCCAGGAATAGAGGCTCTCAACCAGAACATGCGGTGTGTCGATTATAGGTTCGATCTTCTGAATCACCCGCTCGGCATAAACCAACGGACCAAACTCGCTACGCAGACCTTCGCGGACAGCCCGTTCATTCTCCTCACTGATTGCCAGTCCGCGACGCGCCATCTCATCGAACGTGACTTCCCCAAAATATACTTTTGGCCATCCATACCTTTCGATAATATACTCGACGACCTCAGTCTTCCCCGCGCCTGACAATCCGATTATGGCGATGATCTTTCTCTGACCTTCCATACAAGTACCTCCTTCTGTGTTTAATGGTCTGGCGTCAGTATGACTCCTTTTTTTGCAGATTTCCACTCTTTGACAATACTTATTGTATATGGTTATATTTCGACAGAATCATTATCAATCAGTAATCCATATCACACCAGAAAACGGAGGTTCACATGCAACAGTATCTTGATCTCATCCAGGATGTTCTCAACAATGGAAAGCGTAAAGGCGACCCCCACGGCATCGGCAATCTCGCTGTATGCGGGCGGACCATGCGCTTCGACCTCACTGAGGGGTTTCCTCTCATCACCACCAAAAGCATGAAGAGTCTGTGGAAGTCTGTCATCGGCGAACTGCTTTGGTTCCTTTCGGGGAGTACGAGCATCGCCGATCTCAAGGCGTACGGTGTCAACTTCTGGGACCAGTGGGCGGACCAAAAGACCTGCGATATCATGGGTCTTCCGCTCGGCGAACTCGGACCGATCTACGGCAAACAGTGGCGCGCCTTCGAAGGAGGTGGCCCCAAGCCCGTGGACCAGATCCAACAGCTCGTCAACGATCTCAAGACCAGTCCCGATTCACGAAGACTGATCGTCTCGTCCTGGAACCCGGTCGACGCAGATCGCGTGTTCGTAGCTCCCTGCCACTGCTTTTACAAGCTGTATCACGCAGAGGGAGAGCTCTCCCTGCATCTGTTCCAGCGGAGTGGGGACATGCCCATCGGTATCCCTTTCAACATCGCGGAGTACTCACTCCTTCTGATGATGTTGGCGCAGATCACCGGGCTCAAGGCAAAAGAGTTCATCCATACCATTTCTGACACCCACATCTATCTGAACCAGATCGAGTTCATGCGCGAGCAACTTACCCGCGATCCGCGGCCGTTGCCTAGCGTGACCCTCAATTCCAACATCACCGACATCTTCGGCTTCACCCCCGACGACTTCATTCTTACGGGGTACGATCCGCATCCTTACATCAAGATCCCCGTCGCGTGGTAACCCGCGATACACAAGGAGCTCTCTATGATCATTTCGGTCATCTTCGCCATGAACGGCGATCGCATCATTGGCAACAAAGGCGGTCTGCCCTGGCATCTGCCGAGCGATCTGCACCGATTCAGAGCACTCACCGCCGGCAAGCCGGTCATCATGGGGCGTCGGACCTTCGAGTCCATACTCGCCCGCAACCGAAAGCCGCTTCCCGACCGCTGTAACGTGGTCGTCACCCGCAATATCGCACCGTGGAAGCATCGCCAGAGCACGCACCCCGAAATGTTTCGCAACTGCGTCTTTGTCGAATCGCTTCAGCAGGGCATCCATCTGATGAACCCCTCTCCCGAGGTATTCATCATTGGAGGGTCTCAGATCTACGCACAGGCACTCTCGTTCGCTGACCGGATGTACTTCACACAAGTGCAGGGTAAATTTGAGGGAGATACAACATTCCCCCAGTTCAACCCGCACCAGTGGAGGACCGTCCATGACGAGCTCATACGCACAGACAACCATCCGTATGCGTTCTCGATCCTGGAGCGTCTCGACACCGGCGCGTCACTCGGATCAACTTCGGGTACCGACCTGGTCAACCCGACCTTTGCCAAAAGCGAAGGGTATGGCAAGACCATTACTGAAATCATCGAGGCGGGCATCTGCCCGTTCTGCCCCGAACACTTCCTTTGGCATCCCTGGCCGATCCTACATCGCTCCGGCGACTGGATCCTCACTCGTAGCGGATGGCCGTACGAGAACGCAGAGCATCACTTCCTCATCATCGGAAACAAACACCTCATCGCCGACATCGACATGAGCGATGCCGACGACCATCATGTAAAAGGACTCACCCGATGGGCCATCGAACAATTCGGCCTCAAAGGATGGGGGAAGATCGCTCGTTCTGGCGAAACAAGCCACACCGGCGCGACCGTACAGCATTTGCACTACCATCTCATCCAGCCCAAACCGGGCCTGGATGGAAAGGCACTGCCAGTCAACTTCCCGATCGGATGATATGGATCCACAAAAAAGCCCCGCGCATGCGGGGCTTGTTTTTATTCTCAGTAGGGCTATCATGCCACATGGACGATCTCGACCCCCCGACTCCTGAGAATGCTTTCTCCCTCCAGATAAGCGCACCCGGAAGAAAAGTACAGTCGGGAAATTCCAGATTCAGCTACGAGGCCAGCGCAAGGAGTGCACGGGAACACCGTGACATACAAATGCATGCCTTTGAGCGGGATGCCTTCGCGCGCAGCCCTGGCCACGATCCCTGCCTCGGCATGAATCGTGGACGCCAGCTCCGGGCTCGTGCCCGCCCGCACAAAGTCGCGCGGATCCCCTACAGCATACGGCGTATGCTCGCTCGGAAGATGTTTGTTGTGCGCCATCAACAAGACTTGCCTGCTTTCCGGATGGATCACCGCCGCACCTACTTGGCGCCACCAGCATGAGGTCTTTTGCCCCTCATCCTCCGCGGCCCGTATCGCCTCCTTATCGGCGAGGTCCACGGTCCTCCAGTCGAAGTTGACCTTTACTTCCAATTTTACTCGGTTAGGATCCCATCGGAGAAACACCGACTCTTTTACGACCGACTCTTCCGGGAAGTAGTGCTCAACGAAGCTTCTGCTTGCCTCATCGTTCGCGACAATGATCTGCCGTCCGTGTAGTCGCTGCAAGAACGCCAGCGACTGCCTGTTGAGCACCTCCACATGCGGGAATATCCGCAACCCCCGAATCGCCTTTACGACATCCTTCGGATCCATTGCCCTGATCTCGCGCACGCCGGGTTGAAGCTCTCGCATCATCTCGTTCCCAAACACGTAGCATGCCTCGATGCGATGCCGGTACCGCTCAAACAGATCGATATACCCCTGATGGAGCACCGGCACATACAGCACGAGGAAACTTCTTATGAACGCATTCATACCAGCCCCCTTTCCTTAAGCATCGTGATGATCGGCGCCAGACAGTCCCGCAGAATCCTGAAGACCAGATTCGATGTACTCGTTTCTGCCTGCCGAGGAAGCATCTTTACCTCTCCGCAATATTGCTTGATCTCCTCGATCTGCTCCGGCGGGTATGAGTCGTCGGTAATGATGAACGTATCTACCTGAATCTCTTTGATCAGACCGTACTGCCACCTTCCTTCTTCGTCAACGTCGTCGAGTAATAGGATAAGGTCCACACACTCGAGATAGGACAGCATCTCCATTCGCTCATCCTGGACAACCATAGGGCGCATGGAATTTTTCTTGTACAGCTTGATCGCACGGTCACTATCCGTACCGACGATCAACACATCACCCTCTTCCTTCGCCTTCATCAGGTATCGGACATGCCCCACATGCAACATGTCCCACGATCCGATTGTCACGATAATCCTGCAGCCTTGTGCCCGCAGTCCTTCGACGATCGCCAGCAGTGCCCTTGGGTCCTTTACCACCTTCTTCTTGTGATCAAGTAGATGCATACTACCCCCTTGCCTTTTGTATTGGAATTTCCATTCCTATAGAGTTGTCGAATTTCTGCCTTAGGAATACCATAAAAGTTGACCTGAGTCAAAGACTTTTTTCGACAGATGTCGAGCCTATCTTCTTCCCACTTTTTTATAAAAAGTGGGGTAAAAGAAAGAAGCGCAAGGCGCTTCTTTCTTTTTTTTGCTGGCTATTTTTTAGTAGCCTCCTCCCATCCCTTCGGCAAGCTCAGGGCGAGTGAGATCTTTTGTTTTTATTACTTTCAGATTTTTACTCTTCGGTGCGTCGAAATCAATAACCCCCGTTCATCATGCCCTGCATAGCGGCGGAATGGTCGTCTTTCTTTTCTGGAATATCAGCGATCACTACTTCAGTGATCAAAATCATCGAAGCAATAGAAACAGCGTTCTGTATCGCAGATCGGGTCACCTTCGCTGGATCAACAACTCCTGCCTTGATCAGATTTTCATACACGCCAGTCGCAGCGTTGAATCCAAAGTCCTCAGCCCCACTCAATACCTTGTCTACGACGACTGAACCGTCATAGCCCGCATTGCTTGCGATCTGTCGAACCGGTGCCTTCAACGCCTCAAGAATGATCGTTGCACCCACCATCTCGGCGAGTTGACTCTTTGAGAATCCGTCGATCAGCTTCTGTACCGCCGGGATGGCCCGGACAAGTGCAACACCTCCTCCCGGCACGATACCTTCTTCTATTGCCGCCTTGGTCGCGTTGATCGCATCCTCGATGCGATACTTCTTTTCCTTTTGTTCTATTTCAGTTGCGGCTCCTACCTTGATGATGGCAACCCCGCCGGACAGCTTACCTAATCGCTCCTGTAACTTCTCCCTATCATATTCCGATTCGGTCGTTTCGAGCTGCGCCTTAAGCTGCGCTACACGATTTTCGATGTTCTCCTTTTTACCTTTACCTCCAACAATGATCGTATTATCCTTGGTCGCCACTACGCGATGCGCCTGACCGAGCGATATTAACTCAACACCTTCAAACTTGCGACCTAGGTCTTCGGTAATAAAGTCCGCGCCGGTCACAATAGCGATATCCTCCAATAACTCCTTCTTCCGGTCGCCAAATCCCGGAGCCTTGATCGCGAGCACATTCACAATACCGCGCATCTTATTGAGAATTAACGTCGCGAGCGCCTCTCCTTCGATGTCATCCGCGACAATCACCAACTCCTTCTTTCCCGATTGCACAATCTTTTCAAGTACCGGGACGAGCTCGGCGATCGAACCAATCTTCTTGTCTGTTACCAGAACGTACGGCTCTTCAATGACCGCTTCCATGCGCTCTGCATTGGTTACCATATAGGGAGACACGTATCCGCGATCAAACTGCATACCCTCGACCACTTCCTTCGACAGACCTACAGTCTGCGCTTCCTCGACAGTCACCACGCCATCCTGCCCGACAGTCTCGATAACATCGGCGATCAATGCTCCAATCTCATTATCTCGCGCCGAGATGGTTGCAACCTGAGCGATTTCCTCTTTTGTTGATATCTTCTTTGCGGAACTCTTTAAATGCTCTACGACCGCTTCGTGCGCCATCTGCATGCCTTTGTGCATACCCGTAACGTCCACGCCGCTCGTTGCATTCTTCAAACCTTCAGAAATCAAGACTTGCGCAAGCAGTGTCGCCGTGGTCGTTCCATCTCCTGCAACATCATTGGTCTTCGAGGCGACTTCCTTGATCAGTTGCGCTCCGATGTTTTCGATTTTGTCTTCAAGTTCAATTTCTTTTGCGATCGTCACACCATCATGCGTTACGATCGGCGCTCCATAGCCGCGTTCCAGCACCACTGCACGACCCTTCGGCCCTAGCGTCGCCTTTACCGCGTTTGCCAGCTTATCAACACCTTTCTTCAACCCGATCCGGGCGTCTTCGTTAAATACCAGTTGTTTACTCATTACATATGCGGTATGAGGTATGTAATATGAGGTACAAAAGAATTCATTTTCTTTCTTACTTCATGCTTCATTACTCATACTTCGTTATTATTTATCCAAGTATCGCAAAAATGTTATCTTCGTCACCGACCATATATTTCCTTCCCTCGATTTCGACTTCGGACAATCCGTATTTTTTATACAACACGGTATCTCCGACCTTGACCGACATCGGGATGCGCTCACCCTTCTCATTCATCTTGCCTTCGCCTACCGCGATCACCGTGCCGGTGGTCGGCTTTGACTCAGCCGACTCTGGGATATAGATCCCGCTTTTCGTCATCGATTCGGCTTCGATCGGGTCAATGAAGATATGGTTTGCTAATGGTTTAATTTGCATTGCATGCATGAGGTACGAGGTAAGCATTACGAGGTAAGCGGGTTCACAATTACCCTCCCTTATTCATACTTCTTAGTTCGTACTCCTATTATTTTCTAGAGTTTTCTTTAAAAATGACCTTTTGCAAAGCCATGTATCACTATTATAGTGCCAGCTCGACGTATGTCAATTTATACAAAAAGAGCCGCTTTTGCGGCTCTTTACGCTATCTTCCCTCCTTTATTTTTGCCCTTAAGCATTTCCGGCAATAGTTAGGAGCATTTCCGCTGATCGGCACATCTACTATCGTTCTTCTCTTTTCACCACCCGAGCTGTACACCGTAGTATGCTGCATGTAGACACCCCGCTTGGGATACATCGAGGTCATATGCCCGCATTTGGTCGCACTCATATATCGGGTGCGCAGCATTCTGTAACAGAGATATATCATACTACATGCTACCAACACGTAGCACGCCCATGCGACCCCTAATAATTGCCGTTCCACCATGTCGAACCCCCTTTATTCGTTTGTAAATGATGCATTATCTTTTTCTGGTATACAGGAATTTTTGTTGTGTGTCAAAAGCCCCTTGTTTGGGGGCTTTTGACACACTAATATATTATTCTCCGCTTTGTGGTTTACTCTTCTTGCGTTTTGTTGCATTTACATTAATACTATAGGCAGATTTTTTATTTCACTATATGGGAGGAGAATTCCATGAACGGATGCAGATGCCTTAGACACAGGAAATACGGACCTCGAACTGAAACCGCAGAGGACAGGCAACTACGGGCCGATATGCACGAGATCGCGCGCTGGCAAACAGAGGAGGCCGCGCACAAAGAACTCGTCGCAACTTTCAATGATCCGAGAGTGAGCCCAAGCGATAAGGAGCGCTTATTTCACCTCAGGGATTGCGTTCCGAGCATGCTGCGCTTCAGTCGCAAGATGTTCCCCTTTCTCGAACAAGACTCGGACATTGAGTATGCTAAAAGCCTGCGAAGCTGTCTTGACCTGCCAGGCAAAAGGAGACACCTCAATCGACAATTCCGCTTCGAGAAAGACGACCTGGCGATCGAAACACACCGAGGAGAGGGTCTCTTTGGGGAAATTGGGCGCTTCCCCCTTACCTCGCTCCAGCTTGAGCTTGAGATCCGGGACAATCCCTGCAAAGATGGTTGCGTGAAAAAGGGTCTTATCGTTCACGTGCACTACAGGCCTGCCGTGGATTCTCTCGACAGTTCCACCCTCTGATATCAAAATGCCCCGCATCACGCGGGGCATTTTTTGTTTCTCGTTATTCTCCGCTTTGTGGTTTATCAAGCGACATGGGTTCAATCCCCGCTGCCTCGCCCGATATCTTCAGGATATCCTTATCAATCTTGCTGAGTTCTTTATATGCGGCATTATAGTGGTTCACACTTGTCCCTAGTGTCGTACCCAACTTCTGCATATACATATCGTAACTTGCAATATGCTTACCAAGGTCTTCGACTCGTTTGCGGATCTCTTTTGCTCCTTCTTCGATCTTGAATGCACGAAATCCGTAAAGCACCGACTGCAGATATGCTGCGAACGTCGTAGGTGAAACGATAATGACGTTTTTTTCCTTGTATGCGTAATCGATCAGGCTTCGCGTATTTACCTTAACCGCACCTACTTCGTTAATCAACAGGTCGTAGTAGATACCTTCGGCAGGAATATACATGAATGCGAACGGCAATGTGCCTTCATTCGGGCGAATATACTTTGCCGTTTCATCGATGCGCTTCTTAAGATCATTTTTAAATTCTTTTTCGAGTTCTTCCTTTTTTGCCTCATCCGTTTCCGCGATGATGCGGCTATAGTTATCAAGCGAAAACTTTGCATCAACCGGAATGATCCCTTCCTTGGTAATGATCGCTGCGTCCACCTTTTCCTTGTTCGCAAACTCATACTGCGTCTTATATGCGGTCGGCGGCAAAATATTACTCATGACCAATTCCAGACTTGCCTCTCCCAAGTTGCCACGCTGCTTTTGGTTCTTCAATACCTTTTCAAGATTCTGTAGCTGGTCTGCGATAGTAAATACCTGTTTATTAGACTCCTGCACTTGCGCGATTTGCTCGGTGATGTCTTTGATCAACTTTTGAGATTCTGTGAATTGGGTACGAACTGCGTTCTGCATTTCGTCGCGCGATCGGCTAAATGTTGACTGCATCTCCTCTCGAGAGTGCGTCAATTTAGTATCAAGCATCTTTGCAATATCGTTGATCTGTGACTGTAGCATCATCATCGACTGATCATCCTTTCGTTCCTCCGGTTGAGGGGTGAGCCTTTTTAACAAGAAATAGATCGCTACAATTACGATCACTGCGAAAACGACCAATAAGCCAATAAGAGTAAGTATATTCATAGTAATGCGCGCCGGGACATGCAACTTTGTCTCATGTCACATATTTCCATTTATGCTATACTACCACATATATGGAGGTACTAAAAGTTGAGAATCTAATCGTAGGAAAGGAATCTTCCCCTGTCATCGAAAAGTTAAGCTTTTCGGTCGCCAAGGGCGAAACGCTTGCCATTATCGGTCCAAATGGCGCCGGCAAAACCACACTATTTAAGGCATTGCTCGGATTGACGCCGTATTCCGGCACCATCACCTGGGCTCCGAACACCAAGATAGGGTATGTTCCCCAGCGCATGGAAATTGAAACCGATGTCCCCCTCACCGTTGAGGAGTTTTTTAGACTGCGCGGAAAAGTCGCGACTCCGGAAAAAATCCGGGAGATATTGAACTACGTCCAACTTGATACGCCGATCCTTAAGGCAGGCTTCGGTGAGATTTCCGTCGGACAACGCCAGCGCATTCTTGTGGGCTGGTCCATATTAGACAACCCTACCGTATTACTCTTTGATGAACCAACCGCCGATGTCGATATCTACGGGCAGGAATCCATCTACAAGATGATCTCCCATCTGCACGAAACGCTTGGGCTCACCGTTCTTCTCATTTCCCATGACCTTTCCATTGTGTACCAGTACGCGAACAATGTCATGTGTCTCAACCATCAGCAAGTCTGCTACGGTATTCCTGACGAAATTCTCAAGGCAGAGCACCTGCAAACTCTCTACGGGGGCGAGCGCGGTTTTTACGCACATAACCATATGGGACACACCAATCATAATCATTCGACATCATGACCCTCGATCTCACTTTTTTTCAAATCCTTATCACGGCTGTATTTGTGGCAGCAAGCGCGAGCCTACTCGGCAGCTTTGTGATCCTCAAGCGCATGGCGCTTGTTGGCGACGCCCTGTCGCATGTTGCCCTTCCCGGCATTGCGCTCGGATTAGCGTTCCATGTCAATCCGTTTATCGGCGCTTTCACGACCCTCTTCCTTGCCGTGGTCGGCATTTGGGTCTTAAAGTATCAAACCGAACTCCCCGTCGATACACTCGTCGGAATCTTTTTTACCGCAAGCCTTGCCCTTGGTATCTTGTTTATTCCTGAGCACGAGCTCCTCGAGGCTCTTTTTGGGGATATCGGCACACTCGGACTTATGGAATCTATCATGTCCGTTCTCTTATCGGTTGGCATTATTGGCTCGCTGATCGCGATCCATAAAAAACTCGCCTTAAGCATGTTGTCTGATGAACTCGCCCATTCAGTCGGTATCAACAATCGCAAATTAGACCTTGTCTATCTTCTGATATTTGCGCTATCCATCGCACTCGGCATCCGGTTCGTCGGAGCATTGCTCATGGGGTCGCTTGTTATCATCCCCGCGGCGGCGGCAAAAAACATCAGTCGCAGTCTTCATGGATTCATGACGACTAGCGTTCTGTTCGGTGTTCTCTCTGCCGGCGGAGGCGTTATCCTTTCACAGATTCTCGACGTTGCACCAGGACCCCTATTCATCCTAACCAGTACGGTCCTATTTATCCTTTCTCTCATACTTAGAAAACTGAACCAGTAAAACGAAACTAAAAAACGGCGCAAGCCGTTTTTTAGTTCACTGATTGTTCGACGTCTTACTATTCGTTGATTAAGATACCAGTGAAAGTATCCAACACTATACAACGGGCTTAACATAAAGAAAGGCTTTGCACTTGAGTGCAAAGCCTTTTTATTTCTGCCGCGGATAAGAGTTTACCGGTGGCCGCCACCGCCACCGCCTCCGCCTCCGCCGCCTCCACCGCCACCGCCACCGCCTCCGCAAGTACCCGAAACATCCCCCCAATCATATCCCGATGAAGGGCGGCGTGATTTCTCAGAAATTTCTCGAATCATTGGCTTATTCGAGTCCCACTCTTCTTTCGACGGTTCTTCTCTATCAGTATCGCTCGAATCTTTTTCCATAATCGCCTCCTCTTCCCTTTTATATGAGAGAGCTTGTTATGCAGCGCACTAAAAAATTACTAATTCAATAGTACATTAGCAAATCGTTTATCGTCAACGTCAGGATCTTCTTATATACAAAAGTACCGACGAAACGTCGGTGCTTTTAATGCCACCCGATCTCCACGATCTTTTTTTTGCCAAAATATCCTCCCGTAATATTTACTTCTGCCTTCGTCACCTTAAAGTGTTCTGCCAGTGCATTTACTACGCCGATATTTGCCTTGCCTTGAATCGGAGCCGCCTTCACGCTTACCTTATATTCCCTCTCCCCTATCTGCTCTACCTTATCCTCCCTAGCGTTCGGCTTGACCGTGATATAAATCTTGATCATTTCTTCTCTTCCGCTTTTGCGTTATTCTCCTTTTCATCTTCTTTCTTGAAATATTTTTCAAACTTGACCATAATCACAACGACAAGAATCGTAATGATCGCCGCATACCATACCTTCGCCCAAACGGAATCGCGCTGAATAGGGAAATAATGATCAATCAACCCTTTGATCGCCTCGTTCCATGCAAGACCGGCCACTAATCCGAGCGCAGCCGCGATATATCCCCATACCTTTTCTCGGGCGGTCTTACGCATTGCTTCTACGTCACTACCCATCATTTTTTGCACGTTTCGTATCTGATCCATTGGTTCCATATATCTTAGTATACCAAGCCTCCCCCACGTTGCACAAACTGCATACTATAAAAACGCCCCGCACATAGCGCGGGGGCGTGTCTTACTTACAAAAGGAGTGAGAATTCAAATACCGTCTCCTCGTCAGTACTCCTCAGGAGACATACGTCTCCACCGTGTGCGGCCATGATTGACTTGACGTTTGCCAAGCCGAGCCCGGTGCCCAACGACTTCGTGGTCACAAACGGCGAAAAGATATCATCGACCAGGCCGATCTCTATCTTTTCTCCATCGTTTGCGATCTCGATGATGACCGAGCCGCGCTTTGCCGCGAATCGTGTGCGCACCCAAAGCCTTCCGGTTCCGGTCGCCTGTGATGCATTGATTACCACGTCCTTGATCGCGTGTGCCATGAGGTCCACATCGATACTGATCGTGAACACATCCAGCATCTCGTCGAACGCGAACTCGACAGGCATATCACCCGCCGCCTGCGTTATCGTTTCCTTGATGAACGCGTTGATCATCACGGGTTCAGGATGCAACACCCCCGGATTCGAAAACCGAAGGATTCCATTCACAACACGCTCGAGCCGAGCGATCTCTTGGATCGACGTGTCGAGCGCATCTGCCACATCCCGATCGAAACAGTTTTTTCTCTCTTCTATCTTGCGACTCGCGCGTCGCGCGAAGCCGCCAATCATCTGCAAACTGTTCTTAAAGATGTGGGAGATACGCGAAGATTCCTCGCCGATAGCATTCATTCGTTCCATGCGTCGTACCTTTTCCTTTGCGCGACGCCGCTCATACTCACTTCCGATGGCCGCAGCAGCGAGGTTTGCCAGTAGGCGAACATGTGCAAGCTCCAATGCCGATTCGTCCTTCCCTTGGCATAAGTCGAGAGTCAAAACCCCCAGACTTTCACCATGGTATACGATCGGCACGAATACAACTTTTGCGAGTCCGTAGTTGTGCGCCAGATCGCGCATATAGCTCGTCCGCGGGTCCTGCTCCGGATCGTCGATGATGAGTATCTCTCCGTCCGCAATAATAGCGCGGAGAAACTCCTCTCCGATCTCCGGAGTCACGACCATGTTCACGCCGTGTTCTCCGATCGGATAGCCTGCCTTGATGACAAACTTTCCACTCATGTTTTCGAGCATGATACACGCCCGATCGGCCCCCGTAAGGCGGGCTAGGCTGTCCACGATAATCCCGAGAGTCTTTTTGTATTCCCTCGACCCGATCAGCTGCTCCGAGATTCCCACGATATCTCTTAAGATACCAGAGCTGTCTTCCATTACTCCTCCTCTTCCTATGTATTCTGTTTGAAATGTCCTAACTTGGTTAGGAATATACTATACAACATTTGCATAAAATATGCAACCCCTATCAAAAAGCCCTGTTCTAGGGCTTTTATTTAATCGTTTCTTCCTTTATTACTTCCACCTCAGTATGTAGTGCGACCTCTCTAAAAAGCATATACCGCACCCCATACGTAGCCCCAAGCGCTATCACAATTCCACCGATAATATCCAACGGCCAATGCACTGCTCCATAGATACGCGCAACGGCCATACCTGAGATACTCGCTGCATATAGAATCCCCCACTTTCTATCGAGATACCACATCGGGATAATGAGCGTTGCATAGAACGCCATGTGTGCCGATGGGAATGAGGGGGTTGCCGCATGATTGAATACCGGCTCAATATTCAACGCGACAAACGGACGCAATCTTTGATAAAAGAAGTAGATCACTTCCGCCACAATACCGCGCGATATGATCGCTGCCAGTACCCACCAGGCGAAGGCGTATGCCCGTTTCTTACGATCCTTCTCCTTAATCACCATGACCACGAAAAATGCAGTCATGAGATATCCCAGATATACGGCGAAAAAGATCGCAAGCCAATCAAGCAGGAACCACCGGTCGGCGATGCCGTGTAGGAAATTAAAGATGGATAGGTCAAAAGAATTCATATATTAGGAATGTAATTTTTTTAATATATTCTTCAACTCTTTTTTATCAACGCTCGCTCCCCCTACCAGCGCACCATCGATCGCATCCTGTCCCACAAATTCCATTATGTTCTTTGCATTGACTGATCCTCCGTACAGCACCCGAACCCCCGAAAGTTTATAATTCGCTTCTATAACCTCTTTTATGTATGCGATCACCTCCACCGCCTGTTCCGGCGTTGCTGCTTTACCCGTTCCGATCGCCCAGATCGGCTCATATGCAAAGATCACTCGCTTATTCGTGACAACCTTGTCGGAGGTAAGGTTCTTCATGGCACCTATAACCTGCTTTTTTATATGTTGCCGTATCGCGGCCTTGCCCTTGTTTCTGATCGTCAACGATTCCCCTACGCAAATGATCGGGGCCATAATCCCCGCGCCAAGTACCGCCTTCGCCTTTGCGTTGACCATTTCGTCGGTCTCGCCAAAATACGTCCTTCGCTCGCTATGCCCCACGATCACATAATCGATGCCAAAATTCTTTCCCATCTCTGCCGACAGTTCCCCTGTTAATGCACCCTCGTGCTCCCATGAGCAGTTTTGCAATGCAAGACTGATATCTGCCTTGAGTTCGTAAAATACGCTTGAAATAAGCGGCAAGTACACCGCAGGCGGAGCAATTGCTATCTCGTATGTATCCAAGTCAATATCGACTCCGTCAAACGCCATCAGAACTCCTTCGACGTCCTTTAGCTTGTTTGGGTGCATTTTCCAATTAAATGCGATCAGTTTTTTCATAGAGTAATTACGAATAATTAAAATGCTTAGTATATCATCCCAAGGCGTCGAACCCGTCCAATACCTGCTTCGACGGGAAGTATAGCGGTTCGGGCAATTCGTCCAAATCGAACCACTGCCACTCGACGATCTCGTCGGGCTCTCGTACTTCCGCTTCACCAGTAAACGTTTCACACAGGTAGCCGAGCGTTACAAAATGGGCATTTTCGACAATATTATTTGTCGTACTAATATGGCGCAAACATGAACGATCAATCTCAATACCGGTCTCTTCCAACACCTCCCGATACGCGCCATCTTCGAAGGTTTCCTGATAATGTAGTTTTCCTCCCGGCATCGTCCACTTGCCCGCCCCCTCTAATTCGCTATCCGCTTTTTCAGGATCGTCGTGGCGCTTACCTAAAAGAACCTTGCCGTCCTTTAGAAGCAATACACCAAAACCAACCCCTGGTTTTTTGGTTTCCATACCTTGAAATTATACCGTAAAAACAAAAAAATTGCCCGCCGAAACGGGCAATTTACTAGCGGTCTGTGTTATTACTTCTTCGTAAAACCGAGCAGACCCATGAGCGCGATACACGGCGCACCCAATACAATAAGCCCTGCAAAGCCCATCGCAGGCAGCATCGTCATCTCATGTGTCACCATAAGTTTCATAGCGACACCCCTAATATACTCGGCTCCTGTCGTGGCCTCGTGAACTACGAGTCCGAAATACGCGAGCGCCATCACTACCCCAAATAATCTTATTACAGCGCTCATAGGCGCCTCCTTTTATGCGTGGCATAATATGCTATTTTAGTTAAAGCATATCTATTACATTGTGTCAATTTTTTCAAAAAGTGCTGCTTTTTATCTGCGAGCTGTAAAGAAGCGATCAGAATGAACGCAAAAAATTCCCACAGAATCCGAGGTGCGGGGACCCGTTAAAAAACGGGCGCACCCTCGGACTCGTAAGGAATTTTTAAGGCCATTCCGCTTTTTTAGTTTGCTCGCAAGCTTTTTGGTACTTTTTCTGGAAAAAGTACAGGAGGCTAGATTCAGTCCGCTTCGCAGGAAAATGGATGCTCTGCGGACACTCTGGCGCGCTACACACTCGCTCCGCTCGTTAGCAACGCCAAGTTGCGCCCTTCGCGGGAATGACACCCCAAGGGTGTCACCACTCCTCGATCATTAGCATTTTACCATCGTTGCCGGGCAGATTGTCATACACCGTTTCGGTAACGAACGGCATAAACGGATGCAGGAACTTCAATGATCCCCGCAAAATCGTGTTGAGCACATGCTGCGCTGCATGCCTATCACTCTCATTTTCACTCTTTAGACGTTCCTTATTTTCTTCAATGATGACATCAGCAAAGGTATGCCAGAAATAATGATATGCGTTCTCTGCGGCCAAGTGGATCATGAACTTATCGAGCAGGTTCGTTATGTTTTCCTTCATGTCAGAAAACTCCTTCAATACTTCTTTGTCCCGCTCGGTCAACTGTGGCTCGCGAGTATCGTCGAATCCTTCAGAATTCATCAATACGAATCGAGTCGCCTGCCAAATCTTGTTGGCAAAATTGCGATACCCTTTCACTTTGCTTTCGGAGAATGATGTATCATTGCCCGGCGTATTGCCGACGACAAGTGCCATGCGCAATGCATCGGTGCCAAACTTTTCAATAATGTCGATTGGGTTCACTACATTCCCCTTACTCTTACTCATCTTTTTCCCCTTCTCATCGTTCACCAATCCATGTAGATACACCGTCTTAAACGGTACTTCACCCGTGAGATATAGCCCGAATATCACCATGCGCGGGATCCATTTAAAAATCAGATCATACCCCGTCTCCATGACATCGGTCGGATAGAATTGCTTAAAATCCTTCCCGTCAGGGTAGTTCAACGTCAACAACGGCCACTGCCCCGATGAAAACCAGGTATCAAACGTGTCAGTATCCTTGCGTAATTGCGATCCACACTTCGGGCAGATATCAATATCCTCCGCCGTGCCGAAATTACAGTCATCACAGACCTTCGCCGGAATCGGAATACCCCAGACGATCTGTCTTGATATGTTCCAGTCGATCGTATTATTCATCCAGTACAAAAATATCTTGCGATAGTTGTCGGGGATGAATTCGATGCGTCCGTCCTCGACGGCTTTTGCCGCTTTCTCTGCAAGTCCACCTTGGGCGGACATCTTCACGAACCACTGCGGTAATAAGCGCGGTTCTATGGTCGTGCCACACTTATAACAGGTCGGAACTACGTGCTTATATTCTTCGATCTTTTCGATCAGACCCATCGCCTCGAGATCCTCCACAACCTTCGTGCGCGCTTCCGCGATCTTCATGCCTGCGTATTTGCCGGTTCTCTCATTCAATTTTCCAAATTGGTCGATCACCACGACTGCCGGAAGCCCATGCTTCTGAGACATTGCAAAGTCATTATTGTCGTGGGCTGGGGTTATCTTCAATGCTCCTGTTCCAAATTCGATGTCCACCGCCTCATCGGCGATCACCTTTACCATTAACTTGCCATTTGGGTTTTCGATCTCGATCTCCTGTCCGATGTATTGCGCATATCGCTCATCGTTCGGATTTACCGCGATCGCAACATCACCGAAGATCGTCTCCGGGCGAACAGTCGCCACCACAAATGGGCCATACTTTATATAGTACAGCTTGTCGATTTTTTCCACAGATTCCGTCTCCACATCAGACAATGACGTCTGATGCTTCGTACACCAATTAACCGTTCTTGATCCCCGATAGACGAGTTTGTCATCGAACATCTTCTTAAAGGTCTTTTGCACTTCCACTACGATATCTGGATCAAGTGTAAACCGTTCGCGCGACCAATCGCACGATGCGCCCACACGTTTCACCTCCTCTTCCATATACTTCTTATTCTCGAGCGTAAACGCCATGATTTCATCATAGAGCTCCTTTGGATCCATTTTAAAGCGTGAACGGCCCTCCTTTTCGAGCTTCTTTTCATATACGATCTGCGTTTCAAACCCGGCATGGTCAGCTCCCGGCACCCATAATGCCCGGTACCCCTGCATGCGCTTATAGCGGGTCATGATATCTTCCAGCGTGATAAACACGGCATGCCCCGCATGCAAGTGCCCATTCGCATTGGGAGGTGGCATGATGATCGTAAATGGCCCCTTGTCATGCCGACTCGGCAAATTATCCGGATTGAAATATCCGGATTCTTCCCATTGCCTATATATATCCTGTTCAAATTCCTTCGCCTCGTATGGCTTATTAAAAATTTCGTTCATATAATTAACCAACAATCTACTCCCTACAACTTGTAGGTTGTTTTACTTTATCGAGTCCACATACAACCTCGTCTTGCTCGTATCAACTCTGTCTATTGGCACCGTCTTTGGGAATAGTATCTTGAATATTCGCTCTTCCGCGCCCCGTAGATTATCCAACTCCGTTTTCGATCCGCCAACTTGTATACCCATCGCATCATAGAGCAATCCTGTGATCACTACCTTCGAGGCATCGCTAATGTCATCGTTCTTTATATTCCCATTGATCGAAACCGAACCATCCGGGCTAATGATTGCCTTAGTCACCCGTTCGATATCTGCATTTACATTAGTCCTTGTCTCTGCATCAAAGATGCCACTTTCGGGCGATATATTATTCGCCTTCTGATACGCCGTCAACGCAATCTTTGTATCCAAATCGAATGTCTCGTCACTCAACTTCATGAAGAATTGTTTTTTGTACAGGAACTCTTCCAGCTTCTGCACATCCTCTCCGGTCGCCTTCATCGCAAGGTCCTTTGTAAATACATACAGCGGTTCAGTCACTATTCTTACGCCTACAACATCCGTTGAAGACCGTTTGATATTAACCCGTGGCTCGATAAAATCTTCCCTCGCAACCACCTCCGGAGCAGAAAATGTCATTACAAGATCATCAATCTCTTCAATTCCTGCGTCAATCGTGGCAACAACATATCGCCCGATCTTTGACGACCGATCGTAGAGAAATATGTGATCACTTGACGCTTTAATCGTCATTCCATTTTTGTCCGTTGCCGTGATCGTATAGGTTACATCCTTAAACCCAAATTCCCGATTTGGGTTTTCAAGATATGCAACAACCACCGTTCGCGTATCTCCTGCTGCAAACCTTGCGATAGAATCAACCCCTATGTCCTGTGCATACTTTTGGCCGCAGGGGGCACATCCGCCGCCACAATCGATGCCTGTTTCTGTTCCATTCTGCCTCGCGTCAAAGCATGTTGGCATTGATCTAAACAGTAATACATATCCGCTAAATATAATCGCTCCCCAAAATGCCAAAAATCCCACCCCGTATGTGAATCGTTTTAGTCCTCTACTCATTACATTTCAGTATACCCTGAAATTTCTTTATCACAAAATCTATTGACTTTTCTATAAAAAATGGCATAATTTATTCAGTAATTTTTATCTCATTTTAGTGCTTCTTACTTATCAGCAAGAAAAGGAGACTCACGTGAAGATCAAACGAAGCGGGTTTGTATATCGTTGTGCTTACGGACTCATGGATAAAGACGCGCGCCCCAGCACGGTCAATCTCTGCCCGCTCTTCTGGAAATTCGTTTTTATGTTCTTGCTTGGATGGTGGTTTTTCTTCCTTAGCTACATGATCGGATGTGTCATAATCGTCATAATCTACGTTTTTGGCTTTTTCTTCGCTGCGCGTCCCACAATATTTAAAGGCGAAGAGAATATCCTATTCCCAATGATGCATTATACAACGTGGCCCACAACGCCGAACGGCAAGCGCATCTGGCCGATCTGGTTCGTCCTCGGCGGACTTGCAATCTGGCTTGCCTACGCAAAGAGAAGCGTTGCCACCTCTGCTGTCATCGACTTGGCAGCATCGCTCGCCGCACCCACCGCCTTCTGGAATGGTTTCGGTATGACCGCAACCTGCTTCATTCTTTTCTCTCTTGGATATAAATTTTTAAAATCCGAATCCTGGCTACTGTTCAGATTCTGGTGCCGAGCGAAGAAAGAGAAGGTCTGCCCAATCATTGAAGTCGTCGACTGACGACACCCATGCGCCCCATCCGGGGCGCATTTTTCGTCTTTCTTATTTATGTACGTCATCGGATGACGTACATATTATTTTATCAACAAAAAAAGGACCGCATCATGCGGTCCTAAAGGATCAGGCTATACAATACAGTTTGACAGTTTGTACTGCTGAGCGTATATGCGGAGGTATCTCTACTGTCTCAATATCACCTTTTTCCGCATACTGATCCAATCGGTCAACCTCTGCCACAATTCGCATGAGGCGATCCCAAGAAAACCACTCGTCCTCCCGCATCTTAAATGCGCTTCCGTGCACGACGGTATTAGGGCATTGCTTTCGCAATGTAGCGCACGACCTGCGCAGGAGTAGCGGAATTGAGCATGCGATGATCGTTTTTGGATCAATTCCCGCCGCTTTCCAAACCTCCATCCCTTTCTGCACATTCTCTAGGGAATTAGTTGATGTCTTCTCGAGAAGTATCGCTTCTTTAGGTATGCCACGCCCAATCATCAGTGCGGCATAGAAATCTGCCTCCGTTTCATACTCTCTCGGAATCCCACTTCCTCCCTTGCCCGCAATGATGATGTGCCGTGCCTTGCCCATCTGCCACAGATACGCTGCTTGTTGTGCGACTCGCTGATCATAGTGGCCGAACACAACGATAATATCGGCATCCGGCAACTCTTCGAATCGAGTATGCTCTGTGAAAAATTCCAGCAATTTCTTTGTCGCCGATTCCACCTGCATATTCATGGTGCATACCCCCTTCTTCTTTTTCCTCATTTAAATTTCTGCCTTTGTCATACCATATCCTTGCCTATAAATCAAAATTTCCCGCGAGACTCAAGCTGCGCGATATGTACGTCATCGAATGACGTACATATTTTGCAACAAAAAGGAGCCGCGCTTGCGCGGCCCTTGCGAGTTCTCCTTACCCGTTGTTGCTCCAGAAGGCGGAGCTTTTCTGCGGATCGATGAAGTCGAATTCCGGGAGGAGTGTCCCATCGGGGCGGGCGATCAGCATGTAGAAGTTGACGATCTCCTCCGTCATACAGGAAAGCATTCCTCCTGACTCCAGTAGCTTCGCGTTTTTTGCGAACACCCGACTTATACCGACCGCTTTACAGAGGTTATTAATGCTTTCGATGAACTTCTGTCGCTCGGACCCGCCACAGCTATTAATCTGGGGAAAGCTTCGTCCGCTCGGATCGCCGTCAAACACCAGAAACCGCGCACGAAATTCGTGCACTTTAATCGCGAGTTGACCTAAGTCGATGCCGATCGGGCAACCCCAAAGCAAAACACCGCAGCTGCGAAGCTTGCCGGACTTGCTCGTTACTAAGGAAACATTAAGGTCGCCCTTTTCCCAAACTGAATAGACCTTGATGGTGGAGTAAAAACGAGCGACGTCCTTCAGGTACATTTCGTCGCATACCAGCATTTCGATTGCCTGCTTATTTCTCTCTATTTCAGCCTGCAGTTTGACCTCTATTGCAATCAAGCGTTTAAACTCCTCGATCATATCGCGCTCCACCATAGCATCCTCCCGTATTTTTTCCATTAAACAGCTGCCCTTCTTTTACCATTTAAAATTAATCCCGTCAAATTTCCCTTATCAGTATATAAAATCAAAACACCCGCGAACGGGTGTTTTGAGTATTGCCGATAGTCGCGGACGATTATTGGCAATGAATTCCAGGCGAAGCCTACTTTCCCCACCGGCGAACCAGTTAGTATCATCGGCGCTTATCACTTTTACCTCCGAGTTCGGAATGGGATCGAGTAGATCATGATAAGCTAAATCACCAGGAAATCATTGACAACAATCGAAACGCATATACTATCACCAACCATTTTATTTTTTGGGTTACTTTGCCCAATAGACGAACAAATCGACATATTAGTACTTCTCAGCTAAACCATTAAATACTCACGTCACGGCTCGGATTCGTGACCGAAGTCACTCATCTTTGCTGATCGGCTCATATTCAACAGTAAACACATGTTACCATGCTTACACTTGAAGCCTATCAACCTGGTAGTCTTCCAGGAGTCTCAAACGATGTCTAATCTTAGGAGAGGCTTCCCGCTTAGATGCTTTCAGCGGTTATCCCGTCCGAACATAGCTACCCGGCATTTCAGTTGGTACCAAAGCCGGTAGACCAGTGGTTCGTCCACCCCGATCCTCTCGTACAAGGGGCAGCTTCCTTCAAACATCAACGCCTCTAACAGATAGAGACCAACCTGTCTCACGACGGTTTAAACCCAGCTCGCGTGCCCTTTTAATTGGCGAACAGCCAAACGCTTGGGACCTTCTCCAGCCCCGCGCTAGGGCGAGCCGACATCGAGGTGCCGAGCGAGATCGTCGATAGGGACTCTCGGATCTCACTAGCCTGTTATCCCCAGGGTAGCTTTTAGCCGATGTCTCCGGCCTTTCTATAATGAACCGTCGGGTCACTAAGTTCTGCTTTCGCACCTGCGCGTCTTGTAGGACTTGCAGTCAAGCCAGCTTCTGCCTTTACACGATGCGGTCGATTTCCATCCGACCTTAGCTGACCTTAATAAACTCCTCCGTTACTCTTTAGGAGGATAACGCCCCATTAAAACTACCCACCAGGCACTGTCTTCCAACGTTTTTGCCGTTGGAGTTAGATGGTAAAGAAAGAAAGATGGGTATTTCACTGGCGACTCCACGAATCCCGAAAGAATCGCTTCAAAGTCTCCCCACTATGCTACGCAGTCAAACCTTAACATCAATACCAAGCTATAGTAAAGCTCCTGGGGTCTTTTCGTCCCGTTAGAGGTACACCGCGTCTTCACGGCAATCGCATTTTCACCGAGCTTTTCCTTGAGACAGTTCCCCAGTCGTTACACCATTCGTGCGCTCCGGAACTTACCCGGAAAGGAATTGCGCTACCTTAGAACGGTTATAGTTACCGCTGACATTGACGAGGGCTTCAGCCGCTCAGCACATACATTGCTGCATGCACCGACAGCATTAACCTTCTCGCATCGGTCAGGTGTCACCTCCTATACATCCTCTTGCGAGTTAGCAGGAAGCTGTGTTTGTAGTAAACAGTCGCTAGGGATACTTTCGCTGCGGCCCACATTGCTGTGGGCAGGCCTTATCGCTAACTTACGGCCGCTTTTTTGCCGAGTTCCTTAAGGAAAAATCACTCGTTCGCCTGAGGCTACTCGCCTCATCCACCTGTGTCGGTTTACGGTACGATATCTACATAACTAATCTTAGAAGCTTTTCTAGGAAGACTCTTCATCTGAGTTGACCAAGCCGAAGCAAGATCTTCATCCAATCTCCGCCAGTTGCATTAAAGCAGTATTCCGGATTTGCCTAGAATACCTGACTTGAAATAAGAAATGCCAAACCATTAAGGCACTCAAACTTATGTTCTCCGTCCCTCCATCGAATTATGTAGATGGCGCGGAATATTAACCGCTAACCCTTCATCTGCGGCTTTCGCCATCGACTTAGGATCGCCTAACCCTCCGTTGATTGCCATTGCGGAGGAAACCTTAGATTTACGGCGTGATGGTTTCTCACCATCATTGTGGTTACTCATGCCAACATTCTCTCTTCTGACCGCTCCAGTCCTCCTCACAGATAAACCTTCAGCGCAATCAGAATGCTCTCCTACCACTCCCCACTTCCCGAAGGAAGTGACGAATTCGCGTCTTCGGTACTATGCTTAGCCCCGGTATATTTTCGGCGCAACTCTCCGTCGAATAGTGAGTTGTTACACACTCTTTAAAGGATGGCTACCTCTGAGCCAACCTCCTATCTGTCAATGGAGAATTACTACCTTTAACACTTAGCATAGATTTAGGGACCTTAGACGGCGATCAGGGCTGTTTCCCTTTCGACCACGGAGCTTAGCCCCCGCAGTCTAACTAGTAGCGTTCTAAATCAGAGTATTCGGAGTTTGATTCGAGTGCCGAGGTTGCCCCCATTACACTCGATCCAGTAGCTCTACCCCTCTGATACTTTTCACTACCGCCAGTCCAAAAACTGTTTCGGAGAGAACCAGCTATTACCAAGCTCGATTAGCTTTTCACTTCTTACCCCAGCTCATCCGAAGATTTTGCACAATCAACCGGTTCGGTCCTCCATCACCTCTTACAGTGACTTCAACCTGGCCAGGGTAAGCTCGCTTGGCTTCGGGTCTTAGATAAACCGTCTTGGCGCCCTATTAAGACTTGGTTTCCCTTTGCCTCCGTTTCGTAAAACTTAGACAAACGATCTATCTAAACTCGTTGGCTCATTCTTCAATAGGCACCACGTCACACGTTCGAAAACGTGCTCCGAGTCCTTGTAGGCGTATGGTTTCAGATTCTATTTCATCGGCCTCTCGGCCTGCTTTTCACCTTTCCCTCGCGGTACTAGTTCACTATCGATCTAAGAAAGTATTTAGCCTTACCAGATAGTTCTGGTGGATTCTCTCAGCTTGTTCATTTACTGAGATACTCAGGTGCAGAAACGAGAGAGTTCATTAGTTTTCGCCTACGAGGCTATCACCCGCTATGGCGTTGCTTTCCAGCAACTTCGGCTAACCAATGAATTTTTTACTCCCCTTCTCCCCCCAAAAGCAGATCCACGAAGAGTCGTGTCCCTGCTTTTAGAAAGAAAAATGTTTCTGTCCTACAACCCCGATGGATATAAATATCAATCGGTTTGGGCTCCTCCCGTTTCGCTCGCCGCTACTAGGGGAATTACTTTTGTTCTCTACTCCTCCGCTTACTGAGATGTTTCACTTCAGCGGGTGCGCTCCTGGCATCTAGTGCTCAGGTAATACAGGTCTACTGTATTGGGTTTCCCCATTCGGAAATCTTCGGATCAAAGGTTGCTACACACCTCCCCGGAGCTTATCGCAGTTACGCCGCGTCCTTCATCGCCTTTCTTAGTCAAGGCATCCTCCATACGCCCTTATTTTTGTCCCTCTATTGGTACAAATTAACCCAAAAAATAAAATTGTTGATAATATTTTTTATACTATTTCTCTTGTTTGATTTCTATTCAATTATCAAGATACGGTCGGTTCTCGTAATGGAGAGTGTAAGATATTTTTCGAAAAAAATATCCGCTTTCACGGACACAACATTCGGGTCAAAGATTGAACCGTTTGTTATCCGCGTTGCCTCTTCTCTCTATTACTTAGCATGAAGATAAGTATATAGATTTATAAGTCCTTGTCAAGGGCTTTTTAATCCCTACGTAACAGCCCAAAACCCGCAGTAAAATTACCCCAATTACCTTCCCCATAGAGCCAGTAATTTATTTCAAATACTCCTTATTTCCGGCAGATGTCGAACTCATCTTTTTCGTACTTTTTTAATAAAGTACGGCAAAAATCGCGAGCGGAATAAAAACGTGGGCTGAGTTCAAAAATTTCTTACAAAACGAGACATCGCCCATCTATTGATGGGACCCGGATGCCTCGTTTTTGAGGAAATTTTTATTACTCAGCTGATCCACGTTTTTACATGCTCGCAGACTCGGATTGCGGGGGCATCTATTCATCCAGTGTACCCCTGTTCGCTGCCACAGGATGCGGGAATTTTTGCGCTCATTCTGATCGCTTTTTTACAGCTCGCAGATTTAATAAGGCAAAAAATATCCCAGCCTAATCTTCTCTCTTGCCCTGCTTCGTCGGTGCCGTTGAATACATACCGTCACCGACGCTCCGGCGCGTTGCACGCTCTCCCACTCTCCGAGTAAACGAATAGAGAGCGTTTCGCTAGCAACGCCTAGTTAAAAAGGCACCCGTTTCCGGGTGCCTTAGGCTACCATGAGTAGTGCTTTTCAATATACGCGACATCGCGCGCGATGTACGGTTGCATGAGTAGACCGATCCTGCTACACCACTCCATTGCTCCTGCGTATACATCTACGCCCTGCTCTCCGAGAAACCGTATACTCTTCATTGCCATCTCGCGATGCGGAATGAATAGCGATCGCCCGCGTGCGATCGCCGGATCATTCTCGATAAGCAGTTTTAGTTCCGACGTATACCCTTTTTCATCATGATCGGAGTGAAATGTATAATGCACAAATCGTTTCAGCAGCGCCCGTAATATACCTTCGGGCGTTGATCCATCGAATTTATTATGAAACACTTCCTCGCATGACTCGAGTATATCATTCAGCCGGTCTTGCCATCCGAAATCCTGGTTATATTCTTGGCCAGACCAATCATGACGCCCCGAGAAGAATGTTTTTGTTCCCGTAACATCCTCCCCTATTGCCGCGACCAATTCGCTCGATAGCCACTCTTGTTCCGTTGGAATTTCAAACCTTCCCTCGTCGCATGCGTGCCACAGGATCAGTCGCCAAACCATGGCGGCCAACTTCATTTCCTCACACTCTTTCTTATATCGTTCCAGTGCGTTGGTCATCACCCACTCCTCCTTTCCATCTTTTATTATTAGCTACTGTCGAAAGAATAGGTCTTGGGTATATAAATGTCAATGAAAAAACGTACGCACAAGGAGTACGTTTTCTTCCTATATACCCCCCTCCTTCCGCCCGCTCTTGCGGCGGAAATGATCCCACACCCACCAACCAAAGCCAAGCAATATCAAGGCGACAATCGCATAATCAAACTTTCTATAGTATAGTTCAATACTTTGCCAATTCTCCCCCAATACAAACCCGATCTTTGCCAATACATACGACCAGATGAACGCGCCTACAAATGTCAGCCAGGTAAATCGCCATACGGAATGCACTTTAATGACGCCTAGCGGAAACGAAATAAATGTGCGCACTACCGGCAGCATGCGCGAGATCAAGATTGCCCAATCCCCGTATTTATCCATCCACACATGCGCCCGTGCTATTTCTGCCTGCACGCGTTCGCTTCGGCGCATTGTGCGGCGTCCGCGCACCAAATATCCAATATAGTAGGAGATCAGCGAGCCGAGCACATTACCCATCGTCCCGGCAAGTACGACCCACCAAAAGCCAAATATGCTTTGCGAGGCAAGGAATCCGGAAAACGGCAGGATGACCTCCGACGGGATCGGGATGTTCATCGACTCAAGTGCCGATAACAATAAGATGCCCGCGTATCCCATTTGCGTAATCACTGCAAGCACCCAGTTTGAAATTATTGCGAGAATTGTATGTATCATAAATTAGAGTTTAGAGGTTCGATAGCGAACCGATTACCCACTTCTTTATATTGCATTTTTCTTACCTCTCATCTCTTTTTTCTTGTCCTCACCCCGCAACATCGCCACGGCATCGTCCGGATCTACAACATTAACTTCCACCCCCGTTCCCAATTCAAATCCTGCCGCAATACTTGTCTTCGGCTGGATCTCGATATGCCAATGGTAGTGGCCGTACTTTTCCTTATCCCGGATCGGAGCCGTATGGATAAAGAAATTGTAATCCGGATCGTGCAACTGCACTTCCAAAAGGAGAAGCGCCTTTTGTAATGCATCCACTATGTATTTCATCGTTCGTTCATCCGTATCCTCGAAATAGGGTAAGTGCTTCTTTGGGAAGACTCTCAATTCAAATGGCTCTCGTGACACAAATGGCGCAAACACGATCGCCTCCTTATTCTCGTAGATCACCCGCAGTTTTTTCTTCTTTTCAAACCCAATCATCGTGCAATGTACGCAAGTGCCATGCTTTTCAAAATAACCAGCAGAACCGCGCAGCGACCGGAATACGTCAGGCGGAATGATCGGTAATGATAATATCTGAAAATGCGGGTGATAGATCGATGCTCCTGCGGATGCTCCCCAGTTGTGGAATATGGATACATACTTCACACATGCGTCATGCATCATTGCCACATACCGCTCCTTAAATGCTTTAAACACTATATCCGCCATAAAGTCGCTCAAGTGTGCGAAATTCGTATTGTGGTCGCGGGTAATGACGATATCGTGGTGTCCCACCCCCTCCATAACCTGATAGGGACCCTTTTCGGACTTTGCAGCGCATAGCTCGCGATGCGCAAGCACGGGGAACTTATTAGGAATCACTTGCAGGGTCCACGTTTTTTCATCAGTATACAATAACACCGGCTCATCGTTTCCGTTCTTTTGCGGATCTTCAAATGGACATTTACTCTTTGAAATTCGTTTTCGTTTTGTCTTTGAAAAAAATTGCTCTGGGCGTGCGGCACGCTTGGGGGCAACGACCACCCAGTCGCCGGATACCATATCTTGTCGGAATTCGGAATTCTGCATGCAAAATGAAAAACGGAATATGAAATATGGGAAGAGATTTTAGCGCACCCTTTTCCCTATTCCATTTTTCCTATTTCGATATTCTGTTTTCATAATACCATCTAAACACATCGTATGCCACCGGGACGGAATTACTTCCTCCCTCGCGCGCATCTTCGATTAATACCAAAATTACGATCTTCTTTTCTTCTCCCACTGGACCGTATCCGGTAAAGAACGCGTTCGTTTTCTGCTTCATCGAAACCTGCGCGGACCCCGTCTTTCCCGCGACAACGAATGGCAGATTTTTTAATAGCTTCGCCGTACCATACTCCTTTTGCGTCGTTTCGATCATTCCTTTTTCCACCTCATTCATCGAACCCGCCAATTGTGAAATGTCGCGTAATATTTCCGGTTGCTGTTCCTTGATCGTCTCTCCTTTCTCATTTACCAACTTCTTCATAATGAAGGGTCTATACATCTTTCCTTTTGTCGAAATGGATGCAATGTAGTTTATCAGCTCGATCGGCGTTGTCGTCAGATCTCCCTGTCCGATACTTACGTTATAGGTATCACCGATGCGCCACGGCAATTTAGTTCGCTCTTCCTTTTCTTCGATACTCGGCAAAAATCCAACCTTTTCTCCCGGCATATCAATTCCCGTCTTTTCATCCAATCCGAATGTATGCCAATACGAACGCAATCGTTCAATACCAAGCCCCTTGATATCCTCAAATCCCCCTCCGGTCGCATAAAAATAGATATTACTCGATCGCGCAAGCGCAGAATATACATTCACCCATCCGTGCGCCTTCCAATCAACAAACCGCGATGGTTGATCCGGATGATACGGATTGGGAATCTCGATATACCCCTTCGAATAGACGCTTTTATTCGTATCCACCACACCTTCATGCAATGCGGCGGTCGCAACCAACGGCTTAATGGTCGATGCGGGGTTATACAACCCCGAAACGACACGATTAAACAACGGCCTATTGGGATTAACCAGATCTTCGCGCGTTATCTCATTATTATCAAATGTCGGCAAACTTACCATTGCCAATATCTCCCCCGTATCGGGATCCATGGCAATGCCCGCCCCCGCCGTCCGCCCCATATTTTCCAGCTGTTCCTTAAGGCGTCCATAAAAATAGGTCTGCAAACCTCCGTCGATTGTCAGGTACGCATTTCTTCCCCGCTCCGGCGCGATCTCCGTCTGTTGCCCTAAGCTTTCATTCTTTGCATTACGATAGTCTATCGTGGCACCGTTAGTGCCGCGCAATTCTTCGTCATATTGCAATTCAAGACCTGACTTTCCGATTAGGTCATTGAGCAGCAGATCAGAATCCTTTTCCATATCTTTGTCCGAAACCAGTCCAACATATCCCGTAACATGGCTGAACATCCCCGGCTCTTCATATTGTCGCGTAAAATCATTTTCAATCTGGATATCGTCAAATGAGAGGTTTTTTATTATTGCTACTTGTTCGATACTCAGCTCGCGCGCGATTACGATGGCACTTTGCCGTTCAAGATTCACGTTCGCAAGCCATGACTGCATATCTTCCTTATTAATGGCAACGATCTGCGCCAACTGATCCAATTCCTGCCCCTGCACATCAGCCGGCTTCTTCAAAAAATCCGAAAGATTCAGCACGACACGAAATGTTGCAATATTTCTTACGAGTGGCGTATCATTGCGATCAAAAAAGATCCCCCGCTCTGCGGGCCGAACGGTAACATCACTTACATTCGCGACCGCCCTATTTTTATAAAACGTCCCCGCATTGACGCCCAAGAAAAAAACCTTTCCGGATACTATCGCAACCACGATCGCAGCCATTGCTATTACTAGCGTAAATGTCCCTTTTGAGAGCGGTATTTCCATGCAATCCAAACTAGACGTCATGTCGTCAAGCACCGATTCTTCCAAAAAAAGCTCCGAATCCTTTTGTCGCCACATATATTGGCTATAATATACGAGAATTGTGGGGAAATCAAAAGGTTATTTTTATCCTCCCCATATCTCACTCCCCGCAGATGCGGGATTTATCTTCTCCCTACTTTTTTAGTAGAAGTAGGGCAAAAAGCGCGAGCAAACTAAAAATAGGACTAGGCTCAAAAATCTCTGACAAAATTAAAAATCACCCGTTTAGCAACAGGACCCAGATTTTTAATTTTTATGGAGATTTTCTTCGCCCACTTAACCCTATTTTTTACAGCTCGCAAATGGAATACAAAAAGAGGCGCGATGCGCCTCTTTCGCATTTTCTCACTCTTCACTGAATGACATTTCTTGTGGCGGAATGAGCGTCGGATCAGTCGGTATTGTGATATGAAACACACTTCCCCGATTCAGCTGCGACTCTGCCCAGATGTCTCCCCCGTGGCGCCGCACAATGTTTTTTGTGATATACAAGCCCAACCCAGTTCCATCGGCAACGGTCTTTTGTGCGTTATCCGCGCGGAAGAACTTCGTGAATAACCGCTGCATTTCCTCTGCCGGAATCCCGATTCCCGTATCCCTTATACTCATTTCCACATATGGTTTTTCTACCTGCTGTTCGATCTCGACAGTCACCTCTCCGTTTTCGATATTATATTTAATCGCGTTCGATACCAGATTCGACAGCACAATACCAAGCTTTTGTGGATCTATGGATACGGGAATCGGGTTTGCCGATTTTTTCAAATACAATTTAATTCCCATTTCCTGCGCATACGGCATAATCTCACTTAATACCTGTTCCGCAAACACATTAATATCCATATCCTGGAATTTGTACCCATAGCGGCCCTCCTCAATCTGCGACACATCGAGTAGGTCATTCACTGTCTTTAATATATTGCTCGCGGCCATAACCCCCATATCAACCATCTCCTTCTGACTCTCCGGCATCGTTTCCTTTGCTAGTGACTCGAATATCCAATTAATGGAAGTCAGCGGAGTGCGCAATTGGTGCGCTGCAACTTCGATAAATTCGCTCTTTGACTTGAGCATCGACACCTCTCTGGTTCGGTTATGAATAATTTTCACAAATCCCAGTAGTACGCCATTGGGGTCGACGATCCGGTCTGTCGTAATTCGTAACTCCGTCGTTGGGTTTGTGAACGACATATCAACCACCTGCGGGTATGCGCCCCCCTCGGAACGGCGCACGACTGATGGCGCTATCGACGGGTACAATATCTGTGTTAGTACGGTAAATTTCGCATCCTTCGCGTACTCAGGAGTCATCATCTTACCAATCACATCCGCAGCCACAACGCCCGTCACTTGCTCGGCTGCCTTGTTTATCATCACAATCCGAAAATTCTGATCGTACGCGATCAATCCATCAAGCAGATTTGCCATAATACTCCCTAGCTCATTGCGCTCTATCTTGATCTCTCCGTTGAGCCGCGCAATGCGGACACCATTCAGCAAGATAATAGACCCCATTACGATAAAGATACCTGCACTGATTACAATCCAGATCGGCTCCAAATAAAACGAGTTAATACCCAATACTACGATTGCAAGCGGCAAAAAATACCAGAAAGGACGCATTTCCGGCATTTTTAAATATGATGTTTTCATTCCGCTTACCATTATTGCAATTGCAGACTGTAGAGTTTTCTATCGTATCGGTTTATAAACAGTATCTTGTCGTCCAATACGGTCAAATCGGTCGCATCGATCTTTGGTTCTTCGTCCTCAAATATCGCACGAATGCCATTCGTTGTCAGATCGATCTGATATATTCCATCCTGGAAATATACGCTTCGCTTCAGATATTCATCCGGAAGAACCATATGCGTCAATGCTTCCTGATCACGGGGAATAGCACAATACATTTGCGTCGATGTCGCCATAACACACTTATCGGGCAGGGTAATAAACCGCAAGGACATTGATTCCACTCCCTTATCGTCGATAACCGCCAATTTATGCCCCCTCCCTTCAGTGGTCGTGAACTTCAATGCCCGGTCTCCTAACGGAGACCACTGTACCATGAGACCACGTCCTGATAAAAACTTTGAGAGCTTCTTCGTCCCCAAATCAATCTTCCATAGGTCAGATACATATTCGGCCGATGGGGGTTGTGTTAAATAGAGCGATTCTTTTTGTGGCCATTGCAAGTCAAATCCTTTCACGTTTAAACTTATGATCTTCTGAGGAGCTGCTTGTTCATTTTTTATATCTTGAACCATAATCTGCGGTACGATAGTTCCTGAGTCATTCCCCGCTATTATCATTGCTATTTTCCCATCCCCCCCCCATGCAACATTATCAACGCCAATAAAATCCCTAATACGATCAATACTTATTCCGTCATATATTACACCATCCCCATCTTGACCTAATTTCGAAAAAATCCATCTACCTGAAGATGATACCTCAATATCAACCCCTTGCAGTCCACTTTCGCTAGTTATCTCTGTTCCGTTGCTTTCTATTTCCACAACTGATCCATTTTCTGCAATATATATAATCTTTGAAGATGTAGCTACTTCCTGCACCCAATATGTCTTCACTTGTCGAGAACTCATCATTAGCAACTTCTCCACTTTAGGTTCTATCGGAGTAATCCCCCCTCCTATTATCTCCGGAATTACTTCTATTATCTGCTTCCTATTTTGCCATGCGAAATACGCACCAACACCAAGTGCAACAACCCCTAAAATAATTCCAATTGTGATAAGCCACTTTTTATTCATTGCTCTTAGCCATATTATAATCGTACATGCAGGTGCCCCCCGGTCGTCGTCGTAAATGATTGCGGATTGCTCCCCACTGAATACTCATTCACCACATTTAACCCCGCCGCTCGCGCAGCATTTATAAAAGCGTTCACTCTCGCTGCGGTTATACTCCCCATCAATCCAATATCGACACATGTTCCATTAAAATGGCAACTCGACATATGATCCACCGTTGGTGGATACCCTTCAGTCATGCGCCATTGCAACCCAGCAGCTGTTGCTTTTGTCTGTAGCACATTCAGGGCCGCTATCAAATTTCTATTAGTCTGGCACCCTGCCCCAAAACAGGCTCCTTGCTTTACAATAAACGTCCCTCCTCCTCCGAAACTAGGCGAAGCGCAATCTACGCATGACTGAAGTTTTGCCGCCAACTCGGGCTTCGCTCCTCCGTATAAATTCACCGCGCCTTGTATTGTCTGTGCCGCTGTTATCGCTGTCGACGTCGCACCTTCATCGGTCATCGATATACCTATCTCCGTAAACTGCCTTGGCGTTATCTTTTCCTTCGGTTGCAATGCACTTTGGATGCGTGAGATGTTGATAATATTCGGGTTGATCGTATTAAAGATTACCTGAGCCCCAAACAATAGCACAATCCCTTTGAGCGCATTTTTTATATACTCATTGCTTTGTTTTATTTTACCAATATCGGCGGAAACAGTACGCAACACTCCTCCGTAGATAATCACCCCTACTGCCACAATCCCCACCAGCCCCATGAGGTACTTGTAGATCAAAAAAACAAGGTCTGCAGGACCCATTGCCCCCTGTACGATCGGGGGTAGATACCTTGGCGTATATAATTCACCTCCGGTCTGCCCCGGGTTTGCGGCTGCTGTCGATTGCGCATTCACCAACTCCGGAACAAACAATACGCCGACACATACTAACGCAAAACAAATAACTACTTCTATTACTGCAGCCTGTGATCGACGTACCATATGATTCATTATATCGAAAAATGTCTTGATTGTCATGCACTTATTGTGACCTTCCTCATTTACGGCATCTCCACAAAAACCTTGTTTCTGACGTTTTCAATCGCCTTACGCTGATTAATGATGATCGCTTCTATCGTCGATCTCGATCCAGGCGGAATGTCGCTCCCTACAGTGAATAGCAATGCTGCCTCATCCGCCTTCTTCGTATCAAGTGCCTTCCCGTCGATAGTCCACTGGAGATTCAGTGTGCGCACATCCGTCGTATTAAAAAAGAATGGCCATGCATACATTGCGTTCTCGCCCCGCTCGATGCCCTTTTTAAAATAGGGCACATCAATGACCACTTCCGGCTTTCGTATCGGAATATCGAATGTCTTTTCATACAGCTTCCCGTTGTAGCTGGGGATCGTTATCTTTATCGATGAGACTCCTCCGCCATACTTCTTATTCACGATAATAACCCTCTTTATTCCCAATCCATTTAGCTCGTTCTTTACCAGCTTACCGTCCACATACCATCTAACCCCGGTTTGAGACAAATCCGCTATCTTCCCATCTTCGATAAGTTCAAAAGTGATTGTTATCGCGCTTTCATGCGTCGGGAATGCGCGACCTTCATACCACGCAGGTACATACGTACGCGTCTGCCAGTTTGTCATGAACTCGGTTTCCGCATGCGCATGCGCAACTCCACCCAATAGCACCACCATAGCTCCAACGACACCATACCAATATTTTTTTATATTCCGACGGGTTTTTTTCATCATGCTTTTATAGTTAGATGCATTTCTTATTCTCCCATTGCTATTTTACGACGTAGCTCTGCTGCTCGAATCTCATTCGACTCTCTTCTTTCGGCCATACGATCACCCACTCCACTTACCCTGCGCTGCGTAGGCATCTCCATACGCTGTCCAACCGCCGATGCATTTACCGTTACCACTTCCCTTCTTGCCGTTTCTGCGGTCGTTGCCGCTGTCTGAGCGCTTGCCGCAACGGTCGCGTTTCGCGCCGTAGCAGTTACAGCCCCTTTTCCTCTAGTTGCAATGATCTGCCCTGCAGGTCCCACGATCTTCTCGATCTTTTCTGAATTGTTGATCATCCAAATTCCGATCATTGTTGATATGGTCTTAATGGGCAATATCGTCCCCAGTATGCCATCTAAAACCCCCCCCAATGGTTGCACAATCAATCGCTTGATCCCGACACCTCCGCGGAATATCATGTACATTTCCAATAGCGCAACCATTCCAATATTCATTATCTCAACCACCCCTATACCAGCTCCGAGCGTAACCAACAAAATAGCGACCTCAACAAGTTCTTCGATTCCTACAAGGAGTACGAGGAATATTGTTTCTGCCAGCCCGACTGTTTTTGTCTTTATTTCTTCGTCCATAGTCATCGTTCGCTCCAGTCATTACAATTTTCCTTCTTCCGCTATTTCCAATAGTTGCTCCGGATTTGTCGTTATGATCCGGTCCTCGAAATAGGACGGGATGATCTTGATCGCCACGTGCTTCATCCCCACAAGGAAAATCCCCTCTCCCACTCCCGCCGACAACACAAGACTCTTTTCCGCTTCACTGAGCGAAAAAGTCTTTGCAAGTGTTTCAATGCTCGATGGAGCCTGCTTCAATAGCAGCTGCAGCGACGAGTTCGATACAATCGGTACACCAAACGGCGAGTTCATAAAGTCATCCACGTTCTGCGTAATCGTGGTCATTCCCAAGTAATATTTACGACATCGTTTTGCGAGTGCAAACAAGAACGACGCACTGTCTGCGTGCTTCATCAAGACCCAAGCCTCATCGATGATCAGGATGCGCTTTTTCATCTCTGCGCGGATCAAATTCCAAATATAGCTCAGCATCATGTACATTGCGATTGGCCGTAACTCCTCTTCAAGATCGCGTGTCGAAAAGATCACCAACCGATTGTTGACATCCACATTCGTTGCCCGATTGGCAAACCCCGCATAAGTACCTTGGGTAAATTTGTACAGCTTCGCCGCCATACTCTTCCCTCCTTCCATGTTTTCCAAGACTGTCTGCAAATCGCTCAGTAATGGCGCTTCCAATGTCGAGAAATCCTTAATGTCACTCGTGATACCGCGCGATGCGTATGTTTCATTGATTGCTCGATCCAGCAGCGCATCTTCTTCCGGTGTGATCGCCCCCATCATCAGCTTGAGTAGGCCAACGATGTTCAAAATATGCGACTTGTACACATCGGCAGGGTCTTCTCCTTGCGGTACGACAGGGATATCCAACGGATTGATTGCCGTATCGGATGTCAGCGATATCTTCAACAAGCTTCCTCCAACCGCATCGGCCAACTTTTGGTACTCGTTTTCCGGATCGATGACGATGACGTCAATGCCCATCATTAACGAACGCAAAATTTCCAATTTTGTACCATACGATTTACCGGCACCGGATTTTGCGAATACCACCTGGTTCGCGTTTTCCAATGAGAATCGGTCAAAAATAATCAACGAATTGTTATGCTGATTAATACCGTACAATACACCCTTATCTGACGTGAGGTCTTCCGATACGAATGGAAAAAATGACGAGATCGGACTCGTATTCAATGCAGTGTGGATCTGCAATTTGTCCTGCGCAATTGGTAATGTCGAAATAAATCCTTCAATATGTTGAAAGATCGACGGCTTCACATACACCATCTGACTATCCAGCATTGACGTGATACGATCTTCCGCCCGCGCAAGCTCATCGACAGAATTCGCGTAGATCGTTATATATACCCCCACATCAAATAACTTCTCTTCCGCCTGCTGCAATTGATCGCGCAGGGCTTCGATATCCTGATATGCCGTTTCCAATGCCGGGTCTCGGACCAATCCTTTTTCATCACGCTCCGAAAGCTGCGCCTCTACCTGAGTCACTTTTCTTCGCAACTTCGATAGCGCCGCCGATGTATCGATCGGATGCACAAAAATGGAAATGTCTAGAAGATTTGGCAAATTAATGATCACGTCAAACCACCCGGTCGACAGATATCGCGGATAGGTGAACACGAAAATCGTCTTTGCGTACGTATCTCCGAGTCTTATGTAATTAGGATTTGCTTCAAGCGCAGCAGGAGCGATGACATTCTTTACGTCGTCCCCCTCCTCATATGCCTGCGGTACGGTTATTTTTTCCATTTTTGTAGTTAGTGTTGTCATTCCGTGCTTGACACGGAATCTTATTATTAGCCTTCCGATACGAGATTCTGAAACAAGTTCAGGATGACACACTTATTATTTCTGTTTCGCGATTCCTATTCCCTTCTTCTCGGTTGCCGCAGGATTATATAAATTATAAAATAGTTCGATCAGCTCGGCATCATTTAATGTGACTGCGCGCAATCCGATTCCTGAAAGTCCCGTCGCAACGTGGTCGGCGCGCTGATTCAACTGTTCTATCTGTTCATTTAATGTCTTTTCGTCCTCCGTTTTCGTATCCTTTTTCTTTCCAAAAAATGGAATGCCGCTCATTATTCCTCCCGATGTCGGTAATCCAGCAGTGTCGTACGAAACCACAACAAAGAACGACTTGCCCATGATGTCGCTTTGTTCGACGAATGACTTGATGAATTCGCCATATTCGGCGATCTGCTCTCGAAGCAATTCATTTTCCTCGTGTTCCTTGCGTTGTTCCAGCCCCTCCAAGTAGCCCTGAATATTGAGTCTTCTCGAATGGACAATAATCTGCAGCGAAAAATCGAGTGAGTTTAAAAAGCTCTGGTATGCCTGTAAAATAATATTTTTATCCTCTTCGGATTTTAACGCAAAATTGATCCCACTTACCAGTAAGATCTTGCGCAATGAACCTCCCTTAAGAATCACCGTTCCCCTCTGTACCCGTTCTACATCTACAAATTGTTGCGTTGCCTGTGCTTCTACTGCCATATATCACGTATTATACACTAAGATTTGCCCTTTTGCATTCTCCCCATCCTTCTTTCTATCGATTAATTTTGCAATTGATCAATCGTCCAATCAACTCTCTACCTAAAATCCACCCGTTTCGCCACCTCCTGCTCACCTGTCTGCCTTCTAAATATGCTCAGCTTTTCCGCAACTGCCGCAGGGATTGCCTTCTCGCGTTGCGGGATTGGATTCTTTCTTGTCGTAAGATCCGATGACAGCTTATTAATCGATGGCATTTGGGCAGTAAATTGCTTCAGCGTGTTTCTTTGGTCGATAATCTTTTCTTCAGGAACCGGTGCTGTTGTCGGTTTAATGTTTGCAAATTCCGGCACTTCAATCACGCGCTCCTTTATTTCCCGCTTCCATAGATATAACCTTGGCTTCCAGAAGAATCCTACAGCCGCAAATGCAATGCGTGTCAGGGGCTGTCCGTTAACCTTTACCAGCGCCAATGCAAGCGCCCCTCCGAGCGATATAAGCGCAACTATCGCACCTGCCAAAAAAGGCATCGTTGTAAACGCTAAAAATGCCACTACTCCTCCTCCAACCACGTACAGCAACTGTCGTAACGAAAAAGGACCGGCGATTTTGTCTTCTATTTCAATAAATTGAGGTATTTGGAATTGCATGGGTAGCTCGATAGCAAATAGCTTATTAGCTCGTTGGTGGCATGTGGATATTTTGTCATTCCGGCGGAGGCCGGAATTTATTTTGATCTGGACCCCGGCCTCCGCCGGGGTGACAATTTGGTCCGATTTATTACTTCTTATCCTGTACCCGCTCCAGCATCCGCAGGTCGACAATGTCGTCGTTTACCGGAATCTGCGCAAGTTGTGGTTCCTTCGCTGCGGGCGCTTGCTGAGCAACTACACCAACCCGTTGCGGCGTCTTCATTATCGTAGCTTCAGGAATCTTTGGCATCGATGCCATCGGCTTGCCCTCCTCCGGCATTGCCGGTACGGGAATGGCAACGGATGAGATCACTTCATTCTGCGCGCCAAGATCAACAACCCTTGGCTCAAAGTCTACCACATGCTCCTGCTTTGTCGTAGGGACGAATATCGGCTCTATACCCTTTTGTTGTGCCTGCTCTTGCTGGCCAAACATATCCTGAGGAGCCTTTGCACTCGTATAATGGACCACTTTCACCTCCTGTTGCGGTGTTTTTGCCACCTCCTCCGACTTCTTCCCCAACCCCTCAATCATACTTATCTGAGCCGTTACGGCAGGGCCTGCGGATTTTTGCTCCTGATTACGCTTAAATCCAAATACTCCTCCAAATGAACTCAGCGGTCTTCTCTTTTGTGTCACCGGCACAAGATCAGCTTCGGCATGTATAATTGTCGGGGCCGGCATACCGACTCCATCTTCCGCTGCCCCCGTTGGGACACTTACATTCCTACCCATATCCCCTTCGATTCGCACCTTTCTTATTTCCACAGATGCTTCCTGCTCTTCCGTTACTATCGCAGGATTTATACGATCAGTCGCGATCATTGCAGGGGTTTGCGCAGTCGCCTCCCCGCTCGTTTGCGCTGCATTCTGCTCTCGTGCGGGCCCCTCCTCCGCCATAATAGCCGGACTTTCTCCTGATACATCCGCGCGTAACTTCAAAATTAACCCTTTAACCGGATCGAATATCCGTTTATCAATTTGAAAAATGATCGGGTCGATCGCCTTTTGATCCATCCCCGGGATGGATTGCAATTCCTTTGCTAAGTCGTTGATATGAGTAAATCCAAGCAGTATGTTACCCATAACTATCAATACCACATCAATAATTTCTTCCGACAATCCAGCGTCCTCGCATGCCTTCCATATAATTTCCCCATTATCCACAGAGAAAAAGGCCTCCTTAAGCTCGTCAGGCACCTGTCCCCATCGGTCATAGATTTGTTCGTTGGTCACTGTTTGCATTGCCGTTACTTTTGGTTATGCTTTTTTCTCTTCTTCCTTACTTGCCGTATACAAACGACTTGCCCCCGACTTTCTCATTGAATCCTGCATGCGCACTATATGTTGATAATCCTCAGACTCCTTCTTCATCGATGAGAAGTCCGCACTGTCCCGTGCATGCAACATCTTCATCTGCGCTTCGATATCATTTAGTACGCGTTCTCCTCCGAGATTCTTATATGCCTTTGCATCATGTTCTTCGATCCATGTCAGCATTTCCTTAATATCTTTTGTTTTCGCTATATCCTCATTTGTTGCCTTAAGCTCTTTCATAACCGAAACCAATTCTTTATTGGTTGCTCCGGCGATCTCAGCACCCTTCGTCGCCTTGATTCCGTCGATCACTCCCTGCTTTATTTCGGCACCAATCCCTTCTATCTTACCCATGAATTTTTTCACCTCCGGACCCTTACCAATACCTTTCGTAAGAGAAGCGAGGGCACGTGGATCGTTCATCATTAATGACTGTAGCGCTTCCTTACCGTATTTGCCTTTATCATAGAAATCAAATCCCAGAGCAACGCGATCCTTTTCGGCAAATGAATCAAAGAACTTCTTCGCCTCCTCCTGATACTTCTTCTTTGCACTTACAATAGCATCTGTCTTGGCCACGCCTGGTGGCAATGCATTTGCTGCGTCAACGCCCTTTTGTGCGGTCAGCATCTCGGCATTCCTTCCTGCTGCCTTAGTTAGCTTTGCATATGCTCCTGCGCCACCAATGCCATCGAACTGCCCCTTAATGCCAGTCGCACCCGTGCTCATAATATCCGCATCAAGGATCTTTTCGTTGATCTTCCCTAGGTTGCCACCCTTAGCGAGCTGCTGTTGCGCAAAGAACTTCTCGTCGGTAGCCATGGTCGCATAGCGGCCGGCCAAGCTGTCGTCGGACATTCCCTTGAACTTCTCGTCGAATGCCTTCTTAAGCGCTGCCTGCTGCGATTGCGATATCGCCTGCCCTGCGCGTCCCAAAGCACCAGCAGTCCTCCCTTTGGCCCAACCCATAACACCCGGCTTACGCTCCGCCTCCATCTTGCGTAGATCGGCCGCACTTACGCCATACTTCTTGGCAACATAGCCTGCCCCAGCAATGCCTGCTGCCGCGCCCCGCGCACCCATGCGGCGCGCTCCGCGTTCAGTCTCTCTGCGCACATATGCCTGCGTGCCCTTGCCCATCTTTTCGAGCCTCGCCTTACTCCAGCCAGACATATTACTGATCATGTCCTTGCTTCCTTTTGCTCCCTTCAAGCTGATGCTATTTGCCGCGATCAACGACATCATCATGAACATGATCGCCATGGCGGCCTGCACAACGGAACTCATCGTAAACAGAAGGCCATCTCCAAACGCATACGTTGCGTTGCCACCGCTACCGGCAGCTGTCGGAGCGGGATTATCGAATGCATTTAGCGATGTTAGTGACAGCCACATGAAAAATATCATGACCGGTGGGAACATCGTCCATCGCACAAAGTCATTCCACCATTTGTCCCAATGACTACGCGTTGACGGAAATATCCTGGAAACGAATACGATCGGTGTAAGCACCAGCAAAAATGTCAACGTAAAATACCGGATGAATAACATCGCCGCGATCGTCATCATAATGACCGATGCGATAAGCGTGAAGATGATAATGAACACCATACTTCCGATAATGCTCAATATCCCTGATCCGAATTTGTCCATTGCTCCCGCAATGCTTGTAGCTCCGCTTTTTGTACTCAAAAATCCTGAAATATCAAACCCACTCGCGAGCGCAGACGTTATATTCCCTCCCGACAATCCAGACTGCTGTACAAAAAACTCGGTCACCATTCCTGAAAAATCAATCAGCACTCCAGGAATCACCAAACTGAAGTTCACAAGAAGTGAAATGACGATCAGAGGCACTAATGCCTTCTTCATGCCGTATGACTCAAAATTCAGCATCGTCGCAAATGCGATGACGATCAACGCTATTACGAGCGCCAGATCTGCTACGTTTACGAATACCGTCCACCCCTTAAAGAGAAATACGTTCTTTGCCGGATCCAATATTGTATTATTCAGATTCATGCCCAGTTCGATGAACGAACCTCCAAGCATAAAGAACTTCTGGGCAACCCAAGTAAAAATTACTAAAATAGCCTGACTCGCCTTGGTGATTACGGACGTCCCTAAAGAATCAATATATCCCGCCACCTGTGCGTATGTAAACTGCGTAAGCGCGATTTCAAAAATCGCGCTTACAAGTCCGATTAAAAGAATTTTTTTATAGATCGATTTCATGTGGCGATAGCACCAATTCCAGTCTCACTTTTTCTTCCTAGACTCCTATGGAGTTGCAGGCGTCCCAGCTCCCTGCACAGTCCTGCATGTTTGCAGTCGTGTTAAAACAAGATCCAGCTCTCCTTTCCATGCAACAGACTGATCCTTCGCATCTTGCAGTTGTTGTGGGTATGCTGTGGTTGGATCAGTAATCAAGGCGCCGCGCGCGTACTTGTCCATGAAGTCCTTCACGGCATTTGTTGCCAGAATAGCCTCTCTCGTATTAAGCATATTCGCCCCTTCAACCCTGCTAATAGCCCCCTGCGCCTCATCGAGTTTCGCCTGCAGGTCCGCCAGTTCCGTTGTAAGTAATCCGCCGCGCGCCGTCACTTCTGCAATCTCATTTTCCGTAACTTGTGGCGGACATAGCACACCCGCCTCCTGGATCCCTTTGATCGCGCTGAGGTTTGCCGTTATTTGCTCGCTATAAGTTACCGATAAGCGCTTTTGCGCAACCAATGCACTCCACTGATCTTTAAACGGCTTTACTTGATCCGTCAGATCCTTCTTGTCGTCATTCGTAAGTGCGTCGATCTCCGGAGCGAGTTGCGTTGATGGATTAAACCCATTCTGAGGGTTCTCATTTCCCGTCATCAGTGCTAGTCCTTCGCTCATCATGCGATTGATTCCCGCATTGATCGCAGCCGAAATAATGCTCTGTACTCCCGATACATAGATATTGTCAGATCCGATCATATTTTTCACCGCCCCCGCGACAGCGTCTCCTGGTGTCTGGACCTGTTCCTTCGTACATGTCGCTGCCTCCGTGGCATAGTCGTAACAATAGTTTGGATCGCCCGTATCAAAATAATTATTTGCGACACAGTAATCGTACATTTCCTGCGAGTTGTCCTCGATACACTTACTCACCGACAAGAATCCACTACCTGCACCCGCTTCCTGCTTCTTTTTCTCTGCGCTCACGGTCGATCGCGTCTTCATGTCGTCATCAAACATAACCAACTGCATGTAGAGATTGTTCTCCGGCTTTATCGAGGCGCCATACGCAAGCCATCCTCCATTTTCAAAATTTTCATAAAAATCCTCCACATTCGCCACGATATCCGAAATGGTACAGCTTGCCTGTTGGCTTACCGGCTGCTCTTCCGGGATCATTGCGATCTTCAGCTGTAATGCGAATGGCGTACACAGGTTCGCGAGCTGCGTCTGGCTTATCGTTTGGTTGACTCCTTCCATTGCGGCATCCTTCAGGAGCCCTCCCCAATCGCTAACAAATTTCGGCTTTCCGTTCCCTTGGATCCACGCAACCGTCTGCTTGTTGATCTCGTTAACGATTGCCTTTACAACCTGATCGCGCAACGTATTCCATAATTCGGTCTTCGCCCACTGCGCAACTTGCGTCACCCAATTCATACTGTTCGCAGCCGAGCCAATCGCCGTCAATGCGTTAAGCGGTCCATCAATGACTGGAATCGCGTATGACTTCTGTGGCGTCGCTAATCCAACCATAAGCACAGCAACGCACATCATCGAAACGATAATTTTTTTCACTGTAGTATGCATGAAATTATAATCCTACTTCAGTATACATTTTTTGCAGCAACTTTTGTAGTAGCGATGAATTTTGACCAAACTCAGACAAGGACTGAGCAACCGAATATCCTTTCAATGGATCGGCCGCGCATCCCGCTATCCCGGAAAAAATAACGCTTCCTTGTAAATAATGCGTGATCCCTTGCTTGTGAAACACCACCCATTGCGATGGCGTTTGTATCTTCATCATATCCCTTGCGATTGCAGTATAGTCATCAGACAATTCTTTGCTGATATTCGTCTGTTGACCCGCGCAGGATTGCTCTATCAATCCCTCCAATCCTCCGGGGATATTTTTATATGATTCCTTTACCGGATGGCGCGCCAGCATCGCTTCAAGGTCCTTCAAATACCGCCGCTTCGCATCCCGCGTGTTGTTCATAATCGTCTTTAAATCGGAATTCTTTACCACGATTCCTTCAAATACCGCATTGGTCGATTCAGCAACTGACCGCTCGACTGCATTGCGCACCTCTGCCGTATCACTGTTCTTTTCATCAAACGGACTCTTCCCTTGCTGATCAAGTGTCTTCATTTGTTCGAACGTTGCGCGCGCGATCACCTTTGTCATGTTTGCGCCATCATCCCCTTTACCCTCGCTCAACAAATCCGCACCCATCAGCCCCGCTCCCAATCCCTCCAGTTCAGTCAATGCGGATGTTCCGTCGAGCGTTGCATTGCCTCTACCCTCCAGCTTGTCCACTTGACCGGCCTCATTTCTACTTGCGACTCCATATGCGGCAAAAAGTACCGCCGCAAGTCCTATAAACATAATTGCTATTCCTTTTTTCTCCATACTATTTTTATAGTATAGCCGTAAACATAATTAACGGCAAACGTTTTTCATTGCGTTATTGAGCCAATACCATTCCGTAATAGAATGCCATGTTCCTCGCAAAATATTCGTTCATCAATGGACTCATAAGTCGCTCCACAGGCGCATATGTATCCGTCAGAATAATGGTATCTTCATCCGTCATGGACCGATCAATACTTCGCTTTGCGAGAAATGCCCCATTTTCCCCTCGCAGTATCTTTGTTCGCAGTTCCTGCACACCAATGGGTATTTTCGTATTCACCCCCACTAGTACGATATTCTGCGCATCATATGCATCCGCACCAAAGGCAAAAACGTAATAGTTTTCAAATACCAACCCGAATGTCTTTTCCATACTTTTAAAAAACTCTTCCCCCGCTCCTTTTCGTACCGAACTGAAGTTTACCGCAAATACTCCCCCTTCGTTTAGACGTGCTTTTGCTTCCTCAAAAAATTCTTTCGTCGCCATATGCCATGGTACTGAAATGAACGAATTATACGCATCAGAAAAAATGAGATCATACCGTCTGTCCGTCTGACGCAAAAAATTTCTCCCGTCTCCCACTCTTTGCCGTACCGGATAGTCATTTAATTGAAAATACTCATCGGCGACCCGCTGTACCTTCGGATCAATCTCAACGGTCGTCACGTCAGCTCCTTTATAAAAATCGGCTAATTTTTTTGATAAGTCATACGACCCCCCGCCTATCACCAACATATCCTGCATTCTCTCATGTATCGCGCCGAAGATCGGATATATTTCCGGATATGTCCCCAGATGCTGCCCCTCAACCCCCTCAACACTATGGGAATCCGTGTCGAGCAACAACATTCTTACCCTACCTCTATCTCCCAACTCTCTATCAATAATCCTGATCTTATAATATTCACTCTCCGCGGCAAACACGACCCCTCGTACATCCGCAAACAAATACATCGCGTAGGTCATCATCCCCACTATTGAGAACAGTAAACCGATCAATCCTATCGTCGTTTTTTTGATCCGAGCCAATACCATTGCATTGGTCAATACAAGCAGAGCCATCAGCAGTATCGTCGTCACGCTGCCGATATATCCGATAAAATAGAACCCCGTTAAAAATGTCCCCGCAATACTTCCCAACGACCATGCCGCCGATATCTGGCCTGATCGAATTCCTGTCGCATCGATGGTTTGCAAATGCAACTTCAGTATCCCCGGATAGAGCGTCCCGAAGAACACTGCCGGAATAAAAAACAAAAGGAACGCCAACAAGATCGTTGTCATTGACATCGACAACCCCGAAAGTGCAACAATGGGGGAAAAATATGAGAACAGCGGTATAAAAAACGTTGCAACTGATGCCGCAATAAACAGCATTGCCAATGACCGATGAGACTTCTTTCGATCGATATACACTCCTCCTGCATAGTTCCCTACCGCCATACCAAGTAGAATCACGCCAATAACCGACGTCCACGTATAGATGGACGATCCTACATATGGCGCCATCAGACGGGTAGCAATCAATTCGATCGTCATCAGCGCGAAACCCGCTATAAACGCCGATACAATCAATATATTTAACTTCTTCATGAAAAAATCACCATTAGCTTGTAAATATCTTCCATAGAAAGATCATGCGATCGCATCTTCGCGTCAAACCCAGCACGCTGCAGTGCTTCTATGATTACTTCTTTATCCCCGTCCTTTCCCGCAAGATTATTTATGATCGTCTTACGCGGCTGTGAGAACAACTGTCTGATAAACGCATAGTACCGGATACTATCTCCTTCAGTCGGATGCACATCCAATCGAATGGTCGCACTATCAATCTTCGGTGGCGGATTAAAATCCTTCTTCGGTACAATATCGATAATCGATGCTGTCGCCCAATACTGCACACTTGCGGCGAGCAGGTTCATCTTCGGCGACTGTGCGCAAATGCGTTCGGCAACCTCTTTCTGAATCGTCATCACGACACGCATCGGCTTATGTTCCAATTCTTCGATCACCCGCAACAGGTATCCTGTTATATAGTAGGGAATATTTCCTGCGATCATGTAAGGCTCCCCTTGTCGCTCCAACTCTTCTACTACCATCGGCAACAATTCCAACGCGTTTCCTTCGATGACTTCAAACCCGGGGTGGATTCCCGCCTCCGCGGGAATGACAAAAGAAGCGAATTTTTCCTTCAATGGTTCGATCAGTGCCTTATCGCGCTCAAGTGCCGTCACTCGCGCTCCAGCTTCTAAAAGATATTGTGTCAGCTCGCCATGACCTGGACCAACTTCAATAACAACACTGTCCCTTGTTATTTCAAGTGCATCCGATACCTTCTTTAACTTCTCCAAATTGATCAAAAAATGTTGTCCAAGCTTTTGTCCCATATCAGGACAGTATACAGGTAATCAGTAATATGCGACAAGGAGCACCTGTATACAACGTTTGTCCGCCGACTGGCGGACAAACGTTGTATGTTTTTTATCAGGCAATCCCAATTATCTCTGCACCTATTCGGCAATAAAAATTCGGCAGATGCCTGCCGAATTTTTATTGCCGAACTCCATATTCCCTTTTTCCTTTTCCTTTTTCCACCCTCTTAATCCATATCAATATATCGCTCTTCATCATCAAATCCCCTCCCTCCTTCAAATTCCATCAATCCCGATGGGATTTCGCTCAAAAATCGTGATGGCAAATGATAGAAGGTCAGATACAGTTCCTTACGCGCACGAGTCATCGCCACGTACATCAAGCGCCGTTCTTCTTCTATCTCATTTTCATTATGATACGACATCTGGTGCGGCAGCAATCCATCATTCACACCGATCACGAATACCGCATCGAATTCCAAACCTTTTGCCATATGGATGGTCATCAAGTTCACGACACTGTCCTGCACCTTCTTGAGATCCTTCTTCTTTACCGTATCAGTTGATTCGAGCAGCGAGATACGCTCCAAGAAGTCTTCCATCTTCTCGAATCCGCTCGCAAACTCGATAAGCTCCTTGATGTTTTCAATGCGTTCGGTCGAATTAGTCTGCGTGCGCTCGATATAATTGAAGTAATCGGTCGTCATCAAGATGTATCCGATCAACTCCACCGGTCGCAGTACCGCCGCTTTACTCGGCAGCTCCTCCTTGAGTTGTGTATACGGCTTCTTGAGGAAGCTCTTTTTGAGACGATCGAGACTTACGCTGTCCTGCGGATTGGACCCATATCGCAATGCGGCCACGATATCCTTGATCTCCTTGCGTTCGTAGAACTTCAACCCTCCAAATATCCGATATGATAGTCCCCGCTCGATCAGCGCCTGCTCAATAGCACGTGACTGCGCGTTTGTGCGATAGAGAATCGCAATCGAGCCATAATCCGAGAACATGCGAATCGTATCAATGTGCCCGGCTATCCATTCCGCTTCTCCGTCAGCCGTATATTGTTCAACTACCTTCACGCGCCCTCCTTCGGGGTTGTTCGTCCACAGCGTCTTCGACTTCTGTAAATGATTATGCGCGATGACCGCCGATGCCGCTTTAATGATGTTTTGCGTCGAACGATAATTCTCTTCGAGTAATACCACTTTCGCATCCGGCCAATCCTTTTCGAAGTTCAAGAAGTTTCGGAAGTCCGACCCACGAAATTTGAAGATTGATTGTTGGTCGTCTCCCACTACACTCAGATTACGATATTTATTTGCCAACAATTTAATAAGCGTATATTGAGCTGTGTTGGTGTCCTGGTATTCGTCTACCAAGATGTAGCGGAATTTTTCCTGATACTGGTCCAATATCTCCGGGTTGCCCAAAAACAACATTCCCGGTTTTTGGATTAGGTCGTCAAAGTCGAATGCATTGTTCGCCTGCAGTGCCTGCTCGTAGAGTTTAAATAGCTTATAGACGGTTTCATCTTCCGCCGCTTCCGGGTCGATCATCTCGTCCTTGATCTTTGAGAACTCGCGCCGTAAGACCAATGGCGTTAACCGCTTTACATCGCGCTCAGAAAGTCCCGCCCCGGCAGCCACCTTTTTGATCAATGACTTACTGTCGTCCGCATCGAAGATGGTGTAGTTCGAGTTTCTCCCGAATAGCCGCGCCTCCTTCTTCAATATCCGCGCTCCAAATGAGTGGAACGTGCCCAAGAACATCGCCTTAAACGATTCCTTGTCCTGCGCAAGCAGCTTTTCCGTGCGCTCCTTCATTTCTCCCGCCGCCTTGTTCGTAAAGGTGATGGCGACGATATTCTCCGGCTTCACGCCGCTGTGCAACAAAGCAGCCAACCGGCTCGTCAGTGTCTTAGTCTTCCCCGATCCTGCACCCGCAACGATCAAGAGCGGGCCTTCGCCATGTTCCACCGCCGCGCGTTGTTTATCATTCAATTCTTCAAAATGTATCATAAGTATGGTATCGCTTTCTCTTTTGTGTTCTCTATCTTACCTAACTATTACTCCGTTGTCATCCTTCATGATTACTATTCAACCTCAACTGCGCTAACGCTATTATGCCCGCAGATGCGAGCTCATCTTTTTCGTACTTTTTTAGTAAAAGTACGGCCGTCGGCTCCGTGCAGGAAAAAATACTACGCCGACATGCCGGCACGTTGCATGCGATCCGTCAGCTCGCGGATCGCTAGCAACGCCAAGGCTCAAAGCGCGAGCAAAGTAAAAATAGAGAGTGGACTCTAAAATTTCTTACAAAACTAAAAATTACCCGTTTTCCCAACGGGACCCAGATTTTTAGTTTTTGATGAAATTTTCTTCGCCCATCTAATCTCTATTTTTACAGCTCGCAGATAAAATGCGCTTCAGCACTTTCAATATAAAAATAAAAGCCATATCCAACATGCGTGGTACAGCTTTATTGCTTGCGGATATCCCTCCGCTGAGTCCTACCTAATTTACCTTTCTACTGCTTTACATCATCAATGACTAAGAGGTGGCGTTTTATGGTACAGCCTTACTACTTAACAAATAGTACGTTGGACGAGAGCCATACCGCATTCTCGCTCCAATACTCCTCAAATGCTTCTTGAGACTCGGTCCACTCGTCCATCGCCTGCATGTACTCTTCTTCGAGTTCTCCCATGAGCGCAAGTAGGGCCTTGTCTCTGGCGTGAAACCTGATCGCATTCCCCGCCTCTTCCACAACGATCCCGTTTGGGAGTAATACGAACAGGCTTGAATTAAAGAGTACTCCTGGGAGAGCGTTTTCGACCTCCGCTGCTACTTCGTCGAAGTAGCCGTCTTCATTTACTTCCAGAATCTCGTACGCCTTTTTATTGAGGTACGAGCGCTCCGCCTGGGTGATATTCCCAAACAAGAGTTTCTTCCCAATCCCACATAATCTCCTGATCTTTTCCTGGATTGCGGCTGGTGCGTCTTCAAACTTCCTATCACTCCTAAAATATTCCTCAAACGTTTTCATACTGCCTCCTCTTTCCTTTAAGATTTAACAGCGCATTTCTCTGCTGCTCCCAATGAGCAGCAGAGAAAATGACTGCCAAATCCCGCATGTGGTTTTCAATGTTCTTGTTATATTTATATCATAATTATTATAAATTGTCAATGTCTTCGCTTGAAGGGGGTGCCCTGGACCTCATCCTTCGCCGAAATGAAATGACAGATAAAAAAATGTACGTCATCGGATGACGTACATTTTAAACTATAGATCCCTCGGTTCCGTTCCACTCCGCTTCACTCGAGATGACACACTCCGTCATTCCGAGCTCGGCCCTCGGCGTTACTAGCGAGTGCAGCGAGTATGCAACGTGCCAAAATACTCGAGGCACATAAGGTCCCGCGCTTCGCATGTCGAGGAATCTGCTTTTATATTTCCCTTATCCTATATTGAAATGCTTCGCTCAGGTGGTTATTAGTAACCTTGTCGGACCCTTCGAGGTCCGCTATCGTGCGCGCCGTCTTGAGCATGCGGTAATAGCCACGAGCGGAGATGAACGATTTTTCGAGCATCCTTTTTACAAATTGTTTTCCTGCATCATCCAATTGCACTACCTTATCCGCCAATTTCGATGGCATCTCGGCATTTGTATAGATCCTTGGTATTATATCCGTAAAACGACGAGCCTGTATCAGGCGGGCGTTTAGTACCTGTTCGCGGACCGCGTCACTTTCATCTGATTCCTTTTCCTTGGATAATTCCTCTATCTTTACCCTTGGCACTTTTATCTGTATATCTATGCGATCGAGCAATGGCCCGGAAAGCTTACGCTGATAGCGTGCGATTTCGTGTGCGCCACACTGACACGTCTTTTCTTCGTCACCGTAGTATCCGCATGGGCATGGGTTCATTGCCGCGACTAATGTAAATCGAGCCGGAAACTTCAATACGCTCTTTGCACGCGCGACGCATACATCCCCATTTTCGAGTGGCTGTCGTAATGATTCGAGCAGATCCCGCCGGAACTCCGGTAACTCATCCAAAAACAATACACCCCGGTGCGCAAGCGATATCTCTCCCGGGCGCGGATTTGCACCGCCCCCAATGACCGATGCCGGCGATGCGCTGTGATGTGGCGCTCGAAACGGGCGCGTCATTGCAAGCACATCGCTATTAGCGATCCCCGCCGCACTATATATCTGCATCACCTCCATAGCCTCGTCCACCACTAGCGGAGGCAAAATAGAAACCAATGCTTGTGCCAGCATTGTCTTTCCCGCTCCCGGTGAACCACTCATCAGTAGATTGTGCCCACCCGCCGCTGCGATCATCAGCGCACGTTTTGCATTCATTTGTCCTTTTATCTCGGAAATGTCAGTGCTATATCTTGCCGTATCCCACTCCAGCTTCGTCAGTGGATACGGTTCGATCAGCACACGCCCTTCCAGATGATCGATTAATGTCACCATATCAGTAATTGGGATCACATCAACTCCACTCACAATCGCAGCTTCTTGCGCATTTTCTACGGGAATAAATACCTTGGCTATATGCAACTCCTTTGCGAGACGAGCAATCGCGAGCGCACCTTTTATCGAACGTGCCTTCCCATCAAGCGATAACTCGCCAATAAAGAGCTTATCAGCCGTTTCGAATTCCTTAATCTGCTTGGTTGCCAACAAATATCCCATCGCTATTGCGAGATCATATTGCGACCCCGCCTTTTTGATATCCGCCGGGGCAAGATTTACCGTAATTCTTCTATTTTCTCGATTGGGCGGTTTTATATTCGAGTTCTTCAATGCGGCGTTGACCCGCTCCTTTGCCTCGTTTAGTGCCTTGTCGGCAAGACCCACAATTGTAAACGAATGAAGACCGACGTTTATGTCGGTCTCCACTTCGATTAATTTTGCTTCAATCCCCTCAAGTTCTGCCGAGTATACCTTTGAGAAGTGTTCCATGAAATTTATGCAAAGTACAAATTAGAAAAACTGGATTCCGGCCTCCGCCGGAATGACACAGAAAACTCTTAAGCGTTTTCTTCCTCACGAGCTAATTTTTTGCACGAGCGACACAACTTCGATGTACTGTTTACCTGCAACATGTCCATGCCAATATCCTCTCCGCATTCCTCGCATTTACCAAAAGTCCCTTTCTCCATACGCGCCAGTGCGGAATCGATATCGGCTAGTCGTTCACGTAAAACCTGGGATGCCGCTGTTTGATTTTGCCATTCGGTCGATTCATCCGCCTCTTCTTCGAGCGAATCAATATCATCCCCAAAATCTTCCCCCTGCTCCAGGGTATCAATCTTTACTTCAAGCATCGCTTTTTCATCCTCAAGCTCATTTTTTATTGATTCCAATTTTTCTTTGTTCATATATTAGCCAATTAATTTAAATATGTACGGGAACACTACGAAATATCCCAATAATCCAAGACCAACAATACCTATAACAATACCTATTGTTATCAATACCATGTTCATCGTTCCGGACGATGTTTGCCCTTGCGGAGCTTTTTGAATTGGTACCGTAGGCATTTGCGGAGCCATAGGCGTTTCAAACAGCGGTTTCTCCGGTCCCGTGTATGCCGGGGCTTGCGGAGCGGCATCACGCTGCGATGCAAACGCTTCCTGCGCTCCCTGGGTCGGAACTTCTCCTCCACCTTCTCTGAAAGCCTTGAGGTCTGATTCCATAGTTCGGATATCGATCTCCAGCGCGGGCGGCTCGGGAACTTTCTTTTCCGGAGCTGCCGGATCTTGTGTCGGATTTGTCTGATTATCCATATGAATAGTATAAAGGAAAAAGGAAAAAGGAAAAAGGGGGATGCATTGACATGACAAATAAAAAGTGGTTACGTTATTCCAGTACTACAAAATCGAATATCTTAACTAAAGGAGAGAACATTATGCCGTGTATCATTTGGTTAGTCCTGTGCATCTTCGGAGCCGCCATCTGCGCAATCGTGTATCCCTACAAAGACGGGACCGGAGCGAAAGCAGAATTCTGGGCGACAAAAAAGCCGCGGGTAAAAACCTGCGCCAAATACATGATCTTTGCATCTTTCGGTACCATCTTCCTCTCGCCCGTCTACTATGAATTCCCGGGGTCAGATTCAACCGTCGTTACGTTTGAGGGCGCCAAGGCGATCAAGCATCCTTTTGGGGCGTTCTGCTGGGAATGGTCAGAATATTCAAACCTCCCTACCGGAGCGATCAACGTTTCAAGTGGCGTAACATTCCTCACGGAAAATCCAAAGGTTCGCCACTTAAAGTACAGAGTCGGCTCACAAATTTCCGATCCGGAACTTTTCTACCGCAACAAAGGACGACGGATCCACTCTTCCGAGATGGACAGTAACTCCGGCGGCGCGGATACGAGGACCTTTATTCACTCTTCCGGATACTCGGTCAAAAACGAAACTCAGGCAATTGTCGCTTCGCAGCTGTTCGAATTCAACAATCGGTTTTCGAAGCAGCTGGCGCAGCTCTACAATCCGCTTGAAGCGAATCAGCAACGCGAGTTCCGATCGTTGATCGAGCCGTGGCTAAATGCTCAGCTCGCAAAGGATGGCATTGCAGTTGTGGTCGGAAACTTCTCGATCGAGTGACTTTCCCTGTGCTCCCTATCAATCGCCGACCATCATGGTCGGCTTTTTTGTTGGTTGGATTGGGGAGTAAATACGGGGATGTTTATATTCTTTCCCTCTGTTCGTAGTCTGCCGTGCCCACAGCCGAATCGCGCCGCCTACTAGCGGCTGCGATTCTATGAGGCACACAAACGCAAAACCGACATTCATTCGAATGTCGGTTTTGCGTTTGTGTGCCCCCAAGGAGAATCGGACTCCTCTTTACAGGATGAAAACCTGTTGTCCTGACCACTAGACGATGGGGGCGCATGTAATTTACTTTATATCAAATCCTAGCTTAGTTAGCAATTCTTTTCTCGTTTGATAGCTTCTTTTTAATTGCAATTCCCGTTTTCTTGCCTCTGATTTTATGACGTAGTTTTCTGTATACTTCAAAATAAACAGGATTCTATGTTTTATTGACTTAGTCTTTCCCGAATTATGCTCCTTTAACCTTTTATCAACATTATCGGTTATGCCAATATAATACCCAAAATCAATCGTGCTTTGCAAAATGTATAGAAAATACATAAATGATTTTAAAGGATGCCCGCCGAAGGCGGGTCCGCTCTCTGGCGGAAAAACCTGTTGTCCTAACCATTAGACGATGGGAGCTTACGTATTTATAAGCGTTTTAAATCATACACGACCCACCCAAAAAAATCAACCAAAAATAAGGGGTATTTGCGCACCCCTTATTAATTGCCACACCGACAACCCAACTTATTTTCAACACAAGTCAGGACATTTGCCTATCGACTCAGATTCCGCAAGTATTCTTTCTGCAATAGCCCCGAAATAGATTCTTTGCTTCTTAGGATGGTGCCCTTAGCTTATCCGATTCGGCCCTTCCGAAACCATTCCTAATATCTTTTCCAGCCTCCCTACCTTTCTTTTTTCTTTCCTTTCCCCCTATAATTACCCTATATGAGCCAACAGAGATTTTTTGAGATCCTTCCGGGAGTTCTTTCCTGGTCTACATTACTTGCCATCGTTATATTGTCTTGGATCTATCCGGTCTTTATGGCGGTATTCATCATTTTCTTCGATATTTATTGGTTCCTTAAAACCCTCTACCTATCCATCCACCTCCGCATTAGTTACCACCGAATGAATACCAATATGAAGGTTGATTGGCTCGCAAAACTGAAGGCAGACCCGACAACCAATACCTGGGACCAATTCTATCATGTTCTGATCTTTCCCTTCTATAAAGAGCCGTACGAGGTCATCAGGGAAACCTTTGATGCCCTTATTAAGGGTAACTACCCGATGGATAAATTTATCGTCGTTCTTGCTGCCGAAGGACGCGCCGGTGACCAGGCACAGACCGTAGCAAAACAACTCGAACAGGAGTTTGCGAACCATTTCTTTAAATTCCTAATTACCACACACCCGCAAGACCTGCCCGGCGAAATTCCCGGGAAGGGCTCAAATGAAACGTGGTCCATCAAGCAGACTAAGGAATTAATCATTGATCCGCTCGCCATTGATTATAACAAAATCCTGGTATCTATTTTTGATTGCGACACGCAGATCTTCCCGAACTACTTCGGCATATTGACGCACACCTTCCTGACAACCGAGGACAATCTGCACGCCAGCTACCTACCTGTGCCGTTCTTCCTGAACAACATCTTCCAGGCTCCGGCACTGGCACGCGTCATTTCCTTCTCCGCATCGGTCTACCATATGATGCAGCAGGCGCGCCCGCATCGACTCACCACCTTCTCCTCGCACACCATCCCCTTCAAGGTACTTGTCGACGTTGGTTATTATAAAACGAATATCGTGAACGAGGATTCTCATATTTTTTGGCAATCCTATATTCACTACAACGGCAACTATCGCACCATCCCGCTAAACTACCCCGTCTCCATGGATGCGAACGTAGCTCCGACATTCTGGCGTACTATGGTTAATCAGTACAAGCAACAGCAACGCTGGGCATGGGGTGGTGTCGAGAATATTCCGTTCTTTATGCGGGGGTTTATTAAGAACAAAAAGATCCCCTTCAAGCGTCGCTTCTCCTGGGCGTTCTTCTACATTGAAGGTTTTCACTCCTGGGCGACTAATGCCCTAATTATCTTCACTCTTTCTTGGCTCCCTATCGCTATTGGCGGGCCGGAATTCCGATTCTCGCTTCTTTCCTACTCCCTGCCAAAGGTGACTAATATGATTATGAACTTTGCGGCCATTGGTATCCTTACCTCTGCATTCCTTGGTATCGTATTACTCCCGCCAAAGCCGATCTGGTTCAAAAAGTACCACTACATCTGGTATGTTCTCCAATGGATGTTCCTTCCTATCACCATGATTATATTCGGATCCATTCCCGCATTGGATTCGCAGACTCGTGGAATCTTGGGTGGCAAATATCGTCTTGGGTTTTGGGTCACACCAAAGCATCGAGAATCAAAAAATCCCTAACGGGATTTTTTGATTCTCGATGCAATTTCAAATTTTAAATTACTCAAGATGCACCTTGTCGTGAAATTTTCTCACGATGTCTTTTAGCTGAGGATGACTTGTTAGATCAGGATCCATCCCCAGAATACCCTCAGCAGCCTCACGGGCGCTCTTGACGAGCTTCAGATCGTGCAGAGAGCGCATCGCCAAATCAGGCAACCCCGTCTGCGATTGCCCCATGAATTCGCCGGGGCCACGCAGCTGCAAGTCTTTCTCCGCAAGCTCGAATCCATTCTTCGCACCTACCAATGCTTCAAGCCTATCCTTGGTTGTTTGCGCCGATGAATCAGTGAACAGCAGACAAAATGACTGATGCTCCCCGCGCCCAACGCGCCCTTTAAATTGATATAATTGCGACAATCCAAATCGATCCGACCCTTCGATCATCATGATGCTTGCATTAGGAATATCAACACCGACCTCTATCACCGAAGTTGCCACAAGCACATCAATATCGCCCTTCTTCATCGATTGCATGATCGCATCTTTTTCTGCCGGCTTTAGCTTGCCGTGCAACATCGCAACCCGCATATCGGGAAAGATCTTCTTGGAGAGCTTCTCGTATTCCTCCTTAACCGTCTTCGTATCGACCGCGAACCAATTCTTTTTATCTTCATCCTCTTCAGCCTTTTCAATGCGTGGACAAATAACGAAGACCTGCCTCCCTTTTTTCACCTGACCCCGAATGAATGCGTATGCGTCCGTCCTACTCGCCGGAGGGACGATCTTTGTAATGATTTCCTTTCGCCCCTTTGGCAGCTCTCCTATGACCGAAATATCAAGATCACCGAACAAGGTCAGCGACAGCGTACGCGGTATCGGCGTCGCCGACATTGACAAAAAATGCGGCAAATACTCCCCGTCGCCTTTCTTGTGCCCCGCAAGCGCCTGACGTTGACGCACACCGAAACGATGCTGTTCATCGATGACCACCAATGCTAGATTCGCAAACTCCACTCCTTTCTGTATCAGCGCATGCGTTCCGATCGCTATCTTTATTTCCCCCTTCGCCAATTTTTTTATGACCTCGGGCTTCTTCGCCTCACTTTCCAATCCTTCTCCATAGAATACCTTTGCGCCCGAAGCCGTCAGTAACGCCACTCCTTTTTCATAATTGCCGAATATCTTCTTAAACGTTTGATAATGCTGATTCGCAAGAATCTCCGTTGGCGCCATAAACGAGGCTTGTAGGCCATTTTCTGCAGCAATAATTGCCGCCATGATCGCCACGATCGTCTTTCCTGAGCCGACATCCCCTTGAAGTAACCGGTTCATCGGATGCGGTTTTGCCAGGTCAAGCACAATCTCATCTACCGTTTTTCTTTGTCCATCCGTCAGTTCGAATGGCAGGCGTTCCAATAATTCCTTGAACCATTTCTGATCGATCCCGCACGCATGTGCGTTTTCTTTTGCCAAGCGGGAGCGCTCGAGTATGTTTACTAACTGCAAATAAAAAATATCCTCAAATGCGAACCGGCGGCGTGCATACAACACATCATCCATTGTGTCCGGGAAGTGTATCTTGCGGAGCGCATCGTTTATCTCCGCGACGCCTGCGCGCACAAGCATGCCTTCCGGGAGTGTCTCCGGCAATCGCTCCATCTCATCCAGTAACGGCTTTATTAGAAAGCGCAATCCCTTCGATGTTACGCCACGTGTTTCCGGATATACTGGCACCAGGCGCCCCGTATGCTTAAATGATTCAATCTCCTCGCGATATTCAGCCGCATCCTCCATGAACTGTTCCTCGTCTTCTGAAAATCCCACAATCTCGTAGGACGGATGCGAAAAACTCAACCCATTCTTCCCGTCGCTTATTTTCCCCGCAAGATTAATCACCATACCTTTTTTCAGCATCGCGACTAGAAACTTTTGGTTAAACCAAGTCGCCCGGATACTTCCCGTATTATCCACCACGGTCGCCTGTATAATAAACATCTTTTTCCTAAACGACCTCAGTATTTTAATATCATGAATTACCCCCTGAATAGTCGCCGGCTCCCCCGGGATCAGATCAGCAATATTAGTAATCTTCGAAAAATCCTCGTATCGGGACGGGAAGTGCCATAATAGATCCTTGACCGTCTTAAGACCAAGTTTCTCGAGGCGAGTCGCAAAAGCCAGGCCGATGCCTTTCACGTACCGCAATTCCGTTTCGAGTCGTACTCCTTGGGACATATCTGTTTATTGTACGCAAAAATAATCCCCTTCGCCACCGCAAATAGAAATGCCACGCATAATGCATGGCATTTCTATTGTATGTGCCCCTGTGTGGCACCCGCTTCGCACTTCTCCACTTCGTTCCGCAGTGCTCGGGGGTGGGCTCAATTGAACCATAGCTCCGCTGGTTCGATCCCACGATACATAAAAGAATACCCAGGCCGATTGGCCTGGGTATTCTTTTATGTGCCCCTGTGTGGAATCGAACCACAATTTTAACTTCCGCAAAGTCATGTCCTATCCATTGAACGACAAGGGCAAAATGACAAATAACAGGTAACCAATAACTTATAACGGGATACCCATTAGCGTCATTCAGTTATAGCAAATCCTATTTCATTTTACAATAATCCCCCCTAGAATCCGACCCAGCGCTCCAGTAGCTCCATAAATGTCACTTCAATCTCGCCTCGCTCTACCCGCCCTTCCAAGAGATCCTCGATAGCATCCACGTCTTCGGCGGGTACGAATATCTTTATGTAGTGAGTCATCTTTGACCTTGTCTTTAATAGCAACTCGTAATATTCATCTGAGAATTCATGGATGTCATACAATACGACATCCTTATATCGGTAGGTTTTATGCTTTTCGATCGTAATACCCTTATCGTCAATGGCAAACCTCCACATCTTTGGCTTTTCTCCCGCAAACATAAATATGGCAAGCTCCGCCACCACTATAAACACAGCGAATAGAAAGTTCTTTTGCCACAGCGCTATCGCGATAAGAACAATGGCGATCGCCATACTGCTCCAATACCATGTAGTGCTTTTTTCGATATGCTCAAACTCCGGAGCTTCCCAGGTAATCCCGTTCTGTATCGGCATTTCAAGTTCCTCCTCTTCATCGGTCACCTCATCCGAAACTTCCTGATCTTCGTCTCCATATTCTTCCCGATTCATATCTTCGTCGGTTTTTGTAAGAAAAACATCGTTTTCTTGTTCCATGGTTTTATTATACCTTAAAAATCTAAGAAACGGTATATTACTTTTATTAACACACCAACAGAAGCATATCACTCCTTCTTAGGGATGCTTTGTCTGTGTTGCAACAATGCGCCACGCTGTAATTATCAAGAATACAACAATAAGATATATGGTGAAATTTTCGACTATGCCCACCCCATTTGCATACGTCCCCTGCTGAATATCTGGGTAGTAGATTCCATCATTCACTTGGATTGCATGCATTGAAAATCCGTAATCAATAGATAGAATGTACCGGAGCGCAATCACTACCTGGGACTATATTATTTGCGAGGCATTCGGTGGCATCTGTTTTTCCTGGAAACACAACACTATTAGGATACGTTTGCGCCGGGCTTTTAATATACGTCTATACAATTGTAAGTAATCCACTAGCTACTACAATGATGCCAATCTTATAGTATTTCATTTATTTTAATAATAGCACATCACTATACAGCCCTTTGTAATCCGCCAGCCGACTGTTATACGAGCTTAAGATGCTCTTTTGTTATTTTAAAAAAATGACATCGGCTTTGATGTCATTTTTTCGGCTATAAACTCTCTACTTATCATTATTCCATCCACTGAGGAGGCGAGAGGATTCGAACCTCCGATGCCTTGCGGCATACTTGTTTTCAAGACAAGCCGTTTCAACCGCTCACGCACGCCTCCCTCCTATTTCTTACCGTAAACTACCCAGCTACAGGTTGTATTCAATAAGGTGGACCTTACCGGGATCGAACCGGTCACCTCTTCCATGCCATGGAAGCGCTCTACCAAATGAGCTAAAGGCCCTACAGATGACACTTATCTTATCTAAAAAATGTCTCCTTGGCAAGAATCCCGGTACAAAAACCACCCCTTGCGGGGCGGTTTTTATTTGTGGACCTTACCGGGCTCGAACCGGTCACCTCTACATTGCAAATGTAGCGCTCTACCAGATGAGCTAAAGGCCCTGGTAGTTTTTTTATTCTATAGAACTTTTTAAAAACTTGCAACCCACCTTTCCCTACTTTATCATATTTTTATATATTAGTACTTATAATTATATATTTGGGACTTATTTATTCGATCCATAGAATGTATTTCATTATATATGCGTATTTATTCCGACGAAACAATTGCCAATCTTAAGAAACGTCGCAAGGCTGGGCGGAGTATACAAGAGCTGATGCAAGAATTTTCAATGCCAAAAACAACCATCTGGCATCATATTCAAGACATAACATTATCCGAAGAACAGGCCGCAACCATTAGAGCAAAACAAGGCGGGAGTAAAATAAGAAGCCAAAAAGATTGGGCTAAAGCCGAGGAGTGCGCGCGCGAGCTATTAAATGGACCAAGCAAATACCCCTGTTCTCTCGTTGCTATGCTGTATTGGGCCGAAGGAAGCCAACGACAATTTACATTCACCAACACAAACGGGCAAATGATCCACTTATTTTTGGATATCCTTAAAAATCACTTCGGCGTTGAAGAAAGTCGCATTAAAATAACAGTACGGATCTTTTCGAATCTGAATCTAACAAAAGCGGAATGTATACAATACTGGACTCATTCTACCGGACTACCTAAAGATACTTTTAAAGTATACCTTGACGATGGCGGAACCAAAGGAAAGGCAGCGCACGGAATATGCAGAATTATTGTCCAAAAAAGCGGCTATCTTCATAAATTGATTACATCCTTGATAAAAATCATTCCTCATGAAATAATGGACGGGCAATGATAGTAAAGCTCTCGTCGTTCAACGGATAGGACTACGCATTCCTAATGCGTCAATGGGGGTTCGATTCCCTCCGAGAGCACATCCGTATTTCTTGAAAAACATAGGGTTTTCTGCTACCTTCTATAGGTGTCTTTGATACGACCGTCCTCGTCGTTCAACGGATAGGACGCAAGGTTCCGAACTTTGTAATGGAGGTTCGATTCCTCCCGGGGGCACACGCTAGTGAGACCGACCGAAAGGCCTGTTTCATGAATATTTTTAGAAAAGCAGTTTTAGTCTAAGACCCTCCGGGGAGACCGAAGGAGCCGTATCAAGCGAAACAAAAGCCCGCTATCAAATAGCGGGCTTTTGTTTAAGTAATTTTATATGCGCCGACCGCTTTTTGCAGGTTATGCGTATTGCCGTGTTTCAGTAATCCTAAATATGAGCCCATTATTTCTTCGCTATTATTTTCAACTAACCGCTTCATCATACGCTGCTTTGTTGTAGTGCGTAATATCCTATGATCGATAAAATTAATCCAACCTAAAAAATCAACGCCCGTCGCAACCGTCTTTATATATAGTTTATCCGGATGCAATTCCAACCTAAGCTTTTCATATAAGAAATTTTTAACAGCAGGGATATATCCCTCTAATATACTTCTATCGTCAGCGAAAAACACAAAGTCATCGCTGTATCTAATATAGTATTTATTTTTTAATTCATGCTTCACATATTGATCGAACTCATTCATATATATGTTGACCAATAATTGCGATGTAAGATTGCCCAACGGTAGCCCTACCCCACTCCGAGCGACTGAAAAACTTCCAACCACCTCGCCAAGCAGAATGAGCAATTCCCTATCGTCAATATATTCCCTTAATATCGCCAGTAAAATACTATGGTCAATATTGGCAAAGAATTTTCTGATGTCGCACTTTAATACCCAGCAGGTCCGCGTATTGTTCTTGCTCACGCGATATGAAAAATCCCTAAATCGATCTATCACCTTATAGGTACCCTTCCCGATCCGGCACGAATACGAATCGGCAATAAATTTTTTGTCAAAAAACGGGCACAAAACCCGATGAATCGCATGATGCAGCAGCCGATCGCGAACGCTCGCTTTGTGGATATCTCTCGGCTTCGGATCATCTACCTTAAATGCTTCATACCCGCCATGCCGATACGCATGATTGGCAAGGTCATCATGCAATGCTATGATATTATCCATCAGGCGCAACGAAAACTCCTGCACATCCAATTTATTTCGCTTGCCCCTCACAAATTCCTCCCATGCGCACAGTAGATTCTCGACAGAAATTATTTCTTCATAACTATGGCACAATCTGATTTTCATAATTCCTCGTACCCCCCCCCCCCCCGATCAATAATGTAACCATTATTGATCATACGGTACGACTATACAAGCTTTGGCAAGAGTACCTGTTGCAATTTCCAAAGACATCGCGATATTCCCTCGGGATAAAAATCGACAATCTTCTGCTTGAAATTGCCACATTGTTTTTTACCGCAAGCTACGCCCCCAAAGACCCGAAGTTGATCTGCCTCATCCAAGCAAGCAAAAGGCTCGACACGCTTAAATTTCTCATAAAAGTTGCATGGGAGATAAAGTCGCTTGACAACAATCGCTACGCCGAGCTCTCAAAAAAACTGGATGCCATCGGTAAAATGCTCGGAGGATGGCAAAAACAAGTGGAAAAACAAAACCCCGCACCAACGGCGGGGAAATGAAGAGATTTTCGCACAAACGCGAACCGACACCGCTGATTCCAACTGTCATCGAAGTAGTTCAGGTTCAGGTTGCGGTTCCTGTCATCGCAGTTGAGTACCAGCACGTTCAGGTTGCCGTTCGGGTTCTGCCATTATGCATGCGATATCATCCAATCCACCACCCCTCGTCCGCCCCTGGCGGACTCGGAGTTGTATCGTATTTGTGAGCAAGACTCATCCAATACCACATACCAAGTATCTTCATTTTTTGAAGTTCCTACCCGCAATACTACGTATAGCGTTGCAGACGGGTCTGCATATATCACTCTATCCCAAGCCGTAACCAAAGATATTCTCGACATATGGATACTGGATTCGGCAGCGGGAAGCCGTAACCGCCCGCATATTCACCTACTACCACATACAGCATAACATAAAAAATTAAGCCCCTCGCATAGCGAGGGGTTTTGAAGGTTCCAAGGGTTCAAGCGCCCAACAAGGCACGAGATCCCCAGAACCCAAGTTACTTGCGCACAAACGCGAACCGACACCGCTGAAACCAACTGACATCGAAGTAGTACAGGAACAGGCGGCGGTGCCTGCCATCGCAGCCGAGCACCAGCACGAACAGGAAGCCGCCCGGGCTCTGCCAAGGTTTGTGCAGGAACACGATCGGAGCATTGCGCTGTTCCTCGGGATACTGCTCACCAAAGAATAGCGCATCTTCGTACAGAGGGCGCTCCAATCCCTGGCGCTGTGCTTCGACGAGTACTTCTTCGGACCCGGGATCATGATCGAATTCCAGGAACACGATCTCGCGGGGTCCTTCGGGCATGGGCCGCATCGGGAAGTTCTTGCCGTTGACCATGTCATTCGTCCAGCCATAGTTGCCGGCTTCAATGACTTCGTCGGTTGTGCGGGTACCCCCGGTCATGATACGAAATGCATTCCTAGCCTGCTGGAGACACATCATAAAAGCATCGACGAACATACCGACTGCCGACACTCCGCCTTTTTCGATGACCGATTCGATATCCGCCTCGGTCACGCCTTTTTTCTCCAGTTCCGGACCAACATGCTCATCGATGAACGCTCCAAGCTTTGCCATGACTTACATCTCCTTTCTGCGGTTTGATCACAAATATTCTATGGGATTTTTAAAGCAAATTCTAGTTTTACTATATACTTTTATATTAGATATGTCAAGTTTTCTAAAAGCCTCTTTCCTTTAAAGTAGCACGTCTGCGTATGTCATTTGTTATTTTATGTAGGTTTTTAGCCCTGACCGAGGTGCCTCAAATAGAATCTTGAAAGAGGGCTGGAAAACCCTTATACTGCTTGCACGTCCCAATTCTGAGACCGTGAGGGGGCACTTGAAGTCTGTTTCTGTATATTGTTATAGGTTATCATGGAGGCGTGCCAGAGCGGTTGAATGGGACGCACTCGAAATGCGTTATACTGGTCAAACAGTATCGGAGGTTCGAATCCTCTCGCCTCCTCATTAAGCGAAGTGACTACACAAAAAATCGCCATCATGGCGATTTTTTGTTTAGTGCGTACTCTCCTTTATTTGTTTATGGTCTCGCTCAAGCACCACAAAATCTCCCCTATTCACAACGATCCATCCCTCCTTCTCGAACTTTTTAACATGCTCGGTAAGTCCGGGCATATCCGCTTTGAATGTCCTTAAATCATACTCCGATCCCTCTCCACGATGCACAACAATATCTTCTTCGGGAGTATGCTTCACCGTATCCCATGAAAATTTTTTTACAGGATCACTTGCCTGCTCCTGCTGAAATGATTCGTTCATATTCGTTTGCGTTATTACCCCATTATATGCTGATTTTTCTCACCGAACAACATCCCCCTACACGGGGGGATGTTTTGTGTTTATGTTCTTAGTCGAGCTTGATCTCCTTCCGCGCGGCCAACTGTCCGCACGCGCCATCGATATCCTCTCCAAACGTATAACGCTGCACTACGGTAATGTGTCCATCTTCAAGAATCTTTTTAAATGCCTCTATACGCTCCCGTGTCGATGATTCAAACACATCGGTCTGGTTATAGTTAATCAAATTCACGTATCCCAACCACCCAGACAGTAGCTTTACCAACTCGTGCGCCTGCTCCGGGCCGTCGGTAACACCCTTAATCATGATGTATTCGAACATGATCTTTCGATTAGTCAACTGTACGTATTCCGCCAATGCTTCCATAACGCTCTCCAGCGAGTGATGCGTACTAACTGGCATTATCTTGCACCTCAGCTCATTATTGGGCGCGTGCAGGGAAAGTGCCAGGTTCACCTCCAACCCCTCTCGGGCAAATTTTCGAATTCCATCCGGAATGCCAGATGTCGAAACAGATATGCGCCGAGCACCCAAGTTGAATCCTTTTGGATTATTTAAGGTTCGAATGGCGGTCATTACATTGTCATAATTTATCATCGGTTCCCCCATTCCCATAAACACGACGTTTGTCACCCTTTTATGTTCTTTCTTAAGTTGTCTGGCAAAATAAAGCACCTGCTCGACGATCTCATCTGCGGTCAAGCTTCGCTTAAGTCCCAGACGCCCCGTTGCGCAGAATGCACACTTCATCGGGCATCCTACCTGCGAAGACACGCATACCGTATTGCGGTCGCCCTGATGCATCATAAGCACCGCTTCAATCTTAAGCCCATCCTCTAGTACAATCAGTGCCTTACGGCTATCACCTCCAGAAATCGTGTCATCGGCCCGTATCTCCAGTGGACACGCCTCGGCGAGCCTCCTGCGCAACTCTTCCGGCAATGCAATTACTTGCGACCAATCTTCTATTTGATCGCCATAAAGAGCCTTCTCGACCTGCTGTTGTCGATAGTTTGGTTGTCCTGTCAATATTTCTTTTAGTGCCGAAATATTCATAGTAGTTTGCCTCGTATATCATGTAATACCTTTTTTTTACCGAAATGTCCAGTACTCCGCTAATGCGTTTACCTTTCTGCGTTCTCGGCTTATAATTTCTTATGGCTTTAATTTATGAAACTAAAAACTTTATTGTTGAATCACACGAAAAACCCTTTCTTCCCCGAACAGATGGTGGGCATATTAGAATAAAGGTAACGGATACTTCAATTACTGACCGGACGAAACTTGATGCAAAAACTGCCATCGAGCTAATGCGCTTAACGATGATCGTCGGGGAAGCATTTGAGATTGCAATGAACAATCGTGGCATCCCTGTAATAAAAATCAACTACCAAGATATGGGAAACTGGGCTTTTAAAACCGGAAGTGCCCCATTTCTTCACGTGCATGTCTTTGGACGTGCCATAAACGCCGTGCATCAGCTTTGGCCAGAAAGTATGTATTTACCCGATAGAGGCACTGGTTTTTATGAAGGATTTGAAGCACTTGATCAAGAAGACATTAGAGAAATACGCGAACAGATTGATATAATTTCGGCAAAAGAAAAGTATGCGGAGGGAAAATGGTGCCTATAGGCACCATTTTTATTATATACAGAGGCTATAGCGTAGTCAGGCACCGTTAATTAATACGATTTCGAGAGCATAAATAGACACCCATCAGTATAGCCTTCGGCCGTTCGATTGATCCCCCGTGAGGCAAAAGAAATAGCCACCCAAATGGGTGGCTATTTCTTTTTGTGCCCTCACGGAGAATCGAACTCCGATTTATAGGATGAGAACCTATTGTCCTAACCATTAGACGATGAGGGCGTTGCACGAAACATGGGACACGGAAAATGAAAAATGGCCCCAAAATGCCTTTCTACATTATCGTATCAGGATAAAAAAATCAACATTTTTATAGGCTCTGGATCCCCCCCACACCGGAGATGGCGCGGGGACATACTTGTGGACTGGAATGACGGGATACTGGATTTCCGCCTTCGCGAGAATGACAAAACGGCATAATGATGATGACATTTATGCCATCTCGCGAATTTCTTCAACTACCCTATCCAATGCCATAGCTCTCGATGCCTTTACCAACACTAGATCGCCTTTTGTCACCGTATTCTGTATCTCTGGCAACATTTCATCCGCCGTATCAAATATCCGTACATTTGCCTTACTCATGCCGTTTTTGATCGCCGATTCGGCGATAAACTTCCCTCGCGGCCCTACCGTAAACAGGACGTCGATAACTCCCGGAACCATTTTTCCGATACTCTCGTGCGCCTCAACGGACAACTTACCTAATTCCAACATATCTCCCAATACGGCGATCTTTCGCGTCGCAGCGAGGTCTTTTACGGTCAGTAGGGCTTCTTTTACCGACAGCGGTGCCGCATTGTAGCTATCGTCGATAATCCAGCATCCCTTGATACCCTCAACAAGGTTCATGCGTCGCTTTGCGGGAATATAATATCGTTCTACCAGCTCTGCTATCTCTACCAAATTCAAGCCGAATGTCAGCCCCACTGCAAAAGCAATGGCAATGCTATAGCCTTGCGCACGCCCGAATACATTCTTGATCGTTACCGGAACAAAGCTTCCTTCGTGCTCGATCTTGAAGGCGATACCCTCGGGCCGTCCATCGACGGATTGATTTTCGAACTGTGAAATCCGCACATCGGCTCCTTCTCCAAATCCGAATGTCTTTACCCGTGCGCGGGTCTTTTCTTTCATACCGATAACCAGATCATCATCATAATTCAATATCGCCCACCCTCCCGCAGGCAACGACTCCACTAGCTTTCCCTTCTCTCGCGCCACTGCTTCGGTATCCGGATAATATTCCCCATGCGAAGGCGTTTCTCCTATCGCAGTGACGATGCCTATCTTTGGACGGGCGATGCCCAAGAGATATTTTATATCGCCTTGCCTATCCGCCCCATATTCAAGCACCAATACCTGCGGATAGCGCTTGCTTCTCGGCAATATGACATGCGCTACGGCTACAGATAACACACGCAGCCAAAATGCCGCCTTCTGTACTCGTTTTGTCCCTGCCGGAGTTTCTCGACTAACCAACTTCAAATCATCTTCCGTCCAATTTCCGATGATATTGAGCGGGGTCCCGATCTCGTTGTTGAAATTTCCTTTTGACTTTCGAACGCGCCATCGCTCCTTCTCGCTCAAACTTGATTCCCCTTTTTTTGAGAGCACCGCAAAGATAGCATCCTTTGCAGACGTCTTTCCTACGCTTCCGGTGATTGCCACCACCTCCGGCTTATAGTTCCAGATAATCATTCGCGCGCACCTTCGTAATAGTTTTCTCAATAATCGTATCATATCGTTTTATCGTTCACTCGGCTTGTCAGGGGCTATGTTGTAATAATTCAGGATGAATTGCGAAAGCTCCTTAAATGCCGGCACTACCGTCTGTCCCGCCAATGGAGCCCCCTTTGGGCGCTCTACCTTGATCAGAATGACGAACTTGGGGTCATACGCCGGAGCAAATCCTTCATACGTGTTTACTACGTCATCACTGTATCCCCTCCCTCCGAAGTTTGGCACATACGCGGTTCCCGTCTTTCCCGCAACTTGGTATTTTGGTATTTCTGCCAACTTATTTACATATACCGCACTTACCATCATTTCCGCAACTTTTCGGGCCGCGTCTTCTGATATTACCCTGCGCACTTCTTGCGGTTCTTCGTCCGCAAGAATCAACGGCTTCATTAGTACTCCGTGGTTTGCAATTGCCGACATCACAGACACCATCTTCAATGGCGTCACTGCAATACCCTGTCCGAATGCCGCCGTTGCATAGTTTACTGCCTGCCCACTTTTAAGCGGCGACACGTTGCCATCGCGCTCACCCGGCAGCGCGATACCCGTCTTTTCTCCAAATGTATATCGATTCAAAAAATAGTCCTTAAATATCTCATCTCCCATCTGCTGCTGAGCAAATACCGTTCCTACATTTAGTGAATGCTCAATAACTCCGGTCATTGTCGTACGTCCATACGCCTTCAGGTCCCAATTTTTAATCGTGCGCTTATTCAGCGTCACCGACCCGGTATCGTTATATGCTGTATCCGGAGTTATCTTCCCCGAATCGATCCCCGCAGACATAGTAATCGGCTTCATGACCGAGCCCGGCTCGTACAGTGACTGGACAGCGATATTTATAAAATCCTTCATCTCCGCCTCCTTATAATTATTCGGATCGAATGTAGGGTAGTTTCCCATCGCGAGAATTTTCCCCGTCTTCGGCTCTTGTACGATTACTGTGCCACTTTCCGCCCCCCACTTTTCAACGAGATTGCGAATGATTTCCTCTCCCTGCGCCTGAATGTTTCGATCGATCGTCAATACAATATCTCGACCATCCTGCGGATAGACAATACGGTCCCCTTTGACCTTACCCATGCTACCCATAAGTTCTTCATTGAACTGTTTTTCGATCCCATACATTCCTTTTTCGCTATATCCACCCTCTTTCTTCTCTTCTTCGTTTACCGGCCCCACATATCCCAATACATGGCTTACCAATGTGCCAAGCGGATAAAATCTCCCCTGCTGCTTCTTGATATAAATACCCCGTGCGTCCAGTTTTTTTATCGCATCAACTTCTTCGTTGGTCGCCTTAAACTTCAACAATTCGTATTGATCATTAGTCTTTACCAGCATTGCTTTCACGTCCGGTTGTGACAATCCCAATATCTTACTTACGTTCAATGCAACAACATCCGGATCGGAAACTTCTTTCGGTACGGCATAGATCAGGCTGAATTCCTTATTCATAATCGCCTGAATGCGATTCCCATTCTTGTCCGTCACATACACATTCCCGCGATTCGGCTGCAAAACACCCGATGCAACCTGTTGCGATTCCGCCTTTGCCTCATACAATGCATTCTTCTTGAACTGCAAATTATACAGTTGAAAAACCAGCGCAATATACAATACGCCGAAGAATGAGATTAATGATCCAATGCGCCACTTCATGTCGTTACAAGATGTTCATATTATTTTACACAACAATTTTTCTATTATAACCGATTATTAAAAAAACAAAAATCATTTTTATAAATTAATACTTACAACCTGCCTCTTTACATAGTTTGGATTTTTTTCAACGATCAAATTATTCTTTACCGCAAACTCCTGTACGCGCTGCGCTTCGGTCAGCTCATACAATTTACCCTTCAGCTCCGCATTTTTCACCTCAACATCCCGAAGATCCCCTTTTCGTTGTGTCATCTCATGGCTGTTATTGACCACAAGGTTATATGAAAATATTCCTGCGATCGCTACGCATGCAACAGTGATTGACAATACCGTCCCCCACACCTTTAGTAAATCAATATCCTTTTTTTGTCTGATGATGGTCATATATTGGTGTCTAAAATTTGTTAGTTGATAATCGTTACTTTAGTCACTATCACTGGTAGATCCCCGCCTTCGCGGGGATGACACTCCGTGTCGATTATTATAGGTTTGTATTCTGATTAGTTAGATGCTATTTCGAAGCCTCGGAGTTTTGCGGAGCGAGAACGGGGGTTTTGACGAATTTCTTCCTCCGTTGCGATGATCGGTTTTTTGGTCAGAATGCGGCCTTTCTTTGTTTTTTCCATCTCTCTAAAACGCGTTTTTACGATTCGATCCTCCAGTGAATGAAACGAGATAATCGCTATCCTTCCTCCCGGCTTTATGATTGCATCGCATTCACTCAATATCTTTTCGAGATTCTCAAGCTCTTTGTTTACATAGATGCGTAACGCCTGGAATACGCGCGTTGCGGGATGAATCCTTCCTTTTTCATATCCCCTTCCGACCGCGCCAACCACGGCATCGGCAAGTTCTTTGGTCGTGGTTATACGCTTACGTTTTCGTTCTTCAACGATACGCTTTGCTATTCTCCTCGACATGCGTTCTTCTCCGTATTGAAATATCACATTTGCGAGTTCCTCCTCAGTCAAGCCATTAACCACGTCCGCAGCCGTCGGTAGATCTCCCGTGAGATCATATCGCATATCCAACAGCTCATCCTTCTGAAAGCTCATTCCTCGCTCTTGTTCTAGCTGTGTCGATGAAAATCCAAGATCAAGCAACAGTCCATCCGCCTTGGGTAGCCCCAATCGCTCCATAACCTCCTTTACTTCAGCATAGTTGGAATATTCGAGCATGATCTTACCCTTCTTTCCACTAAACGTTTCCTTGAGTCGCTCTACCATCCCCTTGTCCCAATCAAGACCCAAGAACATCCCTTTTTCTCCTATTCGTTCAATCACCGCCGCCGCATGCCCTCCTCCATCCGTCGTACCATCGATGAAGAACCCTTCCGGTTTGGGGTCAAGCAGTTGTAGCACTTCATTTAGGAGTACTGAGATGTGAGGCGTTTGCATTTCGGTGGATTGGTTATTCTTCGTATTCCGATGTTGTTGGTTATTGGTTGTCGGTTATTCTATATGCCGAGATCGGAAAGCTTTTCCGCTATCTCATCGGAAGAAGCCTCTGTTTTTGTTTTATATGCCTTCCACTGTTCGCTATCCCACAGTTCGATTCTGTTATACAATCCCGTAACCACAACACCTTTTGTCAGTCCTGCGTATTCGCGCAAATAGTCGGGGACCAATATTCTCCCCTGTTTATCGATTTCCACATCCATTGCGCCCGCAAGCATCAACCGCGTAAATGCACGCGAGTTTGCCTGTGTGATCGGCAACGACACTAATTTCTCCGCAAGCTTTTCCCACTCTTCGGCTGTGAACACAAATAAACATGCATCAAGACCACGCGTAATGATCGCACTCCCCCGAAGCTTTGAGCGAAATTTCGCAGGCAATGCCATGCGTCCTTTATCGTCCAGATTGTGCGTATATTCGCCGATGAACATATTGATTAGAGGTTGGAGACTTGAGATTAGAGGCAAGAGAGGTTCGGATATGGCTTTTGCTTTCTCCTCCCCACTTTTCCCCATTTTACACCATTCGCAATAACAATGCAATAAAAAAGCCGTCGATACATGATCGACGGCTTTCAAATGAGCCAATATCTATACGGTTATTTTATACCCGCAAAAAGTTATCCACTTTTTATTTTTCCGTTAACAAGTCGAGTTCGATATCTAGATCGTCCATGCGCTCCTTTAATAACTTTTTCACATCGCCAACCGCTTTTTTATATACATCATCCCCTATCGTCTGTAAAAAGAAATCCAATATTTCTTCCGCGGCAATAATGCCGATTTTCTCGCCCCGTTCATCTTGAAAGAAGGCGATGATGCTATCAATCGCCTCGTTATGCCTCTCCTTTGTTAAAAAATCGAATTTTGAGCTTTTATTTTTGATCATCACTTATACATAAAACGCAAAGGATTTAGTGAAATACGATGCGCGAAAACGGCACGAGGAAGCCGTACTAAGCTGTACGGCGACTGAAGTGCCGAGGGTCCGCAACGAAGTAGTTCGCAAATCTTTTGCGTTTTATCTTGTTTTGAATGCTTCTTTAGGGGATAGTGTCGTCGACCGATGCGCCGGCCAGAATCCTGCGATCAAGCCGATCATCGAGGACAGGATGAGCGTAGTCACCACAAACCACCCTGGCGTGATGAACAGTCTGATCGGATCTCCACCCAGGCGCTGTGCGAGAATACTCAAGATGAAGTTCACCGATTTACCGGCGACAATACCAAGTGTTACACCTCCCAACCCTCCGGACAATCCCATAAGCAGCGATTCCATCAGAAAGAGGTTTTTTACATCACGGTCCGTTGCTCCAAGCGATTTCATAATACCCACCTCATAGATACGTTCCAAAAATCCGACAATCATCGTATTGAACATTCCGATCGCGGAAACGATGAGCGCTGCGATGCCAAACACACCAAGAATGGTCGTAATGATATTCATAACCTTTTTTGCCTGATTCACAAGATCAAGTCGCGCAGAAATAATAAACCCCTGCTCGATCAATTCATCCCTTAGTGCTTCCACAAAATCGATATTGGTCGCCTTAAGCAATACTTCCTTATAAAAGGGTGGTTTTTTACCAATCGCCACAGCCGATACGAACGCAAATGGTGCTTGCGTATCATCCGCAATGATCCCACTCAACTTGATCGGCTCCCCCAATACAATCTCCTCTCCCGCCCCCTCCTGGTCGTTCATCCCCTGATAGGTCAGTTTAAGACCGATCTCCTTACCGATCGATGTTTGATCAGGAGGCAAGTTCAGCAGCTTCGCCGCCTGACTCGACAATACAATTCCCCTTTCTCCCGCCTCGAATGCCTTTCCCGTGTCCGGAATCAGCCCCGACAATCTGAAGTAGCTCGGCTCGATCACCTTTGCAACGATCAATCCCGTAGACCCCTCCACCTTGATTTCCGCAGGGAATTCCGCCATCGGACTAATCTCCCCCACATTCGGCATGTCGGTGATCGCTTGGACCGTCTGTGGATTGATATTCAATTCACTCTCAGCCGGATAGCTAACCCCAAGCGCCATTAGTGAATCTTCGGTCGTCACCAGCTTACCAATCAAAATGAATTGCAATCCGTATCCCATGGAAATAAGAAACATAACCGTTCCGATGCCTACCGACATACCCATGATCGTCAAAAACGTACGGATCGGTTTTGTCTTAAATACGCGCAACGAAAGACGCAACAAGTCTGTTGCCGCTAGATGTTTCAATTGTTGCGCTTGTTCCTCCATAGTTATCTTTACTTCTGATTACAATTTCATTGACTTTGCCACTCCCTCCGATCCTCCCAATATTGACTCCAGCTTCTCAGCCATGCGGTTCGATGAGCGCATTGAGATGCCCAACCCAAATTTACCCTTTGATAGATTTAGTATCTGCTCGAAATTTTGCGGCGTAATGATGTTTCGCACGCGTTCTCCAATCAACTCATCTAAACGCAGTATCTGCTGTTCATCCATCTTGCCCTTGTATTCTTCCAAGAGCCATCTGCGCACCTTTTGAATTTCTTCGGCGAGCGGAGCCTCAGGATTCTTTTCCAATACTTCGTGCACTTGTTCGATTGTATGGCGCTGACTCATAACCCCCTCTACAAGGAAGCTTATCTTCGCAGCCTTCCCCTTCCAGAGTCCAACACCGCCATTGCGGTATGCCCGGTCGAGCACTTCGCGAAATACGTCCTCATCAATATTACCCGAAAGACGCTGTAGCAAAAAGAATTCAAACCGCTTCACTTCGCTTGCTGAGTATCCTCTTAAGAGCAGATCCGCCAAGGACTTTGCCATAATCTGATTCTCTCCCATATTTGGGTTTAGCTGCTTGTACATCAGCTTGGATACCGCCTGGGCAACGTCACCACTTTCCTTTGGCTCTTCCACCTTCAATATCTTCCCGTCCTTCATATAGAAGATCTTACGCGCATCGCGCAAGCTCCACGCTTCATGAGTAACCATAATAACGGTCCTTCCATCCTTGGTATTCAACTCCTTCATAAACTCCAGCACCTTGTTCGCATTCTCAGAATCGAGGTTCCCTAGCGGTTCATCACAGATAATGATTGGAGGGTTGTTAGCAAGCGCCCGGGCGATACCCACGCGCTGTTGTTGTCCTCCCGAAAGTTCTGACGGCAACCGATTTGCGTAGGGAGCGATGTTTAACCGCTCGAGTAGCTTTTGTGCCTCCGCACGACGACGCTCAAGGGAAATACCCAAAAATGCCATCGGTAGCGCGACATTGTCCAGTACCGAAATAGATGGAATAAGGTTAAATTGTTGGAACACGATACCTACACCGATCTGACGAAAGACCGCAAGTTCACGCTTCGTGAATTTTGCAATATCGCGTCCGTTGATCAGTACCTGTCCACTCGATACACGCTCTGATTCCATGCCGCTCAATACATACAGTATAGTCGTTTTACCGCAGCCAGATGGACCAAAGAAGGCGCAATATTCGCCTTTGTTTATTTCAAGAGCAACATCCTTCAGCGCCCATACTTCGGTCGGCTTCCCCTTATCATAATACAGATTAATACCTTCCAGTTTGATAATCGGTTCCATACTCCTTATTTAGAAAATTGATAGAGCGAGCCGTCTTTCTTTGCTAATCCGTCAAATATCCTGATGAGATCTTGCGGCAAGTGTTCTTCTTTTGCTAAATACATATCCGCCCCACTCTTTTTTGCCTCCTCGATATCCTTCTTGTCGGTATAGCCAGAAAAAACGATCACCTTGATGTGCTTCATAGTTGCATCGCTCTTTATTGTTCGCAACACACTCAGCCCTGCTTCGGACGTCGTAATTTCCTTCCCATCTTTTTTCAAGGGCATCACGAGATCCAAAAATACGACGTCGATCTTTTTCTCCGGATCCCGCACAATCGCCAACGCTTCATCAACGCCTGACGCTATTTCCAAATGAAATTGGTTTCCCAACCCATGGAGCCAAAAAATGTCTTTAAAAAAGATTCTGATCACCTCATTATCGTCAACGAGGAGAATGTTTATTTTATCCATAGATACAATGCGTACTTTGCTATTACTATCATTATACAATATTCCCCTTTTTTTTGCACCCTCGGCAAACATAAAAGACGCTCCGTGCGTCTCTTTCTGTCCCCTTATCGATCACAATACTACCGAGCAACGACATCAACACGTTGTTACACATCACCAAAAACGTCTACAGTAAACTAACTAATTTCTAACGAGGTGGACCCAACAGGATTCGAACCTGTGACCTCTCGAATGTGAATCGAACGCTCTAACCAACTGAGCTATGAGTCCTTTTGCTATGTATTTTTAAAACCGCCTCAACCTACGCTACCCGCAGGGTTCTAACTACCGCCTCGCTTTTGAACATATGCTCGGCGGCATCCCGGCACGTTGCACGTTCGTTTCACTCACTAGGCAGCGCGCGCGGAAAAATAATGCGCGCCCTGCATTTCGTCGCGTTGCACACTCTCCGCCTATGGCGGATCCTTAGCAACGACACAAAGTCACAACGCCGAGGGTCAACTGAGCTAAGCGACCTCTTTATTCGTGTTTCCAGTATATACGATTTTCTTATATTTTCAACAAAAAAGAGGGCGGATTCCCGCCCCCCGCTGTGTTACGAAAGAAATTCACTTCGCTCCCTTTCCGACAGAAAACCGTCGAACTGGCGCCAGAGGCGATTCGCTATCCCCTCGTCGTTCGTCAGATCCCATTCGTCTCTACTTCCATACATACACCAGGTATACTTCCCCCGATGCACGCAAAATACCGCGTCGTATCGCTTGCTCCCATCTCCAGCCGATACCTTCCATACTCTGATCGATATTTTATGCTTCTTTGCCTTTTTCAGAATAAATGCGACGCCTTCCTTTTTTGACACGATCTTATGCCATATTTTTTCCTTGCGAGAACATACACCCTGAATCATGGCGACCATCGCCAACACCAGCATTACTGCCATCAGAAGTAATCCTTCTTTTTCTTCCGGCTGCTCATCGAACTCAGACTGCAATTCCTTCGCCATAGCAAACCTCCTATTTTATATAAGCTACTGGCAATACTATATCTATATTCTTTATATTTAGTCAAACAAAAAAACGACCCCAATGGGTCGTTTTTTTGTTGTAACGGTTATGCATTCGGATGAAATGCGAGGCGCGGGGAAATTGCCGAGGAAGATGTGCGGTAGCACTTCGACCGAGACAATAGGGTCCCGCAACACAGCAATTCGCCGAATCCATAGACGTTGAGCTTATTTCAACTCAACCACTGCTCCTGCATCCTCCAACTGCTTCTTCAAAGCTTCGGCATCTTCCTTCTTCATGCCTTCCTTGATTGCCTTCGGTGCTCCATCGACAAGGTCCTTTGCTTCCTTAAGACCCAATCCGGTTGCTTCCTTTACAACCTTGATGACATTGATCTTCTGCTCTCCCGCTGCCTTCAAGACAACGTCGAATGCAGACTTTTCTTCTGCCTCAACTGCTCCAGCACCTGCTCCAGCTGCTGCCGGCATTGCTGCTGATACGCCAAACTTTTCTTCCAATGCGTGTACCAATTCCGCCAATTCAACGACGGTCATGGTTTCAATTTTTGCGATAATATCTTTCATAATAGTTTACATTAAATAATTATTTTCACGGTAAGATTTTTATATTTAGATGGAGTGCGAGGCGCGGGAATGTCGACGAGGAGGGCGTACTAGACAGTACGACGACCGAGGCGACAAGGGCCCGCAACACAGCAATCCGCCAAATATATAATCTTACTTTGCTTCGACCATCTTACCTCTCTCAGTCAAGATATAGAGGAACATGCTGATTGGTGCTGAAAGCACGCCAACGAGCTGTGAAAGAAGTACTTCACGTGACGGCAACTGACCGATCTTCTTGGTCGTAACCGCATCCATGAACACCTTTCCTTCCATGTCGTATGCTCCGTAGATATTGAATCCTTTCTTTTCCTTCGATTTGAAGAATTTAAAGACCGGACCAGCAACTTCAGAGATATCGGCGGTTGAGAAGATAGTTGCGAGTTGTGTCTCAAACTGCTCCGGATTGCATGCAACCCCGGCCTTTTCGAGCGACACGCGCAACAGCTTCTTGTTCACGACTCGCACAGTCGATCCGAGCGGACGCAAGGTCTTTTTCAATTCCTTGATATCCTCCACGCCAGTTCCTGTGAAGTTGACGAACATCATATTCTTACTATTCTTGATCAGTTCCTGCGTTTCCGCAATGATCACTTTCTTTTGATCTCTTGTTTTCATTGTGTTCTGCTTTTTGTTTTTTATCCTCGACCTTTTAAGCCATTTTTTTATTAAAAAAACGGCATACCGCCGCAGAATAGTCCCTTTAGCGGGCTCAGGGCAAGCCCTAACCCACGCTGGGAGTTTCCTCGGTAGGGCTTACAAATGCCTACTGTCTACGGTATTGGGTTTATATTAGCAGAATAACCAAATATGTCAATTGACATATTTAGCTTCCGAGGTATATAACCAATACAGATTCATCACAATTTCACATACCATTATTGGAAGGAGCTACCCATGGCCACAAGTCACGACGTAGTAAAACTACATCAACGCGGTATTCGTAAGATCTGCGATATGGTCGGTCAAGCCATCGGCCTCGCAACGCGATCACTGGCCGATCCCACCAAAACCGGCGGATATTTCTGCCTCATGGATCTGCAAACCGGCGCAATTCTGACTACGACGATCATCGGCTCCGTAACTCCCGAAAAGGCAATCAGATACAAATGGCTTGCGGAAGAAAAGGCTCTTCGCCTCTTCCGCCTCCATACCCTGTCCGATTCTCCTCATATCTCAAGCTACCAAAGCAAGGATGAGAAAGAGGACAAATGGGGAGGCTCCGTCTTAGGGAACCGTTTCATCTATTCGTTTTCCGGCTTCCCGCAGATCATCGACGAGATAGCCATGCTCGCCACGGCTCTTAACTTTGGCGACATGCCACTCGACAGAGCCCAGGAGATCATGCTCATTTCCAAAGCTCAAACACTCACGGCAGACGAAGCCAGAGCCAGGGACGCTATCCTACAGATAACAGTGTAGTATGAACCTTCCCAAATCAATCCCCGCATTACTGCGGGGTTTTTTATTCCCTCCAATCTTCCATTTCGCGAATGATCTCTGCCGGTAGCGGCTCTCCCGGTACTGTCTTCCCTGGATAGCGCCATGCCGAGATAACTCTTCGCTCGCTCGGCGTTTCCACAAGCATGACCCAGATTTCCTGATTCCAATCTTCGGCGCCTTTGATCGTGCTTATCATCGACACCGGTTGCATTATAGCGATCGTATTTTCAGCAACACCCTCCTCTATTCGCATCGGAGAATGCAAAACACGCCGTACTCTCCCCTCGGACAATCGGTAATATTGCATCTTCATCTTTGAGTGACTCGTCCACTTGAGTGGTTTTATTTTTTGAATGCCAAGCATAACCTTTTTAGTATACCAAAACATACGCAAAACGCTTATACTGTAAGCAAATTTTAACTTTTAACCGTTCAATGCGCATAACAAAACTATTCACATCCGCTCAATACATTATTTTGGCGATCATCCTTGCGACTTCGTTTGTATTGATGTACAGCGCCTCTCAACAAGAGTCGGCGATTATGGACGAACTCGCTCATATCCCTGCCGGCTACGGCTATGTCGCCGAGCTCGACGCTCGCCTTAACCCAGAACACCCTCCACTCGTAAAGATCATCGCGGCACTCCCGCTTACGCTCCTTGAGCTTACCTTCCCTACTGACAGCCCAGCTTGGCAGGATGAGATCAATGGTCAATGGGTCACGGGTGCACAGTTTTTGTATGAATCAGGTAACGATGCGGATCAGATCATTCAGTGGTCTCGCCTTGGACCGATGCTCCTTACTATCCTCCTTTCTCTGCTTGTCTTTTTCTGGTCACGTAGTCTGATGGGCTCCTGGTGGGCTCTTATCCCAACTACATTAACCGCATTTTCTCCGTCCATCCTAGCCCATGGACATTATGTCACTACCGATATCGGGGCATCGCTCGGGTTCATCCTCGCGATCTACTATTTCGGTCGGTTCATGATGCATAGCACCAAGAAGAACCTTGTCTATGCCGGAATTGCATACGGTATCGCACAGTTGCTCAAGTTTTCCGCAATCCTTCTCATTCCGCTTTTTGTATTTCTGATTGTCGTTTTTATCTTCGTAAAGGCGTTCAATCACCGAGTTTCCCTTCTGGCGAAACTGAAGCACTTTATCCAATATGGATTCCAATATGCTTCCTATCTCGCAGGCATCTTTGTCATCGGATATCTCCTTGTCTATCTGGTATATATCCCCATCACGATCAACTATCCGGTCGAAAAGCAGGTTGCCGATACAACGACCATTCTTACTTCCTTTGGTGGCGAAAACGGCGTTATTCCACCCTGCGAGATCACAAAACCCAATATGCGATGCCTCGCTCATCTTGATATCGAAATGGCGAAGCATTCCATCACTCGCCCATTTGCGCAATACACCCTTGGCGTGCTTATGGTCATCCAACGCGCATCTGGAGGCAATACCGGCTACTTCCTTGGCGAAGTATCCAATACCGGCTGGTGGTATTACTTCCCGGTCGTGTTCTTCTATAAGGAACCAATCCCCTCGCTCATCCTTCTCGGGTTTGCCTTGCTCCTTGGTATTTGGACATTTCTTAAAAAGTTTCGTAGCCCCTCATCGCTCAAGGAACGATTCTTTACCTATGTCAACCTAAATTTTGCCGAGTTCTCCATGTTGTCGTTCATCATCCTGTACTGGGCATATAGCATGAAGAGTCCACTCAACATCGGCATCCGACACGTATTGCCAACGATACCCCTCATGTACATTCTTGCAGCGGGGCGCATCAAGCAATGGACGCGACAGGAATTCGATTTTTCGCATGGCCTTCTTCGCAATCTCTTTGTTGTAATCATCGGTATCGTAAAATCATCATTCAAGGCCGCCATCATTCTATTCTTTGTCGTCTGGTATATTGCCGAGGCATTCCTTGCGGGTCCCTACTTCATTTCCTACTTCAACGAATTCGCCGGAGGCACCGCAAGTGGCTACCAAAAAGTCACTGATTCTAATTATGACTGGGGACAAGATCTGAAGCGCCTTGATACATTTGTCGAAGAAAACAATATCGATCGCATCGCCATCAACTACTTCGGTGGGGGCAGTCCGCGATATTATCTTGGTGACAAGGCGGTCGATTGGAATTCCACCATGGGAAATCCAAAACAGGAAGGCATTGAATGGTTTGCCATTTCGGTCAACAACCTACAATCAGCCATTGGCAATCCGCGCGCAGGATTCGAACGCAAGCCGGAAGATGAATATCTATGGCTGCTTAAAGAAAAGGATCCGCACACGCCTAACGCACGTGCCGGAACTTCAATCTTTATCTATCATCTCAAATGACAAACAAAGGCCGCTTATTGCGGCCTTTTTCTTTAGGTTGAGAGGATGGCATATGCCTGGATATATTCCCGTATTGCACTTACCCTCGTGAAGAGGTCCTTCTGCTCCTGGGTGAAGCTCTTGTACAGCGCTACTTCGATGCGCGCCTCTTCTGCCCGCGCACAAACATCGCACAACTTCGGAACCCCTTCTTCATCCGGCAACTTGAAGTTATGCACCTTGTGGCAATTTGAACAGCTGTAGTCCAGTGAACTATCCTGCCCCTGAATCTCTATCTTTCTCATCTCAATTCTCCACTCGTTAAGGTTATTACATCAGATATTTCTGTTCGTTTTTAATCTCTCCTAACTCGATGAGTTCGATCAGTTGCACCAGAATCATATCGATCTCGAGTTCATCGATAGCGCCTTTTTGATAGAGTGCAATACACGCACCCTGCTCATACTGCTTCGGCCAGGGAAACAGCACCAGCAATTCCTCCTCGTGCTTCAAGATGAGCCGCACCGCATATAGACATTCCACTCCGTCCGACAGAATTTCCTCCGCCTTGGTCACAAAGATATTGTCCGCCAATATAGGCATATATTCGTTCAGTTTTCCCGAATACATCTCCCGGGATTCCTTCAATAACTCGTCGATCACTCTTGAACACTCAGTCGTAAATGGGCCTTCGTACCCCATCTTACCCAATGTATCAATCGCTCTGATCTCGGCCATATCGCACCCCTCTCTCTTTCTGTGAATGTATCTGCTCGCATTGTATCAATATGCCACGTAAAATCAACCGCTTGTTGACAATCTATATACTTCAGCATATTTTATCTTCAGTACCACCATCTCAGCTAAAAGGAGACATTCATGCCTTAAATCCTAGTACTGGATAGCATAAGCGCCACACGCGCAGCTCTCAAGCTCAAGCCCATCGACTTCGCGGAACTCGAGGGTGTTCTCTGCGAATCAATCGCAAAAGCACTTACTGTTCCGTCTGTAAAAGGCGCCCAGCTAACCGCCGACGATGTCAAAGTCGACATCGTCACTTCGGTCAGCTACAAAACCGGCGCCAACAATCTTCGCATCCTGGTCTTCGCAAACGATTTCAAAAAACGTCGCGTTGGCCTAAAAAATCGCGCGCATATGATCTCTGATGCGGCAAAAGCTATCCTGCCCGATGATGTGAAGGGGTTCGTGTACATCCGCCTAGCACCTGCCGGTTTCGCCGAATTCTAACTACCTCGCACTCCTGCGTACCATTCAAAAGGCTCCTCTCCGGGAGCCTTTTTTATCATATCCTCAAATACTTCCTTACCGCGATATAACTTGATACAACCCCCAATCCGACGCCGAAGATAACCTGCATTGCTACAAATCCGAATAGGTTAGACAAGTAGTACGCCCATCCATTCACGTCCGGTACAAATATCTTTACGTACGGGGATGAGTAGAGTACTCCCAGCGTCACCACGACCGCACTCATAATACTTCCGATTAATCCATACACAACGCCTTGAACCATGTATGGCCCACGGATGAAGAAGTTTGATGCCCCTACGAGGCGCATAACTGACAATTCTTCCCGATTTGAATAGATCGCAAGCCGAATCGTGTTAAAGATGATCAATGCGGCGATAAGACTGATAAATACGATCAACAGCAATCCGCCTTGCTCCACCGTGCTTTTTATCTTCTTTAATCGATCGATGACGCCTACGTTTTGCGTATATGAAACCTTATCGGTTATCTCCCGGAATGTGTCTTTTTCGAGATATCCCGCAATTGCTTCGTAATCCTTCAGCTCTCGCGCCTTGATATTGAGCGATGCGGCCAACGGATTCACGTCGATCGCTTCCAATGCCTGGGAAACCGTTTCATCGTCCTTATGCTGCTCTCGGAATGTTTCTAGTGCCTTGTCTCGGGAAATATATTCCACTGATTTTACTTCGGGCAAGCTTTCCAGTGAGCGCTGCACCTCAAGCATGCGATCCTCCGGCGCTTCCGTCTTGAAATAGACACTGATGTCAATCTTATCCTGAATATCAGTTAATACGATATTCGCCAAGGAATTGAACATGATTAACCCGCCAAATCCAACCAATACCAGAAATACGATGGCGATGGTTGCCGTTGAAAGCCATCCATTTCTCCAGAATCCGACCAATCCATATTTAATTACCCGTGATAATGTAGTTAACATGAAAAATGAAAAATGAAAATCGGAAAATGGAGGGGATGCGATCAATACTTCGCCCGCTCATCATTCTCCCATCATCATTATACTAAAATATATTTTCCCTCTTCCTCATCTCGAATGACCCGACCGTCTTCTACGCTAATCACCCGCTTATTGATACTGTTTACGATATCCTTATTATGCGTCGTCAAAATTACTGTCGTTCCCAACTCATTGATCTTTAATAACAATTTGAGAATTTCCCATGTGTTAACCGGGTCAAGATTTCCGGTCGGCTCATCCGCAATGATGACGTCAGGATGATTGATCATTGCGCGCGCAATGGCCACGCGCTGCTTTTCTCCTCCCGACAATTCCCTTGGGAAGTTGCGCATCTTATCCTTCAATCCAACCATTTCCAATGCCTGTGGCACAAATTCCATAATCTCCTGCTGAGTCCTCCCGGCAACTTCCAAAGCAAATGCAACGTTTTCATATGCATTCTTGTTCGGCAGCAATCGGAAGTCCTGAAATATAACCCCCATCTTGCGACGCAAGAATGGCAGCTCATTCGGCTTCAGCTTATTCACATTGTATGAGCCAAAACTTACCTTCCCTTTTGTTGGCTTTTCTTCTCCAGTCAACAGCTTGATCAATGTCGACTTCCCTGCTCCCGACTTCCCTACCATTGATACAAATTCCTTTTGGTGAATGTGTAAATTAATATCCTCCACGGCGACCGTTTCATGGTCATCCATCTTATAGATCTTGGTAACGTTTTGAAAAATAATCATGACAATTGACCGACAACCTACAACCGACAACCTACAACGAGGAATACGGAGCGTATTGCCGAATACTAAATCTTCTCTTAACTGAGGTTAAGTATACCAAATTCGACCATACCGTGTCCAACCGACCCTAAAAAAATGGCCGCGTGAGCGGCCACTTTTATGATCCCAATTCGGCATCGATAAATTCATCCAGTTCACCCCCTAATACCCGCTCCGCTTGGGATGTTTCCACTCCCGTGCGATGATCCTTGACCATCTTGTACGGATTTAGCACGTATGAGCGGATCTGACTTCCCCACTCCACCTTCACGCGTGTCTTAAGGTCACCTACTTCCTTCGCCTGCTGTTCTTCCATTAATTTCACCAAGCGCGCACGCAACAGGTTCATCGCCAACTGGCGGTTTGCCATTTGCGATCGCTCAACGCGCGATGACGATACCAACCCTGTCGGAACGTGCGTAATGCGAACCGCCGTTTCAACTTTGTTCACGTTCTGTCCTCCTGGTCCTCCCGCGCGAGAGAATTCCACCTTCAGGTCTTCCTCGGGGATCACGAAGGCTTCCATGTCCACTTGTGGCAGATCTGGTATGACCTCAACCAGACAAAACGACGTATGCCGCTTGTCTTCGGCAGAGAACGGCGAAATGCGCACCAGGCGATGCACACCGTATTCCTTTTTTAAATATCCATATGCATATTTCCCCTTCACTTCGAATGTAACACTCTTGTATGCGTGGCGCGCCGTTTTTGACTGCTCACCTTCGCTTTCGTCAATGATCGTGAACTTCCATCCGCGCCGTCGGCAGTACCCTTCGTACATTTCGCATAGCATTCCAGCCCAGTCCTCGGACTCATTCCCTCCCGCACCCGCCTGGATCGTCACTACTGCCGCCTGTGCGTCGTACTTCCCGCCAAACAGTTTCTCTATTTCTATCTTGCGCAACTTTGCCTTCAGCGCCTCCAATGCGTTTACAATCTCCGACTCTTCCTTCTTATCATCGCTTAATAGTTCAATCATTTCGATATCTTCGCCGATCTCTTTAAACTTCTTTACCATTTCGTTTACCTCTCCCAGTTCTTTGATCTTCGCATCCGCGTTTTCACGATCATTCCAAAAATCGGCATCCCCCATTTCGTATTCAAGCTCCTTTACCCGGTTCGCCTTCGTCTCGATATCGAAAGAAGCACGCAGTGCTGCGGCTTCCGTTTTAATGTCGCTTAGTTGTCGTTTTTCTTCTTCTGTCATAAAAACATTTTTATCTGAGCCAGTGGCCGGAATTGAACCGGCGACCTACGCGTTACGAGTGCGTTGCTCTACCAACTGAGCTACACTGGCATATTGCATTACGCATCAATCTTTCAACGCTTCCCGCTGTACGATATTCGCAAGGGCACTATCGTGCCCAGTGCTCTCGTCGGTTGTGCAAAGAAACAAATGCACACCCGACGTTCCGCCGCGTTGCACGCTCTTTACCGCCTGCTGGCGAAAATCACTAGCAACGGCTCAAAGTCACAACGAAGCTACACTGGCATACAAACGACCTTCCCCTCACAGGAAGGTCGTTTGTCGCAAGATTTATTTGCGTGCTTCAATTTTGACAAATCCTGTGTATTTTTGCAACACCTCAGGAATGAGCACGCTTCCATCGGCCTGTTGGTAGTTTTCCAAGATCGCAATGATGATGCGTCCTATTGCAAACGCCGTTGCATCATTCATATGGACCAACTCAGTCTTTCCGTCCTCCCTTCGCAACTTCGTGTTAAGTCGGCGCGACTGATAGTCAGTATTCAAGTCTGCTGAATGGGTCTCTCTGTACTTATCCTGCCCCGGCATCCATGTTTCAATATCTATTTGCCGAGCATCTGGGCCACCCATGTCGCCGGTACATACTGAAACAACCTGATGCGGTAGTTTTAACCCTTGCATTAAATGTTCCTGAATTGCCACTAGGAAATTTTGCTCTTCAACCGATGATTCGGGCGTACAAAATGTTTCCATCTCGATCTTATCGAATTGATGCACGCGTAAAATTCCGCGCGTATCCTTTCCATAGCTTCCCGCTTCCCTCCTAAAAGCAGATGAGAATCCGACGTAACGAATCGGTAAACTAGATTCTTCTATCGTCTCGTCCATATGCAATGTGCCGAGCGTATGCTCTGCGCTTCCGATGAGATACAGGTCATCCTTCGGCATATAAAACTTATCCTCATCATCCACGCCGATGTTCAATCGGGCCATGCGCACATATACATCAGAACGGATCATGACTGGCGGAACAACAGGCACAAATGTTCCCACGGAAAGATCGGGGCTTACGCTTTGCGCGATTGATGTGATTACATCCTTGCTTGTTAATACAGAGAAAACATAGTTTATGATTGCGAATTCAAGCAACGCCGCTTCGCCCTTCAAATAGTTATACCGCGCACCGGCGACCTCGCTCGCCTTTTTCGTATCGATAATATCCAATGCTTCGCCCAGCTCCATATGATCCTTTGGGGTGAAGTCGAATTTAATCGGTTCTCCCCATTTTCTGATCACAATGTTCTCATCCTCATCCTTGCCGACTGGCACGTCATCAAATTGTAGGTTCGGAATCTGATAGAGCAACTTCATCCGTTCGCTTTCAAGTACGATGTGCTGCTCTTCCAACTTTTTAATTTCCTCCTTCAGCTCCTTTGCTTCTTCAATCTTTTTTTGCTCACCCAGTTTACGCTGCTCAAAACGCATCGCATCAATCTTTGTAGCAATCTCTCTCCATTGTTTGTCGACAGCCAAAAAATCGTCCACTAACTGCGGTTTTTTATTCTTCTGCGCGATCTTTGTTTTTACCAATTCGGGATTTTCCCGAATTACTTCTACATTCAACATAATGGTCAAATTGTACGCCAGAAAAGGCCAAAAATAAAGGGCCCGCGCAATGCAGGCCCGTATCTCCTAGTTGACGGAAAGCCATATCAGTGCTCTGCCGAAGCTCCAATATTCTTCGCCTTTTTGACGAGTGCTCCTAGTAGTGTGCCTATCCATAGGCACCGATCCTGCACAATCCAGGCCGCGATGACTGCGAAACATCCGAAGGTGAATCCATACCGGAACGAACCTCCCAACAGACAGCCGACTATGATCCCTCTTTCCAATCCTACCCAGGCTGCCGCAAACGCTTCACCGTATTCCCGTAGCCCGGTGACCAGCGAGATTACTCCAATTACCGTAAAAATACCCAGCGGGTGCCAGCCCAACACCCCGAGCGCATTCATGACGGCAACCATGCTGGTTATCCAGCAGGCGAATACAAAGATGCTTCCCTTTGGAAGTCGCTGCATCTGAAATTCCACCACGCAGATAGCGAGTAGCGCCATCCCCATTTCAATAGGAACATAGAGAGCGCGCACATATTGGGATGTATCAATTGCGAACTCCGGGATGATCGGGATAACGTAACTAGTCGAGACGTTTATCCCCATCACTTGATCTACCATCCGCTGCACCGCTATAATCGCTATGATCATAGTCGCAAAAACCCATCCCGTCCGATCTTTCATTGGTTCATCCTCCTTTTGTGTGATTTTTTCCCAAACGAACCCCGCCACAATGCCAACTGCAATGGATGCTAGTAAGGCGACCACAAGGCACACTTCTCTCCATCTTTCCTTTTTACTATAATGCGCCATCCGGTCCTCCTTTCGCATCGTGGTTATATATGATCTGAATAAACTAAACCACACAACCATTTATTTCGCAACCCATTGGAATCTTGCCTATTTATGGGCTACAATTACACCATGTTAGCGCTCTATCGGAAGTACCGCCCCAAGCGATTCGAGGATGTTCTTGGACAAGAATCCATCGTCCGCATCATTCGCAACGCCGCAAAAACAGACCGGCTTAGTCATGCTTATCTTTTTTATGGTGCACGCGGTTCGGGCAAAACGACAACGGCCCGTCTTATTGCAAAGATAGCAAACTGTCAGAAACGTCTATCCGACCCGGCTTTTAAACAGCTTGGGGAACCCTGCAACACCTGCCAAGCCTGCATTGAGATTGATAGCGGCAATGCCATGGACATCATCGAGATCGATGCCGCCTCGACGCGCGGAATCGACGATATTCGCAGCCTTAAAGAAGGTGCGCTTCTTTCCCCCTCTTCGTACACCTACAAGGTCTTTATCATCGACGAAGTGCACCAGCTAAGCAAAGATGCGTTTAATGCCCTTCTTAAAATACTCGAGGAGCCACCACAGCATGCGATCTTTATCCTTGCCACCACCGAATACGAAAAGGTCCCACCGACGATCGCATCACGCGCTCAGCGGTTCCATTTCAAAAAGATCCCTCTCAAGGAACTTACCGAGAAGCTGACCAAGGTCGTCTCTGCAGAACATATTACCTTTGATGCGGAGGCGCTTGAGCTTATCGCTGCAGGAGCCGACGGCAGCTTCCGCGATGCCGAATCACTTCTCGATCAGATCGCAACCATGCAGGAATCGATCACTGTCGAAAGCGTCGAACGCATTCTTGGCCGTGTCGCATTTTCTCGAGTCAGCGACCTTGTCGATTGTATCGTTGCAAAGGACCTTGCCGAGGCACTCGCGAATATTAACACCATCCATGAGGATGGGCACAACATCGTACAATTCGCCAAGGACCTCATCCATTACTATCGGCGCGTACTCGCAATCCGCTTCAGTCCCAAATTAGAACATGACTTCCGTCAGCTCTATACTGCGCGCGAAGTGGATACCATTATCAGGCACAGCAAGATCATCGACGAAAAATCCACCATCGCACTCGTCAAGGCGCTCATCGTGGCATACTCAGAAATGCGCTATAGCCCTTTCGCGATCGTCCCTCTCGAAATAGCACTTATCGAAAATCTTAAATAAAAACACCCCATATCAGGGTGTTTTTATTACTACAGTCAAAGGCCTTTTAATGCCTCATCAACGTCTTTAAACTCGGCATCCAATTCGCCAACATCGATTCCAGCAAGCTCGCTCTCGATGGCATCCGTCGTATCTATCGGCTGCGCCATTTCCTGCCCGGTCGGCTGCGTTTCAATCCGTCCATTCCACCATATGAACCCGGCGATAAGCAGAAGTATGACCGCCACAATGATCATGTACGTCTTTTTTGTCATAGATTTTTTTATTGATTAGTTGAGGTGCTTGTTGTTGCTGTCGAGGTCGCAGTTGGTACTTGAACATCAACACTATTTACTCCCGGAATCTTTGCCAGATCGGTTGCCGCCTTTCTGATCGCTTCGCGGGCCGCGACGACCACATCCTGTATCTTCTTCAGATCGGTACCCAATGCCTGACGCGCCTTGCCTACATCAGTGCGTAGCGTATCCTCTTGATTGATCGTTAATGCATAGGTCTTAGCCGACTGCGTTACAATCGCCTCCCGTGCTGCCGCAATGGCCGCTTTCGCCGCGACAATATCCGCCTTTACGATCGTAATGTCCTTTCCAGCCACCTCTCCCTTGGTTGCTCGTGATTCTACATTCTCTAATACCTTCTCCAACTGACTTAAAACATTAGAGAAGTGCTGCATGCGATCAGCATTGATTTCTTCAAGCCGCTTATCGATCGTCTGCACCGCGGTCTTCTTTTTCTCGTCCTTTATCGATTTCAACTTTTCCTGCAACTGAGCCCGATTCGCCTCTATCTTCTTTTTTGCTTCCTCCCGCTTCAACTCGACCGTCTTTTTAAATTCCTCTCTACGGGCTTCAATTTCTTTCTTTGCTTGTTCCATTTTTTGCTTCACTACTTCCCGTTGTTGCTCAACCGTGGCCTTCAGTTCCTGACGCGTCGAAGTTGAGCCACTGCGTATATCTTCGCGCTTTTGCTGCAGCACTTCACGGGTACCTTCTCTTGTATCACGGACGCCCCCTCGAGTCGCTTCGTTCTCATCGCGAACACCTCTGCGTAACTCCTCGGTCTTGCGAATGGCGTCTTCCCGTAACGTCTTATTTACATCGCGCGTATCCTGGATCAACGGTTTCCGCATCTGCGGGACCGGCGTAGCTGTCGATGTCGCGGTTGTTTGCACTTCTTGTGCCGATGCCTGCCCCGCGAACAGCAGCATCGTCACGATTATGACTATGTATTTATTCATATCCTTATTATACTCCTTTCCTGTGGTTTTGTTACATATAGTTGTCCACACACCTTACTATGGGGTTGCAGTACGAGTGAAAGCCATGATAGAATGGGCTGATAAGTAAATTTGGGGGATCGTCTAATGGTAGGACATCGGCCTTTGAAGCCGCGAATCGGGGTCCGAATCCCTGTCCCCCAGCTAACAACATTTAGTATCCGCAAACCTTGTCGGGTAGATTTTATGCGTGATTTTATGAGGAGAGGGTTCGAATCCTTGACCCTATCTGTCGGGGGCGCAGAACATATATCTAAAACCACTGAGATTATCTCGGTGGTTTTGATTACAAGAGCATTTATTTAATTGGTGCTATTATCCTCCTAATTCTTTCTGTAACGCGAACTCCGCGCTTGTCCGATACGCTCCAACAACTTTAATTTTACAAGACGAGACAATGCCTGTTTAATCGTGTCTCGCTGTATTGTTCCTTTGAGAAGTGCAACTATTTCCGCCACCCCTATTTCTCTCCCTTCATCAAACAAACGATATATCTCCAACTGTTTTTCAGAGAGAAGTTTTTCTGGCTGATCATTTTCTATCAGTTTACGCGCACGCTCCGTTTGTTCAACTAACGCATCGAGGAAATAAATGACCCATGCCGTGATGTCCTCATTCTCGGTCTTATGATGCTTTTGCGTATCCCGAAGCGCAAGATAATATTCCGCTTTTGTCTGTTCGATTATTTCATCGAGCGCGATGTACGGCACATAGCTATACCCCTCGCGAAGGAGCAGTAAATTCGTAAGCGCCCGACTAATTCTTCCATTGCCATCCTTAAATGGATGGATCGCGAGAAACTCAAATATAAAATTTGCAATAACAAGAAGCGGATGCATCTCGTGTTTTTCAAATTGCTCATTTGCCCATTCAATTGCAGCTTCCATTTCTGGCTTTACAAGATATGGAGGAGTTGGAGCAAAAAGTACCACTTCTTCTCCTTGTTTATTTGTCATGACCACCGTATTAGGAGTATCTTTATACGTTCCTTTATGGGTTTGATCTTTATCCGAGAAGTGTAGGAGTATTGAATGGAATTGCAATATCCAATTTTCTGAGAGCTTGATTGTTTTCCAATTATCAAAAATCCTACCGATAAGATCGGCATATCCGGCAACTTCTTGCTCGTCGCGACTCTTTGGATGATTCGCTTTAAGCCCTCGCAAAAAGCGGGCGATCTCATCGTCCGTCATTTTCGATCCCTCGATACGAGTCGAGGCACCAGTCGAGGTGATAATCACCCATGTCTTAAGACGCCCTAATATTTGAGGGCTAAGTCGTACGCTCCCTTGCCAAAGCCCCTGAAACTGATCAATTTTTGCAATCTTTGATAAGATATCCTGATTAAGTTTTATACGGCTATTAAATCTCTTTTCGTTCATATTTATTGGTTATGTTATAACTATATCCAATAGTACACGATTATACCCAATATATCAATGGGTACTAGTCCAAGACGGGTCCGGATTCCTGCCCCCCCAGCTGATTAAAATAAGCCCACTCTTTAAGAGTGGGCTTATTTTTGTGTGAATTAAAGGTACCTGACCCCTTTTACACCGTCTGCGACAAAATTGCAAAGCGATATTTAATCAAAAACAGCCCCATAAAGGGCTGTTTTTGATTTATCTCTCTACCCAATTAGGCAGCAGATTCTTCTTCCTTTTCTTCTACTTCGGCTACAGGAGCTTCTTCCTCCTTGGCTGCTTCTGCAACAACTTCGGTCGGTTCTGCTACTACTTCAGCAGCCTCAGCTGCTTCATTTCCCTCAGCTACTACCTCTACTACTTCCTCAGGAGCTACTCCTGCATTTATGGTTTGATCCATGGTATTTATATTTGTTATTTTTAAGGGCGACTACGATCACCACTTGCATCACTTTTCGAAGGCAATAGCCAACCATACCACATAACCCAATTAAAGCAACCCCGGCACGGCTTTTATTGCGCAATCACTTTTGTGCTACTATTATAGTAATGAAAAATAAAGAAGCTCTTTTAACCTATCTCAAATCTCAAAATCTCATGGCTCTCTCAACTTCCGGAGAGTATGTTTCCAATTGTATCGTCTATTATGCGATCGATAATGAATTCAATTTGTATTTCATCAGTGAGCCGGATAGTGAACACTGCAAAAATATCGCCACTAATCCGCATATCGCCTGTTCGATCGCTGATACCCATCAAAACGTTGGAGACAAGAAGATTGGCGTACAAATCAAGGGTACCGTGCAAGATGTACACGGCATCGACAAGCTTAACACTATCATTGATCTCTGGAATTCCACCAATCCGGGGATCGAATCCGTCATTAGCATAAACAACTTCCGCAACAAGATCATCAAATCACGCGCTTATAAGATACAGCCGCTTGAATTCAAGTTTTTCAATGAAGAATTATATGGCGAAGAGGGTTTTGAAACCTTTGCATGGTATACTGATGGCAAGCTCCGATCTATTTCTGAATTTCAAAAAGAATTCTTTTGACCTATTAATAACTTCTTTAATCAAAAAATCCCATTATGGGATTTTTTGATTATTGTTTTACCTTCCCTGTTGCTTCAGGCAACAGTACGCAAAAGGTACTCCCTTTACCTGGTTCACTTTTTTCAAGCCGTATTGATCCACCCATAGCCTCAACGAACGTCTTGGATATATAAAGACCTAATCCGCTCCCATATTCTTTAGTGCGCAAAAATGTCTTAGTTATGGTCGAAAACTTCTGAAATAGCATCGCCTGACTTTCTGACGATATCCCAACACCGGTATCGATCACGCATATCTTTATGAACCTGCCATTGGGCTCGCTAACAACGTCAACGACGACTGTTATTCCTCCCTTTTCGGTATAATGCACGGCATTCCCTATGAGATTCACAATAACCTGCCTCGTCTTGTCGACGTCGGCCCATATCATCGGGATTGGATGTTCCGGCTCTTTGAATTGTATCGATAGATTCTTTTCTGCCGTGATCGATCCAAAGTCCGACACAATTTCGTGCACCATCTTTTCCGGTCCGAACACTTCTTTGTTCAATTCCACTTTGCTATCTTCCATGTGCATGACATCGATAAAATCGTGCAATATATCCAATAAACGAATGCTGTTCCTTCGGATTCCCGTAAGAAATTTTATCGTTTCCTCGTTTTTCTTTGTCGGCTCAATCTCCTGCAAAAGCAGCTCGGCATTCCCACGGATGATCGATAATGGCGTCCTCATTTCATGTGACGCGATCGCCATAAAATTCGTCTTTGCCTGGGCGAGTAATTTCTGCTCCGCTATCTTTTGCGCGAATTCCTCCGGCGTTATTTTGATATCGGCCGCCATCTTTGCGTACACGTTACTCAATTGAGCTGCTTCCTCGGGAGAAAAGAGTGTTTCTTTTTCCAGTGCATCCCTCGCCGCAGGATTTCCGATAAATCCGGACAAGGCGCCTTCGACGGCATTATTCAGATCGATCAGTTCATTAATCGAGATCACCTTTTTCTCCTCCAATCCGACATTCCTAATACACTCACTCGTCTGTTCTTTTGCCTGTGTAGCGCCCATATAATTTCCGAAGACTGACTGGATCGTCTTTCGCTTTGCTTCGATGTCGATATATTCCTTCTGTTGCACATCAACTACGCGATGCCTTCCTCCCCGCACGATATGCACGATATTATACGCAGCCCGCTGCTCTTCTTCGCTCTGCTTACATAACAACGACCCCATGATGTATAATCCGCCGTTTACGATGAGCGTAAAAATGATCGTTGTCGCAAGTGGATCGATCAGCGTAACTCCAAAAAGATTTTCCGGTCGCAACCACCCAATCCCGTACGGTCCTTCGGTGAGAAGTGTATTGGAAAACCATCCACTCCGCGCAAAGGCTGGTACCAATGATGTATAGAGCCAAACAGCGAATCCGCCTGATAACCCCATAATTGCCCCCATCTTATTCCCTTTTTCCCAAAATAGCCCCCCAATGGCTGCGGGTGCAAGCTGCAGTACCGCGACAAACGATATAATGCCAATCTTTACCAAAACATACGAGGATCCGGTAACCACCTCAAACGCATATCCCATCAACAAGATCGCCACAGCGATCATCCATCGCATCGGCAACAGATGCTTCCGCAGAAATCCAAAAAGTCTCACCTTATCCACCAATGGCAGTACGAGATTATTTGCCACCATGGTCGTGATCGCAACCGTCTCCACCATGATCATGCTGAACGCCGCGGAAAGCCCTCCTATAAATACAAGAACCGTGAGCCATGTATATTTCGCAAGCGCGGTAACAAACAGTATAAATACATCCGCAGACGCTATATCATATTCTTTTAGAATTCCCGCCATGGCTATGGGGAATACAAATAGCGTTATCAAAAACATGTACAACGGCATTCCCCATGCGAGCGTCTTGATATGTTTCTCATTCGAATTTTCCACGACTGCCATATGAAAATCCCGTGGCAATAAAAGGAACGCGAACATTCCAATGAATATATACGATAGAAACAATGACAATGAGGGCTTACTTGCCGCTATTGCTCCTAATAACTCCTTATTGTCATTAATCTGCGCAAAGATGTCCCCAAACCCGTCAAACAACATATACGTCACGAATATCCCTGCCGCCAAAAATGCGACTAATTTGATAACCGATTGAATCGCAACCACAATCACCATTCCCGGATGGCGCTCCGTCTGCTCTAGTCTTCTAAACCCGAATACAAGCGTAAATAATATCGTCATTCCTACCATAATCCACCGAATGACGTCGGAATCGTATTGCGTTCCACCACTCACGATGAACGAGAATGATAAAAATATCGCCTTAAACTGCAATGCGAAGTAAGGCGTAATACCAAACAATGCGATCAACGCTGCAACAGCCCCCACAACGTATGAATGGTCGTATCGGGCGGACAGGAGCCCTGAAATACTCGCTACGCCATACTCATTTCTGATCTTTACCAACTTCCGCAACAATGGCCATGCAAACAGCATTAGCAATGCCGGGCCCGTATAGATACCAAGAAAGGCATAACTGCTCGATGTCGCCAACCCTACGTTTCCAAAGAATGTCCATGCTGTTGCATATACCGCCAATGACAGCGTATATACCAACGCATTGTCCGTCAGATTCTTCCCTTTCGCATACTTGCGCTCAACATAGACCGCAACCAAAAACAAGGCAATGAAGTACGCAATCGTTATGGCGATTATCGTGGTCAGACTAACCATTGTCTTTACTATTACTTGAATATTCCTTTGTAGTATTTGTCACCAGTAATACGACAATCAACAGGGCCCACACACCAAAAAGGTATAGGAATAGTCCCCGCATTGATGCCGTATTCACAAAGGATAGATAGGGCCAACACGAAAGCACAATAAAAATAAAAAGGAGCAGCACTTTGAATGCAATCGCATCGTACAAGCGTGAAAACCTCTCTTTTATTGTAATAGTGGATCCGTCCATATATCGTACCGAATATAGTATATAGTATACCACATTTTCCAATCATTCACCTTTTCTTCTCTGCAAAAAACACCGGCCTCACACCGGTGCTTTTATCCATACTTTATTCAGTCGAAGGAACCTGTTTTTGCACTCCCCCTCCTTGTTGCATCATGCCGTAACGATATTGCATATTTGCATCAAAATCGCCCTGCTGCCGCATCATACCGTATCCGGGCATTCTGTCGTAGCCTTGATTTTGCATCATGCGATATCCATATCCATTGCCACGCAGATTTTCCTTGAATTCTCCTAACTTGATACCTGCAACAAATACAAGTACCAAAATGATTATTCCAAGAATCCAGCGCATCAAATGATGTCGTCCGCCGCAACGCATACCATACATCTGCTGACATCCCATGCCGCATTGTTCGTATCCTCCATATTGCTGACAATAACCGCATTGTTCGCAGCCCCCCTCGCACATATTGCAATCTTCTCCCTTTGGATATTCTTTATTTTCCATGTTGTTTATTTTTTATAAACGACCTTTTTCTTAGTATACCATATCTACATCATCACCACACTCCCTGTCTTGGAATGACCACGTGCTGCTCCCCCGCTACTCCCGGCGCAACCTGATACTTAGGAAAGTAGAGGTCAATAACACTTTCATCAAAGACAAAGTTTCTAAAATTATCTCGCGTCGGTGCCGTTCCTTGCGTAACCATATTCTCATCTACCTCGTTTCCATTTATTTCACCCAGAGTCTCGACCAACCGATCATGCGCATAGCGTGATACCTTTCCCAAATAGCCCACATCCCCCGGAAATAGGTCGTCCAGGACTATTTCCTTTTCTCTTACGACATCATAATTAAATGTTCGCAGCTCTCTCCGTGCGTTCGCTCCCCCTTCATAGGCGTCTACCCGAAGAATAATACTAAGGTATCTTTCATTGATCTGCTTTGGCTCCCATGTTACGACGAACGTAAACGGTGATACCTCATATTCCGGAACCTCTTGTCCTATAAGCATCGTCGCCTTTCGTGCCTTTGCATTTTCTTCAATGATTGCCTTAAAATCATCCATACCCTCATTTACATATGAAGCGATCTGCCTATTTATTCCATCCATCGCCCCCGCGAACTGCGGATACTCGACATCTATCCGATACGCCTTATTTACATCGTCATGTAGCGCAACAACTTCCATCATTACCCCTTTTACAGCGATGTCTTGCGGAGTCGGGATTTCAATCTCCTGTTTGGCAAATACCACTCCTAATATAAACGCCCCCACAAAAATACCACCCATTGCTATTATTATTTTTTTATCCATATTTCATTATACCTTTTTTTAGCCCCGCCTATAACATACCCCATTACAAAATTTAACTATGCAGAAATGATGTATATCCAGCAGGAAAAACAAGGGGTATGTGTCGGTTATCATAAGCGTCGACATAAATTTTGTAACGGGGTATACTTATATAAAGGTCGGGTATTAGATTCTTCTATCCAATCATGAAGGCACTTCATTATATTGCGTTCACACTTCTCATCGTTGGCGGCCTCAATTGGCTCCTCGTTGGGATTGTTAAGTGGGACGTGGGCATGCTACTCTTCGGAAGTCAGGAGCATGTCATCTCCCGCATCATCTATGTTCTCGTCGGTCTTGCGACTATCACGGTCGTAGCAACTCACCGTAGGGACTGCAAGGTTTGCAGCGGCGAGATGCCGATAGCAAAGCCGGGAGAAAATATGTAAGCATATATCATACAAAGCCCCTTTAGGGGCTTTGTATTTATTCATATATATCAGTACAATACGTACAATCATGCATCTCCCCCACCCAATCACCTATTACCGCAACTGGAAATATAAGAATACGGCCCTTTTGTTCGCCAGTATCATCCTATTTTTTTCTATTGCGGAAACGCAATTTATACACAATGCCGTAACCCATATTGGGACACTTGGGTATCCCGGTATATTTCTTGCGGGCATGTTCTATATATCTACCTTCACCGTTGCCCCCGCGCTTGCCATTCTCTATGCATTTACCTCCGTCTATTCCCCGCTCACGATCGCCCTTATTGCGGGGTTGGGGTCGTTACTTGGAGATCTGATCCTCTTCCGCTTTTTTAAAGATTCTGTTGTCGAGGAGCTCAAGCCTCTTTTCCATAAGCTCGAAGATTCCTCCACATTCTATCGCCTTTTTCATACTCCCTATTTCTTTTGGCTTACCCCGATCTTGGGAGCATTCATTATTGCCTCCCCCTTCCCCGATGAAGTCGGTATCGGCATGCTAGGCATATCGCGCATCAACTATTGGCAGTTCATTGCGCTCTCATTCGTTCTCGATGGCGCCGGAATATTCCTTATCCTCCACGCAGCGCGACTGTTTTAGTCGCCATAAAAATACCCCACATGCATGGGGTATGTTTATTTCAATTTAATAATCGGCCCCTGCTTAGTGTCATCCACTACCAGGCCGTGCTTGGCGAGTACGTCACGGATTTCATCCGATTTAGCATAATCGCCCTCCTTGCGGGCAATGGCGCGCTGATGGACCAATGCATCCGCATCGGCAGCCTCGATCCGCTTGGTCAATTCGAAGCGATAACGATCGAACAATTCCCCGACAAACCCAAGCACTTCGTCAATCTCCAACATAAACATCTTTACGTTCTTTGCCTGCTCGGTATTCAAGACATCCATATACTTGTTGATCTCGTTCATCAAGTCAAACAAACTTGCAAACGCAGCACTTATGTTCAAATCGTCATCTAGCGCATCAATAACATTCCCTCGATATTCGGCAATCAACGCATCGATGTCCACTTCGTTGTATTCAATATTGGTGACATTGTCGATACTAAGCATGAATTGCACAAAGCGATCAGCGATCGTTCGCACCTCCTCAAATCCATCCAACCCAAAATCGAACACATTACGATAATGCGTCTTCAGCAGCATGATGCGCAATAACAGCGGATCATGCCCCTTCTCCATAATATCGCGAAGCGTATAAAAATTTCCCAACGATTTCGACATCTTTTGTCCATCCACGATCACATGCGCGTTATGCATCCAATAATTTACAAACTTCTTCCCCGTTGCCGCTTCGGACTGCGCTATCTCATTCACATGATGCGGAAACATTAGGTCTATACCACCACAATGGATATCAAACGATTCCCCTAGATACTTCATTGCCATCGCGGAACATTCGATGTGCCAACCAGGACGCCCCTTCCCGATCCGTGTCTCCCAATATACATCGCCATCTTCCTCGCGATACCCCTTCCACAGCACAAAATCCTTTGCGTCTTCCTTGCCATATTCATCCGCGTCATTTAATCGGCCGTCCGCGTTTTCCTTCAGTTGCTGTTTTTCCAGCCCTACTAATTCACCATAGTCCGGAAATTTTGCAATGCGAAAATAGACCGATCCATCCGCCCGATACGCGTATCCCTTTTCTTCCAGCGTTTCGATCAGACTGACCATCTCTTCTATATGATCGGTCGCCTTAGGCATCACGTCCGGCAATTCGATATTCATCTTTTCGAGATCCTCCAAAAATCCTGCCAGATACCTTTCAGTAAACACCTTTAAGCTCTCTCCTGCCTCACGCCTTCCTTTGATAGTCTTGTCGTCGACATCGGTAATGTTCATAACGTGCCGCACGTCATATCCCGAATATTTAAGATACCGCTTCAGTAGGTCAACAAATACATACGCGCGCAAGTTACCCAGATGCACATAGTTATATACCGTCGGACCACAGCCATAGATGCCTACTTTTTCAGGGTCGATCGGTTCAAATTCTCTCAATACTTTCGTTATCGGATCATATATCTTCAACATAATACCCATATTGTATAGGGGTTTTTATATTCTTGCAAAAAACCTCATTCCTTCCTATACTAGAATCCTATGAAAAACAAACAAGAAATCATCCAGGAATTTCTCGACAATGCGCAGGAATCCCTGATCCGCATCGAACTTACCGAATCCTATCTCCAAAAGAAATATGCCGAAGAACAACACAAGCATATTCTTGACGAAATGGCCAAGCTCGCCGCAAACAAGAAGGAGACCCAAGATTGGATCTCGTTCATGAACGACCAGTCTGCAAAATAACCATTATCAAAAAAAGCCCCCAAATGGGGGCTTTTGCTTTGCCGTACTAGGTCAACGCATCGACTTACCTGTAAGCCACGTTACTAGCTCCACTGCCTCGTAAGGGCGGAATGGTTTTGCCAGAACCCTATACACAGGGGCGCCGGCTGCCAAGTTTCGATTACCGGTTATCATAACCCTCGGAATCTGTGGGTAGAGGCGTGCCGCCTCCTTTGCGAGCGCCATGCCATCCATCCTCGGCATCTGCAAATCGGTGATGAGACAAGCAAAGCTTGTTCTACGCATCTTCTCAAGCGCTTCGAGTCCGTCCTCGGCCGTTTCAACGGCGAAACCGGCAATTTCAAGAGCCTCTCTTAATACTTCCCGGATTTGCTCCTCATCATCTACAATTAAAATCTTCATGGGCTTACTCCTTGGCGTGTAATTTGCTGATATATATATACAATACAATTGTCAATTCGTCAAGTAACATAAAACCGCCCCTCACAGGCGGTTTTATGTTACTTATAGGATTAGTATACACTTTCTTTACTCCAATGCCAAGTGTTTAAAGCTCCGTCGTTATCTCATTCAATCCACTTTGCAATTCTGAGTCGATCGCTGACACATTGAATGCATTTAGCTCTTCTTCGATAACCGAGATTGCATCCTGTTCAGGAGCCATGGGGATAACCGCCTGTTCCTGTACTTCCGGCAAGGCCGGCACCTCTATTGGTTGCGCCTCAATAGGCACTTCTTCAACCGGGGCGTTTGCCATCTTCCACACAAAGAAACCGCCTACTCCCGCTGCTATTACGACGATGACGGCCGCAATGATTATAATGATCTTCTTTTTATTTCCCCCATCAGCTACTTCGCTTTGTTGTATTGGCATTTCCGACTGCCCGGAAAGGTCGATGGGCTGCATTGCCATTTCCATTCGTTCCATTTGCGGTTCCGCTACTTGCGGAGCAGCGATCGGTTGCTGCGGTACGGGCACCTGTTGTTCTGCCGGTTGCGTCGATGCTGAAACCTGCGGTTGCGGAATCGGCATTGGTTGCGGAGCTTCCTGGATCGGAGTTGGCATTGACGCGGGCGCTGTGGCCTGCTGCATAGGTTGCATTTCCGGAACCGGCATCGCCTCACCTGTCGACATACCTATATTTCCTGTTCCCGTGACTTCCTTTTTTTCTTCGTCCATAGAGATTTTATTGAACTGTTGAAGTGGCAGAACCCGGAGTTCCCTGACCCTTCATGATTACGATTACATCGACCAGTGCCTTATGGGCAGCCTTTATTTTTACTACGACATTCTTTGCCGTCTTGTTCTTGATGTTTGCAAATCCGGTTGCCGGCTTCGCGGAAGCAATCATTGCCGTATCCGCCTTTGTAAGAATTGCCAACTCTGCCTTCGCCGCGACGATCGCCTTTTGCGCATCAGCCAGCTTTGTATTTGCAAGCGTCATATCCTTTCCCTCGGCCTGAATCTTTGCGATCCGTGCCTGGATCTTTGCGGCAAGTCCCTCGAGGTTCGTGATCCGCACCATCAAACTTTGCTCCACCTTTCTCACCGCCTCCTGGAGGCGCACTTTTTTCGCTGCCTTCGCATCAACGGGTGCCACTGGTGCTGCCGTCTGGGCCTGAGGGGGCACAGCTGGCATCGTCGGCACCTGTGCGTGCGCGACCATCCCTCCCCCCATCAGCACTATTCCTATTGCTATGTATGTAAATTGTTTTGTCATATTACTGTAGTATCCCTACGACCTTTTATGTTTAATTCTTCTTATTATACACCGCCTCGCCAAATTTATACAGTCATACTCGTACAATAAAAAACCGCAGAGATACTCCTTGCAGTTTTCTTTTTCTATTTCACCTTCATTTGTCCCCCATCCCAATACAATGTCGGGACAAACACCAAAACGTTCGACTCCGACTTCTTTACCATAAGCCAATCGCTAAAGGTTCCGTTTTGCAGCGTAATATTTCCTTCAAGAAGTTCCTGCTTTGCCTTTGGTAACAATACCAATTCACGGAATTCCTCCGGCGAGATCCCATAGAGCAGATTTGTCGCTTTTGCTATATCCTCAGTACCAAGGTCTATTCCCTTGATCTTGTTTTCGATCAAGCGCTTCAGGTCATTATTGTCATATTTTCTCTTCAGTTCCCGGTCGATTAATATCTGTTCTATCAATCCTTCCATGGTCGCCCGCTGCAGATCCCGCTGTATTTCCTTTGCATCGACGATGACATCATCCTCCCCGGTTATCTTTACGGTACTCCGATAAAAATGATCCGCCATTAGGAAATTCTTCTTAAATACATCATATGTTATGGGTGTATATCCAACGGCTGCAATCGGCCAGACTCCGGCGATCCCCATTATAATGCCAACGATAAGGAGCGTTCCTCCTCCAATAATCCCTGTCAATTTTATTCCTTTCTTTATAGTCATACACATTACGGGGTTATGATCATTACATTTTCATCCGGTCTTTTATAATTGAATTTTGCGCGCAATTCCTTTTCTAGGTTTTCCTCTCGAGAAAAATAGTTCAACTGTGCCTGAAGCTCTTCATTTTCCCTACTCAGTGCTTCCATCTTCTCCCTTGATACTCTCAGTTGCTTTCCCATCCCATACCCTCTTCGAAACAACCCGAAGGTCTGTATGGAAACGACCATGATTATGATCACTAATATCCCGATTGTAATATATTTCCCCATAGACCTTTATACTATAACGCAAAGAACGCACCTTGTCATCATACCCGCAGATGCAGGGTTCATCTTTTCGTACTTTTTTAATAAAAGTAGGTCCGTCGGCTCCGTGCAGGAAAAAATACTACGCCGACATGCCGGCATGTTGCACGCGATCCGTCAGCTCGCGGATACATACAAATACTACATCAAGTAAAAATCATTTTTTCAACAGCTCCTTGAATACGTCTGCGGAAACGTTTACCTTTGCCATAGACAGCAATCTCTTCTTTCCCTCCTTCTGCTTCTTCCATAACTTCATCTTTCTTGTTCGATCTCCTCCATATAAATATCCAGTCACATCCTTGCGCATTGGCGCGATCGTTTCGCGCGCGATAACCTTCGCACCCGTCGTTATCTGAATCGCCTGAGCGAACTGCTGTTGCGGCAAAAGATCCTTCAATCGTACCGCCATTTGTCGTGCCTCGTATTCAATATCCTTCTTTGGAAGAATACGTGAAAGACCTACCACCATATCCTTGGCTACCATCACATCAATGCGTGCCAAGTCGGCTTTCTGGTATTCCGCCATTTCATAACTAAACGATGCATATCCATGCGTTAGTGATTTCAACTGGTCATCAAAGTCCGAGATAAGTTCCATGAGCGGCATGCGCGTCCTGATTAATACGCGATCAACCATATTGGTCGTCTGCATCTCCCCCATGCGGAATGGCTCTTTCAGCTTCATAATCGGGCCTAGGTAGACTGTTGGTGCTAAAATTTCGAGCTCGATCATCGGCTCCCATATCTCGTCATATTCCGCCGGAAGGTCCTGCGGATTCTCTACAACCGTCAATTCCTTTGCGTGTGGTTTTTTTATCTTGTATGCCACCGATGGAAAACTGTTCACCGTGTCCATGTCAAAATCCTGTTCCAAGCGTTGCGAGATGATCTCAAAATGCAGCTTGCCCAAAAAACCAACCTTAAATCCGCGCCCCAACACGTCATTATAGTCCGGGTCGGTTTTGAGTGCCGGATCGGTCAACTTCAGCTTCTGAAACGCCTTTTTCATTTCCTCATATTCACTTCCATCTTCCGGAAAGAACGACACAAACACGCGCGGTTGCGGCTCCTGATATCCTCCCAGGTCGGCATCACCGATCGTATCACCGATCTTCAATTTGTCCGGATCCTTGATGCCTGTTGCAATATAGCCAATCTCCCCTTTTGAAACCTTTGCCGATGCCTTCATCTTCGGCTGAAAGAATCCAACTTCTTTTGTTTTAATCTTCACGTTCGTCGCAACCAATTTCGTATCCTGATTGCCGGCAAACTCGCCACGAAACACGCGCACGAACGCGATAATCCCTTTATGGTCGTCGTAGACCGAATCAAACACCAATGCGGCTCTTCCCGCATTTGATTCCGCGCGCTGTTCTTTTGACCCCTCTTCCCATTCCTTGGGCGGCGGAAGCTTTTCGATTACGGCTTCCAAGAGATCCTGCACCCCGAAACCGGTCTTTCCTGAAATACGAAATATATCATCAAGCGGACAGTCCAATAGACTTGCGGTTTCAAGCAATACCGTGTCGAGCTGCGCCGGATTCATATCTACCTTATTCAGCGCACCAATCACCTTCACTCCGGCGCGCTTCGCCATCTCGAAGTTCGCGAGTGTCTGCGCCTGGATGCCCTGGGTCGCATCAACCAATAAGATTACCCCCTCTACAGCCTTAAATGCGCGAGAAACTTCATACGCAAAATCAGGATGCCCCGGCGTGTCAATAAGATTCAATATATAGCGCTTTCCATCCTTCTGGCTTGTATATTCCATGCGTACCGGCGCCATCTTGATCGTAATACCGCGCTCACGCTCCAGATCCATCTGGTCAAGAAATTGTGCCTTCATTTCGCGCGCTTCCACCGTCTTGGTGATTTCCAAAAGGCGGTCCGCCAAGGTGGATTTTCCATGATCAATATGCGCGATGATCGCAAAATTGCGGATATGCTCAGTTCCCATATCTTTGGAGTGTATAGTAAAACCCCCTGGAAATCCAGGGGGTTTTACCGTTATTTATTCGTGACCCAGTAATCCCTTTGCCATGCGGTTGAAGAATTCCTTTGGTTGTGCCTTAAAGTTATCGAGTACGATCTCTCTCACTAGCTCAGCATAGATATGGTGCTGCCCAAATCGGTTAATTTTCTTTCGATACGACTCCAACTCCTTGCGCTGCACCTCGAATCGGAACTCTTCTCCCGTTTCCGTCCTGCGCGGATCCACCGCCTTAAACTGCGCATTCTCGGCGAATCCATACGTAACCACCTTACCCTTGTACGCATCCTTCATGCCACTGATACGTGCATCGTCTGCGTTCAATGCCAGAATGCCATTCCACGGCAAGGCTGCCGCAAGTGCCTCGAACTCCCGCCCAATATTATCCAATGTCTCGAAATGCTCCTGATAGATCATTGTGATGGTCGTCATCACCACCATATTCGGCCTTACGATACTCAACAGATACGCCATATCCATCGGCGTATCAATAGCCATCTCAAGGATCAAGTGTTCCGTCTTTTCCGGATTCAGCGCCTTCTTTCTGAAATCGAGCGCCTTCTTTGTCGCCTGCCATAGAATCGCTCCCCATTTCTTTACATCCCCTTCTCCTGACGGCAGATTAAGAATCGAAAGGGGTATGCCGATTTCGGCATTAAAATGCTTTTGGTTTGTCCGGACCAAAAAGTTTCGTTCCCTCAATGCCCGTTCTATCGCCTCTTTGATCCATACACGTCGCGTCGTTCCCGCAACCACGATAATATATGGCTTCGTCTTTGCGATATAAATCTTCGCGAGCCACTTCAGGATAAATTGTACGATCTGTTTTGCTGCTTCGTTCATATTCATGCCTGTTGTTTAAAATATCTCTGAATACGTTCGAATGCACGATCGATGTCCTTTTCCGTCCGCCCGAACGAAATACGCAAATGTCCTTCCCCGTTTGGGCCAAACGCCGCTCCCGGCACCACGGCAACGTGCGCCTTTTCCAATAGCTCATATGCAAACTTCCACGAGTCGCGCTTCGGCAATAGTTTAGGGAATACAAAATATGCGCCGTTCGGTTTTTGATACGTGAAAAAATCCGAAAGGTCATCGAGATGCCCCATGGTAACGACGCGCCGACGCGCGTATTCACTGCGAAATCGCGCCATATCCTCATCGGCAAAGTCGAGCGCGGCCATTGCCGCGTATTGCGAAATGACCGGGGCACAGGTAACCATTGCGTCATGCACCTTTACAATCTCTTTGATCACCTCTTCGTCACTATGTACGAACCCGATACGCCACCCCGTCATTGCATATGCCTTAGACAGACTAAATACACGGATCACGCGCTTGCGCAGCTCGGGAATCTGTGCCAGCGAAAAGAGCGTCTGACCCGCATATTCTTCATACAAAAAATCCTTGTACACTTCGTCAGTAATAATATAGAACTTTTTCTTTTCCGCGAGTTCCGCTATCTTTAGCAGATCCGCCTTCGAGAACACGGTGCCCGTTGGGTTATTCGGATTTGCAAACAAAATCCCCGCCGTATTTGCGGTCACTTTTTTCATCAGACCTTCCAGATCAAGGCTCCATCCACTTTTTTCATCGAGATTCACAAAGACGGGCTTTCCGCCTGCAACCTTCACCGCCTCGGCGTATGATGTATAGCTTGGCGAAAACAGGATGATTTCATTCTTTTTCCCATCAATGATCGTGATCAACGAGGCGGTTATTGCCTCGATCGAACCCGCCGTTACCACAATCTCATTTTCGAAATCATAGTACATCCCATCTTCCGCGAGCTTTTCTTCGATTGTTTCCCGCAGATCGGGTAATCCATAGGTCAGCGAATACTTCGCCACTAATCCATTATTTAACGCCTTGATCGTCGCTTTCTTGATCACCTCCGGCGTATCGAATGACGGAATGCCCTGTGCCAGTGAAATAACATCGGGGATCTTTGCCGCCATCAATTCGATCTGCTTGATCGGAGAAAGGTTGATCTTCTGTGTTCTGGGGAATAGTACTTTCATAATTCGTTGTGCACCCTTATCCGATAATGCGATAATATTCTTCCGTTTGTGTGTCCGTATTCAAATGCAAATAGCGCATCCAATCCAAACGTATGCGCACTACCGCAAGATCCGCTCCCGGCAACAAAAGAAATGGTCCGTAATATAACTCTTTCAGCATTTTATTTTCCTTTACTTCTGCGAAAAACTTTTCAAGCCCATCTTCTATCACCGATGCTTCACCCTCGGCCTGTATCGTCCCCGGCCCGTCGCCCGTGCCTACAACAACTGCGATGCGTCCATTCCGCCTTATGTTTGCATATTTGCGCGTCTGCTTGCGGGTCATAAAAAACAAATTCATATCGTCATCGATATGATATAAGACCGTCGCTGCATTTGGCTTATGATCTTCGTCAGTTGTCGCAACCACCGCGATAACGTGCTGCTTCAAAAAATCGAGTGCCTCCTGTTTCATTGACTCGTTCTTTTCCATACTGGTCACAGTATATCACAAATGGGTATCCGCTGTATATCATCACTTCCGTATCACTACTGTGAAATCATGCGGGAGATAATCCTGCACCAGTATGCTATCATCCGCCAAGGTCAGGCAGAAGTTCTTCACTTTTTCCGCCGAATACGCCGCATATGTTTCATCGTTCGGGTGATTCTTCTCGTTGAGCATCGTAAACGAAACCCCTTTGCGTGCCATCTTAACCATTTTTTTAATCTGCCCAAAATACACTTCCCTATAATTCGGAATTTTTACCGCGAATACGCCTGATGCGCATATATAATCGAACGGTCCACTCTCATATGCACCAAAATCCGCTACCTCGAAATGCGCATCGAGGTACAATGCCTTCGCCTGCTCGATATATCGCGGGTTGATGTCGATGCCAGTATATTCCACTCCTTGGTAGCGATCTTTGAGATAGATATAAAAATCGCCCAGTCCGCATCCAACATCGAGCACCGATCTGTTATCGAGATCCCCTACCTTACACATCGCGGCAAAGCGCGTTTCTTGAGACTTTGTATCGCTCCATCCCACGGCACGAGGACCGGAGCCGAATTCATCGATATGTTGGTCGTAAAATGAGAGGATTTTTTTAGAGGTTTCGCGCATATGTTTCCATCGTACAAAAAACGCTACCTATGAGCGACATCAAATGTCACTCATTATGGTTTTAAGCCTTTTAGCTGATCTACCGTTTTTTCACCACTCGTCCAAATTTACGGTCTTTCTCTCTTTTTTCCAATTTGTTCATCTCGTAATACTCGGAATGATTTAGTTACGAGTGATGCAGCAATGCGCAATGCCTTGAGCCTGTTTCGCTGTAATGCGTGTTGAGAAGTCCCTGGCAAGAATTTTACTTGGGATTTCTCGACCCTTTCTATTATTGACGTAAGCACCCTAAGAACTTCCAATAGCTCATCACGCGTAAAATTATCCGTATTGCCAGTATCCTTGCTCATCAGCACAGACGCGCACTGCAATGCCTTAAGATTATCTCGCAGCATCGTATGTTGCCATGTCCCCGGCTTCAATTTCTGCAGTGCTTTTTCGGATTTATTAATAAGTGAAGTTATCGGCCTGAGCGATTCCTTTACTTCGTCTGTTGTATGGTTATGCATGGATTAGATCTGCCTATCTACAACTTTTTACTTTTATGGTTTTTATTCGACTGCGTTTTTTTGAATCATAAAACTAAAATCGGCTCTTGTAAAAGCCGATTTTAGCATCTCTTAGCCTAGGAGTCCTGCTAAGTGCAAGAGAAGAAGAAAGAAACCGAGGGGAATAATGAATAGCGCCCAGACAAGACCCAAACCAACTGGTGAGCCCCATTCATCCCATCTCTGCCTCCGTGCCTTAAACCAGTAGTCTGGTTCTTCTAACATTTTCTTCTGCAAGGCATCTTCATGAGCCTTGTCGAATTCTTTTTGATCCATAGTTGTAGGATAGAAAATTTTGAATTATAGTATCCAATCGACCTTTTATACTTGAATACCTTAGGGGCCCTTGATTTTCATTGATTGGGACTCTTTTCTGCGTCTCAAGGGTAAGACAGGAGTGCAAATTCCAATAATTAAACTGTATTTTATTTTTTCTTCAATTGCAAATTTCCGGTACGACGTTATCAATCAGGTAATCTCTTTCATCCCCACTTACAGTAATAATACAAAAGCCACCCAAGAGATGACCTTTATATTATTACACGCGGAGAGGGAGGGATTCGCCCGCGACTCCATTGTGCGCCGTCGCGCACAATGGGTCTGGGCACCAACTCGCGTGCATACCTTCTGGTATGCACAAGCTCCGTTGTTCGAATCCCTCACGCAATGCGCGCAGGTATAGGAAGGAGTGATTCCTCTTCCCCCGGCATTCCGCCGTGCTCGTGAACTCGCACATGCTTCATGCCTCCTCCATCGCCGACTCTTTTTAGAGTAAAGCAGTTCACTCTAAAAAGTAGCTTTCGAATCCCTTTCGTTCTCCACTCATAGTAGAAATACAAAGACCACCTAGTAAGGTGGTCTTTGTATTTCTATGTGCGGAGAGGGAGGGATTCGAACCCTCGAGAGGGTTGCCCCCCTAACATCTTAGCAGGATGTCCCTTTCAACCACTCAGGCACCTCTCCAAAAATGCTCAAAAAGCATAGCATAGCATGCTCTGGTTATCAACTTTTGTGACCGTTCGTCGCCCAAGATCCCCAACCCGCCAGCCGGCGGATTGGGGATGACAATGCGGGATGTCTGGATCCCTGCCTCCGCCGGAATGACAATGCTCTGGAATGCGGAGTAGGTTCCTCGACAGACTCGGAATGACCACGCATACCATAATTAAGTCGTCCTTGTAGATTTTCTATCCACGGCATTCTGCAAGATGCCTTCAAATATTGTAGCCGCGGTGGCGATTACGATGGAAATGAACGTGACTATCATACCTATCGCGATAAAGCCTGCCGGGTCGTCATCTTTATTATGCGCCATTCGTATATAGAGTACCGCCATCACGATCAAGATGCTTTGCATGATCGCGCAATATTTTATCGTCCGCAACGCTTTCGCAGAGCTTGGCAAAAATACGTTATTGCGCCCGATATAACCGAGCAATTTGAACACCTGATACAGCGCAATAAAAAATGGAATAGACGCTATGTATCCATATATAATGAACGGATCAGTGTAAATATTGGACAGATCCAAGTTCACAGCTCTCCCCTCGGTCAAGGGGAATTGGATCATGACCGCAAGCACTACGATCCCAATAAGTGTAATGACGCCTTGAAGAAATAGTGTTGAGCCTTTTTTCATTAGTGGTTTTATCTATTTTTATATTCCAAAATATCTCCCGGCTGGCATTCGAGTGCCTTGCAGATCGCTTCCAGTGTCGATAAACGGATCGCCTTTGCTTTGCCATTTTTTAATATGGAAATATTTGCCATTGTGATGCCGACCTTATCCGCAAGCTCGGTAACACTCATCTTTCGCTTCGCCAACATGACGTCAATGTTAATTACTATTGCCATAGCGTTTTAAACAGTTAGATCGTTTTCTGACTTTATATCGATCGCACTTTGCAATAACTTTTGCAGAACCGCGGCGAATACCGCAACTGTGATCGGAGCGCATGCTATGATCATACCAATAATCAACATACCCGGAGCATCCTCTGCGTCCGCAATCGGGAACAAAAGAGGCACTCCTCCGACGTATAACACTGCAATAATAGCCGCACACCGCTTTATATTGCGCAATGCCTTTACAGACAATTCCGAAAACGCCTTATTCTGATCAATGTATGTTAACAGCTTGAGTGTTTGCCATAATGCGATGAAGAACGGCACTGCCGTTACATACATACCCATCATAATTAAAAAGATTGCATAGTCTACCATTGGAAATTCTACAGAACCTCCTTGCCACATCTCTGGCAATGCAAAGATGCATAGGGCGAGTACGATCGACCCCATTACGTAAACAGTAAACCGTAAGAAATTTGTTGATCCTCGTTTCATAAATATGATTAATACTTTTATCGTTATGTATTCATACTATGCGACCATTTATCGTTTGTCAATATATTATTATTGTTTTAATAGTACTTCCTCATTTTATAAAAAGAACGCCCGGCGTGGGCGTTCTTTTTATATTTTCTTCAATTCCCGGTATGCCTTCCCTTTATCAGCCGCTTCAAATATATACGACCCTACCACAACGATGTCTGCTCCCGCATCCTTGATCGTCGGGGCTGTACTCGCATTCACTCCCCCATCAACCTCGATCGTTACATTCGGATACAGCGCCTTGAGAAATACGATCTTTTCGAGTACCTTGCGGTCTAATTTTTGCCCCGAGTACCCCGGCTTTACCGCGAGCAACTGTATAAATGAAAAATGTTCCACATAGCGCTCCACTGCCTTAATCGGCGACCCTGGTATAATTGCGATACCAATCCTTCCCTTTCCGAATCCTTTTAGAAACAAAATATCATTCGGCGTAAGCGCTTCAACATGGACCACAACTCGCCTTGCCCCTGCCTCCAACCATTGCATTGCCCATAGCTTTGGGTCTGTAACCATTAGATGCGCCTCGAAGTTAATTCCTTCCACCTTGTTATCTTTCAACCACTTCGCCAACTTTTTGGGTTCATTCCAACTTTTATTCTGATTAAACTTTCCATCGCTCACGTCGATCTGTAGCCAACCTCCTTTGGGCAAAACATTCTGAGCCTCCTTAATGCGTTTTGTTACCTGAGCAAATGTCGTGCAGTTAATTGCGGGTATAACTTTCATGCGTTAAAAATTCAATATTTTTTCAAATCGTCCCTTATCTTTAAACGGACCAATGATTGCAAGATTCAATCCTTCATTTTTTACGATATCCTTTGCCACCGCCATAATCTCTTCTGCGGTGACTTCTTGCGTCTTTCGGATCAATTCCTCGGGGCTCATCATCGCCCGCTCCAGCACTTCCTGTGATCCATAAAATCCTGCGAGTTGATTGGACGTTTCGAGTCCCAGTACCAATCCGCCGATTAGGTGCTCCTTTGCGCGTATCAAATCTTCAGGTGTTACCAGTTCTTCCGCCATGCGTTTTACTTCTTTCAGAATTTCCGTGATCACTTCGTCGATCTTTTTATGATCGATACCCGCCGAAACATCCATATAGCCATGATCAGTCGAAAGGTCTGCTCCCGAGCCGATGTAATAGGCTGCGCCCATTTCTTCACGCACCTTTTGAAACAGCCGTGAGCTCATGCCGCCTCCCAAAATATCCCCCAATACATCAAGCGCGTACTTGCGCTCATCAAACAGATCGAATGCGCGCATACCCATGACCAAATGCGTTTGATCCGTCTCCTTGGTTATTAAGGTGACTTGCGGCCTTTCTTGCGACTCGGTCGTCTTCACCTTTTTACTCTTTACGCCCGTCGTTATTCCCGCGAAATACTTTTTCACTCCTTCGATCGCCTCCTGCTCATCAAACTTTCCCGCGATCACGACAATCGTCGCATCGGCAACATAGTGGTTTGCACAATAGTCAATAAAGTGCTGCCGTGTCATCGCTTGCACAACCTCCTTTCGTCCTGCAATCGGCCATCCCGCCGGCTGATCGCCATACATCAATTCCATAAACGCGTCTTGCACCTTGCGTGTCGGCAAATCTGCAAGCATATTGATCTCTTCAATAATCACTCCCTTTTCCTTTTCTATTTCTGTCTCATCAAACTTCTGATGCAAATAAATATCAGACACTACGTCCAAGATCTGATCGAAGTGGGTCGGTCGCGCCTTTGCGTAATAACCAGTGTATTCCTGCCCCGTGAACGCATTATACGATGCGCCAATACCATCAAGCTCACTTGCGATCGCAAAAGCCGTCGGACGTTGTTCAGTTCCCTTAAAACACATATGTTCCAAGAAATGCGAGAGGCCGTTTATCTCCTTTGTTTCGTATTTCGAACCCGTTTCCACCAATACCAATACCGTAGTCGCCAGGCTCGTTTCCTGTGGCACTAATATTAGTCTCAGCCCGTTTTCCAATGTCAGCTTTTTCATATGTTCCATTATACACAAAAAACAAAAAAGAGGCGCTTATCGCGCCCCTCGTCTTCTTTCTATCTCATCTCAATATTCTTGCTATTTGCTTTTTGAGCTTCCCGAGCGCCTTTGCTTCAACCTGCCGAATCCGCTCACGCGACACACCCCTTCTCGCTGCAATGGCGTCGAGCGTTTGCGGAGGCTCGTTACTGTTCAGCCCAAATCGAAGACTGAGAATCTCTTGTTCTGATCTAGTCAGCGTTTCGAGTAATCCCAGCACTATCTCAATCTCCTGCTTGTGTTGCATCTCCGTTTCGAGATCACCTTCCGTATCTTCAAGATAATCGCGGAATTTAGTGTTTTCTCCCTCCTCGAGTAGCCATTCAAGCGATATTGCATACTCGCGCGCCTCGACTTCTTCTGCCAGCCTCATTTTCTTTCGCAACGCCTTTAGTATTCGAGTTTCATCCACACCCCTTACTAGACCGCACTCCTCTGTTCGATGTGATTCCCGGTCTTCTTGATACATATACTGGACAAGCTCCTCCTGCTCTGGCATCCGTTTCAAAACTTCCAATAGATGTTTGATTGTTCTTCTCCGACGCCCCAGGAACATCTCCATATGCACGGGCACTCGAATCATTCTCGCCTGATCAGATACCGCTCGCCCGATTGATTGACGAATCCACCATGTTACGTACGTCGATATCCTGTGCCCACCGATGCTTGCGAATCGATCAATCCCCTTGATAAGGCCAAGATTCCCCTCCTGGATTAGGTCGAGGAACTGCACTCCCCTCTTCATATACCGTTTTGCGACTCTTACCACAAGGCGAAGATTGCATACGATCAGCTCTTCTCGACTCGCGGCATTTCCCTTTTCCTTTTCCCGCACAAGGGCTTTTTCTTGTTGTACTGACAGCAGATGCCCTTCGTGCAGCTCCTTGAAGTACATACGGAAAGCACTGATCGGTTCATCTGTGAATTCAGCCCATTGCACTTGCGTTAGCGGCTCTTTCCCCGTTGCGTCAGCTATCTTTGCTTCCTCTATCTCCCCTTGTTCGATCAGGAAAAGATTCTCTGCCGTTGGTTCCCCCACACCCGCCGCATCATCTTGCCCCTGTGTCTCTGCTATAGCGTTGACATACATACGGCCCTCCTCAAATAGAATTTGTAATCTGCTGTTTTTAGCAAAACATTTTAATATATTTATGTCAACTACCTTCTTGGGGTACATAAAAGGGGCGCTTATCGCGCCCCATAGGTTCTCCTAATCATTCTGCCAACAGTCGATTCCTTTCGCACTGCAACTCATCAATGTCGACCTTGTTTCTGAGCTTTTCCAGCGCCTTTGCTTCGATTTGGCGAATACGTTCCCGTGTTACGCCCAGCGTATCTCCGATCTCTTCGAGCGTTGCCCGATATCCTTCCCATCGGCCAAACCGATAGCAGAACACGAACGTTTCTTCTGCGTCGAGATCGTCCAGTTGTACCCGCTCGATCCATTCGCCGCATGCTGCCCTGTCGTACAACACCCCTTCCGGAGGTTGCATCCTTTTGGCTACTCTGTTCTCTATCTCATACATCTTCCGCTCGTCGATTCCCAGTACCGCCTTGATGTCTTCCATCGTCAGGTCATACGTCATACCGAACCGCAGCAGTAAAATGTATCGCTCCTGCGGGCTTATCAGCTTAAGTAATCGCTCAACTTCCGAATCCGCCTTTTCCGAAATCACCCGCTCTTCCGCATTGGGCCGCTCGTCTTCTACTGTGTCGCCGAACACATACCCATCCTCATCGGATTCGTCGATTGGTCGATCAAGGGAATAGGGTATCTTTGAGATCGATCTCAAATATTCAACGCGCTCGACAGACTCCCCCATCCGCTCTGCAACCTCCTTAAGATCCGGCCTTCCACCTTGTTCGTTGGTCAACTCGCGCGTTACGCGGATCATTTTCAAGATCTCGTCGACCCGATGCACCGGTAGGCGCACAATGCGGCTTTTGACCGCTAGTGCCCGCGTGATCGCTTGCCGGATCCACCATGTTGCATACGTGGATAGCTTGAACCCTTTTTCAGGCTCAAACTTTTCAATCGCAATAAATAATCCCAGGTTCCCCTCTTCTATCAGGTCAAGAAACGGCATCCCGAAGTACATGTACTTCTTTGCGATCTTTATCACCAACCGAAGATTTCCTTCGATCAATCGCGTGCGTGCTACGGGGTCTCCCGTTTCTCGATATCGGACTGCAGTTTTGAATTCCTCCTCCTTTGTCATTAATGGGATTCCTCCAATCTCCTTCAGATACAGCTTTATGATATCGTCGGCGAATGGACTATCCTGCTCCGCCGATTGCTTCTTCTTATCCTCGACGTCTTCATCCTCATTCTTCTTTATGGTTTTCCCAATCTTAGGAACACCACTTCGTTTCGCAGCCTTTTCCTTGGGAGCCACTGCAACGGCGGGCTTTTTTACTACGCCTTGCACCTTTTTCTCCTCCCTAATTACCACGGGAGGAGTACTAGCTATAGCCGATTTTCCCACCTGCCTTGACGGGTTTTTTCCTTTTACCTCCTCGCGGAGCCGTCTCTCCAACAGTTGCGTCAAGAAATCCTCCTCATCCAAAACGAGAACCCCGTTAAATCCCTGTTCCATATCCATTCCCCCTTTCCTTATTGGAATATATTATAAAAAGTTACTGCCCCTATATAATCATCATCTTCTTACTGTGTCAATTATTACTCCGTAAAAAAGAGGAGGCCGAAGCCTCCCCATTACTTATCACTACGAATGCGCTAAAACCGGTACTCGATGTTGGCGGTCGCCGAGATCGGAACCCTTTCGAGGTAGCGCCCCTGGAGGATGATGTTCACCCGCTCGGTAGGCATCAGCACGATGCCGGCAACGGTGGCGAAGTTGTTCACCTGCTCGAACTTCACGCACATAGCGTTGGAGTACACGTTCTGACTCGTGTACATGTTCGCAGACATGACCGCCTTCGCATGGGTGATGTCTTCGTACTTCTCGCCCGCGTACACCGCGAACTGCTTGCTCGGTTGGTACTGGGCGATCGCGCCGACGGACCACAGCCACATCGGCCCGTAGTCGAGCTGTGCATCCACCGGATTGCCGTACATGGAGCCCTTGCTGGAATCACTGGCGCTTCCGAGGCGTCTTACATCAGCGACCAGGCCGATCTTGGCGTAGCTGATCTTCATAGGAACCACCTTGGCGCTGAGACCAAACACCGAGACGGTGTCTTTGGCATCGCCGAACGCGTCGAATGCGTTTCTCACCGAGGGGGACCCGAGGCCTCCGAGGATGCCCAGGGAGTACTGCTCGGTTCCGTAGCCGGCCGTAGCCAGTACGGTCGGCGTCGCGATCGTGTAGGTCGTGTCGACATCGGGCACCGTCTTTACGCGCATGTAGTTGGTGGACGCTTCGATGCCGGCGTAGGCGCCGGTCTGGTTGTCCAGGGGCAGGTTGTCCGCCGCCAGCACGTTCGTCGTTCCGAGGAACATCGTCGCTGCGATCACCAGTGCGCCTAAGACGCCTAATCCAAACATCTGCAGTTCCATTTTTTTCACGTTTTCTCCTCCTTTTTGTATGTGCGCCGAAGCGCACAGCAGTTGTCCGAGTTCCACGTCCTTATCTCGATCTCTCCTTTTGTTCGTAGTTACTAAAGAATCTAACCAAAATAAAGCATATATTCATATATATGTCAACTCTCTACCAAAAAACGACGCATTTGCGTCGCTTTTTAGTTTCGAATGTCGGGGTGCCGGGAATCGAACCCGGATCTTACACACCCGAAGCGCATATACTACCACTGTACTACACCCCGTTAGAAAATTTAACCTTACGCCTGTAATACTATAGATATTTCTACTAAAAATCAAATTATATAAACAAAAAGACGGGATTTCTCCCGCCTCGCGTAGCGAACCTTAGAAGCTTGTTAATCTTCCAGCTCTCGCTTGAATATGACGCGGCCGAGCCAATATTCTTGAGCGACCGTTCCACAGAGCTCCCAACCTTGCTCCCCAAGATCATCGAGCCTGCTTTGAGCACTTTTCATTGCTGAAACAGAGCCCACATTAATTTCCTCGAGCAAATACTCCCATTTTTTCATATATCCCTCCTGGGAAAATTCATTTCTTAGCTACTGTGTCCAGCTAATCATATCCTTTTACTGTCGTCAACATCACACGTGGAACTGTTTTTTCATTTCCTTCTCTACTCCCTCTTCAAATTCATCCTTCGTTTCTTTTGCCTTCGCCACCATCGCATCCAGTGCAGTTTCTACCATTGCGTCCAATTCCTGTACTCGGCGCTTCAGGAGCACATTCTCATTTTTGAATGGATCTTCGATCACTTCTTCGAGTAGGATGCTTAATATCTTACCGATCCTTGGGCCCGGCTTAATACCCAATGTTTCCATGATCTCCAAACCATCAATCTTAAGCATCTTGGGCGATATTGGATCGCGCTTTACCTTTTCGATCATAAACAACAGGTGGCGTAATTTGTACGGCACTGCCTTAGGAACACCAGACCCAATACGATCCGCCTCGCGCACCTTGATCAGGTCATCGATCGACTCCGGGCCGACCCGCGCCAAAAAACGACGTACTCCCGCAGGACTTACCTCCCCCACATTGTAATAGAACATATGGTAGCGCACCAAATGGATGACGTATTCGGCAACATGCTTTGAAACATGTAGTCTATCCAACATACGAGCGACAATGCGTGCACCGACCAACTCATGATTATAGAATGTAGATTTCAATCCATCGCCCGCCTTTGTCTTTGGCTTTCCCACATCATGCAACAACGCAGCGAGTCGCACCTCGAGCGAATAATCCTTCTTCACTGCATATTCGAGCGATTTCAAATTATGTTCCCATACCGAATAGATGTGGTGTTCGTTTTGTCCTATACCGATGCCATCACGTAATTCTGGCATGACAAATTTCAACAACCCTGCGCGCTCTAATGCCTCCACTCCTTCCATCGCCTTTTCCGTCATGATGATCTTGATGAACTCATCACGAATCCGCTCTTTTGCGATCATCTCCAATAGGCCCGAGCTATGACGCAATGCGTGCTCGGTATATTCTTCTATTACAAATCCAAACTCGGCAGCAAACCGCACTCCACGCATCAGCCGTAGCGCGTCCTCCTCGAACCGTTTTAGCGGATCTCCTACCGTCCTGATCACTCCTGCATCAAGATCTTCGCGGCCGCCATATGGATCAATGACCTCGTTCGTATCAATGTCATATGCCATCGCATTGATAGTAAAGTCACGACGCGACAGATCATTCTCAACCTTGTCTGCAAACCGAACCTCGTCCGGATGGCGCTTATCCGAATACTTCCCTTCAATACGAAATGTCGTCACTTCCACGATCTTGAGCCTTGGATCTTCACTCTCCGTTTTGACCGCAACCGTGCCAAAGCTATTTTCATACACGCTTTCAGGAAACAATCCCTGAATCTGCTCCGGGCGAGCACTGGTCGTAATATCCCAATCCTTCGGCTCGACACCCACGATCATGTCACGGACACACCCCCCAACCAGATATGCCTCATACCCGGACATCTTCAATAAGGCGCAGATTGCTCGCGCTTCCTTCGGTATTTCAAACAGTTTTTCTTCTTTTTTTCGCATAATCAGCATTGTCATTCCCGCGGAAACGGAAATCTATATGATCCTGAATCCCCCCTCCTCGGGAATGACAGATGGAAGGTAATTAAGTACGAGAATCAAACCCTGATTTCTCCTTGACTAATCTTGTCTTTTGTTGATTTCCATTATACACTATACGAACGGAAAACTTAAAACAATGCACCCGTAGCTCAATTGGATAGAGTAGCTGCCTTCGAAGCAGTTGGTTGGGGGTTCGAGTCCCTCCGGGTGCACATACGAACAAAAATACCCTTCGGGGTGTTTTTGTTTTATGCTTTTTTATTGACTTCCTCATTGTTACCCATCTATCATACATATAGTCTTTTTTAATACGCGCTAGAGGAGGTTCTTTTTGAAACAATCCCTTATCCGTTTGGCTTGTTATGGAACCGACATTGGGCTAAAATTCCTCGACTTTCTGGGAATATTCGCTGTGGCGAGCATAGTCGCTATCGTCTTCTTTAGTAGTATCATGCTCTTTGCTGCCGCGATCCCGCTCGTCCTTGGCAACGTGGTCTGTTTTTTTGAAGGAGACGAATTGACCCAGGTAATCGTCACCCTTTGCTATTATTTGGTCGCCTATTTATTTTTCGCCCCGTATATTTTCGGGTCGAGTCGGCGAGAATTCTACATCCACCCCTAGCTTCACTGCTCCCCCGCCTCGCGGGGGAGCTTTTTGTTGACGAATAAACCTTTTTTGATATAAACTACAAAGGCATTTGTTTAATGCACACGCCCCTGTAGCTCAGCCTGGTAGAGCACCTGCCTTTTAAGCAGTGTGTCGATGGTTCAAATCCATCCGGGGGCACATCCTTTGACTGATAACAAATAACGCATGACTAATAACGGGTTGCAAATAAGCACTAATTGTTATAAAGTAAGCGTTATAAGTTACTGGTTATAGGTTATTAGTTAATAACGCATCTCTAGCTCAATTGGCAGAGCAGGGGCCTCTTAAGCCCAAGGTTCTGGGTTCGATTCCCAGGGGATGCACAAAATTAAAAATCCTTCCATTCATTGGAAGGATTTTTGATTAGGATATAAACCCGTCGTCACTATATACACCTTTTATCGGTTACTTCTTCGTGAAATCAATGAGGATACAAGTCGCCATATCACAATTGCAAAAATAAAATTAATAATAATACTAAAAATAAAATTCTCCCTCATAAATACTCCTCTTGGAGAATGGCCGCTAATGTCAACTCCCATCGGATAAGGGAACGGCGGATTGTAAAAACTTAGATTTTGCACCGCAAACGGAATTGGCAACCCAAATTCAAGATGTGTGATTGTCTCAGTATCGTATGCGATGTCCGTTGTCCAAAAAAGCGAGCTTGCCGTAAAAAATACAGCAAAAATCAATACATACACTATTACTTTATATTTAGCCTTCTTTTTTTCCGCCCTTATCGCGCCTACTGTTACGATCGTCATCAATATGGCGAATACGACCAGTATTATTCTTGTAAGTATAGACATAATTGAAATTATATAAAAAATAGCCCTCTCTGCACAGAATACAGAGAGGGCCAGTAAATTACAACACTACCTCATAGATAAAGGGCATACTAATTGCATGTGCCTCTTACGGTAGCATCCCACTGCCACCAATACTGCTGACAGCCAGGGGCCGTAAAGTGATCCGTAAAGGGAATAGTAAAGTAGTTATTATTCGCACTGCATCCATATGAACACCATGTAGTGGTGCATCCTGTCGGCCATTGCCTTCCCCTCTGAGAAGATAGCTTTAGCCAGCTGGAATTACCCCCTCCATTCGTCATGCGCGTAACCGTGTAATAGACCTTTCCTGAGGTAAGCATTACAGCTCGTCCAGACCCGACGGTAACAGCATTCTCGTCGAATATGTCACCTACCTGCGTATCCACATAGGGATCTGGTAAATCCGATGCCCAATATCCTGACGGAGCATTACCATACGCCGTTCCGTCATAATCATAGAATAGAGCGTCGGGCTCAAATGTACTATCTCCATTGGTTATGAGCCATTGAAGCCTTGTTGGGGTATGCCAATACATCCATTGGTAGATATAGCGAGAGTATTGATCTTCCCCAACATCAACTTTTCCCCAACTTGGCACGAATTGTGTGTCGGTTGTAGCCGAGCAGCTGATTGTTTCAGCGATTGCGGCTCTGGAAAAGGAGAGCAGTAGTGCAAATACCATTATGCAAAATATAGCTCGATTTTTCATCTTCTTCCTCCGTTTGATATAGGTAAGAATTTATTGTCCTGGCAATATTGCCGACTGCGGCTTCCCTTTTTCCTTGAGTTCAATTACTCTGACGAACGGATTTTCCCCCGCAAAGGTGTTGATATCCTTCGCTTGTCCGTACACCTCGACACCCACCACGCGAATTCCCCTTTTCTTGAAATCCGTCTTCATCTGATCAGCTTCGGTGCGATGCGTAATAAGTGCTTTTCGAAGATTATCATCCTTTTCCGCAACAATCATTCTATCTTCGTCATCCAGTCTTTTCTGAATAAACAACAGGTGATCGCGTTGATAATTTGACACCGCTTCTTCAAGCGTTTCGCCCTGCTTGAGAATGTAGCCTCCGCCATAGGATTGCGTACCATGCCGAAATCCTTTCACTTCAAGGGAAGTATTGCGGATCGCAATTTTAACATCCTCCAAAGACATGTCGTTCGTAAAAAATGCGATTGCATCGACCTTCTTTTGAGGTGTTTCTGACAGGGTGCTTTGGAATTTTTCCTTTGCGCTTAAAATCCTCGCCTCCATTGACCCGTTACTCGCAGAGACAGCTGTAACAGCCGTCATTCCAAGTATTACCAAAACCGCCCCAATAATCATCCGTATACCTTTTTTCATTTTACGCCTCCTGGTTGATAGTTGTTGTTCATTAATAAAGCATTAACCCTACTCGAGACATTTCATTGATTATATCTACCTCCTTTTAAAAGAACTGTTACGCATTGCATATATGACATTACTACTCTCCCCTCCCTCTTGCCATTATTTATAACAGTGCGCAATTATGTGTTGTACATGAAAAAATATTCTTCAACAAACTACGCTCGCCAATATAATTTTTTGTTATATAAAATCTGTTCTGTTTTCTATTTCTTTCCTCCTCTTCCCCTTACCTCATTTCCTTACTGCCTCCTTGTCTTCTCTATTTCAATACCCTTGATGTGGTAAGAAGTGATGCCCGATCCATAGAAACTCAAGCATTTTCAAGGGCTCTTTGCAGTCCGGGGCTTGTTTGATAAAACTCCCAGAAGCGTGCAGGGTATGTTTTCAGGCGGTTTGATGTTTTACCGCCCATGTGCACACATTCAAAAATCCTTCCATCTTGGAAGGATTTTTGAATGTGTGCGTTTATGCAATCGGCAATGAGATATAGAATATCGTTCCCTTTTCCTTCGGCTCGAACCAGATCTTTCCTCCCAGTAACTTCGCATATTCCTGCGCGATATAGAGACCAAGACCGGCACCAGCTATCGCGGTGGTATCAATATTTCTTCCCCGGAAAAACTTTACGAATACAAGTGGTTTCTCCTCTTCCATTATTCCCACGCCAAAATCTTCCACCCGTATAACCAATTCTTCATTTTTTATTTCCGCTGTCATCTCGACTTTACCATTTGGAGAACTGTATTTAACCGCGTTATCAAGCACTTCATCAATAATGTACTTACTTAGTTTCTGATCGGTAATAATGCTTGCTGATGCAGAAAGCTGCGGTGATAACACTGTGATTGATTTTTGCGCTCCGCTCTCATTTGCTTTTTTTATTGATGGATCAAATAGGTCTGTTAACTTTATTGCCCGTTTTTCAACCTGCCTTATTTTCTGATCTATTTTTGAAACCAAAATCAGCTGGTCACTAAGCCGACTTAGACTCTGCATCGCCTGATACGCGGTATCGACTTCCCTCCTCATATCTTCTATTATTTTCTTGTCCTTTGCCGCTTCCAAGCTCCATAGCGCCTTAGTGACCGGCGTTCTCAGTTGGTGAGACGCATACGCCAAATCGGATCGATGGCGATTTTGCTCGCGTTCTTGAGAAACGTCCCGGAAAATTATAATGGCACCAATAACCATTCCCTTTTTATCAAAGATAGGAGCTGCACTGTCGCCAATCTGTACCTCCGCACCATCTTTTCTAATCAATACCGTATTACCGTTCATAAAGCCTATTTTCCCTCGTACGAGTGCGTCTTCTATAAATGTAATATTTTCCTTACGATCTGCTTCACTGATAAATTTTACGATTTCACGCAACGACTTCCCCATTGCCTCCTCTTTCGACCACCCACTCAACTCGCCGGCAGTTTTGTTCCACAAGGTTATATTCCAATAGCGATCGATGGCGACGACTCCATCACCTATGCTATCAAGAAATATCCGCTCCCGCTGGCGATACATATTCAAAACACCGATAAACCGCGCAATGAAATACATGGAAAATATCAATATTATCAATATTAATCCGTTGATCATCAACCGTTGTTCTAAATTTTTATCCCGTATCACAAATGCGGGAGGATTTGGCTGTTCCACTATTACTCCCCAGTTATATTGAGCAACGGGGGCAAATGAGACAATTTTCTCCCGTTGGTCGCCCTGTGCGGATATCACTTCGATCCCCGATTCTCCCTGCATTACCCGTTTCACATACGACCGTTGCGAAAAATTCGGCAACTCCGCATGCGCCGGACTATTTGAATATCCAGCAACGTCACCTCGGCGATCTACAAAATACATAAATCCTTCCTGTCCGACATCAATCTCTTTACTCCACCCCGTCAATGTATCTGTTATGATCTGCAATGTCAGTAAGCCGACAAATTTCCCGCCTTCGTTCATAATCGGCACAACGATAACGATTGTGTTTTGATTTGTCGCTCCATAATACATCTCCGAAACATATGGCTTCTTGCTGTTAATCACAGCCGTGTACCATTCGCGATGCGCAAAATTCACTCCTTCGACTCCCGGAAATCCCGGTGCAATTACCCGGATAGTCCCATCAGGGCTAAATAGCCCCACATGTTCAACAAAAGGAAATTGCGCATAAACATCCTTCACGATCGTGCGTGCATCTTCCCATTTTTCGTTTTCTATCGCCGTGCGCAATACTGGTCGCGCCGCAAGCGAAGTTGCAATATCAGATAGTCGATTAAATCGCTCCTCCATTAAAATCGCCCCCACCCGTGCAATGGATTCCCTCCGAGCCACTATTAGATCTGTAAGATTCTTTTTCCCTTCAAAATACCCCAGTGTGACCACGGCAACAATCGGGAATATTACCAGTAAAAAAATACCCGCCTTAATAGCCGTATTTTTATGACCTTTTACCGAAAATAATTCGATAAGTTTCTCTATTAATTTTTCAATCATACTTTTTAAAAGAACTTCGACGTACGTTAAATGAATATCGTAAACCCCCACATTCATCAATGCGGTTGCCGGACATGCGACCAATTCTTTTCATTTCATACGGAATATTTTCGAAAGTGCTATAAACACTACAAGATATATCTGAGCGTCCTGATGCTTCTATTATACACTACTCTGCACAAAAAATACCACAGCCCCGATGTTATGTTTTACAATTATATTATTGTCTCCACTATCTATTCTCTACTACTCCCGTATTTCCTATATTTCGATGTCTTTGATGTGGTAAGGGTAATACTCGATAGATAAAAACCCAAGCATTTTTAATGGCTCTTTGCAGTCCGGGGCTTGTTTGATAAAACTCCCAGAAGCGTGCAGGGTATGTTTTCAGGCGGTTTGATGTTTTATCGGCTATGTGCACCACAAACAAAAACCACCAGCCCAAGGCTGGTGGTTTTTTATTTTACACCTTTATGAGATCGGCAAGGAAACGTAGAAGGTTACCCTATCTCCTTTCGAATCAAACCATATTCTGCCCCCTAAAATTTTCGCGTATCCTCTTGCGATATAGAGACCCAGTCCAGCGCCGGCGATTGCAGTGGTATCGATATTTTTCCCTCTAAAAAACTTAGTGAATACGGCCGGCTGATCTTCGTCCAATATACCAAAGCCAATATTACTCACCCGTATCAACAACTCATTATTATCAATCGTTGCATCAACATCAACTGTGCTATTTTCCTTGCAATAGATAATCGCATTTTCAATAAGTGCCTGTACTATCTTTTTTAATAATGGAATGCTCGTAGTAATTTTGATTAGGTCGGGAACGGTGTGGACTTCAAGAACTACATCCTTATTCTTCGCTTTTATTGCCATATCATTAACGATGCCACTCAACACATCACCAAGCTCGACGTCCGTCTTTTCAACAACCACTTGTTTTTGATCTATGCGCGAAACCTCAATAAGCTCTTCGCTTAACTTATTTACGCTTTGGATTGCTTGATATGCTTCACTAACCTGCCCTTTGATTTCTTGCATGTTTTCTTTATCTAGGGCCGATTCCAGCATCCATAATGCCTTTGCCACGGGGGTACGAATTTGGTGCGAAGCGTAGGCAAAATCGGAATGAAGGCGATGTGTCTCTCTCTCCCGTGAAGCATCTCGGAATATGATGATCGCTCCGGACACCACACCATCATGTTCAATAATTGGCGCAGCGCTATCGCTGATAGGTACTTCACTACCATCCTTTTTTATTAAAATAGTATCACCTTCCATTGAAAAAGCTTTGCTATGCAGCATCGCCTCTTCAATAAACATAATGTTTTCTTCCCGATCGCGTTCACGAATAAATTTTACAACATCGCGGAATGACTTACCTAAAGCCTCATTCTGAGACCATCCGGATATTTCTGTTGCGGTCTTATTCCATAATACAATGTTCCATGCCCGATCGATTGCCACAACGCCGTCGCCAATACTCTCCATAAGCGCTTTGCTTTTATTTAGCTCCTTCTGCAACTCTTCGGATATACTGCTGATCTGTGCAGCATCCTTGATCAATGTGTCGGTCATCACATTGAACTCTTTCCCCAATGTACCAATTTCATCGTTCGACGACCCGGCAACACGTTGTGTACGATCTCCTTTTGCGATAGCAGTTGCCGTATTTGTCAACGCAACGACAGGGCGCACAAATATTTTTATAAAAAGAAATGAAATGAGCCCGATAATTAGCACAATAAGCGACACCATAAATGCAGTTGTTCGCAATGCAAGGCTCGCTGCGGGACCAAAAACAACCCGAGTAGGCGCTTTGGCAAGCAAAAGCCATCCATTGCCCTTATACGACAAGAAGCCTAACGAGGGCGCGTGCGTTATTAAATATGGTTCGCTATCGCCTGCATGCTCCCCGATGGTCGTAAATGGATTTTGTTTCCCGTTAAATCTTTTCCGATCATTTTCGACGGTTTGATCACGGTTGAATAGATTTAGAGGGTTATCCCGGTTAGTGGCGATAAGAATACTTTTACTATTATACAGATCAAACTCACCTGGAATACTTGAGGTGTTCAATGCTTCAGAAATGACGGGCCACGACATGTTTCCTATGATAACGCCCTCAACGGGCCGTTTACCCGACTCACTCTTGATCGGAGCAGCAAAAATAACTGTAGGTTTCCCAGTGTCTTCTGATGTGATCATATCGGAATAATATAATCCTCCCCCCAACGCCTTTTCATATGCCACATTACTGATAGGCTCTTGCTTGATCGATTTACCGACCTCATCGGCATGCGTCGAAAGAATTATCGTACCATTTCTATCTACTATAAAAAGAATGTCCCATGGGCCGGTCAAAAAAGTCAGCTCTCGCATGCGCCGATTGATTTCCGGTTGAATATTTTTTTCACCTCCCAGGAAGCGCTCAAAATCCTCTTCTTCTCCCATTGTCTGCAAGGTCAGCAGATAATTATTGAATATACGGTCTATCTTGTCGATCGTCTCAGCGGCGGATATGGTTTGCTGAGCGCTGATATTTTTTTTCAGAATCGAGCGGGTTGAAGTAAAGATTAAAAACGAAGTGACCATAATCATTACGGTAGCACCCCCGCCAAAGATAAGCGCAACTTTTGTTGTTAATTTCATAAAATAGCAATGCAATCTACTGATTGGATCGGAATAGATCGCGAATAAATCGTGGTTCAACCATAGCATCGGTATCGACCGTCTTCGATGATTTGCCTGACAGTTTGATGAAATTGTCGACCGCCCGCATATTTCCATACAGCGACTGAGACCCGGGCGCAAACGTAAATGCGGTTCGATTATCGGCCGCATCAAGCACGGAAATGCCCTTGAGTTGCGCCAGGATGTCTTCCGGAGAAGACCCAAGCTCTTTCGCGACAATATCATTTGCCTCCATGGGATTCGCTTTCCAAAAATCAATGGCACGAAAATAGGCCCTAACAATGGCCTGCACCTTATCGGGATATTGATCGATAAAATCGGCCCTCATTGTAAGCACGTCTACTACCACTCCTAACGCATCCGCAGAAGAAAACAATAACGTTCCTCCGCTCTTTTTGATCGCCTTCGTCATGTACGGTTCATACGTGACCGAGGAATCGACATCACCGGCAATGACTGCATCCGCCGCTTGCTCAGCGGTTAGATTCACCGGTATGATATCTTCGAATTTCATATCATACTGGTCCAAGGCATACCGAAGGAAGAATTCCTCAATAGTCCCGCGCTCAACACCCACCTTTTTCCCTTTCAAATTTCGTATCGAGGAGATACCGGGCCTGGCGATGATCCCGTCGGCCCCATTGCTCTGATCAATCGCAATGACCGCCATGTTATCAATCCCTTCATATGCATCGGTAACGCAATCGAATGTAGGATTCGCTTTCCCTTGAATCTCGCCCGATCTATAGCCCTGCAAGAGCTCCGTCAATCCCGAATAACGTCGCACCTCCACGTCGAGCCCCTCATCCTTGAAGTACCCCTTCTTATCCGCAATGATCAGCCCGAGGTATCCCGGCCAATCAACACGTCCAATAACAATCTTCTCTTGAGTAGTAGTAGTAGTAGTAGTAGTAGTAGATTTCCAATACCCAAACCAGGCAATGATTAAGATACTGATGCCTATCGCAACAAAATATAATGATTTTTTATTCATTTTTATTTTATATAAACTTTCCGTAAACTTATGCCCGAGGGTTTATAGGATGAGTTTTGAAAAATTAAATTCCGATGAGTAGCATATATGATTACCGTAATAAGTATACCATTACAACTCGAGAACTGGAAACAGCGCCCTATCGACTTAATAGCCTAAGTCGTTACCCCTACCTATCTAACATCTGTGCCATCTACCCATTCTATTTAAATACATACTATGTGGTAATGCGAGATACTTGATTAGTAGAAACTCAAGCATTTTCAAGGGCTCTTTGCAGTCCGGGGCTTGTTTGATAAAACTCCCAGAAGCGTGCAAGATATGTTTTAGGCGGTTCGATGTTTTACCGTCTATGTGCACAAATTTAAAAATCCTTCCAGTTTGGAAGGATTTTTAAATAGGGTATAAACTCATTTTCACTATATGTGCTTTTTATCGATCATCTCTTCGTGAAATTACTGAAACTGCAATCCACCACGATGCAATTGCAAAAATAAAATTAATAACAATGTCAAAAAGAAGCTTTCCCAATATAAATGCCGTTCCGCCAGACATTCCACTTAGGTTTACCCTCATCACATAAGGAAAGGGTGGATTGAAGTATCTTTGATCTTGCATCATGAATGGGATGGGCCATCCAAATTTAAGATGTGTGATCGTTTCAGTATCGTATGCAGTATCCGTTGTCCAAAAAAGCGAGCTTGCCGTAAATAACATAGCGAATATCAACAGATATAGCGCCACCTTATCTCTATTCCTCCTTTTTCCTACCCTTATTGCACTTATTATAATTAACATAAGAACAACGAGCACAGATAGTAGTATTTTTGCAAATAGAGACATGATTGAGATTTTATAAAAATAGCCCTCTCCGTACAGAATACAGAGAGGGTCGATGAATTACAACGCTAATGATAAGGACATGCTAATTACACGCGCCTCTTACAGTGACATCCCACTGCCACCAGTATTGCCTGCAGCCAGGAACAGTGAAGCCGTCATCATTTTGTGATGATAGCGAACGTGCAGGATCTGACTGATAGTGTCGAATATCAGCAACACGCAACTAATACTTTACATATAATTCAAACCCTATTTTTCTTGATGAAATCAGCGATTTTTACTAAAACTGCATACAGTTTTATATATTTACATATACTTATCCGGCTTAAGTAATCTCCCAAAATCCCGCCCTTTCCAACCCCCATGAATAACCCTAACTTGCACATTACCACCACATATTGACAAAATGGCGCGAAAGCGCCATTTTGTTATTAGTAACTACCATCTTCTCATGGAGGTGTCTCATGTCCGAGCTCAAGGCATTATTGGAGCAGTTTCTCTCTTCCGCAAATGCACCTCAACAACTTTTTGAAACCGATAATTGGGGGTCTCTGGAAGCCATGTGGCTAGGCGCAGTCAGCGCCCATACACGCACTCTCATCGAGTGGCGCATGGCACAGGTACTTACCACTATCCCCCACCTCGACAACCTCATCGAACTCCACAAGCAGGCCCTTGCTACTTCTGTCGCACTCCTCATTGAGAGGCGCATACGCGAAACACTCCCCTACATCCTTCCTCATATCGATGATTGGCACACGCTTGTGTGCATTCGGAAGCATGTACCCAGCGAACCCATTGCGGATCATCTCGTTGAAAAGCGAATGCGCCAGGTACTCCCCGCTATCCTCCCCACCATTACCGAATGGCCATGTCTCCTGAAGATGTGGAAGAGTGTTCCCGGTAACACGCCATCCGAGCGTCTTGTCGAAGAGCGTATGTTCGAGGTTATCTTCACCGTTTCTGCCGATGCCGTACCGGAATGGTTCACACACTATCTCCAGAACCCGGATTCTATTCCTAATCAACATTTCGCCGTTCCGATCAGCGAGAAGGCTCGCTTTCTCCTTATCGATCTGTGATCTTATAGCGGCGCCCAGGAGGCGCCGTTTTTTATTCTCCAAAAACCACCGCAGTGCGGTGGTTTTATCGTTCTTATTTCTTCGCTTTCTTATATTCTCCGAGTGTTTCCACTTCAAAAAAGTTTTCGCGCGCCGTGTAATCTTCGATGCGCTTTACGATCTTTGCCATCACGGCAACTGCTCGTGCCGGATGCTTTCCTGCGGCTGTCTCGTCGGACAACATAACCGCATCACCTCCCTCGAACACTGCATTAGCCACATCGCTTACTTCTGCGCGTGTCGGATGCTCGTGGTCGATGAGTGTCATCATCATTTGCGTCGCGACGATCGCCGGCTTATTGTGCCAATGTGCGTGTCGGATCAGGTTCTTCTGGATGATTGGCAAATCCTCCATCGGTATTTCGATTCCCAGGTCTCCTCGGGCAATCATGATACCGTCAGAAGCTTCAATGATCTCATCAATATTGTCGAGTGCCAATGCACGCTCTATCTTTGCAATCACCTTGATCTTCTTGTCCGGGAATTCGCTTCGCAGCTTATTGATATCATCAGCAGACTGTACGAATGACAACGCAATATAATCAGCTCCCTGCGCGACGCCGAATTTTGCATCTTCGATATCCTTTTCGGTAACGCCTCCTCGGGTCAAATTCGTACGCGGAACGTTAATGCCCTTCTTCGAAAATAACGTGCCTCCGGTAATTACCTTTGCATGGATTTGTGATCCCTGCACGTCGGTGATGTCCAATTCCATGGCGCCATTGGCGAGATAGAACGGTTCGCCCGTCTTTACGTCAATATGCAAATATGGATCATCAATCGGAATAACTCCTCCCGGTTCGTATTCCTTCTGCTCATATGAGAACACGTACGTATTCCCTTCTTCAAGTTCCACCCCTTCAGTCGGCAACTTGCCAACGCGAATGCGTGGACCCTGTAGGTCTTGCAGGATCTCGACGGACGTTCCCAGCTCCTTATTGATCCGTTGGATGTTTTCCTTGCGGGTATTGTACTCTTCTACGGTGCAGTGTGAGAAGTTCATGCGAGCAATGCTCAGGCCTGCCTCGGCCATAGCTTTCAATTCTTCGTACGACTCGGACTTCGGTCCAATAGTCGCAATAATCTTTGTTTTCATATCTATATTTTTAATTATCGTGAGTTTATCAGTATATGCGATATGGCGGTTTTTGCAATAGGAGTAAAAAATGCCCTGGCGCAAGCGCCAGGACTACTATCCTCTATCAATTCATTTACTCTCCCTCATGATTTTGAACTATCTTTGGGTACATTTCGAACAATGCGAACAATACGGCAAGTACCACCGGCCCCACGAAGAATCCGATAATACCGAAGAAATTTAATCCTCCCAATGCCGAGAATAAAATGAGTAATGGGTGAATATTAATACCCTTCCCGATAAGTGCGGGACGGACAACATTATCTACTGTTCCCACAATGCCGAATCCCCATATCGCAAGGACCGTCGCCAAAACGACATGCCCCGTAACGAAGAGAAACGCCACCGCCGGCACAATAACCAACCCCGTCCCCACGGCCGGGATCATTGCGGCAAATGCCGCAATACTCGCCCAAAGGACTGGGTTTGGGATACCTACAACGGCAAACCCAATCCCCGTCAGTACCCCTTGTAACAGCGATACGATAAGTGTTCCCTTTGTAACCGATGCAATCGCCAATTCCACCTTGTTTAGCAATTCTTCATTGTGTGCATCCTCCAAGGGACTTAGTGCCAGAATCGTCTTTCTGAACACACTTTCGTCCCGAAACAGGAAGAATAGCGTGAATAGTATTAATAGGAAGTTTACCACGATCGCCACAGCACTCGAAAACACTGTACTTAGATTCGTCACCACCCACTGCAACCCTTTTACGATGTATTGCCCTATATCAGCAGACAGGGCGGGAGCCAACTGTGGCGCATAGCGTTGTAATGCGTTTCCGATATTCGCCGCACCGTTGGTCTGCAGATCGCTGTTCGCGATCACGATATAGAGATCCTTAGCTTCCTCAAATATCTGAAATCCGAAAAAGCTCAATGGAATCAATACGACTAAAAGCACCGTCAATGTCGCTACCAAGGCGCTTAGCGTCTTTCTTCCCCGAAAGGCGGATAGGATCCCCCGATGCATTGGCTTGAACAGGATCGCGAACATAATCGCAACAAAGAACACGTCCGCATACGGACTCAATAAAAAGAGTCCGGCGATCGTCATTATCGCCAGTAGGAAGAAGAAGAAATTATGTTGTAGTTTTTCTTTGGTCACGTTTTTAGAGTTAAGCATATCGAGGTATGAGTTCCAATAGAATGCTTTATTATACCTCTCTTTCCCTATTATTCATACCTCCAACCTCGAGCCCCATGCTCTCATGGTTTTTTTAGAAACACCTGCGTCACAATAATATAATCGTTCACCATAGCCACACCAATCCCCGTCTCCGCGAACTCCCCGGTAAGAATGTTATGCCGATGTCCCGGTGAATTCATCCATTCCGTGGCCGATTCGTTCGCTATTTCCTGTACCCCCTTCCACTCCCTGTTTATCCAATTCAGCTTTTCTTGTCCGGCCATCGCTCTTATTCTTACATCAAGCATAGCCGCTATCCGCGCCCTCGCTGCCTCCTGCATCTCACCCGCAACTTCCTCCTCTTCAGCAATGACCAAACATGCCGGTGCAAGCGCCTCCGCTTGATAGATCAATTCCTTGGTTATTGGAAAGATAATAATATTTTCTCCCGCAAGCCGGTAATCGATATTTGCTTGCTCCAACCGATCCCCCACCTTAAATCCCGATGCGAATCCTTCATGCCGTATGAACGGATACACGCATGCGCCCTCTGGATTCGTAATGATCGCATTATCCCCCGCTTGATCCACGCTATGTGCACGCGCAACCAACGCAACCGATTCATTCCACGTTAAAACACTTAGCCCGTTCTTTTTGCGTTCTCCGTTAATCGCCAAAAATATAAGCTGTTCGATCTCTCTTACCTCATATACAGGACTCTTATCAAGCCTATGTTCCGGTCTCACTTCCTCAAACACTGTTTGTGTCGAGGTTGTCGCCTGCACAACCAGAGGTTTTGTGTCGCTTTTGCCCACTTTTTCCGCTTCCTCCCTTTTTAATAGACCATTTATCTTTTCTCTCGTCCTCTTATCAAGTACCCCCGTTACAGGGACATTCTGCGCCCGTTGAAACTGCTGCAAACCCCTCTTTGTTAATATAAAAAAATTCCCCGTCACGAATTCTTTGCTTAAATATCCCCGTCCTATCAAAAATTGCTGCAATCTGCGAACCTCTTGATTATTTGTTGTTCCATATCGTATGTCGGTCGTAAACGGCTTTACTTCCAATTGCCGCCGTAGTGTCTCCAACTGCCTTGTTAGCTCTTGTACATATGTAACAAGCTCCTCGATCGAAGCTGCTCGGATTGTTCTTGCTGGAGTCATGACCCCTGTTGACAATATCGTCAAAATCATCACTCCATATATGAATTTTTTTATATCCATCTTCATGCGTCGCTATTGCGAAATGCGTACATTTAAACCTAGTCACAACGTCAAGTCGCGCCGCAGTTCGCCAAAGGTTCGCGCTTCGCTATTGATATCGTTTCACATCTATAGTATACTCCTAATCATTAAGCGGTAGTAGTTCAGTGGTAGAACGCCTCCTTGCCAAGGAGGAGGTCGCCGGTTCGAGCCCGGTCTACCGCTCAAGGCATAAAAAATCACCGGAAGGTGATTTTTTATTTCTTCCCGTATTACCCTTTTATTTTACTGGATTTCCCGTGTTTTTGTGTTATAATAAGTGATACCATACAAAGAGATGGGAGTCCGCTATTGAGCTGTTCCAATCGTCCTAGAAAAATACCTTTTTCTAGGGCTTTCGTGAGCATAATCCAGAAGGAGACTGTAACTAAACCAGTTTTTATTCGTTATATATGCTAGATGGCGAAGAAAAGTCCATAATCGAACGTGCCATTCGGGGTGATTCCTCTGCTTTTGGCCTGCTTTACGATAGATATCACGGACAAATCTACCGGTTTGTCTATCTTAAGGTCAGTCACCGTGAGGAAGCCGAGGATATCACCCATCATGTTTTTTTAAACGCTTGGCAGACAATGGCCGGTTATAAAGACAAGGGATTCCCCTTTTCCAGTCTGCTCTACCAGATTGCCCGGAATAAGGTCATCGACCACTACCGCACAAAGAAATCCTCGATTGATATCGAAGATCTTAATGAGACGGAGATTCCCCGGAACGAGATTGCGCTTGAAGACACTATTCACAGCCAGTTCCAGATGGAAACGATCAAGAATGCACTTAAGCAGATGAAGCAGGATTATCAAGACATTATCATTATGCGCTACATCGAAGAGCTTACTCCTTCGGAAGTTGCCAAGATCATGAATAAACCGGAAGCCACCGTACGCGTATTGCAACATCGTGCAATCAAGCAACTCAGAGCATTACTGAACAAATAATTATGGAAAACGACATTTTCGAAACATTACAGGAGCTGAAGCGCATTAAGCCTAACTCCGAATATGCAAAGCATTCCCGAATGCTAATTTTGGCGTCTCCACAGCACATGATCGACTCCCCTCATGTCAGTACCTTTTTCCGCGTCTCTGCAATGATCAGCGCTGGCGTAATCGCACTTGTCATGATTCTTGGTGGAACAACATACATTAACGAAACTTATTCCCCACTCGCGCTTGAAGGTTTAAATCAAAAGAGTCTCACCGCAGAAGCGAACGAGATCAACGATTCTATCGAGATCACGCTTGAGACTATCGACTATCTCGAAACTTCAAATCAGACGACTCTTAAGAAGATTACCGAGATCAGCAAGCTAGCCGACGAACCGACTGCAGCCCGCACCATGATGATGGCCGCTCCGACAGCTCCCGAGGCAACCTCCACTAACATGGAATCATTTTTAATCAAGAGCGATACAACCGCAGAATCCACAGCAACCGAACCACCTACCGATACCATTAACACCATACTGGATAAAGTATCCGAATAACCCTTGCTTATGTGCTTGTCGAACTGCATAGCCGTGCGAGCACGACCATGCGTTTCACTCAAACGCAGAAGTATCCATTCCATCATGAAACACCGACACATCATTCTATTCATATCTTCTCTTGCCCTTGCGATCTCTGGGGGAATTTTTTCTTCAACCAGCGCACACGCAGCGGAGCTCCCCTCTCTCGTCAATACGGCTATCGCCAAGGAAGAATCCGTTCGGCACACTCAGGACGCGACTCCCGAATTGACCATCGAACAGCGCAAAGATATTCTCGCAGAGATCATCACCGCATCGCAGAGCGAGGTAAAGAACCTTCAAGAAAAACTGACCATTCTTGATCTCGATGAAGATTGGAGCCTCGCGCGCAAGCAGTTTCTTACGCGCCTCGCAACCTCGAGCGCATACTACTCTTCACTCGAAGATCGACTTACTAGAGAGACTGTTACCCTTGATGAGGTAAAGTCCATTGCAAAAGAGCTTAGGGATTGGCGCGAAACCGTCTACACCCCCGAACTCAAAGTTGCTGGGAATATGCTCCTTATTTACCAAACCGACGATGTCCGGCGTATCGTACAGGCGCGCAATGAAAAAATCGCCAACGACATCAAAAAGCTCGACCGACAAAAGCTCGTCAATACCGATACTCTAAAGAAGTACCTTGGACAGGCAGATAAGTCCATCAAAAACGCTGCAGTACTCAACACAAAGGCAAAAGAATTGTATTTCATAGAAACCATCGAGCCACTGCAATCCAGGACACTTCACCAAGAAGCGCTGACTGAGGTGATCACCCCCACCGATGCGGTCATTGCCGAGGAACCGATCGATACACAAGACCAGGTGCGCGAACTTTCCAAGGAGGCTCTCAAGGAGCTCAAAAGCGCATACGAATTGTTCTTTAAGATGAACGACCGAATCCGTAAATAAAAAACACCATTTGGTGTTTTTTATTTATACTTATTCCATTCCCTCGATAATCGCTATCTCTTGCCGTATCTTGCGCTCAAGCAACCCTACTCCTTCCTCCTGAGTCAGATACAATGCATCATCAAGCGTGTTCAGCGCTTCATCAATAAAGCCCCCTTCGGCATAGAGCTTTGCTCGCTCGATCTCGAACCCTATTCGGGCTTCCGGGGTTCTTCCAGCAGCCTCGACCTTTTTCTCTTGCTCGATTGTCCACACATCGAGCGCTTCCCTTACCTCTTTACTATCTATTCCTCGCTCGCGCAACCCTTTTACCAACTCCTTTCTTTTGTCGGGAGCAGTCTCCTGTATATGTATTTGTTCTGACATGATTCCATTATACCATTAAAACAAAAATACCCACGCAAGGGGGTATTTTTGTAAATAAGAGCTCTTATTTGACTGCGTCCTTCAAAGCCTTTGCGGCCTTGAATTTCGGGGCAACAGATGCTGCGATCTGGATCTTTTCACCAGTCTTCGGGTTTACACCCATGCGAGCGGCGCGCTTAGTTGCCTTGAAGCTTCCGAATCCGGAAACTGCAACCTCCTCCCCACGTGCCAACGCCTTGGTAACGGTATCGAATACTGCTTCAACAGCCATAGTCGCCTGCTTCTTCATTTCGATGCCGGCTGCCTGCTGTACTGCGTCGATCAATTCTGCTTTGTTCATTGAAAGATATGCATCTTCCTGGTGATGACAGTTCTATGCGATGCATATTCCCTGCTCTCGCCAGTTGATGCTTTTTCCTACTCGACCTTTGACTTATTTACTTATGCTCAAATTATATAGTATTTATGCGGGTTGTACAATACTCACACCGCATTCCCCTTGACTCTTGCCATCTTTTGTCAACTACTTGACATATTTATATATATCTTTTATAATATACCCAGAAACTTTACTTCTCTATTGGAGGTAGTTATGAAGAAAGTAATCAATGTGCTTCTCGTTATTGCGATACTCACACTCACCGGCATCATAATTTATTCGGCTTTCTCCATCCCGCTCACTCGCGCGGGGGCAGTAAATGTACTCACCAAGGAGAGCACCTATGAATCCTACTATTCCTCGCGCATCTTTGATGCCGAGGCGAAACGGGATTGGGTACGAGCCGAGATGAGCGGCACTGCCCCGGAGCTCCGCCAAGAGGAGGCGATCACCGCCTATATCGATGAGCTGAGGCGCGTTCGCAATGAGCACGCCAAAACGTTCAGCGACAAATATTCACTGTTCCGGCGGCTAAGACTGATCTAACCCCTCCCAACTAAGGCGGTCCGCATGGACCGCCTTTTTTATACTACATTTGACATTCCTCTTGCTTGTTGGCATTCTGCAATCAGATATTTTAGTTCATCCCTCTTGTAAGGAGGTTTGTTATGAGAATCCCCGTATTTTTGTACAAGAAAGATCATTCGCAGGTCGGCAGCGGCGTTTACGAAATGATCGCGTGCTTCTGCGCTCTCGGCGTGCACATCCCGTTTTCCTACTACGCGCATGCGGGCGACCATGACCTGGAATCCGTTGGGGAACCAATTACGTGTGACGGCTCCTGCAAGGACAACCCGGGCAGCTTCAAAGACTTCTCTCAAAAGCGCGACTTTCACGACTATGAAGTCAAGAGAATCATCGAGGCAGCCACTTCGTTTTCCTCCCGCATGCGAAGCAGGGCTTCGGCATAACAGGAGGCCTTACACAAGGCGGTTCGTCAGCTGACGAACCGCCTTTTTTTGTTTGACATACCAATCCCTACTATGGCATCATACGCGTAGCTGTTTATATCATCCTACAGTCATTTTTGGAGGCTCTATGAACCTGTTTGTTATTGGCGTACTCATCACTGTCAGTATCCTCTTACTCCTCTTTGGTAAGCCTGCCGTAGACACGATCCGCACGATACGCGCGAATAAGAAGCTTCGTACCGAAATGTTCGAATGCATTGGCGCTGAATGGATCATGCGCATGAATACGCTCCTCGCCGATCTCTCCGTCGACCGCGATCCCAATCATCCGATTCAGGAACGGTTCTACAAGGAGAGCAATGGTTGGATGTTTCTGGTTCCGGCGCGTAATATCGCCACCGGTGCGCCATTCGCTCTGGTCGTTGGCACCACGGCGCCCATTGCCGAGCCGAAGCCTCACGTGAAGACCATTCTCATGGATCTCATTATTGCTACTCGTGACAGGCCGGAATGGTGGCTCGAAGGACGCTGCACTAAAGTCTTCCCCGATACGCAAAAGGTGCTTGCGCGGCAGGGGGTCATCTTTGATATTGCAGAGGAAGGCCCGAGCTAATGTCATACTACGCAGAAGCGGCCAATGGGCCGCTTTTTTGTTGACAATATATCTCCCTATAACTCATACTGCGCATAGCTTTTTATTTCTTTATTAGGGAGGTTACTGTGAACAAAATTTCTATCCTTTTGTATGCCACCGCGTTTCTCATCACCGCAACCGCCGCAACGGGCATTCCGGTTCAGCGCAGACTAAAACGAAGCCGCGCCAAGCGATTCAAGGTCATCTGCGAGAGCTGGCTCAAGGACGTCAACCTCGCGGCAGATGATCCGAGCTGTAGCACTGGCGGATCCGCCTTCTTCTCTCCTTCGGGAGGGGTATACGAGCGCCGATGCGGAGATGGTTGGCTGGTTCGCTATCCGATCACCAGATCCTATCCCGACCTTGGTCTTACGACCAGAATCGATCTACTTGTTCATGTATATTCGCTTGTTCCCGATGCTAATGGCACCATCGACACGATCTTCGTCGCCCTTGCTGAGCCCGTGCCCCACTGGTGGGACACCCAACAACGAATGACTGCGTTCCCCAAGGTCACTTTCACGCTCTACGCATCAAACGGCAGCGAGCGCAAATTCTCCTACGCCTCAGCGTTCAGCAATACGCTCATCCCCGCACAGTAAACCATAAAGGCGGCCTATTGGCCGCCTTTTTTGTCTATTATCGCGCATATTCTACTGCTCGCATTTCGCGGATAACCGTGACCTTAATCTCTCCGGGGTATTTTAATTCCTCTTCGATCTTGTTAGCCACATCACGCGCAAGCTGGAATGCCGAAAAATCATCCATCTTTTCCGGTGTTACAAAGATACGCAGCTCCCTGCCGGCCGAAATCGCATAGGCCTGTTTTACGCCTCCAAACTCCCCGGCAATCTTTTCAAGCTCCTCGAGGCGCTTGATATAATTGTCGATATTTTCCCGTCGTGCTCCCGGCCTTGCTGCGGACAATGCGTCTGTTGCCGCGACGATATATGCTTCCGGCGATGCAAATGGATAATCCTCATGATGGGATTCCATCGCCTGGATTACCTTTTCACTCACGTTATACTTCTTTAATATCTTCTGTCCGAGCTCAACGTGGCTTCCCGCAACCTCGTGGTCGATCGCCTTTCCGATGTCGTGCAATAGCGCAGCTTTGCGGGCGATTTCGGCGTTCACTCCCAGTTCGGAAGCTATCATTCCGGCCAAATGGGCTGCTTCGATCGAATGCACCAGTGCATTCTGCCCATAACTTGTGCGGAAGTGCAATCGTCCGACTAACTGAATCAATTCTTTTGGCAAATCGTAGATACCGACTTCATGTGCTGCCTGCTCACCTATCTCGAATGCACGCTTGGTCAATTCGTTCTTAGACTCCTCAACCTTCTCTTCGATGCGTGCCGGCTGGATGCGTCCATCCTTTAGCAACTTTTCGAGCGTCAACCCCGCAACCTCTCGGCGCATTGGATCAAATGACGAGATCACAATATAGTCAGGAGCCTCATCAATAATGAATTCGACCCCCGTCAGTCGCTCAAGGGACTTGATATTGCGCCCTTCGCGGCCGATAATCTTCCCCTTCAGGTCTTCATTAGGCAAATGGAAGATGCTTGTTGTTACTTCAGCCACATGACTGCGGCTATAGCGCTGAATCGCAGTGGTTAGAATATCGAGACTCTTTTTTTCCAATTCCTCAACTCGCTCATGTTCCAGCTTCTGTACCATTTGCACCAAGTCTTTTTGATGCGCTTCCTGAGTCCGTTTAATAATAATATCGAGTGCCTCTGCCTGCGTCATGCCTGCATTCTTTTCCACAAGCTCCTCCGCACTCTGCTTCAGCTTTTCGATCACATCCTCCTTCGCTCTTAGTTTTGCCATCTCTTCATTGAGATGCCCTTCTTTTGTGCGTACGGCGTGCAAATCCCGCTCGAAGGCCTCTTCCTTTTTAAGAAGCCGCTCCTCCATGCGATCAAGTTGGTTTTTGCGCTCACGTTCATCCTGTTTTGCCTCCTCAATAAGGACTGTTGCCTTTTCCTGACCTTCAAGAATGATGCCGTTTGCCTTTATCTTCGCCTCCTCCAACTGCCGTTCGATGATCTGTTCGGCACTGCCCTTCTTCTTCAGCGCATTAATGTGTCTGATATAGTATCCGATCGCACCCCCCGATACTAATAATAGTACCCAGAGAACCGGGTTCAAATAATTCATAGTTAACTGTGTTCACTAAGCTCTTCATCCTTCCTTATGGCGCAGCAAACCTGGATGAAATCCGAAAAACAGCCTTTATCGTGGCCTAGTTCTTTCGTTATTTCCCAATTTCATAAAGATTCGCATGTCAAAAGATATGAATTCGTTAGGAACCGTTATATTACGTTTTCCTGACATCAGAATAGCATAAAATGAAATACGTGCCAAATTAAACAGTAAAAAACAGGGCCCTAACGGGCCCATTCTTTGAGTAATGCAAACGGGTCGAGATGGTCGATCATCGCCAGACAGATCAATGCGACACCCGCAAGGCATAAGTAAAACAGGATATCTTCCGAGCCTTTCTTACTCGGCCTTTGGTACTGCGTATCCAGTCCATGAAAGTCGTCCATAACTCCTCCTTACTAGCAGTGCTCTAATGTTCTGCACATACTATACGTCCTTGCTCACTGTCGGTCAATCTCGGATCACCAACATCAGGTCTGCCACGTTAAAGCTGTTTTTCTTTGCGCGTAGCAAGTTTCCGCTCTTTTCCAAGCAGTCAAAAGATGCATGTCTCGCAAGGCACATTGGCATATCCTGCTTCGCCGTGTTAGCCGCCTTGATCGCATACGCATCTGCAATTGCGCCTGCCGCATCCGTATTATCATGTCCGTCGCTTGCATACGATATCGCTACGATACCCTGCAGTATATCCGGCTTTGCCATATGTGCGGCGATCACACCCAATGCAACCTCCTGATTTCGCCCACCCTTGCCTGGCTTCTCCCCTTCAGGGATATCATTAAGCGTAACCGTCGTCTCCCCTCCCATAATAACCGCTTCGTTCCTTTTTATTGCCTTGACTGCCGACATCAGCGCGGTCTTCGCCTCGCCCTGAAATATCAACGTCTTTATCCTCGACGTGTAGCCGAGTTTTTTTGCGGTATCCGCCATTGCTTGAGCCGCGTCTCGGTTTGAAACGAACAGAAGGTTTTTGATGTTTCTAAAATACTTTTCTTCCTTTGGCGTTTCCTTCAATTCAATATCCCTCGTCTCTACCCCGTACTTTTTCATAATCGCCAATGCATCCGCCTTGGTCGTCGTATCGCGCACTGTCGGTCCCGATGCGATCATTTCCATATCATTCCCGATCACGTCAGATGCCATCAGCGTCAACGCAGTCGCGGGAAAAATCGCCTTGGCCAAATTCCCCCCTTTTATTTCTGACACGTGCTTCCGCACGGTATTCAACTCAATGATGTTCGCGCCTCCTTTCGTAAGCTCTTTAAATGCAGTTGTCGAAGCACGCAGCTCTTCGTCCGATGCTACCGCAAGCGCCGACCCTCCCCCGCACATAAACACAAGCACAAGGTCATCCGTTTCCAGATTGCTTACCATGCGCATCATCTTTTGCGTTGCCTTTACGTTCTTTGGCGATGGCAGCGGATGCGTGCCCGCTACCAATTCCAGCCGTGCATGCGGATTCGCAACTGTTTCCACATCGATGGCTATTCCCCGAGTCATGCGGTCCTTTAAGATACCCGCTAGCGTTACCGAGGCCAACGCCGACCCTTTACCAATGCCTATCAAAAATATCCGTTTATAATCATTAAGATCTATCCGCGCGTCCCCCTGCTTTTTATCCGAAAACACCACAGTCAGTATTCCCTTCTGTACTGTTATTCTCTTCTTGATCGCCGTTGTTATTTCTATCGCGGCATATCCTGCCTCAACTATGGCAAGTGCTTTTTTGCGCAGGGGTGTTTTTGCAAGTTCTTTTGTGTTCGTAATATGAGCCATGATTGTTTATTTAAATAGTACAAGGATAATCGGTGCGGTGATAAATGATACGACTGTTGCAAAAACGATTGCATTCCCCACAAGCGCCGTATTCATCTTGAATTTTTCGGCGATTACAAATGTTGTCACCGCAACCGGCATCGATGCCAGGAGTACCGGCAGCTCCCCCTGTTCGCCCTTACCAAAATACTGATAGGTGAAAAATACGATTAATGGAAATACCGCCATCTTTAACCCGGTTATCATCATGACCATATGCAGGTCTTTTTTGAGGAACTTTCCATACAGGAATCCTCCCAATGCGAACAGTGCAACCGGTGATGACGTACTCCCAAGCATAGTCATCGCCTTCTTGATGCTCTCGATGAGCGGGTTGCCGGTGATTGCAATGAAACTCAACACAACCCCCAATACCATAGACAATACGAGTGGATTTTTGAAGAATGCCATCAACTCTTCTCTGATACCATGATCCTTCGTATGCCAATAACGCACCACAAGCATTGAGAGTACCAATGGAACGATCAAGTACACATTCCCAATCAATGCTGCCGTAGGTACGTAATCTCTGCCAAATCCCGCCTCCACTAGCGCGATCCCCATATATAATGTATTTCCCGTTGCCGCAGTAAGAAAGATGGCCGCCTTTGTATCCCGCGCCATCGTAAATGAAGAAAGAATAATAAAGAGTACCACCAGAAATGCCACCATACTTGCGATGCTCAGGAGCGTCAATTGCAAGATTTCCGGACTTCTAAAATTTACATCCCAGAGACTAACCGTGATCAGCGCGGGGAGCGCGACATAATAGGCAAACGCATTTGCCTGATGCACCCAATCCCCCTGCATAAATTTTGACCGCTGAAAGAACCACCCGGCCAAAATAATGATGAATATCGGAAGTGAAATAAAAATAGTGGATAACATATCCAGTATTATAGCACCAATCCCCTGTATTGTTTATTTCACCGAAGCGCGAACCAGAGCGCGCCGAGCGACGCGAGAAAAAGTACCCCTTCCACGATACCAATCGGATGCCATCGAAAATAGATGTCCCGGATCCAATGCTCGTTCCCCTTTTCGTCGGCCACCTTTTGCAATTCCGCCTCGTTCCACATGACGGAACCGCACATTGAAAGATTCCCCTTGTCATCAGAGAGTGCTTTAAATATGTTTTTCGAAAACGGGTACAGCCATTTGATACCCCATCCAACCCCCATCGAATCGTGTACGAAATGCGCCAGCGAAGCCGTGACGAATACGAACGACCAAAGCCACCCAAACAGCGCCGCAATGGCGCCGCCGATCGCGCAATACAGCAACGGATAGTGAAACAGGTCACGATGGATGTGCGCATGCTTTCCTCCGATCTTGCGATACATGATCGCGTGTACCAAAAAGTCCACATCGGGCAACAGCGCAAACAAAACGGACAGTCCAATCAATTGGCCCGAGAGCTCTACTCCAAACAGCTTCGCCGCGATCAGCGCGACAAATATCCCCAATCCGATATCTGCATGCATGATCTTATTTTACCAACTTATGAATAAGTTTTGCTAATTGCCCAGACAACCAGGACGTCGCGTGTTTTTTCTTAAAATAGGCGATCGACTTTTCCATATACATATCCTTTGAAGCAACGACCGACCCATAATGTATTACGCGTATGGCGGGATCGTATTTAATGCGCATCCCCTTTTGTCTAATACGTAGACAAAGATCCTCTTCTTCCTTATACAGGAAAAAATTTTCATCAAACCCTCCTACCTGTTCAAATATATCACGCCTGATCAAAAAGAACGCTCCAGATACCCACGCTACATCACTTGCTCGATCTCTCTCTTTCCAATAACTACTCCCGATGCGATTTGCGACCCACGCCCTCAATCCCCTCAACTCTCCGTGATCCCACTCCTGGACGATGCCATTTCCCATGACCAATTTAGGGCCGATCACTGCACAGTTCTCCCCCGTTCGCATACTAGCCATTAATCGCTCGATGGTCTTTGGCTCAACAAATTGTATATCTGGGTTTATTATCAGTAAGAATGGTGCATTCGATCGCCCGGCAAGATCATTATGCCCACCACCAAATCCCTTATTTTTTTCCGACTGGGACACTAACACCTTGTCCCCATATCGGTCATGCAAATCTCCCAGATCATCGTTCGACGCGTTATCAAGCACCAAGACCTCATAGCGCAGATCTGTTCCCCGCAGATCGGAAAATACCCCATCAATACAATCGATGAGGTATTTCTTGGTGTTGTAATTTACGATCTGAATCGCAACGTCTTTCATGTATTATGCCTTTCGCAGTCCAAACCAAATGCGATCCTGATCAAGCACCAGCTCCGCATAAGCATCCAGGTGCTCCGCCTCCGGCGCGAACACGACGGCTTTTGCCCCTACTTCCCGCTTCAACAGATCTTCGTATTTTTTCATGACATCGCCCAATGCGGCGCTATCGACGAACAACAGTATCCGATCCTTCGGCTCATAGCCAGCATCCTGTCGAAGCCCCTGGACCATGCGCACACTTTCGCGCACGATCCCTTCTTCCAATAGGGCAGGCGTAATTGTCGTGTCAAATTCCACAATACCTTCAACATTTGCCTTTACCACAATCTTTTTTACATTCACCTCGTCGGCGAGGATCGCCAATAATTCTTTGTTTGTTTTTAACCCCACAACACTCGATTGAACCGTCAACGTTGCAAGCGGCTGACGCACCTTGATCCCCAAGCTTGCGCGCTTTGCAAGCGCTATACTTGCGAGATTACGTACCTCGGCCATCATTACCCCCATCTTCTTGTTTGTCTTCAATACCGCGAGAGCCGCAGACTTCGGCCACGCACTCAAATGCACTGATGCATTCTTCTTCTGATCCAACGACTTATAAAGCGCATCGGTAAAGAACGGTGTAAATGGCGCAAGAACCTTGCTCGTCTCCATTAATATATATGCCAACGTTTTTGAGGCGAGCTCCCAATCCTTCTTGTCATCCGGCTTCTGGAAACGTCGGCGCGATCGGCGAACATACCAGGTCGACAGGTCGTCGACAAACTGCCCAATCGGACGCACTGCGCGATCCAATTCGTACTTACCCATTGCTCCGGTCACTTCAGCAACCAGTTCATCCAAGCGCCCAAGCATCCACTTATCCAATTCTGTTACCCTCCCCTTCGGTCGTGCGATCACCTTCTGCTGCTGCCCATACATATCGTAGAAGCTGTATACGTTCCACAATCGCGAGATCACCTTCTTATATAATTCATCAACACCCTTTTCCGAAAAATTAAGGACTTCTCCACGGACGATCGGCGACGACACTAGGTACAGCCGCAATGCATCCGCTCCGTATTTATCCACGATCGTCATCGGATCGGGATAGTTCTTTAGCTTCTTAGACATCTTTTGCCCATCCTCGGCAAGCACCAATCCTGTCGCGATGACGTTTTTAAACGCCGGCTTTCCAAACAGACCCGTCGACAACACCATTAACGTATAGAACCAACCACGTGTCTGGTCAACCGCCTCAGCAATAAATTCCGCCGGAAAGTTCTTTTCGAACTTCTTCTTACCCTCAAATGGATAATGCGCCTGTCCATACGGCATAGAGCCCGATTCAAACCAGCAGTCAAACACGTCCGGCACGCGCTTCATCGCATGCCCTTTTGTGCAAACCAAATCGACCCGATCGATATACGGTCGATGCAGGTCCAATTCATAATTTTTGTTGTGTGGGATAATGCTAAAATCAAGCTTCTTAATCTCGGCATTTAAGACAAAATCCTTATTCCCTTTTCGCATTGCGACCGCTTTGGGACCATCAAATCCTTGTACGCCCGCGAAGAGTGCCCAGATGGGGTATTCGTGACTAACAATAAGGATATTCTTCCCCTTATACTTCGCATCGATGTCGTAGACGAATTCCGTCATGCGCTTCTTTACATCCGTCAAACTTTCTCCCTTCGGCGCAACCTTTGCGAACTTTTCTTCTAAAGATGCAAAATATGCGTGGTATTCGCTAATCGGCCTATTGTCAAAGATACCGCAATTGATTTCGCGCAATCGCTTATCAATGATGATCTTTGCCTCATAGCCCAAGGTCTTTGCCGCAATCTCCGCCGTCTCCTGTGCGCGCGCATAATCGGACGAGAAGATCACGTCAATCTTTTTGCCCTTCAATTGCTTTGCAAATGCCTTTGTCGAACGCGCAACTTGCCCCTTACCCTTCTCCGTTAGGTGATACGTATTCTTCGGATTCGAGCTCACGAGATTCAATGCATTATTCTCCGATTGTCCGTGGCGCAGCGTAAAATACATATTGCCTGACTTCGGTGTATTCTGCTTGATCTCAGCAACAGAGCCAACCACCTTTAGCTCACCACATTCTTCGCATCGCCATACCGGGATCGGAGCCCCCCAGAATCGGGTGCGTGAAACAGCCCAATCCCGCGCATCCGCCAGCCAGTTTCCAAAACGACCCGTCTTAATGTGTTCCGGGATCCAATTGACCTTCTTATTATTATCAACCAACCCGTTCTTTGTATCGCGAATCTTGGTTACCTCCACAAACCATGATGATGTCGAGTAGTTCAGTAGCGGAGTCTCACATCTCCAACAATGCGGATATGAATGGACCAGCTTCTGCTTTTTGAGCAGGTTTCCGTGATGCGCAAGCCATTTGATGACCTCTATATCGGTCGCCTTGTGGTCTTCCCGTGGTTTTACCGCCAATCCTGGGAAATCCTTTACCTCGGGTTTAAAGTGTCCGTCCATAGCCACATGCTGCACAAAAGGCAATTTATTCCTTCGTGCCAATTCCATGTCGTCAGCTCCAAATGCCGGTGCAATATGCACGATTCCCGACCCATCCTCCATGGTCACAAAATCCCCCGCATAGACCTTCCAGCCGTTTTCGCAATTCTCTAAATCCCCCTGCTGATAATAATCAAACAGCGGCACATACACCTTACCGACAAGATCCTTTCCCTTCACAGCTTCAATAATCTCATATTCCCCTTCAATCACATCGAGTCGGTCCTTTGCAAGGATATACCGTTCTTTTCCTACTTCGGTCTTTATTTCGATTGTGACATATTCCGCCTGTGCATTAACCGCCAGAGCAACGTTGCCCGGCAATGTCCACGGGGTTGTTGTCCATGCAATGAAATATGTATCCTTCTCACCTTCGACCGCAAACTTCACGAATGTCGAAATATCATCAATGTCCTTATAATTTAATGCAACCTCAAAGTTTGACAATGAGGTCTCGCATCGTGGGCATACGTGCATCGACTTTCTTCCTTCGTATACCAGTCCCTTGTCGTATAACGTCTTAAATACCCACATTACCGATTCAGTAAAGCTGGCATCCATCGTCTTATAATCCTTATCCATCTCCACCCATCGTCCAATGCGCGGAATGATATTCTTCCAATCGTGTGCATACGACATCACACTTCCTCGCGCAGCTTCGTTGAAGGTCTCCACTCCAAGATTCTCAATATCCTTCTTCGTTTCAAGTCCTAGCTCCTTTTCGATCAAATTCTCCACGGGTAATCCATGACAATCCCAACCCCAGCGACGCTGAACTCGCTTGCCATTCATTGTCTGATATCGCGGGACAATATCCTTAATAACGCTCTGCAAAATATGCCCATAGTGAGGCAATCCGGTTGCGAACGGGGGGCCGTCATAGAAGACGTAATCCCCTTTCGGCGCAGCCTTTTTAAGCGACCGTTCAAATGTCTTATCTTGTCTCCAAAACTCCAAAACCTCCGATTCCACCTCACTCGGAGTGAACTTTTTTCTTCCTTTTAGCATGTCTATACCATACCAAAAACCCCATCCCTGAGCAAGGAATAGGGGTTTTGGTTATTATTTTTCAACCCTCATCAGATACACCGCCAAGGCCATATTGATCACGCCGATCGTATCCGAGACAACACAATAGAAGCACCAAGCTCCGATCACGAATGCCTGCAAGGCAAATAGGTAAAGCGAGAATAGCCCCCCGAATATCGCCACATACGTCATCTGTTGGAATCCTCTCTTCGTCCTATGCTGTAGATAGTATGTGATCAATACGATCGTTGCCGCGTAGAACAACGCTCCCAAGAGCGACAACGGGATACCAAACAAAATACTGTATTTTGATTGGGCTACCGCATCACAACCGCTGAACGCATAACAGGTTATCGGGCTCCCGACTATCGTCTTGATCGACAAATAAACCGCATCAATGAAGCCTGCAATACTTAGAGCGAGCATTATCCAAATGATGATATTCTTTTTCATCTTAGTTTAGTGTGTCATTCAGAATTTATTTCGGAATCTTACTGTTAAGGCATGAGATCCTGAAATAAATTCAGGATGACAATACAAAAAGAATAAGGGGGTTAAAAACTTATTTATTCAATTCCGCATCAACCAGCTGCTGCAATTCTTCATACGATCTAAATTGGACGACCCTTCCATTCAAATAGAACGTTGGAGTTCCCTGGATCTGCTGCTTCGTTCCCTCGGCAATATCTGAATCAATTCGCTCATCTAATTCCGGCAGCTGCGCATCCCCTACAAATTTACCAACGTCCAAGCCAATAAGCGTTGCGTATCCAGTCAAAAACTGTCGCGCGTCGTCACTCTTTGACCATTCTTCCTGCCGCTCGAACAGCATATCGTGCATCTCCCAGAATCTCCCTTGCCTTCCCGCCGCCTCTGCGGCGATCGCTGCAGTGCGCGCATGCTGATGACTCTGTAATGGGAAGTGACGGAATATGAACTGCACTTGATCGCCGCGCTCCCTTTCTAACTGCTTTGTCATATTGTAATAATATTGACATGCGGGACATTGAAAATCGCTGTATTCAACAATCGTCACTTTTGCGGATTCACTTCCCTTCCGCTGTTCATCCATAGCAACTGGAGTTGCCAATGTTTCAGTATTAGCATTATCCGTCTGTGCCGGCGTCACAACCGCCGCATACATGCCCAATACAATCGCCGTAAGACCTATGGCGATCAATACCCATATCATAATTTCTTGTCCTTTCTTGTTCATAATGGGAGTATATCAAGGATTTCGGAAAATGAAAAACGGAATAGGGGGTAAAAAATGACACGCGCATGCGTGCCATTTTTATCTAACCCTTTTCCTTATTCCCTATTCCTTTTTGCGCGCATTAGCTACACAGTCCCCATCCACAGTTTGGACATTTTCTGCATCCCTCCTGTCGGATCAACTTTGTTGAACATTTCGGACAATGTGTAAGGTCTTTGATCTGCCCTGCGAACTCCTCAGCATTGAGCGCAGACGGTACCGGAGACAAACCAAGCTCCATTCCATTTGTCCCAACTCCCGCCTTGTGGTAGATTGTCATTCCTTTAGCTTTCTCATCTTTGATGACGGCCATTTCGCTTTCCTTCTTTTTTTCTCGATCCTCCTTATCCTTTTCTCGTTCTTTGTCGGTCTTCTTCAATCCCGCATTCAATACCTGCGTGGTCAATGACTTGTCACGATATACGGTAACGCCTTTGCATCCCAGCTCATGCGCCAACATATATATCTCCTTAATGTCTTCGACTGTCGCGCTTGCCGGTAAATTGTTCGTCTTGGAGATCGAAGAGTCAACCCAGCGCTGCAATATGCCCAACACCTTTACGTGATCCTTTGGTGCGATATCCATGGAAGTTGTGAAGACCTTTTTTAGCTTCGGCGGAATATAGGCTATGTTCTGCACGCTTCCTCCTGCTGCCGCGACGTCCTTTAGCAATGCATCGTCCATCAGCCCCTCACGCTGCATGCGCTCCTCAAACACCGGGTCAACATAGAAGAAGCTTCCAATCGCCACGTTCTTCTCGAACACAAGACTAAACACCGGCTCAATACCCGAAGAGCACCCTGCAATCATCGAGATAGATCCGGTCGGAGCAAGCACCGTCGTGAATCCATTGCGGATTCCATGCTTTTCCATCTTCTCTACGAGTCCCTTCCAATCTTGCTTCCACGATGCCTTGTCTTTGAACGCGGCAAATGGCATCTTACCCTCCTTGTAGGTCGATTGGTCGAACATCGGCATGCGTCCGCGCTCCTTTGACAGATCTATAGATGCGAGCTTGCTGTAGTAGTTGACGAATTCCATCAACTCTTCCATGAATGCAAATCCCTCCTTGGAATCGTATGCGATCTCCAACTCGTAAAGCAGATCACCAAGACCCATAATACCAAGCCCGATCTTGCGGGTTGAAAGCGTCATCGCCTCAATCTCCGGCATCGGATACTTATTTACGTCAATGACGTTGTCCAAGAGGCGCATCACAGTCTGTGTATCGGCTGCGAGCCGCTCCCAATTGAATACTGGCTTCTTTCCGCCATTCTTTTCGGCATAGCTCCAAACGTTGATCGATCCGAGGTTGCAGCTTTCAAACGGATAGAGAAGCACCTCCCCACATGGGTTCGTTGTTTCAATCGGCCCCATGGTCTTCACAAACGGATTAAACTCGTTAATCTTGTCGAAGAATAGAACTCCCGGCTCTGCAGATTCCCATGCCTGATAAGCAACCATATCGAATAACTGCTCCGGATCAATCTCTTTTACCACCTTTCCGTTACGCGGATTTATGAGCTGATACGGTTTCTTTTCCTTGAGCGCCTTCCAGAATTCCGGCTTCAGCATGATGGAGATATTGAAGTTGCGCAATGCTTTGTTCCCCTCCTTTGCCTTGATGAACTTTTCAATATCTGGATGATCACTATTCACGATGCCCATATTCGCTCCGCGCCGAATACCGCCCTGTTTGATGACATCGGTCATATTATCGAACATCGACATGAAGCTGATCGGTCCTGATGCAGTTCCTCCGGTTGTCTTCACGAAGTCACCCTCCGATCGCAGATGCGAGAAGTTGTATCCAACCCCTCCTCCCGATTTAAAGATTACCGCCGCCGACTTCAAGGTATCCATAATGTCGTCGATGGAATCATTTACACCCAGTACGAAGCATGCGCTTCCCATGCCGAGATGGTTTCCGAAGTTTGCAATCGCAGGCGTGTTCGGCAAGAACTTCCTCCCGATCATCAGATTATAATATCCGGTCAGCTCCTCCTCGTATTTGTCGAAATATCCCTTCTTAAACAGGTCTACCAATTCTCCCCACGATACTTTAATCTGTCGCGACTCGGCGAATCGCTTATATAGGCGGTGCAATGCCTCAATATGAAATTCGTTCAACTTGTACCCACCAATCGTAAGCTTGTCCGCGAACTTTTTGTAATCAATATCTTCTACTCGATGCTCAGTTCCCCCTGGGCGCTTCTGATACACCTTTGCGTCATAAAACAGCGAAGCAATCGTGATATGCGTCGCAACGCGTCGAAACAGTTCCTTTGGCGATTCGATAACCTCTCCTTCTTCGCTCTTTACCAGATATCGACTTGCCAACACCCGCAATGCATTCAGGTCAAATTTCTTATCAACCTCATCGATCTCCTCCTTGTTCAATATTTGCTCCTTCTGATGACGAATGTCCGCGCGGTGCATTCGATACAGGATATATGACTTTGCCATCTTGGCATGTCCCGTATCAATCAGCACCTGCTCAACCATATCCTGAATCTCTTCAACCTCAGGTACCGAACCCTTCTTCGTCTCCGAGACCCTGTCGATTACCTCCTTTGCCAGCTGTTCCGCAAGGTCCCAATTCTCCTCACCGACGGCAACCGATGCCTTATAGATCGCCTTGACAATCTTTTCACCATTGAACGGCACTATTTGTCCGTTTCTCTTCAGTACTGTCTTGAACATTGAGTGAGCGGACGATAGCTTTCCGCGTGAATTCTCCGTCTGATAACCGTGGATTCAGAACAATTCGCTATCGCCGTATTGATTAATAATACTCCTCCCAACCTTTCTGTTTATTTCTTTTTCCTTCGGAGAAATGCTGGAATATCCCATTCTCTTTCCTTTTCTTCTACGACCTCCTCTTCTTCGTCTTCGTTAAACTCTTCCGGTACCTGTCGGATTGGCTCGCGCTCCTCCCGAACACTTGAATCAACCAGCCCGCCAAACGGCAGACTACTACTGCTTCGCATTGGGAGATCTTCGCTTCCTGCAAAGTACGGTTGATATCGTCCCTCTCGGGCCAATGTATCCGTAAATCCCGTCGCGATGAGTGTTATCCTTAGCTGACCCTTATTTAACTTGCGATCATAATATGTTCCAAATATGATCTTTGCTGATGGGTCTGCACTTTCCGCTACCGCACTGGCGATCTCGTTTATTTCATGCATCTTCAGGTCGTTGCGTCCCGAAATACATAGGAGGATTCCTTTTGCCCCCTCGACTGATGTTTCCAACAACGGCGAATTGATAGCCGAACTGGCCGCCTTCCCCGCGCGACCGTTCCCTGACGCAACTCCCAACCCCACCATGGCCGATCCCGAATCCCGGATGATCGCCTTCACATCAGCGAAATCGATGTTGATTATTCCCGGAGTAAGGATGAGTTCTGTCACTCCGCGCACCGAATCACGCAATATTTTATCAACCTCTTCAAATGTTTTTGCCACCGTCGTCTCCTTGCTGATGACCGAGAATACGCGATCGTTCGGAATCGTTATTAATGTATCAACGCGATCCCGCATGCGAATAATCCCCTCCTCGGCAATCCGCGCCCGCTGCGCACCCTCAAAAGCAAACGGCTTTGTTACGATACCAACCGTCAAGATACCAAGGTCCTTCGCAATCTCCGCAACCACCGGAGCTGCTCCCGTACCGGTACCGCCGCCCATGCCTGCCGTTACAAAGATCATATCCGCATCCTTGATCGCCTCCATAATCTCATTGCGACTTTCTTCGGCGGCCTGTTTGCCAAGATCAGGGTTCATGCCCGTACCCATTCCTTTAGTAAGATTCTTTCCAATATAGATCCGCTTGCGTGCATTGGTCTGCTGCAGGTCCTGCAAATCGGTATTGATCGCGATCAGATCGACTCCGCGCGGGAAATCTTCATACATGCGATCGATCGCATTACTGCCTCCTCCTCCGACACCTACTACCTTAATCCGCACGATCACATTATCCTCCTTTGTCTTCGGCTGGCTAATCCCCTTATTTTTTTCCTTCTTTGCGGCCGCCGGCCGCTTCACTACCACCCCCTTCGCCGGAACGGTAGCCGTCTTCGCTTTTGTTGTTTTTTTTGCCTTCATAGCGCTCCGCGCATGATTCGCAACATATGGTGTGAGCCGGAAACAATTATTATCCATTACTTCCGATCCGTACCATATCTCGCTCCATCATTACCCGTTTATTATGGTTTAATATGTTTCACTATCTTTTTGATCGCCCCCCATATTCCTGGCCCCTTTGGACCGTCTTGCCCTCCCAACTGGCTGCTCCCCTCGACCAGCAACCCCGATGCTACAATAAATTGCACGTCTTCCAATTTCTCTATCATATCTTGACTAGCCACATCAAATATTCCAACCTCGCAATTTGCCATATGTACCGGCAAATTCAGCTCTTGCCGAGCCAGGTCGACGATACCCGAAGTCTTCGCTCCGCCTCCACACAAAATCACCCCTGCCGGCAGGTGGGTCTTTTTGACCGCTTTTAATTCATTCCATACCAATTCGAATATTTCAGACAATCGCGACTCAATCACTTCCGCAACTTCCCTGCGTGTTATCGCTCCCTTTAATTTTGGGTCAATGTCGCTCAAATTTATCTTGTCCCTTGTCGACATCTCCTTCGCCAATGCATGCCCAAACGATATCTTTACTTTTTCAGCGATCGCTATCGATGACTTCAGCTTCACCGCGAGGTCGTTCGTAATATGCGCGGCCCCGATCGGGAATACCTTAATGCTTGCCAGCTTGTTCTCTTCGAATACTGACATACTTGTCGTGCCGGCACCAATGTCGATCAGCACCACTCCCAGATCCTTATGTGCCTTCGTTAAAGCCGCGTGCGATGCCGCAAGCGGACCAAAAACAATATTTTCTTCCTCAACCCGCCCCCCCGCACGCTCGATCGCCTGCGTCAGGTTGTTCAATACTTCCGTGAAGGCACTTACGATCATACTATACACTTCCAATCGCGTACCGCTCATGCCGAGCGGATTTTGTATCTGGTCTATTCCATCTACGATATACTCCTGTACTAGTGTGTGGATCTTGCGCAGATTCTTATCTGTCTTGATTGCCTCTGCCCCCGCTATCGCGCGATCAATATCCTCTTGGCTTATCTCATTCGTTCCCCGAGATACCGCGGCAATTCCACGGGATCCGTTTACGACAACACGCTTTCCATTGATGTTCACAAATACATTATCCAGAACGGTTTTGTCGATTCCCGCAATTTCATCAAATGCAATTGCAAGTGCCGCTGCTGCTGCGTCGACATCCGTCACCTCTCCTTTATTCACCCCTCCCGACGGCATGCGTACGGCCTCAATGATCGATAATTTACCGTCTTTGCCGACTTCCGCAACCAACAATTTTATTTCAGCCGTTCCAAGATCCAGTGCAGTGATAAACATGAGGGATAAAATTTCTAATGCTTAATTTCTAATTTCTAAAATACTACCAGTTTATTTATTCAGCAATTTTATTATTGCAATTTCTTTGCGTTCCATCTTTGTCGCGTCGCCGTCTTCAATGTGATCGTATCCGAATAAGTGCAATACGCCATGGACAAGCAGGAAGCGGATGTCTAAAAACTCTTCTGCCTTCTTCTTGCTTCGCTTGATCCACCAGTCGCTCGACATATCCGGGTTCAAATATATCTCCCCCTTGCGTTTAGCCGTTCCTGCCGGATATACAAACTGCTTAGGCTCCTCAAAGCTCAGCACATTTGTCGATGCATCCTTCTCGCGATACCTCTTGTTCAATGATCGCATCTTTCTGTTTCCAAGTAGCAACACATCAATCGCATATCCTTCTTTTTTAAGCACCGCAAGAATCTCCAGTACCTGCTTGCGTACCGGATTTTTCAGGGTCTCAAATTTCTTATCGATGACATGCACCGTTATCTCGTTAGTCATAATACCATAATACTGTGATGCGTTACCCTGATTTTATCAAATGCCCTTTTAAAAAACAAATGCGCCCATTTCGGCGCATTTGACAGTTTGAGCGTTTCCTGCTCAGAAAAAGAAGATTAATATGAAGATTAACGCCATCAGCAACATCGGACCATTCTTTTCCAAAAACAGCTCCACCTTATACCATTTTTTCGGCAAGATCATAAACAGCACCTTCGAACCATCCAGTGGTGGAAGCGGGACTAGATTAATAATACCAAGCCACATGTTCACATAAATGATGATCGACAAAAACGTCGGCAAGTTCGGCACCACTGCCCCGATAGCGGGCATTCCGATCATGATGACGTAAAATATCGCTGCAACCGCAAAGTTACTCATCGGACCGGACAACGCGATCAGCCCTCCATCGCGCTTTGGATTCCTCAGAAACACGGGGTTGAACGGCACCGGCTTCGCCCACCCGAACAAGATTGGGCTGCTCATGATATACAAAATAAGCGGCAACAAAATAGACCCCACCGGATCAATATGCCTTATCGGATTCAGCGTCAAACGCCCCGCGTCCTTTGCGGTCGGGTCTCCCAACTTATACGCCATTGCACCATGCGCCACCTCATGGATGATCGCGGCGAACAAAAAAACAAACAAGTAGAAAAATGGAATAATCATGTCTTTATATCAGTATACGAGGGAACAGGATACGGGGCAAGGATGCGAGGAAATTTTAAATTATCCGTATCTTCCCATATTCGCCGTCATAGCCAGGGGCAATCTTCACCTTCCCCTTTCGCATCTGTATAATCCCGCGCACGATCTCTTTATCCGCATGTTCCAGTAGTTTCTTTTCTGCACATTCCAAAAGAATTCCTATCTCCGTTCCACATCCTTTAATCAGTCTTTCATATACTACCCGCACCTTCTTTGTCTTTATTCCAACTTCTAGCGTATCAGCAATGATCTCGTCTAATTGGACGATGCTATAGAATGGAGTCCTTCCCTCCTGTGTACATAAATTTCCTTTGCGCTTCGCACTACTTTTTATATCCGCGAGTATTTCGACCCGATTTAACACTCCTACCGTAACCGGTTTTCCGCAGGCCGGACAGATACCCTTCTGCTTCTTTGTCTCTTTCGGCGTCATCGATACACCGCATGCCTGGTGGCCATCATGATGATATTTACCTTCTTCGGGGAAGAATTCAAGGGTTGCGACTATTCGATCGGTAGTGAATCCCCGCCTCCGCGGGGATGACAAAAATACGGGGCTGCTATTTTTAATGGCATTCCTAATTCCCTCGTACGATAGTTCCGCGTCGAAGATGGTTGCCTCGCGCCCTATCTTCTGTGGGCTGTGCGAATCCGAATTCGATATCATCGCCACACCATCAAGCCCCGACAATCGCCAATTCATCGCCGGGTCGCTCGAAAGCCCGGTCTCTGCCGCAATAATCTTATCGGCGTATTCGCCAAAACATTCCTTAATCGAGTCAAATCCCGACATCGATCCTAGCATGCCAAACCATGGAGTCCATAGATGAGCCGGGATGATCATTGCCGTTGGCTCGATATCAAAAATGATCTTCGCTAAGTCTTCTGAATCGATACCTAGGATTGGTCGGCCATCGGATACAATATTCCCCCGCTTCCCTAGTTCATCATTGAGCTTCTTCGCACTCTCGATCGATGGCAATAAAATTATATTATGCACGCGCCGCGTTTTTCCTCCTCGCGAGTAAATACTCGAGATCTCCCCAGAAATAACAAATCGCGTTTCGGCATACGTATCCCAGATCGTCTTTCGCTGATGCTTTTTCTTTAGCCGAAACAACCCCTCCTCAGCCGACTCCAATTTACCGGATAACTCCTTGAACCACTGCGGGTGCGTACAATCGCCTGTGCCTATAACACGTATCCCTTTCTCTGCCGCAACCTTGTCGATCTCCTCGAGGACCATATCCTTACTCGTCGCCCGACTGTATTTGGAATGCATATGCAGATCGGCAATGAATTTCATATTTGACATCATAACGCCAACCAATAACTTCCACAACAAAGACCCCTTGCGGGGTCTTTGTTTTCCTGTCCATCTTATACCTCTTTACTCTCTTCTTTTGATTCTTTTTCCTTGCTCTCGAGCGCTTTGATCGCAGCTGCGATAGCAACGTTTGTCTTTTTGCGGATGTCCTCCACCAGCTTCTTGTTTGCCTTCAAGGTATCACGGGCCGCTTCGACACCTACGCCGAGCTTCTCCCCTTCGAAGCTATAGGTATTCCCATTTTTTGCGATCGTACCCAGCTTCAGGCCCATCGTCATAATATCACCTTCGTACGAAATACCTTCCCCGTACATAATATCAAATTCCGTATTTTTAAACGGAGGAGCAACCTTGTTCTTAACCACCTTCACCGTCACGCGATTACCGATTACATCCTCACCCTTCTTGATCTGCGCATTGCGGCGGATATCAAGACGCACCGATGAATAGAATTTCAGCGCACGCCCACCTGGGGTCGTTTCCGGGCTTCCAAACATCACGCCGATCTTTTCACGGATCTGGTTAATAAAGATGATCAGCACCTGCTTGCGGTCGGCCAATGCAACTAACTTACGCAATGCCTGACCCATCAAGCGAGCCTGTAGGCCCATAAACTGCGCCCCCATCTCTCCTTCGATTTCTGCTCGTGGCGTAAGTGCCGCCACCGAGTCGACAATAATAATATCGAGGATCCCCGACTGTACCAAGCTTTCCAAAATGTTCAGCGCTTCTTCCCCACTATCCGGCTGAGAAATCAGCAAATCGGTCACCTTCACTCCGAGCTTCTTTGCATATTCCGGGTCGAGCGCATGCTCTGCATCGATAAACGCAGCCCTCCCACCCTTCTTTTGCGCTTCGGCGATCGCATGTAGCGCAAGCGTCGTCTTGCCCGAACTTTCCGGCCCGTAAATCTCAACGATGCGTCCCTTTGGGTATCCACCTACTCCCAACGCAATATCCAACGAAAAGGAACCCGATGGAATAACATCTACTGCAACCTTTCGCACATCATTAAGACGCATGATCGCGCCGTCGCCAAACTTCCCCTGCATGGACTCGAGCAATTGATCGATATCCTTCACCTCGCCTTCTGATTGTTTTTGTTTTTTTGCAGCCATGGTATTTGTAATAGGGCGTGCACGTTTCGGTGAAATGCAAGGCGCGGGGAAATTGACGAAGGAGATGTACGCGTAGTACTTCGACTGAGTCAATGGGGACCCGCAACACCGCAGTTCGCCAAACGAGTATGTCCTATTGTTGGTAGATTATTTGTTTAACTATAGTCGTTTCCTTTCCCAATAAACGCTTCACCTTAAACTCGACACTGTTAATCCCCGGCTCAAGCGAAAATTCTTTTTCAAAATAGCCACTCGTGTCGATCGTGACATCTTCGTTGTTGATAATCAACCGGTCTGACGGATCGATCCTCCCCCGCAGGTCGATCGACGATTCATAGGTCACGATACTGTCTTCTGCGGGATTTTTAATATCGATCTCCCCCGTTCCCAATAGTGCTTTCATCCATACGGCACCCGCAATAGCAACGATTACCAAGATTGCAATCGTTGCTATCTTACCCCGATTTACTCGTTTGAATGCAAACCGATTCGACGGCAGCGTATCACCCTCTCCTGATGTCTTGAGCTCGAGCTGCTTTTTATATGCCTGCCAAAGAATCTGCCCTTCAAGCCCCAGCGCTCCGGCAATCCTAATCAGGTACCCGCGCACATACGGTGCCGGCGGCAATCCCTTATGTTCTCCTCCAAGGAGCATAACCACATATCGCTCAGGGATATCCGTCATCTCCGCAAGGCGCGCTATCGACAGTTTCTTTTCGCGCAATGCATCTTCTACCAATTCCTTAACTGTCATTATTCGTTCGTTCTCTTCCATATCATTCTCCATCTTTTAGAAATACTTCCCGAGGATTCGCGCCTTTCGACGGGCCGATGATCCCTTTTTCTTCCATAATATCGAGCAACCGTGCCGCGCGCGCATACCCAACCTTCAGGCGACGCTGCAACAGCGATGCCGACGCCTTCTCCGCCTGCACCACTACCTCGATTGCCTGCTCAAGCAATTCATCTTCACTATCGCCTCCGGAAAATGCATCAAACAAACCATCTCCCGCACCTCCTTCGTCAGATGCTACCGGCTTCGCGTCGAATGAAACCTCTTCACCTATTATATCCTTATTCTGTTCCCTGATAAACTGCGCAACCTTTTGTATCTCTTCTTCCGATACGAATGCGCCCTGAATACGCTTTGGTTTTTCTCCCGCTGCTACCAACATATCTCCACCTCCGAGCAGCTTTTCGGCACCCGACATATCCAATATGGTTCGTGAATCGATCTGGCTCGCAACCTGCAACGCGATGCGCGCTGGAATGTTCGCCTTGATCAATCCAGTAACAACTTCCACTGAAGGACGCTGTGTCGATAGTATCAAATGGATCCCTGTTGCACGCGCCATCTGCGCCAACCGCACGATCGATCCTTCGACTTCCTTTCCGTAGGTACTCATCAAATCCGCAAGCTCGTCAACAACGATTACCACATAGGGTAATGCTTCCTTTGGGTTCTTTTTATTGTAACTTGCCAGATCGCGTGATCCCGCACGCTCGAACAGCTCATATCGCTTGTCCATTTCATTCAGCGCCCAACGGAATACACCCATGGACTTCTTCGACTGTGTCACTACCGGCGCGATCAAATGCGGGATACCCGAGTAAACCGATAGCTCCACGCGCTTCGGATCAATCATGATCAACTTAAGCGTCCTGGGAGAATTCTTGTAGAGCAATGAGAGAATGATCGAGTGGATTGTTACCGATTTTCCCGATCCGGTACTTCCCGCAACGAGCAAGTGCGGCATCTTCGCAATATTTGCGAACATCGGCTCGCCCGTCACGTCGCGGCCGACTGCAAAACTCAGCTGCCCGCTTTCGGCGAATTCCGGATAGTTAATAAGACTACCCAAACGCACCACGGCAGCGGCCTTGTTCGGAACTTCGATGCCCACTAATGATTTCCCCGGGATTGGCGCTTCGATGCGGATCGGATGCGCGGCAAGTGCAAGCGCAAGATCCTGGTTTAATGCGGTGATGCGCGATAGTTTCACACCCTCTGCAGGCTTTAATGTAAATCGGGTAACCTTCGGACCAACGTTAATCTCACCCATCTCCACCATAATGCCAAAGCTCTCCAGGGTGCGTTTGATGATGTTTGCATTTGCACGCAAATCTCCCGATGTCGGTTTTTCAACTGATGAACGTAATAGATCGAGCGGTGGAAACACGTAGTCCTTGTCATCCTGCATAACAATTGGCTCTTCCTTCTTCGGCTTACCCGTCATTGCTGCGGCGATTTTTTCTTTAATCGTCGGTTCAACAGTCACTAACTCCTCTTCTTCCGGTTCTTCGGCAAGTTCGTCCGCAACCTCTCCTTCTTCTTCCGGTTCTTCAATCTCCGCAGGCTCTTCCTCTCTGACCTCTTCAACCACCCAGTCCTTTCCCCTCTTCTTTATCTTGATCGGCAAATTAAGCGTCACTAAAAATGAAACTGTAAGCATGATTATGATCACAATAATCGCAGCCGTGTATCCAAATAGGGATTCCAACGCTCCAACCATCTTTCCCATCAACCCCCCATTACCCGGAGAAAGAACGTCGATCAATCCCAAGCCAGATAACACAAACAATCCCGCCCCAAAAAAGGTTACCCCATATACCTTCCTCCTCTCTGACGTCAAAAACACACCGCCAATCACTACAAGGATCAGTGGCAGGAGATAATATCCCCAGCCAAACAAACTGCGAAAAATATCGTATAAGAAGTTCCCCGCAGGTCCGGCGTTCTGAAACCCCGCCAAGAGCAGTATCAATGCCACTCCAAACAGGATGACCGCCCAAATACTCTTTTTTGTCTCCGGATGAAGTCTGAGTTCGGGCAAAAAGCCCCCTAATCCCTCATCGGTCTCTTCGATTACTTCTTTCGGCTTGCGCCCTCTCTTTTTCGGTTCTGTTACCGCTGGTTTTGCGGGTTTTCTCCCTTTCGTTTTCGCCATTGGCTCCATTGTAGCACCAATATTAGGGTTAGTTCAAATGATCATTCTTGCCCCTTCATCATTCTTTATGTTATTTTATATGCAGCAACCTTCATCGTCTCGTTACCCCCAAGGAGGAACTCCATGTCGGAAGCAATCCAACCATGCCCACAGCAGGATATCTGTCCCTGCCCGCCTAGCCCTTCGTGCACCGCCGAGGCATTCACGACCTGCGGCATGGCCAACAGTATCGAGTATATCACTGCACTTCTTGCACGCCCCTACTATCTTCGCATGAACTTTTGCAAACGTGCGGCATTTCTCACCGATCATTTCAAGGTGTTTATCGATGAGGAGGAAGCGAGTTACACAGCCACCCAGGTCTGTGCCATTATCAAGTCACGCCTCTATCTGACATCCAAAACCACCCCCTAGCTTCCTTCTTCATCCGCCGACCCTCTGAGGTCGGCTTTTTCTCGTTGACTTTTTCTTGAGTTGGGTGTTGAATATAATTCCGCAGTTTTACAAATTCATCTGGCGCAAATTGCCAAAGGAGCACTGCATATGTACCATACGTACTTCACACAAACGATACCCGTCAGTAAACCCTCGTTCTTGGACAACGCACTTGTTCAGCATTTTTCGCAAGAGGTCGAAACCTACGCTCTGGTCACCGGATGCTATCCACTCGCTGAACCCTGGTACAGCGGCCACCGGGTTGCCATTCTCGGATCTGGCGTTATGACCCATGCGCAACTCGCCGCATTCGAGGATGAACTCCATACGCGCATCCAGCAGGATCTCATCCCTCTCTGCGCAGCAGTGTGACCACTACCACCAGCCGGCACTTCGCCGGCTTTTTTTTCATTTCAAAATTCCGTATGCTATCGATAATGACTAGACCAAAGAATAAATCCTATATCATCGGTATCGATGAAGTCGGTCGTGGACCCCTTGCCGGCCCAGTCGTCGTATGCGCCGTTGCGATCCCCTACTCCTGCACACCCACCTCTATTCTCAAACATCTTCCTCTGCGTGATTCAAAAAAACTTACTCCTACGGCTCGGGCACTTTGGGCTACCGCAATCGCGCACGACTCGCGCATATTCCACTCGATCGCATCAACGTCACCTAGCACCATCGACCGTATCAATATCACACAAGCAACCAATCGCGCCGCGACCCGCGCGCTTACAAAACTGCTCGCCACACTCCCCTCCCCGTCACGCGTTGCTGTGTTTTTGGATGGGGGACTATTTGTAAACCCCCAGAATTCGAAATTTGAAATTCGAAATTTGAAAAGTAACACGAAACAAAAATATCGATCTCGATTTCATAATTCAAAAGCCGATACACATATCGATTTAAAAATCGAAACGGTTATTAAGGGGGATGAAACCATCCCCGCGATCTCGCTTGCTTCCATCGTTGCCAAAGAACATCGCGACACACGTATGCGACGCGCACATAAAAAATATCCATATTATGGATTTGATCGACACGTAGGATACGGGACAAAAATGCATCTCGCCGCAATACGAGAGAATGGACACAGCCCGCTGCATCGCAAAAGTTTTTTGAAAAAAATTTACTAGATTGGCATTCCTGCAAAAATAGGCATCTACATCTATATATAGATTCCTTCCTTCGCAGAAATGACAATAGTCAAAAGAAAAACCCTCATCCGAAGATGGGGTTTATCGATTGCCGATGAATCGGCTAACTGTAAAACGAAGGTGCTTGTCATCTACCAGAGGTAGGCGACCAAATGGTGTTTGTCATGAGGGGCAAGTGTTCTCCCTACGACGAAACGATAATGATACGCGAGCGCATCAGTTGTTATAAAACTATCACGAGGGTAATAGGAAGGAAAGAGAAATTAGAGAAGTGAGACTAACGATATAAATTGTAGACAGGATGGTTGAATGTGCAGGTAACGATCGCGCACAAGTGATCAGTTCGTGTGAATCATTACAGATAATGGCAAACGATGCATTCAGTTACCACCGTTATACCTCCTGCGGAAACGCCTCCCTTTTTCCTCTATGAAGTTTTATACTTTTATTATATAGTTCTTGAGAAATATACGCAACATCAATTGTGGATAACTCTACCGCCAAACCAAAACTCATAGCCGTTGTCGGCCCTACTGCCTCAGGAAAGTCAGACCTCGCGGTCTCTATTGCGCGCTTCATCAAGCAACAAACGCTCGCATCTGGTGCCGAAGTTATCTCGGCCGATTCGCGGCAGGTATATACCGGACTCGACATTGGCTCAGGGAAGATCACAAAAAAGGAGATGCGCAGTATCCCGCACCATCTCCTTGATGTCGCATCACCGAAGCGTACCTTTACCGTAACCCGCTATCAGCGCCTTGCGAAAAAAGCCATCGCATCGATCGTACGACGAGGGCGCGTTCCTATTCTCTGTGGCGGCACCGGATTATATATCGATGCGGTAACGCGCGATTATATTCTTCCCGATGTTCCTCCGCAGCCTGCGCTTCGCAAAGAGCTCGAACTCCGATCAACCGACACACTTGTTGCGCAACTCACGCGCATCGATCCGCAGCGCGCCGCTACGATCGACCAGTACAATCGTCGTCGTCTTATCCGCGCACTTGAGATCGTACTCACTACCCACTCCCCTGTTCCTCCGATTACATCGTCGTCACCGTATGATCTTCTTACGATCGGTATCGCGCGACCGAACGAACAACTTCGTTCACTCATCGAAGCGCGCCTCCATCGACGCATCAAGAGTGGCATGCTCAAGGAAGTCGCACGACTTCATGAGCATGGTGTCAGCTGGAACCGACTCGACGGACTTGGCCTTGAGTATCGGTGGGTCAGTCGCCATCTGCGCGGCATACTCACCCGCGAGGCTATGATCGAGACACTTACCACGGAGATCGTGCAGTATGCCAAACGACAGATGACCTGGTTCAAGCGCGATCCATCCATCCATTGGATCACAACCGAAGCTGAAGCTCTTGTACTTGTAAAAAAATTTCTTGAAAAATAATGTATAAAAAATCACCAGCCCAGGGCTGGTAATTTTTTTCATGCTCGACCGGCCTTCCCGTGATGCATGATGCCGCTCTTTATTTTTTCGATCTCTCTTTTTTTATGCTCGATCTGCGCTTCCGTTGCTTGCGAACTTTTCCCACTGAACAATTCGCGTGCAAGTTTTTCCTGCAACAAGTGCAACGACATCTCTTCGGTCTTGATGCGATGCTGTGCGCCAGCGATGTCCGGCTTCTTTAGTGCCTCTGTCTTGCTTTTGATAATTCCTTTTTGCTCCACGACGATCAGCGGTTCAACTTCCATGGCGTCGATCTCTTCAATCGTCATTTCACGCTTCATGTACTCATTGAGCTTTTCATCCTTTCCATATCCGGGAACGTGTGGTTTCTGTTCCATGATTGCTTTTATTATTTAAGAATTTCTTCGAACAATGCCTTGAGCTCTACGGGATTGGCACGACCTTTCATCTTGCCCATCACCTTCCCGATCAAAAACTGTAACGCATTCTCCTGTCCCTTTTTATAATCTTCGATCGCCTTTGGATTTTCTGCGATCGTCTCCTTGATCACCTCGTGTAACGCATCGGCTGAAACTTCTTCATTCAATCCCTTTGCCTGCATGATCTCCTCCGGATCTGCCCCCGTGTCAAACATTTCTTTGAGAATATCCTTCGCCAATCGGCTGTTCAACTTTCCTTGCGCGACAAATGTGATGACCTTGGCAAAGTGGAATGGCGCGATGCGCAACATCCCCAACTCCATACCCGCCTCCTTCATCAACGCCCGCAGGTCGGTCGTGTAATAGTTGTAGACCAGTTGTGCAGGAGCTTCGGGGTTCAGCGCCCTTACCTCACTCACCGCCTGTTCGAACCATTCTGCAACCTCTGGCGTTTCGGCAAGGATATTCGATTGCTCCTCATTGAGCCCATACTCACTCGCAAGTCGGTCACGCTTTTGCTGTGGCAGCTCGACGATCTCTTCGCGGATACTCTCCAGGTCAAAATGAGCCAGGTCGAGCGGTGGAAGATCCGGTTCCGGGAAGTATCGGTAATCGTGCGCCTGCTCCTTGAGTCGCTGTAGTACAGTTTCTTTTTTCTTTTCGTCCCATCCTCGGGTCGATTGCACCACTTGTTCTCCGCGTTCCAATAGCTCCGACTGACGCTTGATCTCAAAGTCGATCGAATCACTCACCGCGCGAAACGAATTCAAATTCTTCACCTCAACCTTCGTACCCAGCGTTTCATCCTTACTGACAGAAATATTCGCCTCGACGCGCATCTGCCCTTTTTCCATATCCGCATCGGATATACCAAGATATCGCAAAATCATTTGCAATTCCTTTGCAAATGCAACCGCCTGCTCCCCACTGGTCACATCCGGCTTGGTTACCAATTCCATCAATGGCATGCTTGAGCGGTTATAATCGATCAAACTCGCCGGCTTCGCATCCTTCGGATAATCAGTTAACTGACTCGAATGCGCAATGCGCGCCGTATCCTCTTCCAAGTGTACCCGCTCCAGGCGAACCCCCCTTAATACTCCTCCACTTACCAGAGGTTGATCGTATTGTGAGATCTGATATGCCTTTGGCAGATCAGGATAGAAATAATTCTTTCGGTCAAATTTTGAGATGGTCGGGATTTCGGAACCCAACGCCATCCCCAGCTTGATCACCTTGCGTACCGCCTCCTTATTGATCGTCGGCAAGCACCCCGGGTGGCCGGTACAAATTGGGCAAATATTCACGTTCGGATGCCGCTCTTCAGGGTCGTTCGCACACCCACAAAACATCTTTGTCTTCGTCTTCAATTCACAGTGGATTTCCAATCCGATGGTCGGTTTATACATAGATATCGTGTTCAGATAGTTTTAGTTAGTATAGGGCAATTTCCTTCCAATTATCAACTCATACGAGTACTGTTATTGACCTATATCGAATTTGTGATAAGATGTGTTGTACAAGCGGGTATCGTATAATGGTTTATTATAATAGCCTTCCAAGCTGTGGATAGGGGTTCGATTCCCCTTACCCGCTCACAGACAAAAAGAAAAAGCCTTTTCGGGCTTTTTCTTTTTGTGCGGATAAAGCGAGTGAACTGCTTCACTCGCGTGGGGAATCTAAGACCGCAGCGATATGCGCTCAACAGAGCGCATCGCGGCCGGCTACTCTATTGAATATATGCTCCGCCGGCATTTCGGCACGTTGCACGCTCTCCGTCGACTGACGGATCGCTAGCAACGCCAAGTCAGGGGCGGCCTGCGAGCTTGCCGAGCGACGGCGAGGCAAGACTTGTAGGCGATTCCCCTTACCCGCTCACAGAAAACAAAGACGCCGAAAGGCGTCTTTGTTTTTATTGCAATTTCCCGCATTCCATGGTTGTATAGAGGCAGCAACATTCCTAGTATAGTTCTTGATTTTGATCATACGGCCAAAGGAGGAGCTCCATGAAACAAACAGCAGTTTCAGCCCGGTTATCACAAACCCCGCACGCAACGATCGAAGACGGCAGGATCATAGCCGAAGTGGGCTCCACCGTTTGGATCCCGATCGAATTCTTCGTTCCTAACCCGAATCAGCCTCGTAAGTGGTTCGATCCCGAGGAGCTCACCGCTACTGCGAAGTCGTACAAGCATCTTGGCGACGTAGAGGAGGCCGTTAAGGTCACTCTGCGCGACGATGGACGCATCGCGCTCATCATTGACGGCGAAAGTCGTTGGCGCGCCGCACTCCTTCCCGCTGCCGGACTGAGCGGTCTTTCGGCATTTATCAAACCCGCCATGAGCGATGACGAGGTCTATCGTTCGAGCGCCGTTGCAAACACCCGCAGAAAAGAGTTCTCTGTTATCGAACGGGCGCTCACCATCTTCGAGTTTCAACAACGGTTCAACCTCGATCAGAACGCGGCTGGCGTAGAGCTCGGGTACGAACCCACTGCCGTCTCCTACCTTATGCCGTTCCTTGATCTGCACGAGAAGATCCAGCAGCTTGTCATGCAGAACAAGCTTGGCGCCGGCGTTGCACGCCAACTTGCCAAGTTCAATATCAACGATCAGCTCCGCATGCTCAAGGCGATCAAGGATGCTGTCGTGGAGAACGGCAACAAGCCGATCCACCCCAACAAGGTTGCACGCATTCTGCGTGGCACTGCGGAAAAGAAGAAGATCACACCCAAGAAGGCCACACGCGGACGGGACCATTCTACCCATGCGCAACTCGTCTCCCGCAATCTGCTTAATCACGCAAAGAATCTACTCGATGCTCTGCGCGAATTTTCGCAACTGAGTCAGCCTACAATCAAGGAATTGGAGAATCCCCACTTCCTCGACATCGAGCGCGCACTGTTAAGCGTTACCAAAGCCGCCCGCACGCAGATCGAACGGCTCTCGCGCCAAGCATGATCACGATGCAAAAGCCGCCCCGTCGGTTGACGGGGCGGCTTTTTTTATAAACGCACTATTTTAAAACTCATACTGAACGCATATCTCCCTCCCTGCACAGGCGATACACTCGACAATTGGAATACAACATCCCCTATTCGTGCATTTGCCTTAAGCGCCTTTTCAAACTCCCCAATGGATGCCTGATTGGTCGCCTCACCAAATACCGCTACCGGTGATTCAATACCCTGAATCGCAACGTGCGTGATTGTTATATTCGACCCTGCCATCGCCTGCATATCTTCAAAAAACCCGGACCATGGCAACCGCTCTTGGTTCGCTTGCTCCAGCAAATTTACCTTTTTATTAAACAACGATGCCTCCTGCTGCAATTCGCCAAGCCTTCCCACCGAAGGATTCTGTGACAATTCGGCAACCCTTCCGCCGAGACGTTCTTCCGTTGTCGCCAAGAACCTATCAAGTCCAACAAACAATGCTAGAATTGCTACGAGTGTCGTTACCGTCCCGTTTCGCCAGAGCCGCACAAAATTTGTTTCCTGGTATACTTCATACTTATTCTTCGTTCCTGCAGTTGCGAGACTGATCATTTTATCGTCGTCTCTCGGAATGATCCCCCGGAACGCCGATCCTAGTACGCTGAACCATCCGATCGAAAGATTAGTAAACTGTTGTATGCTAGGCACTTCAACAATAAGGTTCGGGAAGCTCTCCGTAATTGCCTCCTTGATCTCCTCCTCGAAGGTAGGTGTTACGAGAAATAGCTCTGTTAATACTCCCTCCCAATGCGTCTCATAAAAACTCAAGACCTTATGCACTTCGTCGACGATCATCTTCTTCAATGATTCAAGTGTTGCCCTGCGCTCCGTGCCATAGACAGCTCCCCATCCGACAAAATGCAGGAAGTATAATTCTCCGTTTTTCACCAGCCCAAACGATATACCATCGCTCCCCAAACGAAACACCAAGTAGTTCTTCTTTTTATCAAATTGCTCACTCAGCTCAACAATCGTTCGCGCCAATGCAAACATGGGGAATTCTATCGCAGCAATCTCAAATCCTGCTTTATCTGCTATCTCTTCAAAATCATCAATCAGCTGTTTCGGAACAAACGCTCCAAGAATCTCATTCTGCGTCACTCCATTAACCTCCTTCTCTCCGACCAGATGCCAGTCGGCATAGGCAGTACTGAAGTCGATTGGAGATATCATCTGCAGGTTCAGTCGAGCAGCCTCCTCAAGATTCTCGGTCGCCGCCTTGGGCAAGGCAAACATTTCTGTATAGACATTACTATCAGAGATACTTGCAATAACCCAAACCTTTTTTTTCTTCCCCGCCATCTGATCGTGAAATCCCTTAAGGATCGCAGCTAGCTTTTCCTTGTCCTTGATCTTCCCATCTTCAATGATTCCCGATTCAAGCTTCGCTGAAATAAAGTCCGCCTTCTTTCCCTTGATCGCGACGTAGCGAATATATGAATCCGTAATCTCCAGACCGCCAATCTGTAACGGAGGGTTAACGGCATTTGCTATTTTTTTGACGATGCTTATATTCATTGCGTTATAGTGCCACTTCTTGTGATGATTCCAGTTTTATCTCGCCCGTTTCCGTATCGATACGATAGACCACCCTCACACATCGATTTCTCCCTTTCACTGTTCCGAGTGCCGTGATTTCCACCTTTCCCATATCGCTTGCATTTGTATAGTCACAGCCTCCGAGCGCCGAACATCCGGTCGTCTTTCTTCCCTTGTTGCATACTGTTACCTGCGCCGTATGTTGCGAATCGATCGTAACCGTATATGCGCTTCCGAAGTTTGTCTTTCGCGCCAGCTGTATTAACGCATCATTTATTCCAGACTGTGCCGTCGTCAATGCTTCTGCCGCGCTTCGCGTGCCAACACTCCCTTGTAAAAGATAGAAGACGATGAGCGTTGCCGCTATCGTCATCTCCAATACCACGCCACTAATCAATAGCATTAACGGTAATGCCACGATCCCACGAACAAAGAGCCCGCGGGGTCGGCACGATCGCCGCGGCAACGCGCCCCGCCTTCTATCTAGCCCCTTGCGTTCCTTTTCCATAGTTTATTCGGATTCCGTCGCATCTACTGTGGTGCCCGGCACTTCCTGTGAAGCCGCCACTCCAGGCTGCCCCTGCTCCGCGATCTGCGGATTCTTGATCGCCTTAATTATTTCGCTGTCCCCCTTCAACTCAGTTGTCCAGATGACTGTCTCATCGTTGATAACCATCTTATCTTCCGGTCCCCAGAATGCCTTTTCAAATTTCGAGAGTGCGAATCCTTGCTGTTCATTACTCCCCTTTTGTAAGAACCATACATCACTTAATGTCATTCTCGGAAAACGTGAAAGCTTTCCAAAATAAATATCTCCGGTATTTAAGTACACTGCCGTATATTTTTCTTCAAATCCTCCCTTCTGCCAATACAAGACTCCCCCCAGTGCTACGATCAATGCGATTACCAAACCCAACAATATAGTGTTTATCTTTGACATATGTATTATTTTTGACATTATCTTATTTTTTATTACTGCGTAATGTATGTTTTATTATATCATATTTTTAAAGCGAATAGCTTAGTATGATATCCCTCACTTCCGGACTATTCGTTCTCCCTGCATCTGATTCAATGAAGATCTTGTACCGTATATATTGTACATTCGAAAAATCCTTGGGGCTCAGCACTGTCGATATATCAGGTCCCGCCGTATTATACGTCGTTGCCGCTGTTCCATCCGGCCCTTTATAATCCCATGATGCGGGATTTGCCACTGTCGATGCAGCCACCTGGAATCGTACCGATCCCCCATTCTCCAGCCCTTTCCATATTACTGAATTTACCGCAACCCTACTCCCTAAATTGAAGACCGGCGAAGTAAGTGAACCACTGTCCGGCATTGAGGTCCAGAACGTCTTTACACGATACGGGATCGTTCCGCATGTGTTCATCGATGCGCTCGGCTGATTGCAGTTCATACTGATCCAACCGATTGTCTCATTCCATGCAAATCCACTTAGCTCTCCCGACGCATCGATTGATACGCCATACGCCGTAGACGAAGTCGCCGTCACACTATCAAAGCTAATCCAACCGATTGTATCGCTATATGCCCACCCCTTCAGCGAGCCACCGACATTGGAAACCTTCCAATCCCCCGACCCTCCCCCGCAGATATCACCATTGGGAGTCGTAGCACAATCAAATGCGATCAACCCCATCGACGACGATGCGTACCCGAACAGTTTTCCGTTATTTATTCCAACATTGCCCGTTGCATAATCGAAATCTATCCATCCGATCACGTCATTCCATGCCCAGTGATTCGGCTCTGTTGCATCAATATTAGGTGTCATTGGCCCACCACCGCCACCCGACAATATCACGCTAAGCACTCCTGGCGTTGCGGTCGTTTCGATATTCGTCGCGGTTGAATACCTATTATTCGGATTTACTAAGACGGTATCATCTCCACCACCCCCACTCCAGTCCGTCTGCCTTAGTGCCACGTTGCGGGTTCGTGAAACATATTGTTCCTGCTCAATATTTCCGCCATCCCATTCCACGACAACGGTTATCTTTTGCGTCGAAGGATCTTCCGCCACATATCCTGTTCCTGCCAAGAAATTCGTACATTCTGCCGAAACGGTTGCTTCAGTCGGTGACCCCACGCCACACTCGGTCCGTTTCACATTCTCAACGTAGAAATAACGCGTGAACGCATATTCTCCCAAAACCAGCGGCTCCGTTCCGGCCGTTATCGCCAGCGTTGATGACGCAATAAAATATTTATTCGTCGAAGTTTTTCCCAACGCATAGAATACATTCCAATCCGCTTCAGCCTTTGATTTTGCCGCGTCAATCACCTCCTGCGTCAACAGTGATGCCGACTGCATCGTCTTTGATTCTGACGAGCTTTTCAAGTTCACTGTGATCAATGCCGTCACTCCTCCGATCAGGATGACGCCCAACCCCAGCGCGACAAGGATCTCAATCAGCGACTGTCCTGTTATTTTCGAACTATTTCTATTTCCTCTATACATAGTATTAATATTGAATTTGTCCGTTCGGAAGGACAGTTATCATTTTTGATGAGCTCGCTTCTGTTATTACTGAAATTATAATGGAGCCACCACCCGTTGGCAAACCCGACATCTTTGCAAACAACACGTCAGTCGATGATGCCGCCGGCGGTGTCGTGAACTGTATTGATTCATTCAAATTGATTCGTTCAACTACCGTCCCCGTCGCAAACGAATCACCTTTAAATACCTGATAATAATCAACCCCGCTTGCACCATTCACAAACCGCACCCCCCATGCGCTTGCCTGATCCTGTGTCACCGCCCGGTTGTATGCGCCGCGCAATGTGAATACTATCTTTGACGCATCGTCTTCGAGACTTTGCGCATAAAAATATTCTATAGGAAAGAAGCGCACTGCCGCAGCGAGAACGACGAATATACCCATGACAATAATTACTTCGATAAGCGACACCCCTGCCCTACATGCTTTGTCTTTCATACGCATTATTAGAATTTACCCATCAGTTGATATACCGGCACGATGATCGCGAGCGCGATCGTTCCCACTACAATACCGATTACCAAAAGCAACATCGGCTCCAAAAATGATACCAGAACCTTTACCGACGACTTTATCTCCGATTCATAAAATTCCGCCAATGTCCCTAAGATTGTGGAGAGGTTCCCGCTTTTTTCCGATATTGCGATTAGATTGGTCACAACGCGCGGGAAGTCCGGCTCCCGCTTGAACGCATCCCCAATGGTAAGACCCTTTGCGATTCCCTCTTTTGCAATGCGGTTTATCGCCTCTTTTAGCTCCTCATCGCCAACTGCGTCCGCCGTGATCGATAGCGCATCCAGAATCGGAAGACCCGAAGAAAGCAACGAAGAGAATGTCAGCGCAAAACGTTGGATGGCAATCTTCTTTAAAAGCGACCCCACGAGCGGCGCACGCCTAATGAATCGCTGTATCACTTTTTTTGCGGATGGACTATTGTTCACCATAAACCACATTCCGAATCCACCTCCGATTACCAGGATCAATAGGAACCAAATATAATTATTCAAAAACAGTCCAATGCCAAAGACGATACGGGAAAACAGCGGCGGAGTCGTCGCGCTATCCGCAAACAAAGCCGAAATCTTTGGCAATGCAAAACTTACCAGCAACAATACGACCAACGACGCAACCCCCACCAGAATCACCGGGTAGGTCAGTGCCGATCGAACCTCCTGCCGCAGGGATTGCTCCCGTTGCAAATTAATACTGAGCTGCTCGAATGTATGCTCCAATGTCCCCGACTGCTCTCCTGCCTTCACCAGATTAACAAACACGCTCGAGAAATACTTCGGGTACTTCTCGAATGCGGCATGAAATGGCTGACCCTTTTCGAGATTCTCCCGTATTTCATACAGTAGCGCGCGCACCGCCGGTTTATCAAAATCAGCGATCAAAATATCGATCGCCTTGAACAAGTCGGTTCCAATCCGCAACATCAGCGCGAGGTACTTCGTCAAAAATACCTTGTCCGCGATCGTAATGCCCGATTGCATAAATTTTTTTGATCCTATTCCCTGTCCTTCTTCCTCCTTCTTTAACGCCACCGGCCGCAACCCTTGCGACGCAAGAAACTCCAGCACCTGCGCGGCGCCGCTTGCTTCCATCTCCCCCGTAGCTATTTTCCCGTCGGGCTTTATCGCGGTATAGATGAACTTCATCAGTTTAATTTAAAATTTGAAATTTAAAATTGCAGAGTTATTCTCGGATAACTCTGAGCACTTCTTCCATCGTTGTCATACCCAGCTCTGCCTTACGCACACCATCCTCCAACATCGTAATCATCCCTTTTTGTCTTGCCATTTTCATCAGTGCATCCAGAGAAAATTCCGGATCGCTGATTGCAGTCCGTACCTCGTTGTCAATCTCAAGTACTTCAAAAATACCCATACGCCCCCGATGCCCCGTAAAATTACACACCGGGCATCCGCGCCCGTGATAGAGCGTCTTTGGCACAACCTTCCCGTCTCCCCCCATTTCTTCGTGGGTTCGCTGCAATACTTCCAGTACATCAGCTGAAGGCGTAAATGATTCAATACAACTCACACAGATCTTACGGACCAAGCGTTGCGCAATGATCAGGTTCAATACCGCTGCGATCAAAAATGGAGGGACCTTCATGTCGATCAAACGCGGGATCGCCGTTGCCGCATCATTCGTATGCAGTGAAGACAGTAGCGTATGACCAGTCAATGCGGCGTGCACGGAAATTTCCGCAGTCTCTTCGTCGCGGATTTCTCCGACCAAAATAATGTTTGGATCCTGTCGCAAGAACGCACGCAATGCGCTTGCGAACGTCACTCCTGCCTGCGTATTGATCTGCGTTTGGTTCACATATTGAATATGATATTCGATCGGATCCTCTACGGTTACCATATTCACCTCTGGCTTGTTCAGCATATTCAATATGGAATACAACGTTGTCGTCTTACCCGATCCCGTCGGACCGCAGACAACAACCATCCCAAAACTCTTCTTCAATGCAGCTTCCACCTTTTCCACCATATCTTCCAACATACCAATCTCCTCAAGCGCAAGCGGTTTTTGTCCTGCCGGCAACAAACGCATGACGATCTTTTCGCCATACAAGGTAGGCATGATCGAAACACGTACGTCGGTCATTTCGTCCCCCGCCACAAACCGCAATCGGCCGTCTTGCGGCTTGTAATGCTCGTCGATCTTTAAGCCAGCAAGCAGCTTGATACGCGCTACAATAGGCAGTTCAACTTCCTTTGGCACCCGCGTCACTTCGTGCAAGATTCCGTCGATGCGGAATCGCACCAGTACTGATGATTCCAGCATTTCAATGTGAATATCGGATGCATGCATGGAAATCGCATATGACAAAAAATTGTTTACGATCGCTACGATCGGCAATGCACCGGCAACGTCTTCAACTTTGTCTCCTTTTACTTCAAGACCCTTTTTGATGTTCTCTTCAATCGTGCGCTTGAAGTCCTGCGCGAGCTCCCGGCTATAGATCGCGAACCCCTTTTCCAAGTCGCCTGATTTTGCTAAAAATGGCTTAACCCGCACCTTTAAATGCCGTTCCAAGAATTCGATCGTCTTAAGATCACTCGGGTCTTCCATCGCCACGTCTATCACCCCATCCGCTTCCCGCTTAAACGCAACCACTCCTTTTTGCCGGGCAAGCTCAAGCGAAAGTAGCGCCAGGACCGATTCGTCGATCTGTGTTGCCGACAAGTTTGCAAGTTCTATCCCTACATGGTGGGACAGCAATGTATAAAAATAATCACTAGAGATAATTCCTCGGGAAACCAGAATATCCTCAACCTTCTGATTAAGCCTTTGAGCCTCCTGCGCGATGCCGTCGAACGCTTCGGGGGTTATCAGCCCCTCATTTACGATCATCTCCTTCAATTTTTGCACCGGAATCTGCATATATCCCATTTAGTATACCGCATTAGGACGTTTCATTCCACTATTTGAGCCTTCTTTTCCATATTTTATCAATACTCTTTAATTTCTTATTTTCTGATTCCGGTCGAGCAGATAAATATTCATCCTTTAATCCACGCAAATAAAAACACCCTTTAAGGGTGTTTTTATTTGCGTGGAATTACAAATCCAATCCTGGATCGTTTCCGATCTCATACACAGTGGACGAACTTCCTCCATCATTTCCATCGAGGTCGAGGTCGGTCGCGAACTTGACGCTCTCGAGCTTCGCATTTAATTCATAAGTGTTTGCCGCATCATTGGCAGCATATGCATAGAAATATGTTGCGTCATTGGTCGGATCCTTTGGTAAGGTCGCAAGCGGTGAACCGCCCGAGATTAATCCAAGGTTTACCAATACCCAACCCGCTCCTCCAGTTGTCTGGACAGCATTTGTAGAACATGCCGTCGCGAATGGAGTAGCAGTTCCTATCATACAACGTGCTGAGGTTCCTGAGATTCCCACCAGTAAGTCTGGAGTCGAAACCGTGCTCAAGTATAGATCGATTGCTCCCTTTACCGCTGAGAGGTCTCCTACGCGCTGCGAGTCGCGCGCCTGACGCAAATATTCAACCGGATTGATAACAAGTACTGCAACTGTCGCGAGAACGGCCAAGATCGCGATAACGATCAGGAGTTCAAGCAATGTAAAACCTTTTTGTGCTTTATTCATAAATTATTTTTGATTGCTTTTTTATTTATAGTTATTTGATTCATTTCATCACGCCATTCTCTCGTACGACGCAATATACCATTCGATTCATTTGTACACCTTTTTCTTTTAAGTGCATCCGACCTTTCCAATATTTTGTATCTATTATACAGTAATTCCGAAAACAATGTAAGGAGCTGGGGTGGATAAGTTTTTTTGCGAGAAACCACTTCTTGTACTTTTTCCAGAAAAAGTACCCAAAAGCTTGTGAGCGAAATAAAAAAGCGGAATGGCCTCGAAAATTCCTTACGAAGTCCGAGGGTGCGCCCGTTTATAAACAGGTCCCCGCACCTCGGATTCTGTGGGAATTTTCTTCGGTCATTCTGATCGCTTTTTTATAGCTCACGAGGAATGCTCGATAATTTTCTTCCTCCGTTTTGTCTCTATTTTTACAGCTTACAAATAAATACTAGGATATTTTTATCGCCTATATTGGCACCTTTTTTACCGATGCGCAGATGTGCGAATACAAAAGATTCCGCCCAAGGCGGAATCTTAACTACGGATCATATGGTTGGCACGGGAGCAGGCGCTTCCGGTTGCACTCCCCCAACAAATTCTTTCACTCGCCCCACCAAGTCATCAATCGATGTCTTTGCCTTTACAAAATATTCGATCGCACCCAGTGCTTTCCCCTTCTCCATGTCCTCAGGCTGTCCAAGGTTTGATATTACGATGATCGGCAGGTCCACATTCTGCAGTTTTATCTGTCCATCGGTTCGAATGTCTTCCATAACCTCAAATCCTGAGCGCTTTGGGAGGATGATATCCAATAACACAAGTTGAACCGAAGTCGTGCGCAATGCAGCCAACGCTTCTTCTCCATCACGGGCATGGACAACCTCAAAACCCTCCTTTAGGAGTCTATTTTTCAGCAATGACGACAAAAATGGATCATCTTCGACAAGTAGGATCTTCTGCATAACGGTAAATGACTGTCTATTTGTATAGTATATCATACTTTAAGTAACCGACAACCTAATTTCAATTACAACTTTCCCCGCTGATGCGGGCTTATCTTTTTCGTACTTTTTTAATAAAAGTACGCCAAAAAGCGCAAGCGAAATAAAAATAGAGGCTAACCTCGTAAACTTCTTACGAAATAAACTTTCGCCCGCTTAGCTCCGCGGGACCCCGAAAGTTTATTTCTGTGGAAGTTTTTCTCGTTTAGCTAATCTCTATTTTTACAGCTTGCAACGGATACAAAAACGCCTTTTTTATATGCTCGCAGGTGGAAGATGCGGTGCCGTTTTTCTATTAGCACTCCGCATCTGTCATTCCGAGCCCGCCGAGGAATCTGCTTTCCGACGGCTGACAGATCTCTCAATTCCGCTTCGCTGTACTCGAGATGACAAAGTGGTGCGCTGTCATCCCGTGCTACAACACGGGATCCAGGGTTTTCTGCATTAACTATGCTTTGATATCCAGACTCTGGATTCCCGCCTCCGCGGGAATGACACCCCGCTCTCCTATTTTTCAAATACTTGACATATTTACATAATAGGTATATAATATATTTATAAAATCAATTAGGACATTTCTAACGGCTCAGGCCTACATATCAGCATTCAAAAGGAGAATTACCATGCAAAGGATCATTGTGATTATACTTATTTCCCTGCTGCTTTCCTCCACCGCTTCCGTCGCCTTCGCCGAAAAAGGTTTGCCGCAGATCATCTCGTTCTCGTATCGCTGGAGCGGGGCAAATCAGAGCGGTAAGGACGCCGAAGATTCGGCGATCAAGGATGCGAACGAATGGATGAAGAAGAACTTCAAAAAGGTTCGTGTCATCAACCACTCGGTCAGCGGAAACTCCGGTGTACTTGTAGGAAGGCAGCCTAGCACCTACTATAACCACGAGTTTCCGATCACTACGGGCTCCACTGGATTCTCCACGGTCACCATTCTCTACATCGAGAAGTAAGTGACCACCGCTTCACGGGCGGCGCAGTAATGCGCCGCCCGTTTTTTATCGCATACAAAGAAAAACACCACAAGCGAACTTGTGGTATTTTTCATACTGTCTTCAACCGAATCACATATATCATCAAAACCTTTTTTAGTCATCCAATGGATCGTGACTTATGGCTCCACGACCAACACCATTTAAAACCGACTCTAAAAATATTTAATTAATCTACGCACAGCTTCCGCTACGCGTGCCTTGTTACGACTTCACCCCTGTCACTGATCTCGAACTCATCCCACGCTAGGTGAGACTCTATCCGCTACCAGCTCCCTTGGTGTGACGGGCGGTGAGTACAGGACTCGAGAACGTATTCACCGTGACATGGCTGATTCACGATTACTAGCGATTCCAACTTCATGAGGGCGAGTTTCAGCCCTCAATCCGAACTGAGGCCAAGTTTTTGAGATTAGCTCCGCCTTACGGCTTGGCAACCCTTTGTCTTGACCATTGTATCATGTGTGTAGCCCAGGGCATCAAAGGGCCACGCTGATCTGACGTCATCCCCACCTTCCTTCCGCTTAAAGCGGACAGTCTCCTGTGACACTTGTAACACAGGACGAGGGTTGCGCTCGTTACCCCACTTAAGGGAACAGCTCACGCCACGAGCTGACGACGACCGTGCAGCACCTGCCCTATTGCCAAAGATAAATCTCAGGCATCAAACGTTTCCATCTGACTTCAATAGGGTACAAGCCCTGGTAAGGTTCCTCGTGTACCATCGAATTAAACCACATGATCCACCGCTTGTGCGAGTCCCCGTCTATTCCTTTGAGTTTTAAGCTTGCGCTCGTACTTCCCAGGCGGTCTACTTAACGCGTTAGCTTCGCCACCGAAAGGGTCGATACTTCCGATAGCTAGTAGACATCATTTACGGCGTGGACTACAAGGGTATCTAATCCTTTTTGCTCCCCACGCTTTCGAGACTCAGAGTCAGGAATACTCCAGTTACATGCCTTCGCCTTTGGTGTTCCACACGATATCAACGGATTTCACCCCTACACCGTGTGTTCCAGTAACCTCTAGTATCCTCTAGTTTGATCGTATCCATTGCAGTTCCACCGTTGAGCGGTGGGATTTAACAACAGACGCACCAAACCTCCTGCTCTCTCTTTACGCCCAATAAATCCGGATAACGCTCGGGGTCTTCGTATTACCGCTGCTGCTGGCACGAAGTTAGCAACCCCTTATTCCTAAGGTACCATCAATCTAGCCAATTGCACCCACTAACCGAAGTTAGCGAGCACAATTGGCCAGACTTTTTCTCCTAGAAAAGCAGTTTACAACCCGAAGGCCTTCTTCCTGCACGCGGCGTCGCTCCATCAGACTTTCGTCCATTGTGGAATATTCTCGACTGCTGCCACCCGTAGGTGTACGGCCCGTGTCTCAGTGCCGTCGTTGGGGGTCAAGCTCTCACTCCCCCTACCCGTCGTAGCCTTGGTGAGCTATTACCTCACCAACTAGCTGATAGGACCTAGGCCTATCGTATAGCGAATTGCTCCTTTACTCTTTCGAGACTATCAAGTATTAGCCAACCTTTCGGCTAGTTATTCTTGACTATACGGTAAGTACCAAGGCGTTACTAACTCGTTCGCCACTAACCCCGAAGGGTTCGTTCGACTTGCATGCCTTATCCACGCCGCCAGCGTTCATCCTGGGCCAGGATCAAACCCTCATTATAGAAAATGATCCACGAAAACATCGAACTGCTTTCGTAAATCAACTCCTAATCCTTTATCATTGGACAACTAAAAAATGTTTGGATGTTTATATGTGCACCAATATATTTGGAAATAATATTGATGTTATTCGGTTGACAAGTTTCTGGCACTTCTCTCAGACAGTATTAGCCATTATATAGAGATTTAACTCCTTGTCAAGTGTTTTAATTATCGCATATTTTATACAGCGTATTGCGCCCAAAATATGCCTCATTTTTTCTATTTCTTACTCCGAATAACCGTTGCGATTACACGCTTTTCTCTTATTTTTGTCTACGTTGACAATACTATTAATCGCTTAAGGTAAAGCTCATTTTATATGCCGAGTAGCTATGCTAATTTTTATTATATTTATTGATCCAATGCTCTCCCCTATTCTCACTTTCTTTGATCTATAAAATCTATAAATTTTTATCTTAATTTCTTCATATTTTTTTATAAAAAGTATGTCCGTCGGATTCGTGAAATAAGGATCGAATCCGACAGCCCGGCCCGTTGCACGCTCGCTCCACTCGCTAACAACGCCAAGGGCAAAAATCGCGAGCGAAATAAAAATAAGGGCCGCACTCTAACATCTCTTACAAAATCAAGGATGCACCCGTTTGCTAACGGGTCCCTGCGCTTCTATTTCTGGGGAGATTTTTTTCGTCCGCCTTATCCCTATTTTTACATACTCGCAAATAAGGAATTCACACGTGGTTCTATTAATAGAACCACGTGTCTTCCCTTTAATAATTTCCCTGCTTTGTGCCATCCCGTGCCACAACGAGGGATCCGGTGTTTTCTGTGCTTTCGATGCCTTACTATCTGCACCCTGGATTCCGACTCACTTCGGCAGGCTCAGCGTAAACTCGGCCGGAATGACAAAAACCGCCATATGTCCTTGCACATTACCTATAAACCTTGACAATTTACACTATTGTGTTGTAAAATATATTTAGATATTTTCAGATTCTGCCTTCGGGCGCGATAAGGAGAATTCCCATGAAACGCTTTTTCGCACAGAAGTGGTTTATCCTTTGTTCTGCCGCAGCCTCATTTAAAACGAGGCGCACGACCCAGAAGCGCAGTGATCATTGGAGAATGATTCTTGTTGCGATCAATCTTATGGCATGGGGCGTGGTGTTATCTAACTTCATCACCCCCATTTCACCAGAAGTGATTGCGTCCAGAGAATCGGCGAGATGTGGTCAGTGCCACAGTTACCTCGTTACCGCAGACCAGAAGTTTTCAGCGGCGTACCCCGAATTCAAGCCCATAGCACCGTGGACGACCGAGAACTACCCTCCCGTCGTCCTCCACATGGTCCTTAACCCGTGGTATCGTACCTACGCGAAAGGGACTTTTGAGCTTGGGGGTAGACGGTATGATGCGATCGTAAAGATCATTCCTCTGTGCGACGGCAGAGTCTCGGTCGTCACCAACGATCCACTACAGAACATCATCGCGATCCTACCGTAGTATTCCCTTGTTTTACCCGAGCGGCCCCAGTGGCCGCTTTTTTACCCCTTCTTTTTATAAACCTTGACAATTTACACTATTGTGTTGTAAAATATATTTAGTAGTTTACTTATCTTCTGGGGGTTTTTATATGCTAACTAAAGAAGAAAAAGAGGCATTTCTTGCCGGCGTTTCCATCACGCTTTTCGTGTTGGGTATCGCCTGCGTGGCATGTGCGGTCATAGACCGTGCGTCGAATTTCCCTTACGAGGAGTCGATGTTTGGCTTCCTCGGTGGCGGCTTCGGCGTTTTGGCGATCATATTTCACCGAGCCGATGCTGTACTTCGCTGGGCGTGCCGACTCCTGGCGGTTATGTTTATCGCTATGGCACTCTCCCCCTTCTGGTACTAGACCCACCAGCTAACACCCCGCCGCTTCTTGCGGCGGGTTTTTTCTTTTAGCGTAGGTGAAATCTATCGGCCCTATCCAATGATCTGGGATCTATATAGCCTGGATCCCGTGTTCCGCCAGCGGGCGGAAAGGCTTGGACACAGGATGACACCCTTTTTCGTTTTTTCCTTTTCCCCCGTTTCCTTTTCCGTTTTTCGCCCCCCGGGTTGACTAATTCCCTAAAACCCCCTATTATTCATTCACTATCTGCCCAAGGCAGACAAGTTGATCGGTGCGATTCGGACCAGTGACGAACTGACGACGGCGACATCGATACACAATCATTATGAAGGCAAAAATTCACCCACAATACAATTCGACAGCAGAAGTTACCTGCGTATGCGGCAACAAGACTACTGTCGGATCGACCCAGACAAAGTTTGACGTCGATATCTGCTACAACTGCCACCCGTTCTATACCGGAAAGGCAAAGGTTATGGATACCGCAGGACGCGTTGAGAAGTTCAAGGCCCGCGCAACCGCCAAGATTGAACCGGTCAAGAAGGTCCGCGTTTCCAAAAACAAAAAGGCTGAATAAGCCTTTTTTGTTTGCTATAGGCGCTCGCCTATATACCCTCCCGACAGATACTGAACCTATCTTTTTCCACTTTTTTTATAAATAGTGGAGCAAAAAACCGCTTGCGCGGTTTTTTTCTTCTCCAATACTACCGTTATCACACATATTATTCCTTCTTAATCAAATAGTTCCCTGACTTCATCCCAGGTTAGCTTCTTGAACAGGTCATTGCTTTCATCTACCAGGTTATCAAACAGAAACTTTTTCTTTTCTTGAAGCTTCAGTATCTTTTCTTCGATCGTACCCTTCGTAACTAGTTTATATACGTTCACTGAATTCTTTTGACCGATTCGATGCGCCCGGTCAATTGCCTGGTTTTCTACGCTCGGATTCCACCAGGGATCAAAAATGATTACATTGTCTGCTGATACCAAGTTTAGGCCAGTTCCTCCTGCCTTGAGGCTTATCAAAAATACTTTTTTATCCGGGTTTATGTTGAAATCATCCACCAACTCCTTTCTGTTATGCGTCTTTCCTGATAAATAATTAAATTCGATTTTTTTAGCCTTCATCTCTTTTGCCAAGATATCAAGCATCGAAGTAAATTGACTAAACACAAGCACCTTGCGATTTGAAGCCATAACCTCATCCACCAATTCCATAAACAGATCCAGTTTTGCGGACTCGTATTTCCTATAATTCACATCCTTTAAAAGTAACGCCGGATGATTACACACTTGTCGAAGCTTCATCAGCGCCGCCAAAATATGGATTTGCGATTTCGCGAATCCTTTTTCTTTTACCGTATCAAAAATCTCTTTCTTGGTATTTGCGAGAATCTCCTGATACAGAATATTTTGATGGTCTCCCAACTGGCAATGGGCTATTTGCACCACCTTCGGCGGTAGCTCTTTGAGTACGGCTGACTTAGACCTTCTTAGCATAAAGCATGATATCTTCCCCCGTAGGTCCGCAAGCGCTTCAGCATCGCTTTGCTTCATAATCGGATTCTCAAACCTCGCCTTAAATGAACTATAATTACCCAAAAATCCCGGCATGACGAAATCAAATATGGACCAGATTTCAGAAATGCTATTCTCCAGTGGAGTTCCCGTCATGGCGATCCGATAATCCGCATCGATCTTTTTTACCGCCTTTGCGCTGAGCGTGCCCTGATTTTTTATGTATTGTGCCTCATCTACGATGCAATAATTGAATTTCAGCGCCACTGCCGCATAGATATCGGCATCCTTTTTCAGTGCAGAAAATGAAGTAACCACTAAATCGTACTCGGCTGCATGTTTTATTTTTCCCTCCCGCTCCCTCGGCGCCCCGTCTACGACCAATGTCTTCAACTTGGGAAAAAATTTAGTCGCCTCATCCTGCCAATTAAACAACAATGTCTTCGGGCAAACCACGATTGTCGGCTTGCCTGCCTCCCTGTTCATATCTATAAGCAACAATGCTTGCAGTGTCTTACCTAAACCCATATCGTCCGCCAGGATTCCGCCAAACCGATATTTACGCAAAAAGTAAAACCAGTTGATTCCCTCTTTCTGGTACTGTCGCAAGACCGCGCCCATTTTTTCAGGAATCTTTACATTCTCGACCGGCTTGCCCTCTTGCGCTTCGTGCATAAAAGAACGGAAGCCTTCGGAAACCCTCGTATTATAATAGTTCGACTCGGCTATCACGTTGCCCAACTCTGGAGCATGGTATGCCTTCCCCTCGAACCGCTGACCCTCCTTTTTATGAAAGCTTTCAAGCATATGGATGAATTTTTCCAATTCCTCCCTGTTGGCAACCTTAAGAAGCCTGCCGTCTCCTGTCTTCAGAAATGCCCCCTCTCCTTCGACATATTTTCTTAGGTCCTCGAGTCCTATCTTATCTTCACCGCAGTAACATTCGAAATCAAAAGCTAGTAGATCATTTTCGGTATTAAAATCAACGTTAATATCTGCTTTGAAGTTTTCTGTCGCACATTCAATCTCGTCCCTCACAAATTCGATCGGATATCCCGCTTTTTTAAGGAAGGGCCAATTATTTTCCAAGTATGATGTCACCTGCCTACTCCCCTGCTTCTTACAGGTAAGCGTCTTTGAAAATCCAAACCTATTATCACTACACAGCTTGCCGAACATTTCCAACTCTGTCTTTGCATCAATGAGCGCGTAGTCTATCACCTCTTTACTGATCCGTATCAGATATTTCTCACCACTTGGATTGAACCGCCGTTGAAAGGAGGTCCGTTCATTTTTCACACTGCGAAAACACGCCGTCCCTATATCAACCTTTTCAAATCCATAATCCATCATTGCGACGACTTTTAGTTTTGCTTCTTGTGCATCAAAATCTACCACGATAACGGGCTTCACATTCTCCCACTTATGCATCGTCAGGTCTTTTGAAAACTCATGCTCCAGGGCAAAAATAGCCCCGGCATCCCTGATTAGCTCTTTACAATTTATTATTTCTTCTTCTCCCAACCTCGTAGACCATCTTGATCTCCGCACCCCTTTCTGCATGCGATCTTCATACATTCCCATAAACATCCTCGCAAGGATCCCGGATAATAGTGGTGTCGATGGATACATATTGATCTGATTATCTTCTATCGTTATCAGCCAATTATCGCTCGAAAACATTTTTACCGAGCGTTCGTCTCCTAAATTACCCTCGAGTGCCAACGTGACGTTGTCTGCAAAAAGATCCCCGCCTTGCTGTGCCCCACTCATACTTTGCTTAAAAAAAATCTTTGCTTTTATTTCTGGGCGCATCTCGCTAAACCTCAGTGCGTTACTCTTTGCCTTCCTTCCCCAATACATTCCAATGGAAGCTTTTTTTGTCAATTCCAATACGGTCCCTGCATCGATTGCCCCTTTTCGCCGTCCACCATCCAAATATTCGAGCAACTCCTTCTGATCCTCGTTCAAATTCCCTTCCTCCTTCCTTAGGATCTCTGAATAAGGGATGCCGTAATGATATGCATTCGCCTTCCCATCTGTTATTTCAAATCGTAGATCGCCAGTGTGATACCCTCGAGACAAGACAAGGCTATATTTCTCCTCAAACCGACTACTGCCGTATGTCCCTGTAAAAAAATTACCCACCGGCGCAGTTTCGTACTCTTTTTTAGGATCCTCTTCTCGTTTTGTCTTGATAGACTTCAACACATCCACAAAAAACATGTCCATATCAAGGTCCGTGGAATCCAAAAGTCCGCTTTTTCTCATAAGAACTCCTTCCGCAGGCTCAGAATGATCACTCGCTAATCCTCCTTGCCGGCCATATAATTCACTACTATACTTCAGCCCCAACGCGACAGCGTGCTTACAATACCCCCACTCATAGGGACAACTGCACCTCACATTCAAAATGCCATCCTGCTCGGAAAACGTAAAGCTCGTCGAATACGCCTTCGTGCCAAATACCTTTGCCCGTACCCCCACGCTATCCGGCTTGCTAACCGTATATAGCTCTATTTCTCCCACCAGTCCATCCCGATAATAATTAAACCCTCTTGCATATACGCCTGGGTCAACTAATTTCCTTATTTCTCCCCTTATTGACTCCTTTGTACGGTATGGCACGTCCATATCAGAATCTATCAGAAGAAGGTATGATTTTCAATGCAATGCCACCGCTCGCCTTCACTCGAAGACTGCGACGAGGCAAGTAAGTCGATATAGTATACTCTGTCTCAACAAAAGCCACTCATTTGAGCGGCTTTTGTTGTTTACTTATACTGCCACACCAAATTTTTTTATTTCGTACGCCAACGGATCGGCATTGATAAAATCTTTTGGCGTATATGCAACAGGCTCAATACGGACGTCTACTTCTATAGCCTTCTCCCATAAATATGTTTCGTGTTTGTCTTTATTTCTGGTAAATTTATCCGACACTACACACACATCTATATCACTGAACTCTTTCATAACTCCTTTCGCGAATGATCCATAAATAATCATTTTTTTTACCGGAAAATTATCACTTTCCAAAAGTGCTTTGTACCTGATTGCAACAGCTTTTGCCTCATTAAATGCTTTTGTATTTACCATAATTTTTTAAACAATGCCTTTATCTTTTCGATTCTCGGCTTTGTATATTCGAGGTTACACAACTTATAAAATGACAATTTATAGTCAGGATATCTGGCATAAATATTGAACTTACTTACTTCAGCTAAAAACTCCCTATCTTCTTTTGAGAGATCAATCCCAGCGTCCTGCGCCAAAACAGAAAGGTTATGAATTGGTTTTGGATGCGCGCCTGTATTTTTCACCACTAAAGCCTTTAGCGTCTTTTCTAAAACAAGATGCCCGTAAAACAGACTATCCGAATATCGTTTCAGCTTAAAAAGACCCACCATCGTTTCGTAGTCATGTTTTGCAACGGTTTGCCAATAAACAACGGATTTTTTGACTTCTTGTTTAGTGAGATTAGACATACAATTTTGCGATAATTTCTTCACGGTCCATAGTGAAAGCATACCAGGTAAATCCTCTAATGCCAATATTTACGTCTTGCAATGACGTAAATATTATCGACATCGCAAGTCGATACTATTGCGTACCAAAAAACCGCGTGAGCGGTTTTTATTTTTCTTCATTATTAGTTTTACCCAATAAATCGTTTACAACCTGGTCATGTTGCTCTTCTTGAAAAAGTTCTCCTTTTGCCATATCTTCAGCAACCTCCAATGCGTTGAGGCTCCATCGAAAACCCGTTATTCCTGTCTCAATAATTTTATTATATTTTGTTCCAATCCTATATGCATCTGTGGGTTCAATATCCTTTCCATCTACTATACATGACCAATTGTTATAGCCATCTTTGTTTATAACATAGACTTTATGTCCTTTTACTACCCCTTCTATGATAAAACCATTTGAACCAACTGCCCTTTTCTTTAGATTTTTTAGATCATTTATATATTCAGCATCCGATGACCCAAACCTTTCTACGACTGTAGCCCTTACCTCAGAAGCTTTCTTTTGCTTTGGACCCATCTGTTCTTCTGCCTTATTTATTTCCTCTTGCGATGGTCTGTATCCCTCCATAGTCTTATAATAAGTAAAAATATGTTCCCATTTTTCATGAGAATGCCGATGTTGTATATGCGACAAAATACATAACATTGACCTTTCTTGTATTATAAGGATATATATATATATGCAAGGTGAACTACAGAAAATAATTCTTGAAATACGCGCAGGTGCCGGGGGCGATGAGGCCGCGATCTTTGCGGGTGACCTGGCGCGCATGTATCAAAAATATGCCGCCATTCGCGGGTGGAAATTTGCGGTCGAAGACTTCAACGCAGACACATTCGATGGCTATAAGTCGTTCGTTGCCACCGTCGAGGGGTCAGGCGCATTCGATGACCTCAAACAGGAGTCTGGTGTCCATCGCGTACAGCGCGTGCCTAAAACGGAACGCCAAGGCCGCATCCATACCTCCACCGCATCCGTCTTGGTAATGCCAGAGGTCAAAGCAACAGAGGTCGAGATCCGCGAAGGAGACCTAGATGTATCCTTCTTCCGTTCTTCCGGCCCTGGCGGACAGAACGTAAACAAGGTAGAGACCGCTGTGCGCATCGTCCACAAGCCGAGCGGTATCGTTGTCTCGTCGCAATCGGGACGCTCACAATTTGGCAACCGCGAAACGGCCATGGGCATGCTCCGTGCCAAACTCTATGATATCAAGATGCAAAAGGAAGCGGCCAAACTAGGCGCCTTGCGAGATGTGATCGGCACCGGAGATCGCAGTGAAAAGATCCGCACCTACCACTTTCCCGATGACCGTATTACCGATCATCGTATCAACAAGAAGTGGCATAATGTCGAAAAGGTACTCGAAGGAGGCTTCCAACCGATTGTAGATGCGTTTAGGGAGGCGGAGAAAATCGAAAAATGAAATATGAACCGTAGAAAAACCCGTGCGCCTTTGGCGCACGGGTTTT